>DUSN01000063.1 GCA_012842605.1 Clostridiales bacterium
CTTCCCTTAAGACCTCAATCACTATTTTTGCTTTTTCTTCCGGTGTAAAATTTCTTCTCTTTTCCATAGTTCCATACTAACTTATTTTGGCCGTTTTGTCTGTCTTAATTTCTGGTATCATTATATATTGTAGCACATAAAGATGGAGTTTCATTACAAACAGTGGAAGAATGCAGAGATATTTTATTGCAATCTGAGAGTTTATTGTGGATATTAATCTACATTCTGAAGTGATGTTTAGTTCAAAAACCCGCTATATAGCGGGTTTTAATATATTAACCTTTGCTTTTTCCTGTGCAAAGCCCAGTTTTACCTGATTCAAAAGCCACGTGCTCTTTTGTTCAAAGAACTCGTGGCTTTTCTTAGTTTAGACTATTTGCTTTCGGCTTTTCTTCTTCTTTTTTGAGCAATTGCCAATAGCAGCAAAGCTTAAGCTATTGATGCCGTTGCATATTTGATAACTGGCACTGTATTGCGGTATCCGGGGTTTTTATTTCCTTCCCGCGAGATACTCCAGGTAGGCTGCTTCAATTATTGGATTTATATGGTTGTAATAATCCATATAATTTATATTTTCAGCTTTTGTCCGCCATTCATCTATGAGCCTGTCAAATTCAGCGTCATCTTTGGCAAGATAGAGCTTTCCGATATACTCCGCCTGTAATGAGTACAACTGACTTTCAATGAGAGCCAGATCCGAACCGGGTTCGATGCCCTTTTCATAAACAAATGCCTCGTCGTCACGAGTCATACCTGCTCTGGCAGCGTTGAACTCTACAGTAAGGTTGGGATCCAGTCCTAAGATCTCCTTGTATTCCAGATCATACTCATCTTCACTTTCTGCAAGGTAATACTTGTTCTCAAGGATGGTGTAGGCGTCTCCTTTTGAATCAAAGCCACCGTAATAGTTGCTGAAAATGACATACTTGCCGATTCCGGTTTTTTCAATATAGTCAGGATCGCTTTTTACCATTTCAATGATCTCATCGGTAGGCTTTCTGAAACCGTCTTCATCATATGTCCAATGGATGCCTTCAACACCCATTCCCTGCAAAGCAATGCCCTCTTCAGTACTCAGCCAGGCAAGTCTTTTAATGATTTCTTCGGGATCTTTGCAGTTGACTGTAATATACAAACCGGTCATGCCATTGGGGAAGTATTGCCCTGTAATGGGCTCGGCTGTGATGCCTGAGGACTCAGGATATCTCATCCAGGTATAGGGAACCAATTTCTGTTCAGGGAAACCTGCTGCTGCTCTCGCCCTGTTGGCAACACCATCCAGCCATCCGCCGGAGTAATAGTTTATGAGTATTATTCCCTGGGCCAGCTTCTGATTATATTCATCCATAGTCATGGTTACAGCTTCTGGATCGGCGATTCCTTCTCTGTATGCCCTGTTAAGGAAGCGCATGCCCCACATCCATTCCTCACTGTCAAAGCAGTATTTTTGTTTCCAGTTGTCAGCCTGAGTAGCTGATCCCACCCAGGCATGGGAGCCGCCGAAACGTTGAATGGCATAAACAGACCAGACAGCCCCCCACTCTTCTCCAAACCATCCGGAAAAGGCATATGTCTTTCTTCCGTTAAATTCAGGAAATGCTTCCTGCATTGCCTTGGCCATTTCAAAGAACTCATCCAAATCCTTGGGCTTTGGCAGATCGGCAGGATCTTCAGCCAGCATTCTCCATACATCATAGCGGAAACCCAGGGAGGGTTCAATGCAAGGGAAGTCTTCGGTATAGCCAAAAGACCCGGGCACATAGAAAAACCTTCCTGAGTAACCTTCTATACCCAGTGAGAATGCAGAGGGTTTGCTTGCCATGTATTCATATAACCAGGGAGCGTATTTTTCCAGATAAGGACCGACTTCCACAAGATGTCCCCCGGTTATATAGTTATCCATTATTTCCTCGGGTTTCAAATGCAGGGCATCAGGATAGGTACTACTGGCCAGCATCAGTGTCAGCTGCTCAGTAGCATCGGTTGCCGTGTATTGAAATTCAATGTCGACTCCAAGCACTTCACGGATATATTGGTGGACCGGATCCTCATCTACAAAGTCACCTGGGTCAGCATTTCCTGTCCAGATAGTGAATTTGATGGGCTCCAGGATATCCGCCGGTTCCTCATCACTGGGTTCTTCCGGTGTATGAGGGGCTTCAGTAGCTGGAGTATCTGTGGGTGTTACTCCTGTGTCTCTGCTGCATGCCATAAGAGTGGATGAGATTAATACTGTGATGAGACAGATACACAAAAGTTTTAACAGAGTTTTTTCCATCTTGTATCCTCCTTACATATAAATATTTTTATATTCAAAGTGTCAAAAAGCTTACAATGGTGTTTCGTATTACGCGACCGTCTGCGTTATAATCTTTCTTAACAGATTTTTCTTCTTTCTTGGGACATTGCTTCGAATTGGCCTGATACTCATACAACCGCTCCTAATCATCATGGATGAAGTGCTAAGTTCAGTATATAGAATAAGAATAAGGGTTTCATTAGAGAAAACATCGACTTTTCTAAGAATACATTGCAAGTACAGCAAAACATCTTAAATGAACGTTTGAGATATGAAAATGTTTTGCTTTTCATAGAAATGTAAAAGAATAAATGGATAATGCACAGAATTTAGGATATGGAAAGGTATGAGATGAAAAGTTTAATTTTACAATGATCAGTCAGTGACGCATTGCTTAGTGTTGAAGGCATTTCAGATTTGTGTTATTCTTTAGATGAATCAATCTCTAATTTGTGTATTCTGCATATCATATTCCGTTTTCAAAAAGGAGTTTATACCATGCAGAGAATTTTACTGAAGCTGCTTATCGTTGATGATAAGCCGTCTGAGCGTGAAGGTATTGCAAGTATAATTGACTGGGAGAGCATTGGCATATCAGTAGTAGCTACAGCAGAAAACGGATTGGATGGTATTGAAAAAGCCAGAGCTCTGAAGCCTGATATCATTATTACTGATATTGTAATGCCCCATGCAGACGGGTTTAAGATGGTAGAAAGCATAAGAGAATTCCTGCCTGATGTAAAAGTCATTTTTATCAGCTGTTTTGATAATTTCAATTTTGCAAAATCAGCAATTAACATGAATGCAATGGGTTATGTATTAAAGCCCATAATCGCAAGCGAACTTATGGATACAATAAGCAAGGTCACAGGGCTGCATCTGAAGGAAGTGAAGAAGAAAGAAGAAGAGGAGGCACTGATTAGGCGTCTTCGGGAGAATTTTCCTGTACTCAGGGAACAGTTAATACGTGATATTCTGTTTGGATTCATAAGGGATGAAAATGCCATATGGAATAAGATTGAGTTTCTTGGAATCGGGCTCAGAAATGGACATTATGCTGTACTGGCTGTGGAATATGATGACTATGAAAATGAAACAGAAGAAAAAAAGCAGCTGTATTCTCTTAAAATTAAGGAATATATCTGCAAATTCTGTGAAAAGCAGTCTGATAAAGCCGGCTTTTTTGTGATCTGCATAGAGAAGTCAAGGTATGCCATATTGATCAATATACATGGGCATGAAGAATTCAGTATAAGTAATTTCTCTGAAACACTGAAGGAAGAACTTACCGCCAAGTTCAGCCTGTCTTTTGCCATGGGCGTAAGTAAGGCTTACAACCGCATCACTGAAGTCCACAGATGCTATCAGGAAGCATGCGATGCACTTAAATTCAAACTGTATCTGGGAAAAAATCAGATATTCAATTACTCTGAAATCTATAGAGGAAGTAACAGTCCTGCTGCGCTTAGTACTATCTCTTTGCAGAATGATTTGAAATACCTGATGAAGACAGGAGACACAGAGGAAATTGAAAAATTTGCAGAAGGGCTTTTCGCAAATGAGTCATTTACCGATAATAATCATTATATACAATACGTTTGCATCAGCATATTATATTGTCTGCAGATTAATCTTATTGAGCTTAACGAAAAACCTGACAGTATTACTGATGACATATTCGCTGCCTTTGATAAATTTTACACGCTGGAGTCAATCGATGATGCCAAAGACCGGATAAAAAACTTAATATATTCAATAAGCTCTTATCTGAACTCCAAGGACAGACGAAGGAATAAGAAAGTGATCGAAGTACTCAAAAAGTACATGCACGAGAACTACAGCAAGGATCTTACTGTGTCTGATATTGCAGAAAAAGCATATTTAAGCCCATGCTACGCCAATTATATATTCAAAAGGGAGACCGGAGTTACTCTAATAGAGTATCTCACCAGAATCCGGATTGAGAAAGCCAGATATCTGCTTAAAAACTCCCTTCTGAAAGTATATGAGATTGCTGAAAAGGTAGGTTATAAGAGCAATTCCTATTTCATCACGGTTTTCAAGGAACACTGCAAAATGACCCCTCTTGAATATCGTGACAGGAGGTAGGCTTATACTGCTGAAGGTTACAGAAGCAATAAAGCGGACAACAAGTTATGAGAAGGTGCTAACCCTGTCAAGGGCGGTATACGAAAATGCAGACAGTCTTCAGACTGTAATTAATGTCTATCTGCCAACCGGGAGCAGGCACAAAGGTCATATTTGAAATACCTGCATTTACATATCATGAGATCAACCAATTATTCAGACAGATGCCTTAAATACAGTTACAGTAATGCAATCATAATAATTTTAATGAATTTTTAAATAAATCAGTCAGGATCAAATATTTCAATTTAAATTCTTGTACAAATCGTTGGCTAAAGATATCAAAAAAACACAAATCTGTATATAATTTCAAATTTCATATGGCAAATGTATATGACAATCTCAACTGCTATGTATAATTATACTTTTTGTTTTTTTCTTTAATTTCAAAATATTCTGTTAATGCTATAATCTGGGTGTTCATACCATACTTCCCATTATCATATCATGCTGATTTTACTGCACAATTTATTCGAATTAGTCAATGCAGGATTCCCGGCACAGCTGTTCTCTCCACACATAATAAGTGAATTTGGTGGTTTTTTCTGCTTTGGCTAATTAATCTACAGCCCCCAGTTAACATTTTAGGGGAGGTGATTGCATCTGTTTTTATTGGACAAGAGCTTTTAAATATGACTCAACCATCACTAAGGAAGAAAGGGGATAAAAAATGACAAAGAGAAAAACAAGACAATTTCTCTCAATGATTTTAATCTGGTCTTTGCTGATTACATTATTTGTACCTGCAGGCTATGCCTTTGCACAGACAACTGATGATTCGCTTTATAATTTCGAAACCGATTTGCACGGTTTCTGGCATGATAACGGTGAGCATGGTACCGGAGGTATTTCTATAAGCAGAGACAATACCAGAAGTTTTGCAGGAGACTATTCAATGAAAATCACTCTGGAAGGAGAAGATTATTATACATTAGGTGTACAGTCACCTCCGGGCTCGGTCGGGATGACGATCACCTATCGTTTTTATATTCCATCCGGTGGTGAAACATTGCTCGTTCCTTATATAATGAACTATAGTTATAACTGGCACTCTGATTGGGTATGGGAGCCTCCGAAAGATGAGTGGATTGAGCTGAAGCTTGAGATCCCTTCGGGGTTTAATTCATTGGAGAGACTGGGAGTTCAGATATGGACTAATATCCCCATTGAAATATGGATGGACAGCATTACCATCGGATTTGATGATGACCCCGGAGACCCCGGCTCTCCTGGTAACCCTGCAGAGCCGGATGAATCTCTCTTTAATTTTGAATCGAGCCTTCATGATTTCTGGATTGATAATAATGGTGTGATTGAAAGAGACAATACAAGATGTTATCTTGGTGAGTATTCTGCCAAGTTTATAATGGAAGGTAAAGTTTTCTATACTGTAGGCCGGGACGACCTGGGAAGTTTAATACAGCCTGGGATGACAATAACGTATCATTTTTATGTTCCAGCAGACAGTGATCCCAATGCAGAAGTTGTAATTCATCCGTACTGCATGGATAGAAACTGGGGGAACTGGCAGTCCAATTGGGTGGCATGGCCTACAAGAGGCGAGTGGATTGAAATAAAGCTTAAAGTACCTGATGATTACAATACACCCCTCAGCAGAATGGGAGTCCAGCTGTGGTGTGATGAGCCAATAGAAATATGGATGGACAGTATTTCCGTTGGTTACGATATTGATAAAACCGGTCTTCAGCAGAAAATTGAAGATGCCACTGCGCTCCATGATTCGGCTGTTGAGGGTACCGAGCCCGGTCAATATGCTGTAGGTTCAAAAGCCATATTGATGGCAGCTATTACGCAGGCAATATCAGTTTTGCAGGATGAATCTGTTACTCAAGCTGTTATAAACCAGGCAATAGCTGATCTGGATAATGCTGTTGCAGCATTTCTTGCAGCAAAAGTTCAGGGAGACGGATTGAGCATTACTGTAGAGTACGATAATGTAATCAATAATATCCGGTATCCCTTCTGGGGAATAAATTATGTTGCATTTTGGGATGACATCCAGGGAAGTCCTGAGAGTATGCACGCCATTAAGCAGACCGGTATAGATTATCTTCGTTTTCCGGGAGGTGAACCGGGCAACTGGTATGATTGGGCACAGGAGACAGATTGGACTACCACCGATACCCTGGCCTTAAGGGATTATGCCAATGGAGTAGGTGCTTCAATAATGTTGCAGACAAATCCCACTACAAATACGGTAAATGACAAGGGTGACAGAAATGATCCCTCCGGTGAGCATCTCGCAGATTGGGTTCAATACTGCATCGACAATGATGTAAATGTTCCGTTCTGGGAAATTGGCAATGAGCTGGATATTGAACTGTGGGATCCTAACAGACTGAATGAATTCGCATGGTATCTGGATATTTATGAGGAACACTACGATGCTATAAAAAGCGTTGATCCTGATGCCATTGTCATGGGACCTGCTTCAACCAATACCTGGTACTGGTGGGGAGTCGGCATTCTGGACTACTTCCTGAAGGCTTTCGGTAATGTATACGGAAACGGTAAGGTAGACGCAGTATCTCTACATTATTATCCGGAAGGCGATGCCACATGGGATTTTATCAAAAGCAGTGCCCAGGATGGATGGTATAGAGCTATGGACTTCATTCAGGGAGTTTTGGATGAAAACGACACAAGAGATCTCCCGTTATTTATTACTGAGACCAGCGTTGCCATCGGCACCTGGGGCGGCAGTGGTACCAATGCAAATATGATAGGTGCTTTAGGAATGGCAGATTTGCTTGGGGCGTACAGGAATTCCGGTGTGCAGTCTGTAGCTATTTTCGGATGCATTCATTCGGCATCCAGAAACTGGGGGTTGCTTTATGGTGTCGGTGAAGACAGGCCGCCAGAAACTCCAACTCCCACATATTTTATATTACCGATATGGACTGTCTCCGGAAATAAAGTGCTTAATGTGACAGGACTTGATAAAGATACAGAGAGGCTCTCGCTGTCCTCCTATGCTTCTAAAAAGGATGATGGTTCGGTTCAGGTTGTTATTATAAATAAAGAGGCAACTCCAACGAATGTGAATATTTCAATAGAAGGGTTTGATATGGACGGGTCTTCCGTTGATATTTATGAAATGAAGCCGAAGAACGGAAGCTTAACCGATAAAGATGTATATTATAACGGACAATTAATGCCGGACGTAGCAAGAGAATTATTGCCAGGTCCCGCTAAGGATGTTGCGGAAGGTGAGGTTTATACCAGGACAGTGCCCGGGTATTCTCTCACATTACTGGATTTCAAGGTTGAATCTGAGCCTGGTTTTGATCCTGCAGAAGAAAGGGTAGAAAGCGTTACGCTTATAACTGAAGTTACTCCTTATGGAGAAAAGGTAATGGCAGCAGTATTGGAATATGATGAAGTTATTGATAATGATAGCCTTGACACCTCCTGCTACTCAGTTATTGGAACCATGTTGTATGAGAGCAAGGATCCGAGAACAGTAACCCGAGTGTACACCAATACTTCTCTGTCCATGACAGATGAACCTGTGAACGGAAAGTATGTAATTATTGAATTGGATGAAAATGATGATAATGCAGGTACACTTGAGTACAGTTTTGATACATGGTTGAATGTCAGGCCAAAACCTGATTATCAGGTCTACCAGGAGAAAGATATAAATACTGCAAGCGGTGAAGTTATTAAAGCTTCTGATGTTGCCATGAACTCAACAGGCGAGATTAATCTTGTTGCTGAGAATTTCCAGAGACTTTCATATTATAATGAAGAGTATGACTTTACATTGAATTATCGTTTCTTTAGCCCGACAACAGTGCCAGAAGAAAAATATCCGTTGGTAATCTTCCTTCACGGTTCCGGAGAACGTGGAAGCGATAATGAAGTTCAGATCCTGGCCAACAAAGGAGCCGTGGTGTGGGCCTTACCTGAAAATCAGGCGGCAAATCCGGCTTTTGTCTTAGCTCCACAGGCACCAGCAGGAAACAACTGGACTACAGCCAGAGTATATGATTCACTTTTGAAACTTATCGATGAAGTAGCATCAACACATCCAATTGATATTGACAGGATTTATATTACCGGGCTGTCGATGGGTGGCAACGGTACATGGTCCTTAATTCAGAACAATCCTGATTTATTTGCAGCAGCAATTCCGATATGCGGGAGAGGTACCCCCGGCAATGTAGAATCTATAAAAGACATGCCCATTTGGGTATTCCATGCTGAAGATGATGGAACGGTTCCTGTTGAAAGATCGAGAGAAATGGTAAATGCTCTCAGGGCTATTGGCAGCAATGTCTTGTATACAGAGTATCCGGCAGGCACAGTACTCCCCAATGCCCACTTCTCCTGGGTGCCGACTTATGAGAATCAGGACGTTATTAACTGGCTTTACTCACAAACAAAGAGTGCACTTGTCAGCCCGGAATTTGTACTGACTTATGAGCCATACATTACAGAAGTCGGAGAAGAGGTTGTTGTTACCGTAAGTGTGAGGAATATAGTGGATCTTTACAGCTTCAGGATGGATATTGAGTTTGACCATGAGATGCTTGAATTCAAGGAACTCATATTCAATGAGGTCTTTGATAGACTGGGATTCGTTCTGCTGCATGATGACAACAAGGACTCCGGTTCCATAGGTTTCCTTGGGACATTGCTGCAGAATGCGGATGGCCTGACGGGAGACATTGATATGGCCAGGATAGTCTTTGCCGCCAGAGATACGGCGGGACAGGCATTGACTGTTCTTCTGAGTGGTTCGGAAGCAGTTGATTCTACCCTTAATGAATATGTAACCGAGTGCGACTATGAAATAAGGATGGCAATAGCCAATTCAGATGTTAACGGGGACGGGAAATTAAGTCTTTCCGACCTGACATTGGTTGCTAAAGCGTTCGACATCATTGGGGACATGGGATTGTATGATGAAGCGCTCGATATGAATCATGACGGCGTAATTGACATTACCGATATCGCATATGTTGCAAAAAGGCTTTTTATGCAGTAGCAGAAAAGTACTGATTGGCGTATTAACCTTAGTCGATGATATAATCTGCTGCCGGTTTGTTCCGGCAGCAGATATTTAAAGGAGAGTAGCTATGAAAAAGACAATAATTATGCTGATTATTGCTTCCATAGTTTTTCTGTCTTACATAGGCATGAAAACCGCACACGCAAAAGGTGATACGGAGATTATAGCTATGGTGCAGAATAATGCTGACTATGTGAGTATCAATGAAACATTCAAGGTTTATGTCAAGGTTTTGAATGCTGTCGACCTTTTTGGTTTGCAACTTATGCTGAAATATGATGCTAAAACAATTCAGATCGTGAATAACGGCATCAATATAGATAAAAATATGAGTGTGTTCGGGGGGCAGGTTGTAGATTTCGAAAACGGAACCCTGATATATCCTTTTATCAACAAAGAACCCTCAAAGGACAGAGTTGACGAGATTCCTGTCATGGAAATCACTTTCAGAGCTCTTAAAAAAGGATCTGCAGAGATCAGGATTTCCAATATTAAAGCAGTAAACAGTGAAATAAAAGAAATACATTACAACACGGAATATGTGACTACGCTCAATATTACAGATGCTCAGACCCCGGCCCCAACCATTGAACCGACTCCTGTCCCGACCGTTGAGCCAACCCCAAAACCGACGCCGACTGTAAAGCCGACTATGAAACCTGAACCAACAGCAAAACCAACCCCAACTCCGGCCATGACTGCAAAGCCAACACAGGAACCGGCTAAAACACCCGGAGAAACGGAATTACCGGGAGAAACCAGAGAACCCGCAGTTACTGAGGAACCTGAAAAAACCAGGAAACCTGAAGATTTAATTCCTTCTGATGAGCCGGGTGGAACTGATCCGAATGATGAAACAGGTGATGAAACTCCTGAGGAACCATATCATGAAGGACCCGTTGTAAAAAATCCACAAGAGGAAGGAGCAGCAGGTGAGGTTAACATATGGATGTATTCAACAATAGCTCTGCTGTTAATACTGGTAGGAATTATACTTGTCTACTTTCTTAATAACAAAGGCATAAAAAAGAGAAGTGAAAACAAGACACATATCAGTTAAAAGGCGGATTCACCGACAGTAAGACCTACAGTGATATTATTACAGGCGAAATTTATATTATTGTATTCAAACTACAGCCTGGCCTTCCATTCAGTTTCTTAAAATCCCACCAGCACAAAGTCTTCTCCTGTCAGAATGGGGCGTCTGACCAGCATTCCGCTGGAAGCGAGCAGTGCAAACTGCTCATCCTCGGACATGGACGGCAGTTTTTTCGAGAGATTTAGCTCCTTGTACTGCTGACCACTGGTATTAAAGAAGCATTTAAGCGGAAGGCCGCTTTTTTTATGCCAGGCCTGCAGTTCTTCCTCAGTGGGATTCTCCCTCTTAATATCGCGGATTTGGTATGCCGTACACCTGGAGTCTCCTTTCCTTTTCCCACGATACGGTTGTGAACGCGTATAATAGAGAACTTTCTTTCTTCGCCATTATTCGGCAGAAGTTCTTCGGGGATATCAATTGTAATGGTCAACGTATGTTATATTTCTTGTAATTATAAGGAGTACTACCAACTATTTCCTTGAATTTCCTTATAAAATTATTAACGTCATCAAATCCCACGGATGCAGCAATTTCGGATACAGTAAGCTGTGTTCCTTTCAGCAATTCTTTCGCTTTGTTAACCCTGAAATGAATCAAATATTCATATGGACTTACTCCCATGTAACACTTGAATATTCTTGAAAAATGATATTTTGAAATATAAACTGATTCCATCATGTCGTTTAAAGTAATTTTTTTCATATAGTTTTCACCGATATAGCTCACTGCTTTATTAATCTCAATCCGGTATTTCTGAAATTTCTCGTTATTTGCCGGACTAAATTTGTCTATAATCAACTCGGATAATATGCTGGTAAGAATGTTAGATATCCTTACATCAGACGGAAGATCGTTGATTTGCACATGGCTGTATAGTTTGTCCAGCATTTCTTCAAAATGCAGCATATGGCTAATATTCACAACACTCAGAGAATCTCCGTTTAATAATTCATAATATTCAGATGCCGCAGTGCCATCAAAATGTACCCATTTAAAACTCCAGGATGTTTCGCCAAGTGTCCTGTAATACTGGTAATTAGCACAATATATTACAACTGCCTGCCCAGGATTTAGTGTATACTCTTCATCCAGATATTTTAAATAGCCGCTTCCTTCGATAGTATACATAAGAAGATAATTGGCTAATCCTTCTCTCTCAGTAAAATAATTGGAATTGGCTATAAAATATCCATATTCATTTATAAAGAATGGCAATCGCTTAGCGACAATATTGGGAGTGTTGACTTTCCAGAATGAATTTTGGCTTATATCAAGAATATAATTTAACTTCATAGAATACCCCGCATAAAAGCAATATTTACATATTTTAATGCAAATTATTAAGATGTTTTGTTTGCTAATGCTATTTATAATTATAATTAGAAGTATGTTTAATTGCAAAGATATAAAAGCATTTTATATTAATAATGTAGATATAATAGGCAATGCTGCATAACTTTTGAACTAACGTATATTAAATGCTTGCTCATGTATAAATAATATGTACGATGCATATAGACATGCGGAAATAATGGAGAGGTGATGTGAATTTATGAATAACAGGGAAAGGGCAATGGCGATTTTGAATTACCGGAATTACGACAGGCTGCCAATTGTGCATTTTGGTTTTTGGGAGGAAACACTGGAGAAATGGTGTAATGAAGGGCATTTAAAACAGGAAGAAATCGAAAATGTATGGGATGGAAGCGAAGCAGAAAAACGAATAGCAGAAAAGCTTGGCTTTGATTTTAACTGGTATACCACATTCGGTGCAAATACCAACCTGTTTCCGTCATTTGAAACAAAAATACTGGAGGAACTGCCTGATGGTTTTATTAAAGTATTGAATTCTGACGGAGTAATTGTTCTTCAAAAAAAAGGTATAGCATCTATTCCTTCAGAAGTTGATTATTTACTAAAAAGCCGCAAGGAATGGGAAGAACACTACCTGCCAAAGCTCCAGTTTTCGGAAGACAGGATTAATAAAAAAGCACTGGAAAAGTTAAAAGATGACTCCAATCGTGATATCCCAATAGGCCTTCATTGCGGGAGCTTGTTTGGGAACATAAGGAACTGGCTGACGGTGGTAGGTGCAAGCTATCTCTATGCTGATGATGAAGAATTGTACACTGAAATTATTGATACAGTAGGAGAACTCTGTTACCGCTGTGCAGAGTACATATTATCTTCAGGTGCTAAGTTTGATTTTGCACATTTCTGGGAGGACATCTGCTTCAAAAGCGGGCCGCTGGTTATTCCAAGGGTATTTGAAGAAAAGGTGGGACCTCATTACAGGCGCATTACTGATCTGGTAAGAATCTATGGAATTAATATTATTTCATTGGACTGTGACGGCAAAATTGATGCTCTTGTTCCTATTTGGCTGAATAACGGAGTCAATACCATGTTCCCCATAGAGGTAGGCACCTGGGACGGCAATATAAAGCCATGGCGTGAAGAATACGGCAAAGAACTCAGAGGAGTAGGGGGAATGGACAAGAAAGTATTTGCAAAAGACTATGCAGCCGTGGATGCAGAAATAGAACGCCTTAAACCCCTTGTTGAATTGGGCGGCTATATTCCCTGTCCTGATCACAGGATTCCGCCGGATGCCAAGTGGGAAAATATTCAATATTACTGTGATAGAATGCGGAAGGTATTTGGCTGACCAAAACGATTCAAAAGCTGAGGAAGAGTATTTTGCTCAGCTTTTTTTGTTAATTTTTGATTCCTCAGCCAAATAATGCTATAATAGTCTTGTAAGGCAGTTTGCGCAATAATATTATTTCTTGCAAATTTGCTAAGTTATAATATTTAGCTTCTAGTAGAGTAAGGGGTATTACAATGAAATAGACGGTTTATTCTATTTTAATATTAAGCCTTGCAATTGGTATCTGCTTGATAATAATTGATGGCCTGTCCAAAGCTATGAATGAATTTAATGTTCCATCAAGATTTGAGGAAGTGACTGTTGACTTGGGTGATCAATATGGAACTGATGTCCTGCTTTTCACTAAGGAGTTGAACGCTCCCTCTACTGTGGAGTTCTTTATTCAGTCAGACAATACAAGCGAAAAAAGTTAAAAATAACAAGCGAGTCAGAAATATTAGGGTTCAATAGTAAAGAGGTTAATTGCACTATTGGGAAAATCACTGGAAACGCATCTGTATCAACCACCCTGATAATGGTTAAAGGCAAGTACTCTGTATACCTTACAAGCGAGAAAACTAATGGGACTCTTGTTATCGGGCATCAGGAAACAGATAAAGAACCAAATGAATTTGAAAGACTGTATAAAATACACAATGGTGAGCTGGACAACCCACCTGACGGATATGTAGAAATATTCTCAGAAAATCTTGCTGGTAAAAGCTATAAAGACGAGGTTGTTTATACACTTTCCCTGGACACAACTAAAAACATTGGTTTGTCGGTATACACATCTTCAAAGCAGGGAACTTGTAGTGTTGATTTTATCGGGAAATCCTCAAATTTTATAGGTTTTATTAATTCCCAGGGTAACAGGATATGCGATCAACTGGAATCTGCACTTAATCCGGGTGAGTATCAGATAAAACTTACCTGTGAAGACGCAGATGACAGGTATTCTTCTATGTAGAGATGTTATAAGATAGCAGGGGAGGTTGAACGGGCGAATGCAGAAACAGGTATTTTACCCATGGCGCAGATATTTAGCCAGAATGTTTGATATCTTCATTTATGAAATACTTTGGCTATCATTTTTAGCATTTGCTTTTCATGTTAATTTAAGCAACAGAAACGTTTTTCAAAGCTTGCTTAACTCCTTTGCTGCAATTGCTATAATGTTGGCAGCAGAGCCGCTTTGGCTTAAATTATTCAGCACTACTCCTGGGAAAGCAATCTTTGGGCTTAGAATAACAAGCATTGATGGCAGACGTCTGTCGTATGGCGAAGGTATAACGCGAACATGGCGGGTTATATCCTCTGGGATGGGATACAATATTCCATTTTACAACCTTTTCCGTCTCTGGAAGAGCTACAAGATGTGCATTGAAAATGAAACACTGCCATGGGATGATCAGCTGTCATATACCATCAAGGACAAAAAATGGTACCGATGTTTTCTGTTTATAGGTGCGAATGCAATCTTATTAGTTGTCTTATTAACGCTAATACATGCACAGCATCTTCCTCCCAACAGAGGAGACCTGACTATAGCAGAATTCGCTGAGAATCACAATTATTATGCTGAATACTTTGACATAGATTTTGGAAATAAATATTTGGATAAGCATGGGAAATGGGCAGAGAAGGAATTTGACGGTACATATTATATTGGTATCGGATATGATGTAATACCTGAGTATAATTTTACAATAGAAAATGGAAAAATAACTGGTGTATCTTTTTCAGTAGAAATCAGGAATAACAAAGAATTGGTCCACTCATTTAAATCACAGATGATTACGGCTGCACTGGCTTTTGCAGGTGCGCAGAAAGAAATCAGTTTATATTCCGGCATTCCCGGCAAAATAGTAAAACAAATTGATAATAATGATTTCAAGGATTTTCAGTTTAATGAGGCTGGTATTACTTTTACCTGCGATGTTGAACATTCCGGTTATGTAGTTCCTGCACAATTTGATTTTCTTGTACCGGAAGAAAATGCTGATGAAACCTATTTCAGTCTAAGATTCTCCATGATCAAAGAGGACGGTTCGTTATAATATACTTCCATTATATTTTTAATTATCCAATGATTACATAAGTAGAGAAAAAAAGAAGTTATGGACAGTTACAGGATTTCTTTGATTGAGCTGAAGGGAATACAGGTGTCTGAAGTATGCCAGATATTCGAAAGAATTAATCAATCCGGCAAGCCCTTAGACATTTTTGATATTGTAGTGGCCAAGACTTTCAGACCATCCAGTGATAAGGTTAAAGGGTTCTATCTTAGAGAGTTAATTGATGATTTCAGAGCAATAAATAATAGCAACTATATGCTGATTGATGACTTAACATATTTGCAGATATTGTCAGTGCTGATTAACAAAAAGATACCAAATTCTGGTGTTCTAAACATTACTAATAGGTACTTGAATAATATACGGTCAGAACATATAGAAGCAATATGGGAAAAAGCTAAAATAAGCATACTAAAGACTTTTGATTTTTTTGAAAATCACTTGAGAATAAAGGGACCTCAGCTAATTCCTTTTAGATATTTCTATATGACTCTTGCTTTTTACTTTTATGAAAATACTAAGCCTGATTACGATTTTATAAGTAAATATTTCTGGTATTATAGTTTTCATAATGAAGACTTATTGAGTAATACTACTCAGCTATGGAGCCATATAAACCTACTGGAAAAGCATAAAGATCTTAGTGCAAAATTGCACGGTATAAAATTTGAAGTGGTTGATACAGGCAGTAATTGATTGTCTATAACATTTGGCATTCGGCACCGTTGTATTATCAATAAACTAAGGAAAAAGAAACAGGAGTCTTGTATGAGAAAAATCCTATGTAGGTAAAACTAGTAGAGGCTGTTTTTTCAATGGGTTGTAGAGTTATACATTCAAAAAGCCAAATGCTAAACAGGCATTTGGCTTTAAAGTATTATCATATATCATATAACTCACATTTTACTCAATGCATACATAATACGTCCTAGTTGTGCAGCTACACCCTGATACTCATTGATTTCAAGATGATGCTCCACGCCCCAAACCCCTCTGTAACCGCCTTCATAAATGTTAGGAAGAACTTCTTCGGCACGCATGGAAAGTTGATATGAAATATGCGTATGAAATGCCATTGATGCAGCAATTCTGTCATTCTCATCTGCAGTTTCGCCTCCGTCAAGATCCCAGTTGCCGGCGTGCAGCAGAATTCCAAAATGAGGGGAATTTACCGCATCAAACAGTTTTTTGAGTACACTTAACCGGCGGGAAGCGCCCCAATGGTTCTCAGGTCCGATCTTGAAACCACAGTCTCCCGCTCTTTTTGCATACATCTGGAAACGTCCGGCAACATAATCAAACTGCTCATCCGTGATCTCACGAGTTCGTACACCAAGATCGATGCGTACTGTACGTGCACCTAAGATTTCAGCACAAACCAGCATCTTCTCAGCAAATGCATTATTTTGAGCCAATAAATCCTTGTCGTCCTCCCAGGGGTGGCACCAGTCGCAGCAAAGGTTGGCCAAGAATAGTCCTCTCTCGTCCATGGCTCTTCGGATCTTTTTAAAATCTTCTATATCCATGTCCTTGATATAGCCATTCCATATGTCGGCAGCATTAAGATGATATCTGTAACGCAGGCTTTCCAAATAACCATAGATGTCAATCATCTTCTCTTCCAAGGTTTTATGAAATGAGTATGATGCTATTGAAATTTTATTAGTAAAGTCCATAATGGCCTCCCTGCAATCTAAGTATATATAATTATGTTTCTAATTCGATGATTAGCTGCAATGAGTTTATCTTGCATAATATTGTGATTTTTATACTGCTTTCGATGATTCATATATAAACTTTATATTAATTATACGGTGTAAAATTACATATACAGTTAGCTCAGATATACGGTGGTCCTGTTATTGCCGCAAAGAAACTAATTGATGGCGGATATTTAGGCAGGATTTATCATGCACGCTCCTATGGCTATCGCCGGCGTGGCCGCCCCTTTGTTGATGGTTATGCTGAAAAAGAATTCGATTCTCAGTACTGGGCAGGCCATGGAGCACTTTATGATATGGGTGTTTACCATATATCACAATTGTTGTATCTGCTCAATACGCCTAAGGTTGAACGAGTCTCAGGTTCAATCTATCAGGAACTGGATATGCACCCAGGCAGAAGAGAGGAAAGCGGTTTTGACGTAGAGGAATTGGGCTTAGGTCTAGTTAAGTTCAGCGGCGGGCTGACGATGAACATCATTGAATCCTGGGCAATCCATGCAGACACATTCCCTCTTTCTTCAATTCATGGCAGTAAAGGTGGGATACAGTTTGTTGAGCCAGTACGTGAATATGGCCAGTTAAGGCATCGATTGAAGTATTTCTCAGAAATTGAAGGCTATCCCGCTGAAACAATACATGATGTTTCCGCTGAAGACTACCGGCAATTTAATGTTGATCCTACTCGCGAATTTTATGAAGACTCTCAGGCCCATTGGATTGCTGTGCTAAGAGGGTTGTGCGAGCAGATTGATACTCCCCATATTGCATTGCAAACGATGCTGATATCGGAAGGTGTTTTTCTTTCCAGTCAACTGGGCAGAGAGGTTATGGCTGATGAAATTGAATCGCTGAGTAAGTCAAATGCAATCCAGGAACAGGAAACACCATTTGGCACACTGATATATCCGAAGTATCCGTTTTTATAGAAAGTTCTAAATTAAGCAATACCCCATTCAGCACTTAAGCATAAGGCGTATATAGAATTCCACAGTGCGCTTAACCACATTTACCCGAATATGCTCGTCATTGCCATGAATGCTGCTGATCTCATCAGCTGTAAAGTCAGCGGCAGAAAAGCGATATACATGATTGGATATACGGCCATAATGGCGGCTGTCAGAGCACTGTACCATCAGATATGGGCTGACAATGCAACCCGGCCAGGTTTCTTCAACGGTTTCAGCAAGCATATCCCAGGCAGGACAGTGGGTTTTAGAAACAACGCTTGGGTTAAACGCACCCTTACCTACGGTTATCTGTACATTCTCATCAGCAACAATCCTTTTTATATATTCCATGGCGCTGTCTATACTGTCGTTAGGGTTAAGTCTCAGGTTGGCCACGAAAGAAGCTGAAGGTGGAATTACATTAGGGGCTGGGCTTCCCTCAGCTTGTGTAAAGGCTGCAGTTGTGCGCAGCATTGCATTCATTTCACCGCCTGACTTTTTGCTCAATATATCAAGAATACCGCCAAAGCACCATAGATTAGCAAAAATCATGCGGTAGATGAAAGTGGAGTGTCGCCCTAAAGTATTAAACATTTCAGCTACAGGACTGGAGATATGCATCTTAAATGGATGATTCTCTATCCTGCAGCAAGCTCTCGAAAGTATGCCAATAGGGGTATGAGGTTTGGGCGAAGCAGCATGCCCGCCGGATGAGGAGACACGAAACTCCAAATTCATCAGGCCTTTTTCCGCTACACCGATAAGAGCGCAAGGCTGGTTTACTCCAGGGAACACATTTTCAACCACGGCACCGCCTTCATCCAACACAAAAGCCGGGGAGATACCCTGCTGTTCAAACCAGTCTACTATATTAGGAGCTCCGGATCCATATACTTCCTCACTTCCGGAGAAGGCAAAATACAAGTCGTGTTTTGGCTTAAAGCCCTGGGCAATGAGGTGGTTTGCAGCAAACATAATGCCATTGAAAGTGAGTTTGGTATCAACACAGCCCCGTCCCCACATAATGCCGTTTTCATCGATAAGAGCGTCAAATGGCGGTTTGGTCCAGCTTTCTTCATTAGCAGGCACTACATCGTAATGGGACATAAGGACAGAAGGCTGGCTGTGATCTGTGCCTTCCCATTTAAGCAAAAGAGCTCTGCCCGGAAGACGGATAAGGGTACATACTCGGTATACTTCCGGATAAAGCCTTGGAATCAATCCAATTAGCTTTTCAAACTCGGCATCATCCTCCATGGCTGGATCGCTATAGGATACGGTTCGGCAGCGTATCAGCTCCTGCAATGCAGTTATGGAAGCGTCATAGTCAAAGATTATTTGCTCCGGATTTCGGGTTTTTTCTTCCGGCGGCTTGAACATTGCAGCCCTGATAAGGATAACTGCTGCAAAAGCTATAACAATGGGAAGAAGAATGTACAACACAACCATTTGGCTTCCTCCTTTTATTTATCCGGCATATCTGTTAATAAAAGAAGAGGATGACTGGTTAAACACTATTAGCCCTATCAGCCTAATAAATGTAGTATCGCTTATGTAACTGCCGACAAGTCCTCCTAAGATTACTCCTGCCAAAGCCGACGGGAGAGGTTTCACCACGTCCTTCCATTGTGCACTTCTGTGATAATATATTATAGCAAAAATATCCCCAACAAGAAGCATGGGAAGAAGAATGCCAGTTGAATCTTTGCCGCCGAAAACGCTGGCCAGAATAGGTATAATAAGCATTGTAACACCGCCTATTCCGGTCTTTGCAAACCCAGCTATAAATGCTGCGATGATTACTAAAATCCACTGGGACAAATCGAAATTCAACATATGCATGATTGCTTATAAACCCCGATACCTCTTCTCTATTAGCAATTAACTATATATATTTTCGGCTTTGACCAATAATTCTGTCAAATTCTTCGGCAATCATATCATCCGGTACTATAGCAGTAATATAGCGGTGATTTCCTCTTTCATCCGCTTGCCATAATGACCGGCCTTCCTCAGTTACAGTTAGGTAACCGGTCTCAGAAAGCTTAAAATATGGATCAGGCCCCATGACAGAAGCCCATACTGCGGTCAGGTCCCAGCTCATTCTGCCTGCTGGTGCATACAGCTGGTAAGCTTTGCGCACAGGGTGCTCTGGTTTCATGTTATGCCAATTCCTGCCTGTAATGATATTCTGTCCTGTTTCAAATATGGCGAACCATATTTCTGTCGGCCATTCATTAATAATATTTATCGTTGCAGATTTGCACATTGAGAAGTTCCATTCTGCAGTTTGGAAGCTTCCGCCCATGACAACCAGTCTTTTTACTTTCTTTTTTATCAGCATGCTGCCGCTCAGATCAGAAGTCTCGTCCGGAAGGGATTTCAGTAAATCTGAAATATTGTTAAGGGGGCCTATTGCACATATAACTATACTTCCATCATTCTGTGAAGCTAATGCCTTTCTTAGTATAGAAACAGCCTCCGGGACATTCCTTCCATCCGGATATCTGTTTGGATAGTTTTGCGCAATAAAACGATTATATTTTTGATATTCTTCTGAATCCAGAAATCCTGGCCTGTTGTATGTACCAATGGGAATGCCACGGCTTCCGTATGCATTGTTTATTGCATCTATGCACCCTGCACCATATGGATTTGATGTGCAATGTGTAACAGCTAAAATTTCAACTCTGTTGTCTATGGCCAGTTCATGCAGAAGGCCAAGTGCTCCTGCATCGTCACAATCTGGCCCTATATCTGTATCCAGTATCAGCTTCATCTTGTCAGACTGCATATTCATCATCCTTTTGTTTAAAGTAAATATAACATTAATATAACATGTTTTTTTGCTTTATTGTCAGAAGCATAACATAATATATATGTAAGTGCAATAGAAACAGTTTGCTCTGTTATACATTAACTACGTTCTCCCATATTATCAGCAAACATAGTATATGAATAAATGCAATGAAACTCTGTCTGTTCATATTTGTCTAATGGTTTTTCGCAAGTCAAGTCCAAATTTGTGTGTAAAATACCTCGGTCATCAAAGCAGTAGCTAATCAAACAATAGCCTAAGCGTTTATGCCGCGAAAGCTGTTGACAATGAGTACATGGCATGTTAGGCTGTTA
>DUSN01000064.1 GCA_012842605.1 Clostridiales bacterium
ACCTATTCTTTTCTGATTATTATCGTAAAGTCTGCGTAAACTAAGGAACCGCCGTATACGTGAACCGTTTGTACGGTGGTGTGAGAGGTCGGTAGGTGAATTTATCACCTACCTCCTACTCGATTTCGTGCGTCAACTCCTTTCTCTATACAAATCTGTCAGCGAAGCAGTATGCCTCTTAATTACAATTAATTACTTTTAAAGCAGCAACCTGCGCCCTGCTGCATACCTTAGTATTAAGCCTGTTTTTTGGCTGGGTGCTTTGCCAAGCTGTTAATGCCAGAAAAGATACATAAACAACAACTGAGCGCTGTCCTGTGGGGAGCTCTAAAAGGGGATGTCTGTTATGAAGGCAATTATTCTGGCAGGCGGTTTGGGGTCTCGGCTTTACCCATTAACCCTGGCAACCAGCAAACAATTGCTGCCGGTTTATGACAAGCCAATGATCTACTATCCGCTGTCCACGCTTATGCTGGCAGGCATTAGAGATATCTTAATAATATCTACACCATATGATCTGCCCAATTTCACTAAGCTGCTGGGCAACGGAAGCCAATTCGGCATCAGTTTGTCGTACAAGGAACAGCCCTCTCCGGATGGACTGGCCCAGGCATTCATAATAGGCGAGGAGTTCATAGGCAACGATTGCTGTGCAATGATTCTGGGTGACAATATCTTTTATGGCAACAGCTTAAGGTCACTGCTGTTTAGGGCTGCTGAAAATGCCAAAAACGGCAGGGCAACCATATTTGCATATCTTGTTAATGATCCTCAAAGATTTGGAGTAGTTGAATTTGATGAAAACTGGAAGGTTATATCCATAGAAGAAAAGCCGGAAAAGCCCAAATCCAATTATTGCGTAACAGGCCTTTATTTTTATGACAACAGGGTGGCGGAGTATGCCAGGAAACTTAAGCCTTCATCCAGAGGGGAGCTTGAGATTACTGACCTGAACAGGATGTACCTGGAGGACGGAACGCTGGATGTCCAGCTCCTGGGCAGGGGATATGCCTGGATGGATGCAGGTACTCCGGACAGCCTTCTTGATGCGGCGGAGTTTGTCCGCATGGTGGAAAAAAGGCAGGGGATAAAAATATCGGCTCCGGAGGAAATAGCTTACATCAATGGCTGGATAGACAAAGGATTCCTTATGGAAACAGCTGAGAAGTATAAAAACTCCAATTACGGAGAACACCTCAAAAAAGTCGCTATGGGAATGATCAAGCATTGAGTATGTTTATTTGCGGGTAGTACGTTAAGAGAGCAGCGATGGGTTATAAAATATGTCTGAATACTTAGGGCTTTTAAAGAGAGCAGTCATGAGAATTATCGAGTATAGATTATGTCTTAATTAGCAGGTGAGTGCTGTGAAGGTAGTCAAGACGCCGTTGAAAGGTCTGCTGGTTATAGAACCGGATGTATATGAAGACCACAGGGGATGGTTTTCTGAATCCTATAACAGGAATAAATATTCAGAACACGGAATAGACTGCGTTTTTGTTCAGGATAATCATTCCTATTCATCATATAAAGGCACATTGAGAGGCATACATTTTCAAATAAACCCAAAGGCTCAAAGCAAGCTGGTGAGGTGTACCAGGGGAGCTATACTGGATACTGCAGTTGACTTAAGAAAAGGATCCGATACTTATAAAAAGTGGTACAGCATAGAGCTGTCAGCAGAAAACAAAAAGCAATTATTTATTCCAAAAGGCTTTGGACATGCTTTTCTTACTTTAACGGACAATGCTGAAGTGCAATACAAGGTTGACGAGTATTATTCAAAAGAGCATGACAGGAGCATCAGGTATGATGATCCTCAGCTTGGCATTGAATGGGCTGCTGATAATCCCGTTTTGTCAGAAAAAGACCGAAATGCACCGTTTTTGGAGGACAGTGAAGCCAATTTCAGTATTAAGGTCATGGTAACTGGTGCCAAAGGCATGCTGGGATATGATGTAATGGAACGCCTGTCTGAATTAGGCATTGATTGCATTGGTGTTGACAGGGAAGATTTTGATATAACGGACCGGGAGAAGACATTGGAGTATATACATGGTATTAAGCCTGATGTGGCGGTTCACTGCGCTGCATATACTGATGTAGACCGTGCAGAGGAAGAAAGGGACAGGTGCTGGGCGGTGAATGTACTGGGAACAAGAAACATAGCTGAAGCCTGCAAGGCAGTGGATGCCAGAATGGTGTATATCAGCACTGATTATGTATTTGACGGAAAGGGCACGCAGCCCCGGGCAGAGCATACGGACCCCAATCCTCTGAACTTTTATGGGTATACAAAGTCTCAGGGTGAAGAGACGGTCCGTCAATTGCTGGATGAGTATTTCATCATCCGCACATCCTGGCTGTATGGCAGAAATGGAAAAAACTTTGTAAATACTATGCTTAAGCTGTCTGAGACTAAAAATGAAATTTTTGTTGTAAACGACCAGATTGGTGCACCTACCTATACAAGGGACCTGGCAGTTTTAGTCTGCGATATGCTGCAGACAAGCAAATACGGCGTGTATCACGGGGTAAATGAGGGCTTTTGCAGCTGGCATGAATTTGCACAGGAGATTTTCAGGCTAAAAGGCATAGATGTAAAGGTAAATCCAATATCTACAGAACAGTATGGAAGAAAAGCAAAGAGGCCCCTTAATTCCAGGCTGTCAACCGACAACCTTGTCCAAAATGGTTTTTGCAAGCTGCCTTCATGGCAGGATGCCATAAAAAGATATCTTGAAGAGGTTTGATGCATATATGAAAAGTATTTTGGTGACCGGGGGAGCCGGTTTTATCGGCAGCAATTTCATAAAATACATGCTCGGTAGGTATCCTGATTATAAAATTGTAAACGTGGATGCTCTAACATATGCAGGCAATTTGGATAACCTTAAAGAGGTTGAGCAAAACCCAAATTATGCTTTTGTCAAAGCCGATATTGCTGATAATAAAAAGGTTGAAGAAATATTTGGTCAATATGACATAGATATCGTAGTCAACTTTGCAGCCGAAACTCACGTGGACAGAAGCATCTTAGATTCAAGCATTTTTGTAAGGACAAATGTATTGGGAACCCAGGTGCTGCTGGAGGTTGCCAGGAAGCATTGGAGCATACGGCCTGATGACAGGCATTGCAGGGAATACAGGGAAGGCGTTAAATTCATACAGATTTCTACAGACGAGGTATACGGAACTTTGGGCAATACAGGCAAGTTTACTGAAGACATGCCTTTGCTGCCCAATAATCCCTATTCCGCTTCAAAAGCCGGAGCTGACCTAATGGTGAGGGCATATCATAAGACATATGGCCTGCCGGTAAACATCACGCGCTGCAGCAATAATTACGGACCCAATCAATTTCCCGAGAAATTAATTCCACTGATGATTATAAATTGTATAAAGGAAAAAGATTTGCCGGTCTATGGAGACGGCATGCAGATAAGGGACTGGCTGTATGTTTACGACCACTGTGCTGCCATAGATGCCGTATTGCATAAGGGTGTATCAGGCGAAATATATAATATAGGAGGGAATAATGAAAAGACTAATATTGAATTGGTGAGGCTGATTGTTAAATATTTGGGCAAATCAGGGAGCCTGATAAAGCATGTTAAGGACAGGCCGGGCCATGACCGGAGATATGCGATGGACAACACCAAGATTACTTCTCAGTTGGGCTGGCAGCCAGCATATACCTTTGAGAGAGGGATCCAGGAGACAATAGCATGGTATATGAACAATCAGGAATGGATTGATAACATTATTTCCGGCGGATATAGGCGGGAGTAAACCATTCTTTTTTGGCATATCAGCAGGTTTCCTGTATTTACCGTGGAAATAGTCATTTGAATATATAGAAATAAGCGGCCGTATTTGTTACAATTAAATGTGCTGAATTTATAAGATATCGATTTGGATGGATAATCTTATATACTTTTATATAAGAAAGGAACCTGGCATGTTGTTATTTGATTATTGAACTACAATGGAGGAAAAAGACTGTGTTTGGGTTTATGAAAAACAAGGTATACAGGAGGCTGTTTGTTAATCTTTCCATAGTTATTTTCATTATATTGGCTTCCCTGTCTTTCCTGGCTTACAAT
Source organism: Clostridiales bacterium (assembly GCA_012842605.1). Classification (GTDB taxonomy): domain Bacteria; phylum Bacillota; class Clostridia; order Caldicoprobacterales; family DTU083; genus DUSN01. Next base: position 4,107 of record DUSN01000064.1, read on the forward strand.
GAAATATTAAAAAATGAATTTGAATATATAAAGCATAACAACAAACGAGTCAGTGAATATATTGAAGCAGCCATCAGGACTAAGCAAAGCATACTGGATGACAAGCTGAATGCTATATATAACAATGATAAGTCATATAGCGACTTTATTAATTTTTTTAAATTGGATATTGATGAATACCTTGCCAAGAGGCTGGATGCTTACAAGCCTTTTGAATATTATCCGACTATTTCAAAAACCAGCCAAAGCCTTATATACAGCGACAGCGACATTAGTACAATAATCATACACAATTATATTAAAAACCGCACCATGGTATATTCCACTACGCCTGTTGTGCATCTTAAAACCTATGATTCCAATGGCTCCAATGGTTCTTTCAATACCGAAGAGTTCCTGAAGAATTCCGGAGGATTTGTGATTAGGCGGGATGCCTTTGACCCAAATACGTTTGAGAAGATATGCAGCATATATATAATATATGATACGGCAAAACTGTTCCCATTAATTGACAGGTATGACAGCGGTGATGTAATCATAGCAAGCGACAACGGCTCTTATATTGCATTAAATCAGCCTTTAAAATCACGTTTTGTTGAGGAAAATATCAGTATTTTTCTGCAGCAGGACAAAGTGGAAGGTGAAATACCTACAGGGTATTTTAGCAATCTGCACTATACCAATTACCCGGTTGCAGGGCAGGCATATGAGATTATCACCATCGTTGACCGTTCCATCATCAATGTTAATGAACTTACAATCCTTGCTGTATTTGCCTTAGCCTTTATATTATTTATAATTTCTGAGCTGTTTGTTGCAAATAAGCTGAAAGACAATGCGTTTGCCCTTAATAATATTATTAACACAATAGATAATGCCAAAAGCGGAAGATTCATGTATACCAAGGTGGCCAACAGGAAGGACGAATACGGGTTAATTGCCAGGGAACTGAATGACATGGTCATGAAGCTGGACAAGTATATTAAGCTGGAGTATAAGCTTAAGCTGGAGCAGAAGCAGATGCAGTTTGAACTGCTGCAAAGCAGGCTTAATCCTCACTTCTTATACAACACCTTAGAGACCATCAGGGCCCGGGCACTGCTTAACCATGACAAGGAAGTATCCGATGCTGTTTCCCATCTGGGCGGCTTGTACCGTGATTTGCTGAAGTTCGACAGCGAAATTACACTAAGGGATGAACTAAAGCTTACGCAGCGGTATCTGGATTTGATGAGTTTTATATATGACAAAAGGTTCTTCTACACGATAGACGTTGATGATGATATTGCAGAAGTCAAAACCATTAAACTCTGGATTCAGTTATTGGTGGAGAACTTCTTTGTTCACGGCATTGACAAGAACAGCGATACCAATGTTTTAGTTATAAGAGGCTTCAGATCCTCCGATGACAGGGTTGTTATCCAAATATGCGATAATGGCCTGGGTATAGACAAAAATGAAATAGAAAAAATAAATGAGCGCATAAAGAATGATGACAAAGGAAAATCCGGGCTGAATAATGTTTATAGGCGGCTGAAAATATTCTATGGTGACAATGGCGTGGACATGCGGGTGGAAAACAACCCTATAGCCGGTGTAACGGTAAATATAGAGATAAAGGAGGTCAGGTATGTACAAGATTCTAATAGTTGATGATGAGAGCAGCATATGTGAAGGCTTGAAGAAGCTGATTGACTGGAAGAAGTATAAGGTAGAATATATAGAATCAGCCGAGAGCTACAGTGAAGCTATAAAAATAGGAGTTGAGTTCAAGCCTGATATTGTTTTGCTGGATGTATGTCTTGGCAAACTGACCGGGTATAATCTGATAGATAAGTTCAACAGTATGGGGTTGAATTTTATATATATCATGATCAGCGGCTATGATGAGTTTGAATTCGTAAGAGAAGCAATACGGCCGGAAGTAAGGGACTATCTGCTAAAGCCTATTCAACAGGAGAAATTGGAGAATATTCTTAAAAAGATTTTGGTTGAAGATTTTGGCGAGGATATTTCTTTAAATACTGAAGAAGAGTACAATAGCATACTGAATAAAAAATATAAGGAGTTATCCGGGGTTATTAACATTATCCTGTCATATGTAGAAGAGAACTACAGCAAGGATATATCTTTGAAAACCATTGCTGATGATATTAAGATGAACAGCGTATATCTTGGAAAGCTGTTTTTCAAAGAAACAGGCATGAGATTTACTGACTACCTGAAGTCATACAGAATGATAAAAGCAAAGGAGCTTATTCAGAAAACTCCATATAAAATTGCATATATTGCCAAAACTATCGGGTATTCAAATTTAAATTATTTCTACTCCCACTTTAAGGAATATTATGGATTGGCCCCTACCGATCTGCGTGAAAACAATCTTTCTAACGATGATTGACCTGAAATAAGCTAAATTTAATTTAGCAAGAAATATCAGCAGGAAGGAAGCAAAGTTAAGCCTGACGTAAAGACTGAACTGAAGTAAAAAATCTTTAGTGCAGTCTTTTTATATTGTATTGCCTTTGGTTAAGTTTGCTGTCCGATATGTTTTTTGCACGTGCATGCACTTCAAATGTACCGCTTCTAAAAGCAGAGTTTTTTTATTCAATGTTTACTTTTTATGAATAAGAGTAAGTTTTTTTATATAGTTATCGGCAATGAATATTAGTATAATCTATTAAGAAATGCAGGTGTTTTCATATATTTTTAACAAAATATATTTATATATATACATAAAAAGGTATATATACCATAAAAAGGTGATAATAAAATGTCAATTAATTTGAAGAATGCAGCAAATGCTGTCAAGTTAAGTTCAAAGAAAAAGCGATGGAAAAAGGATGATACCGAACTGTCCCTCCTGGCGATGCCTACTTTTATCTGGTATGTCTTATTCTGCTATCTGCCGATGTTTGGAATTATTATAGCGTTTAAGAAGTATAAAATATTCCCCGGCAAGGGCTTTTTCCAGAACTTATTTCTTAGCGAGTGGGCAGGATTCAGCAATTTTGAGTTCTTCTTAAAAAGCAATGACCTGAAAATACTTTTAAGGAATACCATTGGATACAATATAGCCTTTATAGTTTTAGGCACGCTCTTAACTACATCCCTTGCCATAATGATAAGCTTGCTGCACAACAAGATAAAATCAAAGATATATCAGACCATGATGTTCTTTCCCCACTTTTTATCATGGGTTGTGGTAAGCTATTTCGTATTTGCTTTCCTAAGCATGGACAAGGGACTCTTGAATACGGTTCTGAAGTACTTTGGAAAAGATCCGATACAATGGTATTCAGAGCCTAAGTACTGGCCGTTTATTTTGATTTTTATGAACCTTTGGAAAGGCACCGGATATGGAATGGTTGTATACCTGGCCTGCATAACCGGCATAGACAGTACCTTGTATGAGGCAGCTGTTATAGACGGAGCATCTATTTGGCAGCAGGTGAAGCATATTACAATTCCCGGTTTGAAACAAGTTGTAATTATGATGTTCATACTAAACATAGGAAAGATATTCTACTCGGACTTTGGACTGTTCTATCAGATAACTCAGCAGATACCGGGATCATTGTTTAATGTTGCTTCCACCCTTGACACGTATATATTCAAAGCCTTGAAGTCATCCACTCCTATTGGAATGACATCTGCAATATCGCTGGTACAGTCAGCTGCTTGCTGCCTTACAATTCTGCTTGCTAACTGGATTATAAGCAAAATTGATGAAGACAGTGCAATTATATAGGAAGAGGGTGGATAAATGAAATACAGCGGCAACCCAAACAAGCTGAACAGAATAAAAGGCAGCACAAATGCTTTATTTAATGCAATATTTATCATACTTTCACTGATGTGCATTTTGCCAGTAATCTTTGTCTTTATAATTTCCATATCATCCGAGGCTTCACTGGCCAAATATGGATATCAGTTTATTCCAAGAGGCCTGGAGTTCAAGGCTTATGAATTTCTGTGGGGTGAGAGGAAAACCATTCTCAACTCATTAGGTATATCAATACTTGTTACTACTGTTGGTACAGTGTTAGGTGTGGCATTAACAACA
>DUSN01000128.1 GCA_012842605.1 Clostridiales bacterium
ACTAACAACTCCGGAATCGAATTTCTCTATAATGTCGTCAACCATCGTACTTGAGAACTTGTAGTAACCTTTACGTCTGAGCTCATCAGTCACGCCTTTCTGAATCTCCATAAGAAATCGTCTTGGATTGTCTACATGCCCAGATCCTGATTTGTAAACAACCATTATGGGTTTCTTCGACCGTATAGCTCTAAACTTATCCCAGAGGTCCCCTATTGTTCTTGTATTCATGCTATTCCTGAAGTACTTCTCAACCTCAGAAATATCGTCCTCAAGCAAATGTTTGACTACAAAGGATGCAAAAGTTTTTCCAGTGCCGTAGGCCCCTGTTAACCATATGGGTTTTTCATCATCCTTGTTTCCTCTTTCGAGAGCCTTCATTAACTTTTGAAGCAGCTCTTTCATGTTCTCGTGAGGAATGAATTGCTTCCAGCGTTCAGAGTCTTTGTCAACCTCTTCTGAATAGACGTCGACAAACCCCTGCTCAACACCTATGTAATCAGCATACTTCCATCCAACCATTTGTCAAACACATCCCCTTTCGCCACTAACCTCACCCTATTGTTTTGCAATCTTACTACCCCCTCTTGCGTAGAAACAATTAGTCGAAGAATCTCGTCCTTGGGAGCGTTAAAGATTACCCAAGGCCAAGTCAATTCTTCGTCCAAGCCTATTTCATCACGTCGCTCCTCAGCAAACAACTTTATTAGTGCATAAAGAGCAACTTTAGCAGATGGGATTATTCCTTTTCTTTCTACAAAGACTTCCCCATCTACTTTGGAAAAAATACCTTGTTTCAAATCATAACCAATTGGCGTTCTTATAAAACTGTCTTTCAACGCATATAGTGCATTTTTTAAAGTCCTCTCACTCAAGCGTGGCACCATAGTCATGACTAGTGCGTTTATATCATTCCAGCTGCTTTTTCCCTCCACGTTATGTGCATACCATCTAGCCGTAGGCAGATTGAAGACAATGTTTACCCAAACAATCTCCCAGAAGTTCTTATTGTCAATGGAAATTTCTCCTTTAATGAACACAATTCCTAAGGTCGATAGAGCCCCGTCTTTTTTTACTAAACCAATGGTCTTAACCCACTCAAGAATACTTTGTACCTGCCTATTGCCTATTGTCCATACGTAGTTATCATTCGACAAACTCTGTTTGTACATCTCGAGCCATTCTGGTCTTAAGCCGAAATGTTCATGTCTGGCCCAATTCTTGAAATTATTCCAGTCGTACATTCTGCAAAACTTCTTTCGGTGAAAAATCTCTGTTCAGATAGACATTATTCAGATCTCTTACAAACTCTACTCTTACAAGATCAGGTTTAGTCAAGCTCACGCCACGAAGCATACTCATTAGTTTTGGCTGACTGAGCCCAAAAAGTGCATACGGGCTTTCACAGCTTTCCAAGTTGTAAAGTTCGTCAAGAGTAAACTCATATCTGCTATTAGCTTCAGCGAAACGGTACAAAGAGTATAAAATCACCTCTGGCAAAGGCTTACTCCACCCCTTTTTTTCAACTCTTTGTTGCCTACCGTTAAATGAGGCAACTCCTATTCCAAGTCGAGTTCCTATAGGACTCTTGTTAAAGAGTTCAAAAAGGGCTGTTACAGCGTTTTTTCTAGTTCTTTCCGTGTGATTTGGGAAATACTCCGCTGTCATTCTTACACAGTCGTCTTTTGAAACAACACTTCCCCACTTCACCTGACTGATATACCATCTAACTATCTGTGAGTTCCTGGCTAAATTGGTCCAAATTGTCGCCCAAACAAGATCGCTATCAGGACCAAGTTTGCGTAGCAAGCTCAAGCTCAACGTACCATTCTCAGAAATATCTATCTCAGCATGTTTTAGCCACGACCTCAACCCTGAAAACTGCTTGTTACCTAAGCCACTTGTTTCAAAAGACCATTTTTCGCCAACTTCAACCAACTTTCTTAACCATTCCTCTCTGATCCCAAAGCCAGAATAATCAGTAAGGTAAACCCTGTTATCGCTCATCGCGTTAGCCCCTTCCTTTAGTTTCAAAGATTTGGCACTAAGGCACACTTTGCCACCAAACCACAGGCACTCTGCACAGTGGATGCATCTACCTTGGTCAATACTTACCTTTGTCGTTGTTACGTTAAGTGCACCAGTTGGGCATTCAACTTGGCAAGCTTGACAATGAGTACAATAACTGGCTTTCGTAGCTGCCCATCCAAGTCTCGTGACAGTTTCTTTATCATCACTGCTCAAACCACTTATCGTAATCACTTCGTCATCGGCATCCCTCTTTATGTGGAAATCAAGAATTTTCTGGGACGAATTCGAATTTGAAGGGCCTCTAACATTGATCTGACCTTGGGCATCGTTTTCCATTACAACATTACCGACTGCTTTTGCCCACTCGGTCCATTTTTCGTTGGGGCTCTTGATCCTCAAGACCAATATAGATTCGTTGTTAAAGCTCCTTGAGGGTATTTCTTTACCAAATCTTAAGCTACTTCCGCTAGCTCGACTCTTCCACTTACCAGAACTAACAAATTCCATTAAGTCATCCTTTTCTTTCGTGAACATAGAAGCATATTCAAAAAGGACATCGATCAGAGGTTTAACGTCAGAACTATAAGCGTTTTCTATGACATATTCAGACCAACCCGACGCAAAAGGACAAACAGAACAACCGACCCTGGTGAGCCCAAATCTATATGCACGATTGAGGGGCAAACTCCTGGAAAATATATATAGATATATTTCTGTACTGCTCCAATCCATTATTGGCCGAATATTTGTCTGTGTATCATGCTTGTATCCTATTGCCACATCACTGTAAACAGAACGCCTTTGGCTCTCCTCTCGCCTAACGCCCTCAATTACTAAAGCTCTGACTGAGGGCTTGCCTACTAGTGTTCTCAGCATCAACAATGTAGGAGCAGATTTGTGAACAGTACAGCACCACCTTATCAATCTGCTGGGAGGTCCCATTTCCTTCCAAGTGGTTTCCGCATTCTTTTCACTTCTTGCAGTATAAAAGTTCAGTTGAGGCCATCTCTTCTTGGTTTCTTCCACTACCTTGTAGGTATCACCCAGTTCCATCCAAGTATCGTTGAATACCACAACATACT
>DUSN01000065.1 GCA_012842605.1 Clostridiales bacterium
AAACATGGAATAATTTATTATACTTTATTTACAAAAAAGGTATAAGAATATATAATATGATCATCAGGCAATGTCATATAAAGTATATATTTCATTTTATCAGTACACGGAGGAATAATCATGTCATCTGGACTTAGAAAAATCTACTATATTTCCAGTACTCATTGGGACAGGGAATGGCATAAGACTTTTCAAGGTTTTCGATTTGCTTTGGTAAACAGAATGAATGAAATAATAGATGTATTAGAGAATGATCCTTCATTTACAACCTTTATTATGGACGGACAGACTATAGTTCTGGATGACTACTGTCAGATAGAGCCTGATAAAAAAGACCGTTTAATGAGTTTAATCAAAGACAAGCGCATTGTAGTCGGTCCCTGGTATACCATGCCGGATGAGTTCCTGGTATCAGGAGAGAGCTTGATTCAAAATCTGATGATTGGACATAAACTTGCCGAAGCCTATGGAGGCAAGGCAATGAAATATGGATACATATGCGATATTTTCGGGCATATAGCTCAAATGCCTCAGATATTAAAAGGCTTTGGCATAGAAGGTGCATTGCTTGGACGGGGAACAAACTATCATAATTGCCCATCATTTTTCAGGTGGGAATCTCTTGACGGAAGTCAATGCATTACTTTCAAAGTACCTGAGGAAACTGGCTATGCAACCTTCTGGTTTGAAGTATACCTGGATTATTTGACAGGTACTGACCCTGATAAAGAAAATATCATAAAGCGTGCATGTCAATACGTGGAGAAGGAAAGAAAGCGTTCTGACATACCTTATGTTGTATTGATGGATGGAATGGACCATGAGAGAATACATGAAATTGCACCATGGGTTGCGTCCAGGCTGTCAGAAATTTATGATTGCCCTGTTGTATTTGAAAACCCTGAGAACCTTGTAGAAAACTTAAAAGAATATCTTGATGCAATGCCCGTAAAAAAAGGTGAGCTGAACGAAACGGCAAAGATGCAAAGCGGGCATAATATGCTGATAACAAATACATTATCCAGCAGATACGATATTAAGAAAGAAAATGACTATTGCCAGGCTCTGCTGGAAAAATGGATGCTGCCCATGACAGCATTATGCCATCTGGAAGGATATCATATTCAGCAAACATATACCGAGCTTGCTTATAAATACTTGATTCCCTGCCACGCACATGATTCCATATGCGGATGCTCAATTGACGCAGTTCACAGGGATATGCACTATCGTTTCAGGCAAGTGTCAAACATAGGCAATGAGGTAACAAATGCAGCTTTCCGTTATTTGGCAAAGGTTGATAAGCCTGATGCTGAATCAGACTGCCGGCTCTTAACCATATTCAATCCGCTTCCCTTTGAAAGAAAGGAAACTATATCAGTAAAGATTGATTTCAACAAGGATTATAAGTCCAGGTTTATGGAGCAGGCCGGCTGGGAGCCCAAGAACGGATTCAAAATTATAGATGAAAAAGGCGAAGAAATACCATACAACCTTACAAACATCTCATACAGCAGCTTTACCGAAAGACCGGGTGAATTTTACCGCAGGGAAATGGATATCTATACAATTGCTTTTTCCGCCAGTCTGCCTCCCATGGGCTTGACTCAATACATGCTGGTACCCTGCAATAAGCCTGTCAGGTACTTAAGTGAGATGTCAGTTTCAGAGAATGCGTGCGAGAATGAATTTATCAGGCTCGAAATTAACTCCAATGGGACTGTTAATATTTTAGACAAGGAAACAGGCAGAGAGTACAAGCAGCTGCTAAGCTTTATTGATGACGGTGAAATAGGAGACGGATGGCATCATGCAAACCCGGTGAACGACCGGGCCATCAGCAGTCTTGGAAGCAATTGCATGATTGAAAAAGTCGATGACGGCCCGGCTTCCTGCACTTTCCGTGTGACATGGTATATGCGTGTCCCGAAAAATGTTATCAGGTCTATTCATGGGAATTCCCGTTCAGAAGATACAACCGAATTGAAAATTTCATCCTCCATTATATTGTACAAAGGAAACCGCTGGGTGGATGTAAAGACCAAAGTGTATAACAATGTGAAGGACCACAGGCTCAGGCTGAGGATACCTACCGGCATCCCTGCAGGAAAATACCTGGCAAACCAGGCATTTTGCTTTGTTGAAAGGGATACAGGGTTTGACAGGAATACAGGTGATTGGAAAGAACCTGCCCTGGCGGAAAAATCATTTGAGAGCATTGTACTGAAGCGCGATGAAGAAGGCTGCGGGCTTGCATTTATATCCGAGGGCGGCCTGCATGAATGTGCTGCACTGGATGATAAGGATGGAACTATTTATATAACACTGCTAAGGTCCTTCTCCAAGACTCACCTGACGGACGGGGAGACGGACGGGCAATTGCAGCAGGTGCTGGAGTATGGTTACCGGCTGGTACCTGTTAAGAAATCTGACAGCCTGGCACATCTGACAAGAATCAAGGATTGTCTGCAGGCTGGTATCAGAACTGTTACAGACAGGGTTAAAGATACCTGCCGGCCTGTTATTAATAAAAGTGCTTTCTCATTATCAGGGGAGCATGTCGTTATGTCCCTGTTGAAAAGACCTGAGGACCAGCAAAGCAACTGTATTATAGTTCGGCTGACAAACTACAGTGATAACTCCACTAAAGCAGTTTTGACTTGTGAAAACACAATACTGGAAGCATATGAAACGGATCTGCTGGAGCAAAAGAAGGCAGAGGCTGTATTTCATGAGCATTGTCTGGAAATGGATTTCGAACCGTGGGAAATTAAAACCTACCGGGTAGTGCTTCAGTAATGTTGTGATTTAAAGTAAAGTTCAAGGGGGATTTGGTTTGAAAAAAGTTCCAAAGTACAAGGCTGTGAAGGATTTTATAGAGAAAGGTATTGCAGCAGGCGAATATCTCCCGGGTGATAAACTTCCCAATGAAAATGAATTGACAGAAATGCTCGGCGTTAGCAGCATTACAGTAAAAAAAGCAATGGCCGAGCTGGTTAACGAAGGTGTGATAAGCCGAATTCCGGGCAAAGGCAGTTTTGTTAATGAAATTAGAAACAATGCAGCACAGTCTTCCCAAAAGCTGATTGCCTTTCTATTGTCCTGTCAGGATGTAAATGACAGTTCCTGCATGCAGATTATGATGGGAGTACAGAGTTGTCTTGCATCAGGCGGTTATTCAATGATAGTGGAGCATCCGGGTGACGATCCTGATAGGGAGCTTCAGATAATTATGAGGCTTCTGGACAATCATGTAGCCGGTTTTATCCTTTTTTCTGCCAACCCTGAACGTTCCATTGACAATTATATTTATTTGAGAAATAAAAACATTCCCTATGTATTGCTGGACAGGTGGGTTGATTACCTGCCTGCAAATTCTGTAGCCTGCAACAATCATGACGGTGCTTTTTCCGCAGTGGAATACCTTATTGAGTTAGGGCACCGGAAAATTGGCTTTGTTGCGGATAATTTCTACCTCAGTTCGGAAAAAGAACGTTACCGCGGATATTGCAATGCCCTGAAAATGGCATCCATCCCTGTAGAGAAAAGGATAGTCTTTTGTGATCCTGAATCGGATTACAGCAGGATTATGGAAGCTGTTAAAAATAAGGAGCTCACCGCGCTATTTGCAGTAAATGACAGAAAAGGCCTGGAATTGCTCAATATGCTTTTGGATAATGGCATAAGTATTCCGGATGATGTTTCAATTATGGGATTTGATGATTATGAGGCTTCCAAGTATGCACGCATCCCCTTAAGCACTGTAAGGCAGCATTTTGAAAGGGAAGGATATATTGCTGCACAAATCCTTTTGGACACGATAAAAGGGTATAAAACTCGATATAACAAAATACTGGTCGGAACTGAAATAGTAATTCGCTCATCTACCGAAGCTCTTAGAAAAAATCGCACATAAAGAAATGAGGTATATAAAATGACATCAAAAGAAAGACTGATAGCTGCAATTAACCGTGAAGTTCCTGACAGGCTTCCTGCTACAACCCACCATCTAATGCACTCATACCTGCACGGACAGATGGGCGGCATGACAAATGAGGAATTTTTTCAATATTTCGGCCTTGATCCTATCCACTGGACTAATTCCGCAGAATATACCGAGAACCAGCTGGAAAACTGGAGAATAACCAGTTGTGAGCTAACAGGGCAGAAATATCCGTCCAGAAGATACACTATAGATACTCCTGATGGAGCACTCACCTGTGTTCTTCAGTACAACGAGCATACCATCTGGGTTGCAGAGCACCTGATAAAAGAGAAGAATGACATTGATATCCTGGCAAAGCATATGCCAAGTCCTTCATGCAATATAAGTTATATTGAACAAGAGTATAAATCACATCCAAATGCCTTGATACGCGGGAACATTGTTTGTGCCGATATTTTCGGACAGCCGGGATGCTGGCAGGATGCAGCCTGCATGTTCGGGATTGAAAAACTGATCATGGAAACCTTTGATGACCCTGACTGGGTGCATGAGTTCCTAAAGATTTTGCTGAAAAGAAAGCTGGATTATATCAACACCATGACAGGGGCTCCCTTTGACATTCTCGAATTGGGCGGGGGAGATGCATCATCTACAGTAATCTCACCCAAACTGTTTGATAGTTTTGTAGCACCCTATGACAGTGTACTGATAGAAGCTGCGCACAAGGCAGGGCAGAAAATAGTATATCATACCTGCGGCGGTATGATGCCCATACTGGAGAATATAGCTGCAATGGGACCTGATGCAATGGAGACCTTTACACCGGCTGGTATGGGCGGAGATGCTGATCTGGCTGAAGCCAAAAAACGCATAGGAGATAAGGTTTGTATAATAGGCGGTTTTGATCAGTTTCATTTTCTTACAGGTTGTACACCTGAGGATACACGCAGAGAAGTGAGACGTTGTTTTGAGGCTGCAGGTCAAGGCGGAGGTTTTATATTGTCTCCTTCTGACCATTTCTTTGAAGCAGACACCAGCCTTTTGAAAGCATTCGCTGATGAAGCAGGCAAATGTATCTACTAATTAAAAAACTAGGAGAGGAGCCACTATATGCTGAATAATGCGCAGCTTGAGCGGACGATTAATAAACTAGAACGCTTCGAAATGGCGCTATGGAATTTTCGCTTCACTGAAATTGGCGAACTGGAAGAGGTTCGCCGGTTTGAAACACAAGAGCAATACCATCAGATACCTGATGGTGATGGGCTGTATATCCCTACAAAACCCGGTGATGTATGGGGCAGGGAAAAATCCTATTGCTGGTTTAGGGGAACAGCACGAATCCCGGAGGAATATCGTGGAAAAGCTGTATATGTAATGCCTCATGCTGGCGGTTTTGAAGGACTGTTATGGGTGAATGGCAGTTTGAAAGGGATTCTTACCACCCGGTATGCCAATCAGGGAGTATCACTTCATGACAATGCGCTTTTGACATTGAAAGCGGATCCGGATCAAACCCTGGATGTAGCAATTGAATTTTATGCAGGGCATTATATACCCGGCATTCATCCCTTTGATGCAAATGAACGTCCCAGCTATTCATATACCTATGAAAATATCAAGCTATGCATTAAGAATCAGGATATTATAGATTTCATATTTGACCTGAGAACCTTGCTGCAATTGGCAAAATCAATGGACGAATTCAGCTTTAGAAGGGCTGATGTGCTTAATTGCCTGATTGATGTGCATAAAACGGTTTATTATGATGTATATAATTTGCCCGAGGATGTGTGGCGTACAGCTTTATCCAGGGCCAGGGAGGTTATGCAGCCTGTATTGAATGTGAAAAATTCACAGTCTGCTCCTGTGGCCGGGCTTGTAGGGCATTCTCATATGGATACGGCATGGCTTTGGCCAATCGATGTTACATTGAAAAAGTGTGCACGTACTTATTCAAACCAGATGAGTCTAATGGAACAATACCCGGAATATCGTTTCTTTCAGAGCTCAGCTTACCACACCGAAATGATGAGAAGGCACTACCCGGAGCTTTTTGAACGCATCCGCCGCAAGGTTGCTGAAGGAAGGTATGAACCAAACGGAGCTGTCTGGGTGGAATGTGACTGCAATATCACATCCGGCGAGTTCCTGCTGCGGCAGATGCTTTGGGGACAGAAGTATACTCAGAAATATTTCGGATATACCTCCAATTGCTTCTGGCTGCCGGATACCTTCGGATACAGTGCGGCTATACCTCAGATCATGAAAGGCTGTAATGTGGACTATTTCCTTACTACAAAGCTGTCTTGGAATGATACCAACCGGTTTCCATATGAAGCTTTTTACTGGGAAGGCATTGACGGTACTCGTGTATTTGCTCATTTTAACAGCATACATTGCTGGCCGGATGCACAAACCCTTATTCAGCTGCTGGAAGGACGCAACAGCAGGAATTATATCCAGAATAAAAGAACAACCAACAAACGGGTTGTGGCATATGGCTTCGGTGACGGTGGAGGCGGTCCGCAGTTTGAAATGATAGAAGCTGCCCGCCGTGTAAGGGATTTGGACGGATGCCCCAAAGCAGAGCATGTGGAAGTGGCACAGTTTATGAAGGAAATGGAGAGGGATGCCGTCAATGTTCCTGTGCACCGTGGTGAGCTTTACCTGGAGATACATCGCGGAACTCTGACCAATATGCATCAAATAAAGAGGAACAACAGGAAAGCTGAATTTTTGATACACGACCTGGAATACCTTACAGTCAGGAAGGCCATTGCTGAAGACATGGAGGCACATGACAACCATCTAAGGCCTCTGGTTGAGACATTGCTTGTTAACCAATTCCACGACATTCTGCCCGGTTCCAGCATACCTGAAGTTCATGACCAGTCCTGCCGTGAAATGGCGGAAGTATTAAGCACCGGAAGAAAGATGCTGGCTGAACTGGCCTGCGGCAAGCCTGCCAATAATACCGTTACTGTTTTGAACACCCTTGGGTTCACCAGGCAGGAAATTGTTAGAATGCCTGATTTGCCGGGTATGATGCCTTCTGACAGCAGCATGTGTGTTCAGAGATATGTTGATTTGCACGGGCAGCCTGTCCTTGCCCTGGGATTGGTTAACCTGCCTTCTTTAGGAGGGGCTGTTGTAGAGTTTTCACCTGAGGCTGCCGCGCCTGCCTGGGAGTCTCCCTTCAGCTATGAAGGCTCGGTGCTGGAAACGCCTTTTGCAGTAGTTACCTTTGCGGAAAACGGAACAATTCAATCCTATATTGACAAAAGGGCTGACCGGGAGCTTTGCGGCGGGTACCCGCTCAATACATTCCTGATTGCGGAAGACGTACCTTCGCAATGGGATAACTGGGATGTAGATGCGGATATGAGTCTGAAATTTGAAACTGCGTCCTGCCTGCTGGAACGCAGGGTCATATCTGACGGGCCCCTGGAATTCAGGATTCGCAGCCGGTATAAGATTTGTGAAGGCTCATATGTAAACCAGGATATGGTGTTCTATGCCCATACACCTCGTGTTGACTTTGAGACAATAATAGAATGGAATGCAAAGCACCGGTTCCTGAAAACTGCATTTGATACAACAATAAGAGCCAATACGGCACGTCATGAGATACAGTTCGGACACTGCCAGAAGCCGACTACCCGGAATAATACACTGGAACAGGCTATGTTTGAAGTGGCAAATCATAAATATACTGACTTATCAGAGCCCAAATTCGGTGTTGCCGTGCTCAATGACTGCAAGTACGGAGTGTCGGTTGAAGGCTCATCCATCCGTCTGTCACTTCATAAAGGAGGGTGCAATCCTGACCCACGCGGGGATATCGGGGTACATGAGTGCACGTATTCCTTCCTCCCCCATGACAGCGGCTACGATGCTGAGAGCGTTGTGCAGCCTGCATACTGCCTGAATGTGGCACCTATTGTTGTTCAGGGCATAACAGATATCCAGCCGCTGGCTGAAACAGATTCTGCAAACATCATCATTGAGACCATAAAGCCATGTGAGGATAACCAAAAAGCTTTCATCATGAGGCTATATGAAGCTGAAGGAAGTTTTACTCATAGCATTTTGAAGCTTGGTTTCAATCCATGCCGTATAGAACTGACCAATATGCTGGAAGAAGCATTGGAGGAATTGCGGTGCAGCAATGAGATCCGTCTTTCCTTCCGGCCCTTTGAAATTAAAACAATCAAGATTGCATATTAGGAGGCGAGTACAATGACACAGAAAGAGAGATTTATAGCAGCACTGGAAAGACGCCCTGTTAAAGGCCATGTTCCGCACTTTGAGCTGGTGTTTTACCTTACTATGGAATCAATCGGCAAGGTACATCCTACCCACAGGCATTTTTACCAATGGGATCAAATGTCCCAGAGAGAGAAGGAACTGCAGCGAAAAGATGCTGCTATGACTTATATTGAAATAGCTGAAAAGTATAATCATGATGCCATATTTGTTCATGGTTTCCTTCCCGGAGCGGATGAAATGATTCGGCTTCTGGAAGCCATTCGGGAATTGTCAGGCGATAAGTATTTCCTGATGATGCATGGAGATCCCACTTTCAGCATTCCAAGCGGGAACAATATGGTAGAGGAATCAGTCCTGTTTTATGAAGAGCCGGAGCTGATGAAGAAAAGAGCCCAGAAGCAAGTTGACGATATGCTTGAATATGTAGAGAAAATTGCTAAAACCGGTTTGCTGGACGGAATAGCTATGTGCTCGGATTATTGCTTTAATACCAATCCGTTTTTAAGGCCGTCCATGTTTGCCGAATTCGTAACCCCTTATCTTGAAAAGACCATTGAGGCATATCGTTCTATGGGATTGTATACCATCAAGCATACTGACGGCAACATCATGCCAATTATAGACCAATTGGTGCAATGCAAGCCTGATGCTCTGCATTCTCTTGATCCCCAGGGCGGGGTGGATCTGGCATATGTTAAGAAAACATACGGTGATAAAGTATGTTTAATTGGCAATGTGAACTGTGCATTGCTGCAAAACGGAACTGAAGAGGAAATGACTGCTGATGTATTAAGATCCCTGAGGGATGGAATGGCAGGCGGCTGGGGTTACATCTTCTCAACTTCCAATTGCGTGTACACCGGACTTGATTTAAGCCGCTACGAAAAGATGCACAGGTTATGGAGAGAATACGGAATTTATCCTGAAAAATAAACCAATCGAAAGGGGTTCTTAACTTGGTATTTGAGGATCAGCTCTTGGTTAATGAATTTTTGTCATCATCGGAAAACTGCAGGATTATTGACCTGAAAGAAATAGTGCCTATCGGCAGGATAGAAAAGAAAGGCGGTTGTCCATCCATATTTTTGTCCCATGATGGAGCAGAATATACCCTGGTAACGGAAGACCATGCTGATGGTGAAACTGCCCGATATGTGAAAATTGAGAATAAATCCGGCGAGTGCATATCTGTGGCTGTATACGCAGGTGCAGGGTATGTGGCTAAAAGAAATGATTATTGGACAGACAGCTTTAAGCGCTATGACGGGTGGACAGGTGCCGACGGCATATATTCCTTTAATATTACAAATGGCAAAGATTATTACAACAACATGGAGAATACAAGAACGCTGTTTTTCTTCAGCGATACCCTGGTATCCAAAGTAGACCGTGAGACATTGATGAGGGAAAAGCCCATTTTTATGCCTAACAACACTTATGCGTTGCTGGATGGGGAAGACCCGCAGAAACCCGGAGCACTGCGCTTTTATTACAACCTTGATGAGAAAGGTAATCCCACCGGTATAATCAAGCCTTCAAAGGATTGCTATGATTTTGAAGGAAATAATGAAGAGTTTGAAAAAGCATATTTCTGGCTGCAGGACGGAGTCGTATTAGGCAGCAAGCTGTTTTTTATGCCATCGATTATAACCGAGGACGAGTCCGGACCGGAAGGCTTCAAGTTTAAGGATCTGGGAGTAGCTATTGCGGAAGCCGATATTGTGGACGGTGTCCCGGATTTTGAAAATGCCAGACAATATAAAGCTGAATTATGGCACAAAACCAATGATGTAACCATCGTCTATGGGGCATGCATTCTGCCGTATCTCAAGGAAGCAGGATACGAAAACGGAGACGGATATGTCTATGTGTACGGACATATAACGTTCCATAAAACCGGAAGAAGAAGCCTGTGTGTATCCAGGGTACTGCCTGAGCATTTTACAGACTGGACCAAATGGCGATTCTTTAATGGTGAAGATTTTGTAGAAGGAATCTGCAACAGTGTACCATTATTGGATCATATCTCATGCGAAATGAGTGTCATACCAATAGCATCCGGAAAGAATAAAGGAAAGTTTCTTGCAGTCTTCCAATATGATACACAATCAAACTATGTAGCATATGCATATGGTGAAAGCATCCGGGGACCGTTTACAAAACCCAGAAAAGTATTCTATTGTGATGAGGATAAAATACATGAAACTGTATATATGTACAATGCAAAAGCCCATCTGCATTTATCCTATCCCGAAAGAATACTGGTTTCTTATAATGTAAATTCAACCTCATCAGAACAAACCACCAAAAACGGTCATTTGTACCTGCCAAGGTTTATACAGCTTGAGGATACAACTGTCACAGCATGGGATCGTCTGTTTTCAGATGCCTTTGACTCCAGGGTAAAAATGTTCAGGCAGCTTAATAAAACTACATTGCCGGGACAGGCTGTTTTCGTAGGTGATTCCATTACACAGGAATACCCCCTGGAGGAAATGTTCAGAGGGCATATGACAGTATATAACCGGGGCATTGGAGGTGATACAACTAAAGGTCTGCTGACAAGGCTTAAAGAAAGCATTTTTGAACTGGCGCCTTCCAAACTTTTTTTGCTTATCGGTACCAATGATCTGGTATTTGGTGATCCCAATGCAATGCATGTGCCGGGCAATATTGGCATCTGTATAGACGAAGTAAAGAAAAGACTGCCAAATTGCAGGATTTATCTTATATCAATTCTGCCGGTAAATAATACAAAACATCCAAAGATTAACCATGATGCGGTTTCCATACGTTCCAATGAATTGATCAGAAAGGTTAACAGCAGATTGCAGGTTCTTGCTGAAGAAAAGTGCATTACTTATATTGATATGTTCAGCAGAATGCTGGATGACAACGGCAATCTCGCTCTTGAATATACCAGGGAAGGATTGCACTTATCGCCTCGCGGGTATGAAGTCATGACAAATGCTCTTGCAGGCTATCTTGATGGCAGTGAAACATAATAAAGTATATCAAAGTATACTATTTAATGTTCTGATAAAGTATACTTTATAATATAAGTCTGGCATCTCATTAGCTTTGATTCAGCATTGGCATTTGTGAGTCCAAGAAGGATTTCAGACTCATGTAATAAGAGCTGGCAAATCCATATATAACCTGAAGAGAAGACTTAGTATACTATATATGCAATGTTGTTTAACATTTGCTAAAAATTTTGTTGAAATATACCTTAAAGCTATTGAATGTTATACTTATTTATGCTAAAGTATTATTATACTAACAGCCATATAAATGTATACATTTACCATATGACAGATACCTCATAAAAGTATGCATAATATAAGGAGTAAGCTTTTATGAATAATTTCAAGCCGGATTTCAATCGGCTTCGCAAGGTCTTATTAAGACAGGGTGAACCGGATTATGTACCTTTCTACGAATTATTCGCAGATGTTGAGATTATAGAGGCAGTAACAGGCAAAAAGATTTCGCATGCCAGCGGTGTGGAATTCCAATATAAAATGGGATATGACTATGCCGGAGCCGGGATCAATTTTATATACCCGAAAAAAATGCTGTCAACGGATGACACAGCTCAGCTTTCCAGGGGGAAAAGAAATTTTGTCGATGACAATCATGGCATGATTGAAAACAGAAGTGATTTTGATGCCTATTCATGGCCTGTTATTGATGAGTCAGTTTATTACGGCATTAATCAGACTGTCAGGTATCTGCCGGAAGGCATGAAGATTATAGTGAGCATGCCCGGAGGTATACTTGAAAATGTTATGTGGCTGATGGGTTATGTTCCCTTCTCCTATGCAATTCATGATGATGAGCAGCTCGTTTGGGACATGTTTGAGAAAATCGGTAATGATTTTACCAGGATTCTTAAGCTTAGCCTGGAAAACACAGATATGGATAAGATTGGAGCAGTTGTTATGGGTGATGATATGGGTTTCAATCACAGCACCATGATTTCACCGGAGCTCCTGCGCAAATATGTTTTTCCCTGGCAGAAAAAGCTTGTAGATATTGCACATGATTATGATCTTCCTATGATTCTGCATTCATGCGGCAATCTGGAAGCCATTATGGATGATTTGATTGACTATGTAGGATTTGATGCCAAGCAATCCTTTGAAGACAAGATTATGCCTGTAACTGAGGCTAAGAAAAAATACGGCAACAGGATAGCAATCCTCGGGGGTGTGGATATTCATTTCCTGGCCACCAAGAGTGAGGAAGAAGTACGGCTTTATGTTGACAGCATAATTGAAAGCTGTGCTCCGGGCGGAGGGTATGCTCTGGGCACAGGAAATACAGTAGCCAATTATATTCCTCTTAACAACTATCTTGCTATGCTTGATGAAGGCAGGAAAAAGGGAAAGTATCCCATAAGGAGGGGTTGAGATGTCAAATTTAACTGCTAAGAACTACAGCAGACTTACCAGAAAGGCTGTACCAGGAAACAAAAAACCTTTGTGGAAGAGAATTTTGCAG
The DNA here is from genome assembly GCA_012842605.1 of Clostridiales bacterium. Taxonomy (GTDB): domain Bacteria; phylum Bacillota; class Clostridia; order Caldicoprobacterales; family DTU083; genus DUSN01. Next base: position 12,725 of record DUSN01000065.1, read on the forward strand.
CAAAGAGCATTAATTCTAATGGTTATTCCTGGTTTGCTGGTTGTTCTCGTTTTTAATTATTTTCCAATGTATGGTGTTTTAATAGCTTTTAAAGACTATAGCACAAGGGCAGGAATCTGGGGCAGTCCCTGGGTAGGTTTTAAGTATTTTGAAAACTTCTTCAAAAATCCTACTACGCCGTCTTTGTTCAGAAATACGTTTTTGCTGGGGCTTTACTCGCTTATCTGGTCCTTTCCTGCGCCAATAATTCTAGCACTTTTATTTAACGAACTAAGAGGGAAGCGGTTTAAGAAGCTCACTCAGACAGTGTCTTATTTTCCTCACTTTATATCAACCATCATTGTCTGCGGAATGCTTAAGGAGTTTAGTTCAAGAGGCGGCTTATTCAACCAGATAAATGCATTGCTTGGAAACGAGCCTGTTTCCTACCTTCTTGAGCCCAAGTATTTCCGTACATTGTTCATAGCATCCGGGATATGGCAGAGTGTAGGATTTGGTTCAATCATATACCTTGCAGCCTTAAGCGGAGTTGATCAATCACTCCTGGATGCTGCTGATATTGACGGTGCCAATAGATTTCACAAGATTATTTATATAAACTGGCCTGCTATTGCACCGACAACAATTGTCCTGTTGATTTTTGCCATCAGCAATATCATGGGTAATGATTTTACCAAGGTGCTGCTGCTATATTCACCAAAAACATATTCTGTTGCGGATGTAATAGGTACGTATACATTCCGTGAGGGAATACAGGGCCAAAGGTTCGAATATACCACAGCGATCGGCTTGTTGATGTCGGTTATCGGATTCGTATTAATCGTTATAGCAAACTGGGTCAGCAAGCATGTATCTGAAACGAGCCTTTGGTAGGAGGGGGAATTACTGTGCTTATTAAATCCTGGAAAAGAGAAAGCTTTGGTTCTAAGGTTTTTGATGTAGTCAATGTTACTTTCATGATTATATTGATGGTTATATTTGTATACCCGGTATTGAATGTTATTGCCATATCCTTCAGTGATTATCAGAGCATAGCAAAAGGTACTGTTACAATATTTCCGCAAGGTTTTACCGTCAGCTCGTATACCTATGTATTGAAGGATAAGATGGTATATTACGGATACGGCAATACAATAGCCTATGCAGCTGTATACACATTGTTAAACTTACTGCTTACGTCCCTGATAGCATATCCCCTGACAAAGAAAGATTTTGTTGGGTCAAAGTTTGTAACTGTGTTTCTTACTATCACCATGTTTTTTAACGGCGGGCTGATTCCTACCTATTTATTAATGAGAGATTTGAAGCTGCTTGATACATTTTGGGTAATGGTTATACCGGGAACAGTATCTGCTTATAATTGCTTCATTTTCAGGACCTTTTTCAATAACATTCCCCATGAATTGTCAGAGTCTGCTTACCTGGACGGTGCTTCAGACTATCGTATCCTGGCTCAGATAATACTTCCGCTGTCCAAGCCGCTTCTGGCTACATTTGCACTGTTTGCAATTGTTTGGGTATGGAACAGCTGGTTTAATGCATTGCTTTATTTGAATGACCAGTATAAATATCCATTGCAGTTAATTTTAAGAAACTACCTGTTTGTAATAGACAACAACCAGCTGCAGCAGCAGGCAGGTGTTGCAACTTCTGTAAATCCTCTCATGCAAAGGAAGATCGACCCGAAAGGTGTACGTATGGCAATGGTTGTTGTAACAATGTTTCCCATAATGATGGCATACCCTTATTTTCAGAAGTACTTTATGAAGGGCGTCATGATTGGCGCTATCAAGGGTTGATTATTCAATTAGGCTGAAGCAATGTTTAAAAGCATTGTTTATAAGCAAATAAATTTTATCTAAGGAGGTTCATATCAATGAAAAAGAGCATATTGCTGATGCTCGCTCTGGTACTTGTTCTTATGTCTCTTGCAGGATGTGCTGGCGATAATCCGTCAGTCAAACCAACGGATAAGCCGTCCCAAACGAATGAACCGGCACCAAGCGGAGGTTCTGATTTGGAAACCTATAGCTTTACTGCTATGGTAAACGGCAGAGGCGTGGATGATTCAACTACAGTGGCTCATCAGGCGTGGCTGGCCAAGATGGAAGATCTTATGGGCATGAAACTTGACATTAAGTTCAATTATGTGCCAAATGCTGAGTATGACGACAAGATGAAGATTTTGCTGAGCGGCGGAGATCTGCCGGATTACTTCCTGCTGCCCTTCCTGTACAATTACACCGAGATGGCAAATGAAGGTTACTTCCTTGACTTTGCCAAGTATGATATGCCGAACTATATGAAGTTTGTAGATATGGCTAAGGACGGCAGGCAGACAATCACCATGGACAATGGAATGATGCCCGCAATATATCAGGTAATTCTGCCTATAACAGATCCTGACAAAGCTCCTGACCTTTCTACCAACGCAATGTTCAACTATACTGCGTTCCAGAGAGAAGGAATTGAAATTCCTAATACTTTGGATGAATGGTATATTGCAGCCAAGAAATTCAAGGAGAAATATCCTAACTCCTATCCTATTAATACAAACTATGTCGGAATATTCCCGGTATTCCATGCTTATCATGTATATGCTCACCAGGATGGCGCAGGCACTCTGTACTGGGATGGTGACGAATTTACCTTTGCAGGCTTGCAGGATGGGTACAAGTTAGGTGTAGAATACCTGCGTAAGCTGTATGCTGAAGGCCTGTTTGATCCGGAATACATTATAGAAACAGTTGATACTGTTAAGACCAAAATGCTGAATGAAAACAACTTTATGCTCTTGAATGCCTGGAGAACACATGCTTCAGAATATACAAGGGATTCAGGAGACAAAGTCTTTGTATCTGCTTTAACTCCGGAAGCAGAAGGATATGGAAAACCATGGCAGACATTCAGCAGAGCTAATCAGGTTGAGCTGCTGAGCTGGACCATCCATTGTGTTAATGCAGAAACCGAGCGTCCTGACCTGCTGACCAAGATAATCGATCTTCAGTTCATTCCTGAGGTATATGAAATAACCTCCTGGGGTGTCGAAGGCGTAACTTACAATATTGTCAACGGAGAAAAGAAATTCATAGATGAGTTCTATGAGACAGATGATCCTTCCAAGGTTGCTGACAAGTATGGTCTGTGGAATGACCGCAGCGGCAGGGCTAACCCCGGACTGCGCCTGATACAGGATAATAAAGCAAGACACGTATCGTTCCCCATTCCCGATTACACATACTTTGGCGGCAAATATGAAGAAGTACCGGTATTGGATACCGAGTTCTTCAGGAACTTAGGCTGGCCCAATGATTATATTCCGCCGCATTACAATACTCCGGCCATTAAGCTTACTGCTGAGGAAAACGAAGAAGTATCTGCTATCCTGACTCAGTTGGTTACCTATACTTCACAGATGCAGGCAGACTTCATCAGCGGAGACGAGCCTATGGAGAATTGGGATGCTTTCATGGATACCTTCAAGAATTCCTACAATATCCAGCGCGTTCTGGACATCTATAACGCTGCTGCAAAGAGATATTTCGAGAAAAATCAATAAGATGATCTTTGATGACATCCAATAGATATTTACCCATGAATCAGGCTGTCGGCGCGTAGCCGGCAGCCTGAAAATATATTCTTATGTTTCAGCATTTAATATACACATGAGATCAAATACATATAAACAATAAGTTTGTCAAAAGTTCTAAGAAGGAGCAGGAATGCAGCATGGAAATCAAAAAAAGAAGGCTTGGCCGTACTAATTTGATGATTACTGAAATAGGGCTTGGGGCATATCAGTTTACCGGTGAATTTGGCGTTCAGCCCGAGGAAGCTGATAAAATTCTTGATTATGCAATAGAATCAGGCATAAATTTTATTGACACAGCTGAAATGTATGGCTTTGGAGAAAGTGAGGAACTGGTAGGCAGAGCCCTGGCAAGGCATCCGGAAAGCTCTGTTATGATAAGCACTAAAGTTGGGTACATTGACAGAACTGTGTCCCGTGCCAAAGGTAATGAGGGTTTGCGCAACCCTGTTGAGCTGAAGCGGATGATAAAACACAGCATGTGGCTTCTGCAAAGAGATTATATAGATATACTTATGGTTCATGAACCCAATATGGAAGAATGGTGGGGCTTTGACTATAATACCGGAGACTCGGTAATCATGGATGTTTTGGAGGACCTGAAAAAAGAAGGCGTAATAGGAGCTATAGGTCTGGGAGGCTGGTTGTGCGATATTAATGCTAAGCTGATAAATACCGGAAGGTTTGATGTTGTATTGCAAGCCGGAGGTATCAGTCTGCTGAGTGCTCCCATATTTGATGAGGTAATACCGGCTTCAAAGAAACACGATGTTGGTGTTATAGTGGGCGGTGTGCTTGGCCAGGGAAGGCCCGAGCTCATTGTAGTAGATCGTGAAAAAGCAGATAAAATGCAGAAAAGCCAGGATGAAAATGAAAGAATATACGGTATCAAGTTAAATGCATTATACGATATTGCAGAAGAACTGGACATGTCCATGCCCGAACTGGCCATCCGGTTTGTACTGGCCTTTGAGGATATACATGTCAATATCCCCGGCGCCAGGGAAGTAAATCACCTGAAGGCAAATCTGGAAGCGATACGCAAAGGTCCGCTGCCTGATGAGTATGTCAGTAGAATCCTGGATTTGCAAAATACCTACAAGAGCAAAACCTTTGCTTATTGACCAGTAAAATTGGAAGGCAGCAGTATCTAAGCAAATGACAGAAACATACAGCAATTAAAGATAAGGATGTGATTATATGCCGGTTTTTAGATCAGGCGATCCAAACACCCCTGTATGGAGCGAACTCAAATTCTTTGAAATTCTGGACGTATTGCCGGGCCAGAAATGCACAGTACCCTTTCGCGGGCCCAAGGAGCGCTATGTCTGCATAAAAGGAGAAGTCAGTGCATTTATAAACGGTCAGGAAAACGTGGTTAAGCAATATGGAGTTCTGGATATTCCGGCGGATGCTGATGTAATCTTTTCCTCTGAACAGGGAGGTTCGGTTATGCGGCTCTGCGGAGACTGGGGAGAAGAAACGGGAGCAACCGGTGTTTTCCCTGTCTGGAAGAATGATAACCCGCAGAATATCGGAGACCCTGCTGATTATTCCAGAAATGCAAGCTTTGACAATCATTATCATGACTGTGACGAGTACTGGATTATCTATTCTGGCAGCGGCAGGGCTGTCAGTGAGGGCATTATCTATGAAGTAGGCGTGGGAGACTGCATAGCTACCGGCCGGGGACATCACCATGACTTTCCGTTTGTATACGAAGATGTATCAGCAGTATTCTTTGAAACAACCCTGGTTGGGCAGAAAAGGCTGGGGCATCTTTGGAACCATACCCATGGACCGGCAGAGCCTGACATGGAGCGGGTGTAACGGTAAAGACAAATATTCAATAAGCAAAAATGAGGTGTGTAGCTTATGAACGGAATTTTTGACAACCTGACTCGAGTAAAACAAGCAAGAACCAGGAGATGTTCCAGTTGGGATGAAACAGGACGGAATATGGACGCATGGAAAATTTCAAAAGGAGAAACCAGGGTACTGGCAGATATTAAAGGGCCCGGAAAGATCACTCATATATGGATGACCCAGGGAAATGATGATACGGAATTCCTGCGCAAGGTTTTGCTGAAATTTTATTGGGATGATGAAGTGAACCCAAGCATACTTGTTCCTTTGGGCGACTTTTTCTGTTTGGGCCATGGCATGGTTAATTCATTTCAAAGCCTGTTTTTCACTGCATCTACAAGTGAACAGTCCAGGAATAAGTTCGGACACTTTGTTGCGCTCAACTGCTATCTGCCTATGCCGTTCAACAAGTCTGCAAGAGTTGAGCTTGTTAATGAAACCGATTCCGATCACTACCAGTATTTTTATATAGACTACGAAACATATGATGCACCGTTGGATGAGGATATTGCATACCTGCATGCTTGCTTCAGAAGGGAAAACCCATGCAACGGATGGGCACCTGAAATAACAGCCAATGCAAAACCAGCCAATATTGTCAACAAGACCGACAAGGATAATTATCTCCTGGTGGAAGCAGAAGGAGAAGGCCATCTGATTGGATTCAACCTATCGGTAACCAATTTGCAGCACTATGTAAAGAGACCTCATGAAAGAACATGGTGGGGAGAAGGGGACGAGATGATCTTCATAGACGGTGAACCATGGCCGCCCAGCATCCATGGAACCGGAAGCGAAGATTTTCTGAACCAGGCATTTGGTATGCAGCCCAATGCGTACATTTATAACGGAAGCTCCATATATGAGCATGAAACGGAAGGGTACCAGACATCATATGTGTTTTATGCTACCAATCCCATACGTTTTTCAAAAAGCATCCGGGCTTCTATAGAGCATGGGCATGGCAATCACTTATCCAATGAATATTCATCCGTTGCATACTGGTATCAGAAGGAACCCCATAAGAAGTTCGGCATCATTCCAGTAAAACAGAGAGTTCCACTTGTAAGGACTTTTGCATTCCCTGAGGGCAGCAAAACCGATCCCATACCGGTAGAGCTCAATGAGGAAATGAAGGAAATGAAGAAGCTTTGGGAGGAAAAGTACAAGACAAGAGAAGTGGATAATGAACTTTACTAGTATGTGTTTGCAATGTGACGGTAAAGGTTAGCATTTTGCAGTATTTCATTAATAAGAAAGGGGGCAGGCATCCGAATAATGCCGATAATGCATATGACATCAAGAGAACGAATTATAGAAGCAATTAATCACAGGGAACCGGATATGCTGCCGATTGATTTCGGAGGCATGCGGTCAACCGGCATCAATGCCAGGGCTTATAAGAATCTGAAAGATTTCCTGGGGATAAAAGAAGGCAATGTAAAGCTGTATGATGTATTTCAGCAATTAGCAGAACCCGAGATGGAGGTTCTGAACCTGCTGGGAGGCGATGTGGTACAACTCCACAGGCTGGCGCCTGCTTTTGGCATAAAGATTGACCGTTGGAAGCGTGCCAGGCTGTATGATGAGTTTGATGCCTTAGTGCCTGAGGACTACACGCCTGTGCCCAACGAGAATGGAGACCTTGAAATCATAGACAATGGGAAGGTAATAGCCCGCATGCCTAAAGGTGGTTTCTACTTTGACCAGGTAGATCATCCATATGAGCATGTAGAAACCTATCAGGATATTGACGACATCCCTATTCCGGAGATTACCGATGAAGAACTGGCATACCTGGAAAAGGAAGCCAAAAGGCTGTATGAGCAGACAGACAAGGCCATATTGGCTGCCTTTGGCGGAAATATCTTTGAGGCAGGCCAGATTAACTGGGGATATGAGAAGTTTTTCGTAGATCTTGCCATCAACAAGGATCTTGTTCATTACTGGCTTAATAAGCTGACCGATGCTTATTTGAGGGACCTGGACAAATACCTTAAGGCAGTGGGCAAGTATATAAATGTAATCCAGTTTGGAGACGATCTTGGCACACAGCAGGCTCCTCAGATATCGGCAGATATGTACAGGGAAATGATAAAACCCTACCATAAAAGGCAGTATGAGTTTGTCAGAAATAATTATCCCCATATCAAGGTATTCCTGCATTCCTGCGGAGCCATATATGACCTGATTCCGGACTTGATTGATGCCGGGGTGGAAATATTGAACCCTGTCCAGATCTCCGCTAAGGGAATGAATCCGGCGCGGCTGAAAAAGGAATTCGGCAAGGACCTTGTGTTCTGGGGCGGAGGTGCTGATATGCAGGGCCTGGTTAACTATGGTTCAATAGACCAAATTAAGCAGCATACCAGGGAACTGATTGAGATTTTTTCTCCCGGCGGCGGATATGTATTTAATCAGGTTCATAATATTCAATCCAATATCACACCGGATAAAGTAATGGCTATATATGAAACAGCTCTTTCTTTCAGAAAGAATGGACAATAGCAATAAAGAAAGGATGTGCGGTCTGTCAATGGCAGATTTCTATGATAAGCTGGAGGAGCTCCGCTCCAACAAGGGGTATTGGGCGGAAAGGATCCTGTCTGAGCTTCGTTATGGTGTCAAGCTTTCCAAAGTAAACGGGGGAGCATTTGACGAACTTATTTGTGATGCGGTTAAGTACCTGGATGAAAAAGTAAAGGAAGAAGGCGCAATTACAAAGGAAACTGCGTTGAAGGCAGAAAGCATGATAATGGAGCTTTCTTCTGCTGCGAAAAGCTACAGAATGATATGCACAGCCCATGCTCATATTGACATGAACTGGATGTGGGGCTATGCAGAAACGGCTTTAACTGCACTTGATACCTTCCGGACCATGCTTCGTCTGATGGAGGAGTATCCTGATTTTAAATTCTCCCAGTCCCAGGCATCGGTATACCGGATTGTTGAGGAATACGATCCGGATATGCTGGAGGAGATCAAGGCACGGATTAAGGAAGGACGCTGGGAAGTTACGGCATCTACCTGGGTTGAAGCAGACAAGAATATGCCCGTTGGGGAAAGCTTTGCACGTCATATTCTGTATACCAAACGCTACCTGTCCAGGCTGCTGGATATAAGCCCGGAATCTCTTAAGCTGGACTTTGAACCAGATACCTTCGGCCACAGCCGGAATATTCCTGAGGTTCTGTCAAAGGGCGGTGTTAAGTATTATTATCACTGCAGGGGGTATGAGGGACACAGCATTTACCGCTGGAAAGCTCCTTCAGGTGCCTCGGTGATTGCATACAGGGAACCTGTCGGATACAATGCGGCCATTGACACGGAGATTGCAATGATTGTTCCGGAGTTCTGTTCTAAGCATGGTATTAAAACCATGATGAAGGTTTACGGCGTAGGTGACCATGGCGGCGGTCCAACACGCCGTGATGTGGAACGGCTTATTGAAATGAACTCCTGGCCGGTATTTCCGACGATTAACTTTGGCACCTTTGCTGAGTTTTTTAAAACAATTGAGAAAGAAATCGGAGACAGGCTTCCTGTCGTTGATCATGAGCTGAACTTTGTATTTTCAGGCTGCTATACTACACAAACCAGGATAAAGCTGTCCAATAGAGTCGGTGAAGCAAAGCTTTATGATGCCGAGGCATTCAGCACATTGTCATCCCTTTATGCCGGCGGCAGGTATCCCGGCAGGATGTATGAAGAAGCCTGGAGAAAGGTCATGTTTAACCAGTTCCACGACATTATAACCGGTTCCGGAGTGATTGAAACCAGAGAGTATGCCATGGGGCAGTTCCAGCAGGTGCTGACAGCTGCAAATACCGGTTATATTCAGGCATTGCGCAATATTGCATCCAGGATAAACACCATCGTGCTTCCGGCAGCTGAAGAAGATGATAATGAGTCCATTTCAGAGGGTGCAGGCGCTGGATTCTCAATCTCAGACTACGGTATCCCCCAGACCGAAAGAGGCCGGGGCAAGAGCAGAATTTATCACTTCTTCAACCCATCTGCTCATGACAGATCAGAGCCGGTTGAAATAACTGTCTGGGATTGGCCGGGCGATATGGATCGGATTGAAATCTGCGACACCGACGGAAACCTCGTCAGACATCAGATAGTAAGCGGCAGAGCCCAGCAGCTGCATCCGGAAGGAGCTTTCTGGGGTCATAAATACATGAAGCTGCTAGTTGATGCCAAGGTACCTGCTTTGGGATACAGTACCTTACTGCTGAAGGAACGTTCCCTGCAGGATACCAAAGTAAACATACATGTATGGGATCGTACTGAAAAGCCTGATGAGCAGTATGTATTAGAGAATGAATATGTAAAGGTAGTACTGGACTCAAAAAATGCTTCCATCGTTTCCATGAAGGACAAGGCAAGCGGCAGGGAACTGATAGATCCTAACCGGCCTGCCGGCATCTTCAGGCTGATAGAAGAAGATACTGCCAAGGGCATGACATCCTGGGTTGTAGGAAGGCATATGAACATAACTGATCTTAACCGGGACGTAAAGGTTAAGGATGTTTCCATCGGACAGGATAAGCTGCGGCAATGGGTTTCTTACAGCATAGCATTCAGGAGTTCCAGACTGGATGTAAAGGTTGCTTTGGATTACAACAGCCCCAGGCTGGAGTTTAATGTGGAATACGACTGGCAGGAGAATCCGGTCAGGAATGTTTTCATTCCGCAGCTTAACTTCCATATGCCTTTTGCATACCAATGCAGGAAATATAAATATGATATTCCCTTCGGAACAATTGAAAGAGAACCTGCAAATATGGATCTGCCCGGAAACAGCTGGGCCCTTGCCTTGCCGGAGAACCCGGAAGATAAGGCAATCAGAATTGTAACTACCACTAAATACGGTTTCCGGGGATTTGACAATTCGCTTTCACTTACCCTGGTACGCAGCTCCTATGATCCCGATCCCTATCCGGAGCATGGAATAGAAAGGTTCCGTTTTGCCGTTGAACTAGTTGATGCCGCCGATAATAAGGCATTAGTTGAAAAGGCATTTGATTATAACCATCCAATCGGCTTTGTACCCGGGTTAAGGCAGGAGGGAGACCTCCCGCTTGAGGGCAGTTTCCTGTCCCTTGTTGGAGGCAGCGTTGCAGTGTCTGCTGTCAAGGTTCCGGAGGAAGCGGGGTCAAAACGCATGATTGTGCGCGTATACGAAACCTCAGGGAGTGACACCACTGTACTATTGAAGCTGGCAGCACCTGTTTCAGCAGCATGGCATGTTGACTTGAATGAAAACATCTTGGGCAATGCCGGTATTACTGCGGAAGGCTGCATGGTGAAAGCAGATGTAAGGGCAAACAGCACGGAGAGCATTTTAATAGAGCTGTTATAGCGTGAATTTGGCAAAGCTGTTAAAGTGAAAATACTGGAGTGGAAGTATGAACGGCAGGAAACCCAATGTACTGATTATAATGTGTGACCAGCTGAATGCAGGAGTATTAAGCTGCTATGGAGGGCCTGTAAAGGCCCTCAACCTTGAAAGGCTGGCTAGTGCTGGTGTAGTTTTTGAAAATGCATTTTGTACAACACCCATATGCACACCCACCAGGGCATCCATACTAACAGGGAAGTATCCTCACAATCATGGGATTGTAGGCAATGTATGGAGAAATGAGTATCCATGGTTTAGGGGAGTTCCCGTTACAGAAGAGGGAATCAGGGAAGACGATCTGACCACAGAAAAAATTCTCAGTCAAAATGGTTACCATACAGTTCATTTTGGGAAGTGGCATGTCAAGGGTGATGAGGATCTTTCATATTACCCTGAAATGTACAGGGAACATTATGAGTATGCTGAAGAAATGTCTGAGAAATTTCAGGCAGTTCGCAGGCTGCCGGAGGATCAATGGCTGGACTGGTATGGCTGGGCTCTACCTGTCAAAGTACCGGAAGTGGTAAAAGCGGCTGTTCGCAGGTTTGAGGAAAGCGGCAGCAAGATACAGGTGCACCCGTTTACCAGGAAAATAGGGTTGTTGGAAATGGATCTGGAGGATACCTTTGATTGCAGAGTTGTTGACAGGACTCTGAGCTTTTTGAGAAACACAGGAGACGAGCCTTTTATGCTTACCTGTTCCCTGAATGTCCCGCATGACCCGAATGTGCTGCCATTGCCTTTCTATGGTATGTTTCCGCCGGAAGATGTGATGCTTCCTGAAAACTTTAAATTTATTGAAAGCCTGTTTGAAAATGAACTGTCCAGAAATATTGTAAAGGCATATGGTGAAGACTACGTAAGGGAATTCCTGTCCATTTATTACAGCAGTGTTCTTATGCTTGACCACTTTGTGGGACAAATCCTGGACACATTGGAGGATAAGGGTCTGAAGGAAAATACAATTGTACTGTTTGTATCTGATCATGGTGATATGGCCGGCGGCCATGGAATGGTATGGAAGAGCACATCCGCTTTCTATGATGAGATAGCACGGCAGGCTATGATTCTCAGTTATCCTGCCAGGCTGAAACCAGGCCGCTGCAGGGTAACAGCCAGTGCAGTTGATGTTCTGCCTACCCTGGTGGACTTGTGCGGCTTTTGTATACCAGAAGATATTGATGGTGTAAGCCTGGTGCCATACCTGGAAGGCATAGCGGATTCCGACGGCTTATCAAGATATGTATACTGCGAAAAGATTGACTGGAACAAAGGGCATACCAGAGAGGTTTTCCCCGGAACACCTGCATCCTTCATGATGCGCAATTATGAGTGGAAATATATTAGATACCACAATGGAACGGAGCTCCTGTATCATCTGACAGAGGACCCGGGTGAAATAAGAAATCTAAGTTCTGTGGCTGAATATGAAGAGGTGAAAAGGGAGCTTTGCGGGATACTGTCAAACTGGTTGAATTACAGCGGCTTTAGAATTTAATCGATAGACAAACCTATTTCTGCCGGCAAAGGGTAAAAAATGGAGTGGCCGTTCTACTATTTGACGGTGGCATTATTCATGATATGATATCTGAAAAACCTGAAAGAAGGAGCAATTAGTATGACATCAAGGGAAAAAGTAAACAGCATTTTTAATCTGCGCTCTAAGGGAGAGGGGGCCATGTGGACAGGGCATCCCAATCCTGCAACAATACCAATCTATGCAAAGGAATGGGGCATAGAGGAAAGCGACGAAGCGATATTTAATTTTTTGAATGACGATTGCCGCTGGTTCACGGCAGATTCAGGATATCGTCATCCGGAGGGAAAACGTGCGCTGGATCCCGGATATGGTATCAGCAAAAGCCGCAGTTTAAGCTCAGCAGGTTGTTTTGCTGAAGTGGAAACCATAGCAGAGGTTGAGGCTTACCCATGGCCAGATGTGAAATATTGTAATTTTGATGAGATTTACAAAAAGATTGATCAGCACCAGGATAAAATGATATTTACCGGAATGTGGTGTCCTTTCTTCCATGATCTTTGCGATTTTTTCGGTCTGGAAAACTATTTTATGAAGATGTATGACAATCCCAAAGTAGTTGAAGCAGCCACAGAAAAAATAGTTGATTACTATGTGGCTGCAAACGAGAAATTTTTCGAAGGCTTGGGCTCCAGAGCGGATGTTATGTTTTTCGGTAATGATCTGGGTACTCAGCGGGAATGCTTTATATCACCCAATTTATTCAGGAAATTTATCCTGCCCTCTTTTAAGCGCATTATTGCTGTGGGCAAAAAGTATAATAAAAAGATTATGCTGCACTCCTGCGGCTCCGTTGCTGCTATTATTCCCGACCTTATTGAGGCAGGCGTAGAAATTCTGCATCCTATTCAGGCACAAGCTGCCGGAATGGATGCAAAGAGTCTGGCACAGTACAAATCCGACCTTGCCTTTGTAGGCGGTATTGATGCCCAGTCTTTCTTTGTTAATGCAACACCCCAGCAGATCAAAGATGAAGTCAGGCGTGTTCGTGATATCCTGGGTCCGAATATAGTAATTTCACCCAGCCATGAGGAAATTCTGCCCAATATACCGGCAGAGAACATCCTGGCCATGGCCGAAGCTGCCAGAGAATAGCATTGGGGTGAAAAATATCTTGGCAATTCTTTGTAAACCGTTGACTGATAAGGAAGCAGAAATGGGCAGGGCTTCTGTTGCTGCACTAAATAAAGAAATTTCAGATCGCTTCACTGACTTATCAGAAATCCGAATTATTGCCTGGGCCAGTGATCTTCACTTGCACCCTCCCGGAGGATACCCCTTTCCATTTACGGGCTTTGGCGGCATTTACCAATACATTGATTGCAGCAGGCAGTATATGCTCTGCCTGCACGAAATCAATGCATTGACTAAAAGGCCTGAGCTCATCGTGCTGGGTGGAGATATAACTGAAATGGGTCGTGAGGATGAGTGGATGGAATTTTCAAGAATCATGAACCTTGGGATTTGTGATATTCCTACCATTCCGGTTATGGGCAATCATGAACATTTACAGCTTCCCGAAAAGGAAAGAATGAAAGAGCTATGGAACGAAATAAGGTGCCCAGGATGGCCTGATCTTGATAACCAGGATGAGTTTTTCTATTCCGTCATTCGCGGTAGTATCAAACATATTGTACTTGATACAGTTAAGCTGCCTGATACTGTTATGTCGGACAGGCAAAAAGCTTTTCTGGCTTCTGAGCTTTCTTATTCTGCTTATCCTATACTTATTTATCAACATGCCCATATAATGCCGGCAGGTAATTGGACTGATGGAGCTCTGTATCTGGACAAAGATATGATCCGGCTGATACATGAATGTCCCAATGTATTGGGTGTGTTCTCCGGACATACTCATAAGCCTTCTCTATGGAAGTATAGGGGAAAGATGTATGGCACCTTCCCATCTGTTGGATACAGTATCGGAACCTGTACCGGCTGGGGCGGCATTATATTAAATAAAGAGGGGATAAAGGGAGTATTTTACAAGGAGTTGTCTGGAGAAAGCTATGATGACTGCATCGGTCCCAGGAGTCAAGAAGGCAGATTTGTATTTATGGAGCCAGAAAGCTTCGAAAAGAGTCCTCTACTGAACCCATTTTTCTGGTACAGGAATCCTGACCCTCTTATGCGGGAGTGACTAAGGCTTGTTAATAAAAATACATATAAATAATCAGAAATGAATTAGCTTATTACACACACTCATTTGGATTATTGTCATTAGTATGCTGCAGAAAGCTTTCTGTCAGTTTGATATGAAAGGGGGGATAATTGGCGTAGGAATAATAAAGACAGCTGGCATTGAAGCAGTATCTGTATGAAGTGACTGTCCAAATTTGTGTGTACTATGTCTTGTAACAAATTGTATACAAGACGTATAAGTTCAAATGACAAAAAATTGTCAATGGAAGAGGAGAGAAAAATATGAAAAAAGGTATTGTTTTAATTACCACTTTGCTCCTGTTAATCGGACTCCTGTCCGGATGTGTTTCTACTGGCGGCGGAAAGAATGTAACATTAGTGGTATGGGGAGACCCGGATAACCAGGCAATTCTGGAAGACTGCTTTGAAGCTTTGAATGCAGAATTCGCCAAACAGCATCCAGATATAAAGATTGATTATCAATGGTCAGGTTCTTTTGATGGTTTGAATGTTGCTATGCAATCGGATTCTCTTCCTGACTTGTTCTGGGTCCAGGGAAACAAGAGTTCTGCTATGGCTGAAATGGCTGAAAACGGATTTTTACTTCCTTTGGATAAGTATAACCCGGACAAATCCCGTTTCCCTGCCGGCGCAATTGAATATGCTACAGTGAACGGCAAGATATATTGTTCATTCCCAAGCTTTATTGATTATGCACTGGTTTACTATAATAAAGACATCTTTGCAGAACATGGCTTAGAAAAACCAAAAACATATGATGAGTTTGTTAATGCTGCAAAAACGCTGTTTGAGGCAGGTATTACACCTTTCTCGCTGGGAGGCGATTTTGAGTGGTCCCGTTACTGGCCGATTCAGGTAATGGCAGCTACCCTGGCTAACAATGACCTTGAGCGTATCAAATCTGGTGAAACAACAGGCGAGTTCCCGGAAATAGAATATGTTTTTGAGCAATTCCGTGACATGTGTGCAAAAGGCTATTTTGGTACTCCTGCCGGTGCTATGGATGAGAGCAGTGCTCAAATGGCATTCACTAACGGTACTGTTGCAATGATCTTTGAAGGAACCTGGAACAACTCACTATTCAGAGATTTGGATTTTGAGGTTGGCCGGTTTGCTTTACCTGATAACAATGGTGTAAGAGCAGCACAGTCTGGCTACTCGAACTTTAATACATATGCAATATCAAGTAAATGCAAGTATCCTGATCAGGCATATGAATATATCGATTTTCTCAACAGCAAGGAAGCACAACAGATTGTTGCCGACTATATGAAGTCAATTCCTGCTGTAGAGGGAATTACGGTAGACGATCCGGCTTTGGCGGAGGTCTCGGATTTCCAGACAGTTAATAACAATATCTATCACGTATTATCCAACGTGCCTACAAAATCAGGCAGACCTCAGGATGTATTTATTTCCAGCGTGGTAGCCGATCTAATGACAAATTCTATTACCGCTAAGGAAGCCGTTAACAAAATTGTTGAGGAAATGAATAGATAAGTAAGAAGGAAAAAATAATGGGATCTTATACCTGTGCGGGATAAGCCCGCACAGGTATATTATCAATGTGAGGGGTTGCTGTGATAACTTTTTTTAAAAAAAGACCATATATACTGTTTTTAGTGCCGGGCATTATCTTGTACACTGCCTTGATCATTTATCCTATTTTTTCTGCCATGCAGCTTAGCTTGTATGAATGGAACGGTATAGGACCGAAAACCTTCGTATGGATACGTAATTATGTAGAGCTGTTTACTGATGATTTTTTAATGAGTCAGTTTACCAATGCATTAGGCAATAGTCTAAAGCTTTTTGCATTGACGGTATTTATCCAAACACCATTGCAAATTATTTTTGCATATATGGTTTATTCAAAGATGAAAAACCATCGTTTAGCTCAAATAACCATTTTTGCACCGCAGTTTATTTCCACACCTATTATTGTTTTTATATTCCGATTGCTGCTGGATGATAATGTAGGTGTAATAAACAACCTTTTTCGAATCATCGGCCTTAATGCTTTGGCAAAGCCCTGGCTTGGAGTACCTGAACTGGGAATATTCTTCATGTACTTAATGATTACATGGGGCGGAATTGGTGTTGGCATGACCTTTCTGATAGGTGCTATGAATATGGTCAGCGTCGACGGCCTTGAAGCAGCATATATTGAAGGTGCCGGTTACTGGACTCGTTTATTGAAGGTTATTTTGCCGCAAATTAAGGCAACTATTATAAACCTTATTCTGATAGCATACATTTATGCCATGACTATGTTCGATTTCAGTTATGTTTTAGGCGGAAACACAGGCGGCGTAGGAGGCAGTATAGATGTAATGGCACTGTTCTTTTACCGTATAGCATTTGGTGACTCAAACCCTGTAGGCGGTAAAATTTCTTCAAACTCAATAGGCATGGGTACAACTATTGCCTGCGTGCTTTTTGTCCTGATATTTGCCATATCCTTGCTGCAAATAATATATATGAGTAAAAGCGAGGAGGATAGATAATGCACAGGGACTTAAAATCGATTTCAGCACAAATTGTCCGTTGGATTATGCTGCTGTATGCGGGCTTTAACATAGCTATATTAATATATGTTTTTTACAACTCACTGCGACCGCGGACTGATTTCTTAACAAATACCTTTGGATTGTCTACTAACCTGTCAATTGGCAACTTTATAGAGATCATAGTTAAAGATGGCTTTTTCAGATACTGCCTGAACAGTTTTCTGATTTTAGCCGGTTCGCTGATTCTGTCAATATTTCTTTCGTCAACTGTAGCTTATGGTCTTGGCCACTATAAATTCAAGTTTAAGCGTTTCTGGAAGACCTACTTCCTAATTGGGTTAATGTTTCCCATACAATTGAGCATTGTACCTGTTTTTCTGATAACCAAGCAGTTAAATTTGATTAACACCTTTACCTCTGTAATCTTAATTTTTGGCTCTTCTATCTCTATGTCAGTTTTTTTGCTCACAAACTTTTTCGCTAATTTGCCCAAAGAAATCTACGAGGCAGCTGTTTTGGATGGTGCAGGGGAGTTCCGTACCTTTGTTCAGATTATGTTCCCGATGGCGTCCCCTGTTGTCTTTTCCATGAGTATACTAACGGCTGTGAATATATGGAATCAATTTTTTGTACCTTTGATATTTCTGCAATCAGATGCAAAGAAGACCATACCTCTGTTAGTAATGAAATATACCAAAAAACTGCTGATGACGATTGACTCTGCTTTTGCTGTGTCAATACTGGCTACAGTGCCTATATTAATTCTCTTTACTATCTTCTCATCACAGATACTGGAAGGAATTGCTGAAGGCGGAGTGAAAGGCTGATTTCTGTTACGACATTCCTTGACAACAAAATATAACATTGTATACAATGATACAAAGTTTATCTGGTTTATATCAGTTTAACGTATATTTATGCAGACAGAGGGGGTTAAGTATGGGAAAAAACATAACACAAAAGATAATAGAAAGTCATTTGGTATCCGGTGAAATGATCCCGGGAAAGGAGATAGCCATTCGGATTGACCAGACATTGACTCAGGACTCTACGGGCACAATGGCATATCTCCAGTTTGAAGCCATGAATGTACCTAAAGTAAAAACTAAATTATCCGTGGCATACATTGATCATAATACCCTCCAGCAAGGATTTGAAAATGCGGATGACCATAAATACATACAAACAGTTGCATCCAGGCATGGTATTTATTTTTCCAGGCCCGGAAACGGCATCTGCCACCAGGTGCACCTGGAAAGGTTTGCACGCCCGGGATGGACGCTGCTTGGCTCGGACAGCCATACACCAACCGGCGGCGGAATAGGCATGCTGGCAATTGGAGCAGGAGGTTTGGATGTTGCGGTAGCTATGGCAGGGGGTCCTTATTACCTGACCATGCCAAAGGTCTGCAGGATTTTGCTTAAGGGTAAGCTGCAGCCCTGGGTATCTGCCAAGGATGTTATTCTTAAAATTCTGCAGATGCTCAGTGTAAAGGGCGGAGTAGGCAGAGTCATAGAATATGCCGGTCCGGGAGTAGCGTCACTCACTGTTCCTGAAAGAGCCACCATTACCAATATGGGGGCTGAGCTTGGAGCTACCACTTCCATTTTCCCCAGTGATGAAAATACCAGAATTTTTCTTAAGGCTCAAGGCCGCGAAGAGATGTGGATTCCCCTTGAAGCTGATCCTGATGCTGAATATGACGAGGAGCTGGAATTGGATCTAAGCACTATAGAACCGCTGGTGGCAAAGCCTCACAGCCCTGATAATGTAGAAAGCGTCAGCAAAACAGGCAAGATAAAAGTGGACCAGGTGGCTATAGGAAGCTGCACCAATTCTTCCTACCTTGATTTAATGAAGGTTGCAAGGATATTAAAAGGAAAGACAGTTCATCCCAATGTCAGCCTGGTTATCGCACCTGGCTCCAAGCAGGTTTATACCATGCTGGCTAAAAACGGTGCTTTGGCGGATTTGATTGATGCAGGTGCAAGAATACTTGAGTCTGCATGCGGCCCCTGTATCGGAATGGGGCAGGCACCGGCTACTGATGCAGTTTCGCTGAGAACTTTCAACCGTAACTTTTACGGCCGCAGCGGAACAGCTAGTGCAAAGGTATATTTGGTCAGTCCGGAAACAGCTGCCGTATCAGCAATAACCGGTGTTTTGACTGATCCCAGGGAGTATGGTGAACCGCCGGTTATAGAGCTGCCTGAGTATTTCATGGTTCATGACAACGGCATTATACCCCCTGCTGAGGATCCCGATAAGGTAGAGGTTGTCAGGGGGCCAAATATCAAACCGTTCCCCGTAAACAAAGAAATGAAAGGTTCTGTGGACGGCAAGGTGCTTTTAAAGATGGAGGACAATATTACAACGGATCATATAATGCCCTCCAATGCAAAACTGCTGCCCTACAGATCCAATATACCTTACCTTTCCGACTATTGCCTGACACCGGTGGATGCAGGCTTCCCGCAAAAAGCCAGGGAAAACGGAGGAGGTTTTCTGGTAGCAGGCCATAATTACGGTCAGGGCTCCAGCCGCGAGCATGCAGCTCTGGTTCCTCTATATCTTGGAATCAGGGGAGTTATTGCAAAATCATTTGCGCGAATTCATCGGGCAAACCTAATTAACTCCGGCATACTTCCACTGACATTCGTCAATGAAGAGGATTATGGCAAAATAGATACAGACGATGCACTGGTTATTGAAAACTGCGCAGAGCAGATTAAATCAGGAAATCGCATTGTTGTGCGGAACCTTACCAGGGGTTGTGACATTGTCGTGGAAATGGATATTTCTGAGCGGCTGAAGGATATTATAATAGCAGGCGGACTGCTCAACTATACAAGCAAAAATGCATTAGGGTAAAAGCATCGGATCAGTAAGCATATTGGAACTGTGATTGCATTGAAGCTGAAAATACATTGAAAAATAAACACATTGGAACTGTAAAAAGTGCTGAGGCTAACCCTCAGCACTTTATAATTCTCTGAATCATGATATTATTCTTTTGAAGAATCCTGCAATTCCAGCCATTTTTCATAAGCAGCATCCAATGAGGCTTTAGCCTTATTATACTGCTGCTGAATATCCATCATCCTGGCGGCATCCTGGTAAAGGCCGGGATCACACATAAGTTTTTCAAGATTTTCAACTTCCGCTTCCAGTGAATGAATTTTATCTTCAATTTCTTTAAGGAGCTGCTGGAAAGCTCTCTGCTTTTGTCTTTCTTCCCGCTCCCTTTTTCTTTCTTCCTTTATAGCGGTTTTGGTCTTTTCAGGCAGTTCTTCAGCATTTAGGGATTTTAACAGCTCCTCATTTTTACGTTTTTCAAGGTAATCGTTATAATTCCCAAGATATTCTGTCGCCCCGTTTTCCTCAAATAAAATTATCCTGTTGACTATTTTGTTCAGAAAATACCTGTCATGGGAGATAATCAGCAATGTACCCGGGTAATCTGCCAGGGATTCTTCCAGCACTTCTTTTGAGGCCATATCCAGGTGATTGGTGGGCTCATCCAGCAGCATCAGGTTATTCTTAGCCAGCATTAACTTAGACAGCATTACCCGGCCTCTTTCACCGCCGCTTAACTGCCGGATGGATTTGTATACGTCATCTCCCTTAAACAGAAATAGAGCTAAAGTGTTCCTTATCTGAGTTTCAGTAAGGAGGGGGAAAGCATCCCACAGCTCTTCTATGACAGTCTTATCCGGGCTTAGGCTTGATTGTTCCTGGTCGTAATAGCCAATGTCAACATTGGTGCCAAACTGAACCTGACCGGATGCTGGTAGGAGCTGTCCCAGCAGAATTCTGAACAATGTTGTTTTGCCGATGCCGTTGGGTCCGATAATGCCTACACGGTCGCCCTTTTTCAGAGAGAAAGAAACATTGCTGAAGAGGGGCTTGCCATTAAATGCCATGCTTAAGTTTTCCACTCTGAGAACATCATAACCTGATTGTTTTTTTACATTAAAGGACATCCGTATGTCTTCCGTATATGCAGGTTTCTCGACCAGGACCATTTTATCCAAAGCCTTTTGCCTGCTCTCAGCAGCTCTGATGCTTTTTTCCCTGTTAAAGGATCTGTAGCGTTTTATTATTTCCTCCTGACGCCGGATTTCCCTTTGCTGCAGTTCATATTCTTTTTCCTGTATCTCTTTTTGCTGCTGTCTTTTCCTGCGGTACTGGGTATAATTTCCCTGGTAGAATTCTCCTTTGCAATTCTCAATTTCCAGGATGCAGTCACACAGGCTGTCCAAAAAGTAGCGGTCGTGGGATATAATAAGGATGGTGCCGGGATAGTCCTTTAAAAAGCCTTCCAGCCATTGAACTGCATCTAAGTCCAAATGGTTTGTCGGCTCATCCAAAAGAAGCAGTCCCGGTTTTTTTAGCAATAGCTTTGCCAGGGCTACCCTTGTCTTTTCTCCTCCGCTGAGCTGCCAGACAGGCTGGTTGAATTCCACGGGTTTAAAACCCAGTCCGGCTAAGACACCCCTCATATGGCTTTCATAACTATATCCGTCTTTTTCTGCAAATGATTCCAGCAACTCTCCATATTCAGCAGTCAGTCGATGGTATTCCGGGCTGTCTGTATCAGAACATTCAGAGATCTGCTTTTCCAGCATCCTCATTTGTTTTTCCAGGTTCAGTACCGGAGCATAAACCGTCAGCAATTCTTCCCATATGGTGCGGGATGAATCAACAGCTTCATTCTGCTCCAGATAGCCTATGGTCAGGTTTTTTGCAATGTATATGTTACCGCTGTCACAGGAAAGCATACCGGTTATCAGTTTAAAAAGTGTAGTTTTGCCGGCTCCGTTTGATCCAACAATTCCCATGCGGCTTCCGTCATTAACTGAAAAGGATACCTGGTCTAAGACTTTATGTGTACCAAATGATTTGGAAATTTTTTCACAAGACAGTTGAATCATATGCTTCTCCTTTGGTTTTACTCCATGTTATTCTATCAGAAAGTAAGGGCATTGAAAAGTAAGAGACTTAGTTTGATTTCCCGGTCTGTGTTTAGGTTGACATAGAATAGAAAAAAATGGTACAATATTTATGAAAAATTGACATAAAAATAACAGTAAGATTATATTAACAGTATGATCATAACTATGGGAGGGGTTCAGATTGGCTAAGGACAAAAGTTATGTTTCTGAAGCCGTTATGAGGCGGATGCCTAAATATTATCGATATTTAACCGATCTGGAAAAAAGCGGTATTGAAAGAGTTTCCTCCAAAGAGTTGAGCCATCGTATGGGCTTGACAGCTTCACAGATCCGCCAGGACTTTAACTGTTTCGGAGGTTTCGGCCAGCAGGGATACGGATACAATGTCAGCGACCTCCGGCATGAAATCCATAAGATCCTGGGGCTGACCAGAGTTTACAACATGATTATACTTGGCGCAGGCAATGTAGGCCAGGCCCTTGCCAATTATACCAACTTTGAAAAGGACGGCTTTATTATAAAAGGATTGTTTGACATCAATCCCAGGCTGATCGGCATGTCCATACGAGGCATTCCAGTATATGATATTGATGAACTTGAAAGCTTCATCAGTAAGAATGAAATTCACATAGCAGTCATCTGTACCCCTAAGGAAAAAGCGCAGGAAGTTGCAGACAGGGTAATACGCTGCGGAGTGAAAGGCATATGGAATTTTGCAGCAATGGATATTAATGCTCCGCGTGATACTATTGTTGAAAATGTTCACCTGAGCGACAGCCTCTATACATTGTCCTTCCGTATGAGCGACGATTAATTTATATCTCTTCCTAAGATATGGTGCCCCTCTCCTCAAAAAGAGAGGGGTTAGTTATTTCATTGAACTCTTTTTCTTTTCAATTTATGAAAAGCATACTATAATAGGGAACGAAGCATTTACTGCCTATGGCTTTCAGCAAAATCAGAGGCTTTATAACAGTAAATTTATGATTCAGTACTTGCATGTAAACAGTATACTAATGAGGTGATCGGATGTTGTATCCATTATTTTTTTATCCCATCCATAAGGAAAGAATATGGGGAGGAAAAAAGCTGGCAGAAAAATATCATAGAGTTCTTCCGGGAGACAGGATCGGAGAGAGCTGGGAAATAGCTTGTCATAACCATGGTATGGGAATTGTGAAAAATGGCAGGCTGAAAGGTCTAACTTTGCAGGAGGTTATAGAAAAATACGGGGAAGACCTTCTTGGTTCTGCTTTATATACTGAAAATTATCGAAGGTTCCCTCTTCTGATAAAGATTCTTGATGCATCGGATGTTTTGTCCGTACAGGTACATCCCAATGATGAGTATGCCAATCTCCATGAAAACGGGGAATTGGGAAAGACCGAAATGTGGTACATAGTAGATGCAAAACCCGGAGCTAAACTGGTTTACGGGGTGAAGAAAGGAGTCAGTAAAGAAACTTTTCGGACCAAGCTGGAAGAAGGCAGGCTAGAAAGCTGTCTGGAGGAGATAGAAGTTAAGCCGGGAGACGTGCTTTTTATACCGGCAGGTTTGGTTCATGCCATAGGCAAAGATATTCTTATATGTGAAATTCAGCAGAATTCTGATACAACTTACCGCGTTTATGACTGGAACCGGGTGGATGACAAGGGATGTAAGCGTGAGCTCCACATAGACAAAGCGCTGGATGTTATCAATTTCAGCCCCTCTGCAGAGAGAGGCAGCCTGCCCGGTCTTGCTGTGGAGGAGGAAGGCGGCCGGCGCATTATATATGTTGCCTGTAACTATTTTGCAATGGAGGAACTTAATATCAGCGGAATTATGGAATTATCCATGGACGGCCGGCGTTTTCAGACATTGACATGCATAAAAGGGCACGGCATCATCCATTATGGAGAAGAACATGAGGAATTGCCTGCCGGCACCTCCTGTTTAATCCCTGCACAATTATCAAGAATTCATATAGAAGGCAGCTGCACTGTAATCAGGTCTTATGTGCCTGATAAAGAAGAGAATATTATCAGGCCGCTGCTTAGCCGCGGATATACCATGGAGCAGCTGGAGAATATAGCGGGGCTCATGGATAATAACATATAATTGTTTATGAATATTATGGTAGTGGTATAGTATTTTTAGTGCTGAATACAGCACCAGGAGGGTAAAATGTCGGATAACTGGCAAAATGATCATGGCAAAGAATATATTGAAGGAGAATACGAGGTCATTGAGGAAAGGGATCTGCATGATAATTACGGCAGACATTATTCTTACCGGCCGGAGCATGCAGTAAGTATTGATACCCGGCCGCCATACGTCACATATGCAATTTTGGGGATAAACATTATAGTATACCTGTTAATGAACCTTTTTGGGCTGCTGTTTTTCCTGAATCAGAGTCAACAGCTGCTTATTTTCGGTGCAAAGGAAAATACCCTGATTGCATACGGGCAATACTGGAGGCTGTTTACTGCAATGTTCCTCCATATTGGAATTTTTCATCTCTTCTTCAATTCCTATGCATTATACGTCTATGGGCCGGTGGTGGAGCGTTTATTTGGCAAAGTAAAATTTGCAGCAGTTTATATAATTTCAGGTTTAACGGGCAGTCTGCTCAGCTATATGTTCAGCCCCAACCCGGCTGCAGGAGCCTCGGGAGCCATATTTGGCCTTATGGGTGCATTACTGTATTTCAGACAGCGCAAAAGAGATATTTTTTATCGTATTTTCGGCACTCAACTGATTATGATCATAGCTTTTAATTTATTTTTCGGGTTTGTGAACGCAGGCATAGACAATTGGGGACATATCGGAGGTCTCATCGGTGGTTTTTTGGTGGGCAATGCAGTTGGGTTATATAAGGAACCGGTATTGGAAGGACGTAAAATACTGATATGGTTGTTGATTGTGCTGATCTTTGCCCTCGGTTTATGGTATGGACATGAGAAGTACGTATATAAAGTGAAACCATATATTCCAAGGAGCAGAGACGTTATTGAGGCAGATATACTTGAAAGCGGATTTGCACTTAAACCAGACAAATGGACTGTTACAGGTCACCTGCGCTTGGACAGTCAGTCTTTTAACCTTGTATGAGGCATGAGTACGCCGCTTGATGCATTATATGAAATTACATAGGATGGAGAAGTTGCAATGGAAAAGGTTTCAATAGCAAAATGCAATGATTATGATTCAAAGCATGTATATGAAGCAGTTTCAAAATGCATAGAGCTGCTTGGCGGCATGAGCCGCTTTGTGGAGCCTGGTATGAGAGTATTGCTGAAATGTAATCTGTTGATGCGCAAAAAGCCTGAGGAAGCAGCTACAACTCATCCGGAAGTAGCAGCTGCAGTAGCCAGGCTGGTTAAAGAGGCAGGAGGTATTCCGGTAATTGCTGACAGCCCCGGCGGACTGTTCACTGAGCGTGCCTTGAAGGGTGTATATCGTGTATGCGGCATGGAAGAGGTAGCAGCAAGGGATGGCATTGAGCTGAATTATAACGTGGAGGAGATTACTGTATCGCATCCGGAGGGCAAAATAATCAAGAGCCTGACTGTTATTAAGGCACTGGAAGAAGCTGATGCAGTAATTTCAATAGCCAAGCTGAAAACCCATGGTATGGCATTATACACCGGTGCGGTAAAAAATCTCTTCGGTGTTATTCCCGGGACAACCAAGGCGGAATATCATCTGCGCATGAAAAAAATTAAAGACTTCTCAGATATGCTGGTGGATATTTGCACCTATGTAAAGCCTGTTCTTTCAGTAATGGATGCAGTAGTAGGCATGGAGGGGCAGGGCCCGTCTGCAGGTGATCCCAGAAAGATTGGAGCAATATTGGCCAGTGAAAGCCCCTATGCTCTGGATGTAGCATCAGTCTCCATGGTGGGTATATCCCCTGAAAAGGTCTGCACCATTCAGAGGGCTAAGGAAAGAGGCCTGTGCAGCAGTTTAAGTGAGGTGAACCTTGCAGGAGATTCACTGGAGGAATTGAAAATACATGACTTTAAAATCCCATCGCACAAGCATGTAGGATTTATTGAGCAATATTTTGGAGGGGACAGCCCCATTGCACGGTTCATCAATAACAAATTCGGGCCCCGGCCTGTATTTATTCATGATGGCTGCGTTGGCTGCAGGGACTGTGAGAAAAATTGTCCCCCCAAAGCAATCTCAATGGTAAACGGCAAGCCAGTAGTGGATTTGAAGGAATGCATCCGGTGTTACTGCTGTCAGGAGCTGTGCCCCCAAAAAACCGTACATATAAAGCGAAACTGGTTATTTAAGACTTTCAAGTAAAGGACTGTAACCGGAAAGCTGCCTGCGTGTCAGCCCCACGGCTGCCAGGAAGCGGTCAAAACCCTCCCGTCCGGTATCAGTTGTCTTAAACACGCCGGCATCAGTTAAGACTCGCAGGCATTTCTTTCCAACAGCTTCTTCCAGCACCGATTGCGCTTCGGTTTCGTTCAGGCTGGTCCCGTAATTTATAACCAGTTCCTTTACCCACTGACTATGATGGTGTAAAGGATGGGCCGGGTCGTCCAATTCATATATGCTTCCGGCTGCATTTCCTGTCAGGTATTCTTTTATTGCATTCAATTCTTTTTGCAGCCTGCCGGGCAGGATAAACAAGCCCATAACCTCGATCAGTCCGATATTCTCTTTTTTAATATGATGCAAGTCCTGATGAGGATGGAATATACCAAGGGGATGCTCGCTGCTGGTACGGTTATTCCTGAGCACCAGATCCAGTTCATAGCGGCCGTCCTGTTTTTTGCGTGCAATAGGGGTAATTGTATTATGTGGAATGGGGTTTCCTGCTTCATCAAATGAATAAGCCAGAATGTCGTGTTCCGGGTCTGAATACTCTCTCCACATGGAAAGAATGTGGAAAGCATAATCTCCCAGAGCTTCCTTGTCTGCAGAGGCAAGCCTGATTACCGACATAGGCCAGTTGACCACTGCTGCCTCGATATTTTCATATTCAATGCATTCAAGGGGATATTCAACGCTGGCTTTTTCCATAGGGAAAACATACCTGCCGCCCTGGAAATGATCGTGATTCAGTATGGATCCGCCCACGATTGGAAGATCGGCATTGGAACCGATGAAATAATGGGGGAATTGATCCAGGAAAGCAAACAGGCGGTGATAGGTTTCACGGGTGAGCTTCATGGGCACATGCTCTTCCTTTAATACAATGCAGTGCTCATTGTAGTACACATATGGTGAATACTGAAAATGCCAGGTTTCGCCGTACAACTCCAGGGGAATGGTCCGATGGGTCTGACGGGCAGGATGATTGATCCGCCCTGCATAGCCTACATTTTCTATGCACAGCAGACATTTTGGATACCCGGACTGGGGAGCATTTTTAAGTGCAGCAATTTCCTTGGGATCTTTTTCCGGCTTGGTAAGGTTTACTGTTATTTCAAGCGTCCCGAAGGGACTATCGTAATTCCATTTAAGATTTCTTTTAATCCGCTCCATCCGTATGTAATCGGATTTTTGGCACAAATGATAAAAATAATCGGTAGCTGCGGTTATTCCATCTGCCGCCTTGATCCTGTTAAACTTTGATATAATATCAGAGGGCTTGGAGACAAAAATGCCCATAATGCGTGTGTCCAATAAATCCCTGTGTGTAAGAGTATTCTCAGAAAGTATTCCTTTCTCATGGCAGTAATCAAGTATTTCTTCAAGAATGGGTGAAGCATATTCGGGTATTGGGTCATCTTCAATGCAGGCATCCTGCAGCGGCTCATCTATTCTTAGCAGGTCCAGCAGCTGATTTCTTGCCCAGATTATGTCATCTTCTTCTATAAGTCCGTTATGCAGTGCATAGCGCAGCAGTTTTTCTGCCAGGACTGCTCCTTGATTGATAGCTGTGTTCATTTTTGTCAGCACCTTCCTTCCACTCATTCATTATATTAGTGCAGGCTGAACAACGCAACGCCAAATTGCTAAATTTTAATTTACCCAAAAATTAATAAGTCGTGTGGCAATATTGTATTTCCATTTTGCAGAAGGTATAATGTTACTGGATTTTCAGCACTTTTTACATAATTCTATTAAGCAGTATCTTTCGGAAGGAGAGTACATATGAACAAAGATGTGGCATATTTGCTGGAAGGAATAAAAGCCCGGGAGTTATTTGGGCAGCTGTATGGCAGAGATGATCAGACAATCGACGCTCAGGTTGAAAGATATAAGAGATTAATAAGCACTTATAAGCAGTATTTCCCGAATGATTGCAGCGATCTTCATCTTTTCAGCACATCAGGCCGCACAGAGGTAGGAGGAAACCACACAGATCACAATGCCGGCAGGGTGCTGGCGGCAGCAGTCAACTGCGACACTATAGCAGCAGCTTCCAAGACCAATGATGGGAGAATTGTGCTGTATTCAGAAGGGTACCCCGGTGTGTTTGATGTAGACCTGTCTGAATTAGATCCGATACCAAGTGAAAAGGAAACCACAACATCACTGATCCGGGGCATAGCATCGCGTTTCCGGGAACTGGGCTATTCCATTGGCGGTTTTCATGCATATGTAACAAGCACTGTTGCCAGGGGCTCAGGATTGAGCTCTTCTGCTTCGATCGAGGTATTGATTGGAACCATTCTGAATGCACTATACAATGACAATGCATTGGAACCGGCGCTGCTGGCCCAAATCGGCCAATATGCGGAAAACGTGTACTTTGGCAAGCCTTCAGGGCTGATGGATCAAATGGCATGCGCAGTAGGGGGCTTTATTACTATTGACTTTAAAGACAGCAAAAAGCCTGAATACCGCAAGGTAAATTTTGACTTGTCAGCGCATGGGTATCACATGCTGGTTGTGGATACAGGCGGCAATCATGCGGACTTAACCAGGGATTATGCTGAGGTTCCCCAGGAAATGAGAAAGGTAGCCGGCATACTTGGTAAAGAAGTGCTGCGGGAATTGTCGCTGAATGATATTATCGATAATATTTCGCTGCTTAGGGAAAAAGCAGGAGACCGCGCTATTTTAAGGGCTATGCACTTCTTTATGGATAATGAGAGGGTTGTTGAGCAGGCAAAAGCCCTGGAGGAGAACAGGTTTGCAGATTTCCTAAAGCTGGTCCGGGAATCCGGAAGCAGTTCCTGGCGCTTGCTCCAGAACTGCTATACCAATCAGAACCCATATGAACAGGGAATTACACTGGCTCTGGCCATAACTGAAAGTTTTATCAGCAATATAGGGGAAGGAGCCTGCCGTGTGCATGGCGGCGGTTTTGCAGGCACTATACAGGTTTATCTGCCGGATAAAGCAGTTGAAGAATACCGCAGGCTGACGGAAAAGGTTTTTGGCAGCAAATCAGTTACAGTACTAAGTATCAGGCCATTCGGCACATTGCATTTGAATGATCTTTTGATCTGATTTGGCAGAGTATGAATCCTCCTGTTATAGGTTAGTCTAAATAGGCAGGGATGAAAACAGTTCCCTGTTCTATAAGCAGCAGGAGGAATTTTTATGACAGGAAAAGAGTTTATATCAGATAAAGTAACCATTATCGGAGCCGGATATGTTGGTGCTACCACTGCATTTGCGCTGATTAACGGCGGAGTTACCTCTGAAATAGCCTTAATAGATATAAACGAAAAAAAGCTTGAAGGGGAAGTCCTGGATTTAAATCACGGTATCTCCTTTGTACCCCAGGTGAACTTGCATGCAGGCACATATGATGACTGTGAGGACTCCAATATTGTTATTATAACTGCCGGAGTAGGGCAAAAGCCGGGAGAAACACGGATTGACCTGCTGAAGCGGAACATTGATGTGTTTCGTCAGATAATACCCAAAGTAGTGGAACGCAACCGGGATTGTGTTCTGCTGATTGTTACAAACCCGGTAGATATTTTAACCTATGCAGCTATCCGTATATCCGGCCTGCCTTATACACAGGTTATAGGATCAGGAACGGTTTTGGACAGTTCCAGGTTCAAATATCTGCTCAGCAGGCATTGCAATGTGGCCCCCCATAATGTTCATGCCTATATTATAGGCGAGCATGGTGATACCGAGGTGCCTGCATGGAGTATATCCAATATTGCAGGCATGTCGGTGGAACAGTTCTGCTTTAAGTGCGGCAGGGAATGTGCAAAAGAAACAAAAAACAGTATCTTTGACCAGGTTAAGAACTCAGCATACAGGATTATCGAAGGAAAAGGGGCTACATATTATGCTGTTGCCCTTGCAGTAAGAAGGATAGTAGAGGCCATTCTGCGCAACGAAAACTCCATTCTGCCTGTCTCTTCCTTAATGAGAGGGTATTACGGCATAGAGGATGTATGCCTCAGCCTGCCGTCTATTATTAATCAGCAGGGGCTGGAGCGGGTGCTGGAACTTCCATTGAGTGATGATGAAATACAGGGCTTCCGGCATTCGGCAGAAACGTTGAAAGCAGCTTTAAGGGATATTGGAATATAACATTTTTAATAAGTGATGTGCTCCAGATGCATATGATACGGGAGACTTTTTACCGCTGCATGTTGAATGATGAAATATCAGATATTCAGCATACAGGTTATATTAGGGCTGTTGATGAAAGTCAGCAGCCCTTGCTGTTTTTCATGAGTTTTTCCTAAAAAATATATATATTACTACATTTATAAAAATATATTATAATAATATATAGTTGCAAGCTGATGTTTTTTAGGCTTGCAGCAGGAATTATCCATAGTTTTTTCAGTTTTTACCTTGATTAAATAATAATTTAAGCAGGAGGATTGTCATGAATCGTGTAAAAATCATCACAGACAGCACAGCGGACTTATCCAAAGACTTAGTAGAAAAATATGATCTTGGAATTATCCCTCTTTATGTCCTTATAGAGGAAAAAAGCTACCTGGACGGAATAGAAATGACTACTGAAGAGTTGTACCGTCAAGTAGAAAGAACTCAAAAGCTGCCTAAAACAGCTGCTCCATCGACAGGTGATTTTCATGAATTTTTTGCTAAATGGGTGGGTGCCGGATATGATATTGTCTATGTCGGGCTGTCATCCAAGCTTTCTGCCACTTATCAGGCAGCAAGGCTGGCCGCGGAAGAGTTTGAAGAGGGGCGCGTTTGGGTGCTGGATACCAAAAACCTTTCTACCGGGATAGGCATACTTGCGATAAAAGCGGCGGAACTGGCTCAAAAGGGAATGGATGCAGCTTCCATACATAACGAAGTATCCAGTATGGTACCCAAAGTGAGAGTAAGTTTTGTTATTGATACTTTGAAATATCTTCATATGGGCGGCAGATGCAGTGCAGTGCAATTTCTCGCCAGCAGTGTTCTGAAAATTCATCCTCAGATTATAGTGCAGGATGGCGGCATGATAGTTGGTGCAAAATTCAGGGGGAAAAGAACAAGCTATCTGGATCAGTTCTATAAGGAAGTGGTAGGAGACGGATCCCAGATAGATCGAAGCAGAGTTTTTGTTACCCATTCCGGTTGTGCAGAGGAAGAAGTATCTGAGTATAAAAACAGGCTTGAGGCTCTTGGAGTATCCGAAGTGCTTGTAACCCAAGCCGGTACAGTTATCTCCAGTCATTGCGGTCCCGGTACAATTGGTATTATTTACATTGAGAAATAGACTTGCCTGCTTGCCCTTATACAGCATTTTTTCACCTGTGATTTCATAGGATTGTAATAAGGGGTGTGATGGGCATGCGGATAGGTTTTGCACAGATTGCAGGAAAGCCGGACTTTAAAGAAAACTTGGAGCAATGCCTGGATTACATGATACTGGCCGGTAAGCTGGAATTGGATCTTATATGCTTTCCTGAGATGCATTTGACTGATTTTTTTCTGGCAAGGAGTAACCATCACTACCCCTTTCAGTTTGCTGAGGGTATACCGGGCCCGTCCGCAGAACGGTTTCAGAGGCTGGCTCGTGAGCTGAAAATGGTTGTAGTGCTTAATTATATGGAGCGCTTTAACTACGAGTTTTTCAGCGCATCACCGGTTATAGACAGTACGGGGAAGCTTTTGGGCGTTTCAAGGATGGTACATGTGCCGCAGATTGAAGGATACTATGCTCAAAGTTATTTTACTCCCAGCTGCGGTGATTTTAAGGTTTATAACACCCAGAGCGGAAGACTGGGGGTTCTAATCTCCTATGACCGGCACTTCCCGGAGGCCACCCGGGCACTTGCCCTGCGAGATGCGGATATTATACTCATACCGGGATATATTGCAGAAGGACAGAATTTGGACATGTTCAGGGCAGAGCTGAGAACCATTGCCTATCAGAACAGTGTATTTGTTGGTTTGTGCAGCAGAGCAGGGAAAGAGAAAAATATGCGTTTCGTTGGCAGGAGTATGCTTGTAGGGCCTGATGGAGAAATTATTGTTGAGGGTTCATCTGAGCCGGAGCTTGTGGTGGCTGAAATTGATCTGACTGAAGTCAGACGCAGGAGAAAGGAAAATCCCTATCTTACTCTTAGAAGGCCGGATGAATACCTTTATATCATTAAGCAGTATTGACAAATAATATTATTTCAGCAAATATTCATT
Organism: Clostridiales bacterium; assembly: GCA_012842605.1. GTDB lineage: Bacteria > Bacillota > Clostridia > Caldicoprobacterales > DTU083 > DUSN01. Next base: position 45,285 of record DUSN01000065.1, read on the forward strand.
CTACTAAAGATATAAATAGAAAGCAGGTCTAATCGATGCCATTGAATATTGTGCTTGTAGAACCTGAAATCCCGCAAAATACAGGCAATATAGCAAGAACATGCGCAGTTACAGGAGCAATTCTTCACTTGGTTAAGCCGCTGGGTTTTTCTGTGAATGACCGGTATTTAAAGCGTGCAGGCCTGGACTATTGGCACCTGCTTGATATCCGGTACCATGAGTCGCTAAATGACTTCTTTATGGCTCATCCGGACGGGGACTTTTATTTTTGCTCGACTAAAGCCAGGCATATATATACTGAGGTAAAATATACTGAAAACAGCTTTCTTTTTTTTGGCAAAGAAACAGCAGGACTGCCGGAAGAACTTCTGAAAGCCAACTATGACAGGTGCGTCCGGATTCCTATGAAGGATGAAGCCCGTTCACTGAACCTGTCCAATTCAGTAGCCATTGTCCTGTATGAGGCGCTGCGCCAGCTGGATTTCCCGGGTTTGAAACTGGAAGGTGCTTTACGCGGAAACCTTTGATTATTGCTTTAATATCTTGCCCTGGTTTCTATTGAATTTTTAACCACTATATAGTAAAATTGGATAGGTGAAATATTTTTTTGCCTTGAGCGGGACGTTTTTTCAACGGCGGGATAAAATCCAACCAAGGGGACTTTACCTATGACTACCATGCAAAATTTGCTCAGCAGGATTGTTCCTGAGATGATAGACTTATTCGAAAAAAGATATACTATCTTACGAACAATCTATTCCCATCAGCCGGTTGGAAGAAGAGCACTGGCAGGGCTTCTGGGTATGGGAGAGCATGCAATTCGAGGTGAAACCAGTATTTTAAGGAATGCAGGGCTGATTGACAGCCGGCCTGCGGGTATGGCTTTAACTCCGGAAGGGGAAGCTGTATTAGACAACCTGAGGGAGTATGCCAACACCATAAAGGGGTTCAACGACCTGGAGCAAAAGGTAGCAGGAACGCTGGGCATCAGCAGGGTAGTGATTGTACCCGGTGATCTGGACAAGGATCCGGCCGTATTAAGCTCCATAGGCAAAGCGGCAGCTGTACTGCTTTCAGATATTATTACAAATGGGTGCAGGATAGCTGTTACAGGAGGTTCCAGTGTTGCAGCCGTAGTTAACGCATTTGTCAGGAACAAGCAACTGTCACGGGTTCTTGTTCTTCCGGCACGAGGCGGAATAGGCAAGGAAATGGAGTACCAGTCCAATACCATTGCCGCCAGTTTTGCCAAAAAACTTGGAGGGGACTACAGGCTGCTGCATTTGCCGGATCAACTGACGGCTCAGGCAGCCGAAACCTTGTTGAATGACAGGGAAACCCGCAGTGTTATTGAAGAAGTAAAAAAAGCTGATATTCTGATCTGCGGACTGGGCCGGGCAAGAGAAATGGCAGAAAAGCGCAACCTTATGAAGGACCAGGCTGAAACATTGGAAAAGATCGGAGCAGTGGCGGAAGCCTTTGGTTACTACTTCAACCAGAAGGGTGAAGTTGTTTTTGCCACCAGCTCCATTGGGCTGCATTTATCCGATTTAAAGGCTATACCAAAAATGATAGCCGTTGCCGGAGGTGCACGAAAAGCCGCTGCTATCATTGCGGTAATGACCGGCTGGAATAACAGCATCCTGGTTACTGATGAATCAGCTGCCAAAGAAATTATTAAAATACTTGCGTAACAACATCTCAGCGGTGATGCCGGAAACGGGGCCGTGAGATAAACAAAATTTAATAAAGGAGTGGTAAGATGAATAAAAAGACTTTGGAGGACATTCAGGTAAGTGGTAAGAAAGTACTTGTAAGGGTTGATTTCAATGTTCCCCTGGACAAAGAACTGAACATTACCGATGATACCAGAATCAGGGCTGCACTGCCCACCATCCGTTATTTGCTGGACCATAATGCAAAGGTTATACTTATGTCTCACCTCGGACGTCCCAAGGGAACCGGTTTTGAGCCTAACTTCAGCATGGCACCTGTAGCAAAGCGCCTTGGTGAATTGCTGAATATGGAAATAAAGGCTGCGGAAGACGTTATCGGAGACAGCGCTAAATCACTTGTAGAAAACATGAAAGAAGGGGAAATAGTTCTCCTGGAGAACCTGCGCTTCCATAAGGCAGAAACCAAGAATGATCCTGAATTTGCTAAGGCATTGGCATCATTCGGTGAGGTATACATAAATGATGCATTCGGTACTGCTCACAGGGCTCATGCTTCAACCGAAGGAGTTGCCCATTATCTTCCTGCAGCAGCAGGCTACCTGCTGAAAAAGGAACTGGAAATCCTGGGCAAGGCTCTGGACAACCCCGATCGTCCCTTTGTTGCTATCCTGGGCGGAGCAAAGGTATCTGACAAAATTGGCGTAATACGCAATCTTATAAACAAGGTAGACACTCTCATTATCGGCGGCGGAATGGCATACACCTTCTTCAAGGCAAAGGGGTATGAAATAGGCAACTCCCTGCTGGAAGAGGACAAGGTAGAACTGGCTGCAGAACTGATGAAGCAGGCAGAAGAAAAAGGCGTCAAGCTGCTTCTTCCCGTTGATACTGTTGTTGCAACTGAATTTAAGGCAGATGCAGAGCATAAAGTTGTTCCCAGCGATCAGATTCCAGCCGGCTGGCAGGGGCTGGACATTGGACCGGAATCCAGAAAGCAGTTTGGTGAAGCTATTTTGCAGGCCAAGCTGGTAGTTTGGAACGGACCGATGGGAGTATTCGAGATGCCCGCTTTTGCTAAAGGAACAGAAGCAATTGCTGATTATATGAGCCGTTGCGGTGGTATAACTATTATAGGCGGCGGCGATTCAGCAGCAGCTGTAGAGCAGCTTGGATATGCTGACAAGATGACTCATATTTCCACCGGCGGCGGTGCTTCCCTGGAATTCCTGGAAGGTATTGAACTGCCTGGTGTAGCAGCATTGAACGACAAATAATATCATATAAGGAGATTTATCATGAGAAGACCAATCATTGCGGGAAACTGGAAAATGAACAAAACACCGGCTGAAGCAGCTGCCATGATAAAAGAACTTGCTCCACTGGTGAAAGACACAGATGTGGAAGTTGTTATCTGTGCTCCGTTTACCGCTATACAGGCAGTAAAGGAAGCAGCAGCCGGAACCAATATTAAGATAGGCGCTCAAAATATGCATTGGGAGGAGAAAGGCGCTTATACAGGCGAGGTTTCTCCCACCATGCTCAATGCATTGGGAGTTGAGTTTGTAATTATTGGCCATTCGGAAAGAAGAGAATACTTTGCTGAGACTGATGAAACCGTAAATAAAAAGGTTCATTCAGCTCTGGCTCACGGGCTTACCCCAATCATCTGCGTCGGCGAGACCCTTGCCCAGAGAGAAGAGGGTATAACCCGCACACTGGTAGAAGGCCAGACCAGAGCTGCATTGCAAGGCTTATCAGTGGAAGATGTAAAGAAATGCGTTATAGCATATGAACCTATCTGGGCTATCGGCACTGGCAAAACGGCTACCAGCGAGGATGCCAATGAAGTAATTGGCTATATCCGCAATACTGTGGCAGAAATGTATGGCAGAGAAGCAGCAGATGCTATACGGATTCAGTACGGCGGCAGCATGAAGCCTGAAAATGCTGCAGAACTGATGGCTATGCCGGAAATTGACGGCGGTTTGGTAGGCGGTGCCAGTCTCAAGGCACAGGATTTTGCTAAAATCGTTAACTATTAACGAACTTACCGGCCTTAAAAATTGAGGAGGACTTTATGGCTAAACAATTGACAGCCCTGATAATAATGGACGGTTTTGGACTAAGCAGCCGAAAGGAAGCCAATGCCGTGTATCTGGCGAAAACGCCGAACTTTGACAGACTATGGTCATCCTATCCCCATGTGCCCATCCATGCCAGCGGCATGGATGTCGGCTTGCCGGAGGGACAGATGGGAAATTCTGAGGTAGGACATTTGAACATCGGTGCAGGCCGTATTGTTTATCAGGAATTTACAAGGATAAGCAAGGCAATTCGTGACGGAGAATTTTTTGAAAACAAGGCTTTTTTGGATGCAATCAGCTATGTAAAGCAGCATAATTCCAAACTGCATCTAATGGGCCTGGTATCTGAAGGCGGAGTGCACAGCCATATCGAGCACCTGTATGCCCTGGTGGAGCTTGCTAAAAGGCAGGGGCTTCCTCAGGTCTATATACACGCTTTCATGGACGGCAGGGATGTACCGCCTGCCAGCGGAAAAGCCACCCTGGAGGATTTAAGCGTCAAGCTGAACCAGATGGGATTCGGCAAGGTTGCTACCGTATCCGGACGATACTATGCCATGGACAGGGATAAGCGCTGGGACAGGGTGCAGAAAGCTTATAACGCACTGGTATTGGGTGAAGGCGAATTTGCAGGCGATCCGGTAAAGGCTATGGAACAATCCTATAATGCCAATGAAACAGATGAGTTTGTCAAACCTACAGTCATAATTGAAAATGGAAAGCCTGTGGCAACGGTTGAAGAGAATGATGCGATTATATTCTTTAACTTCCGTCCTGACAGGGCAAGGGAATTGACCCGCAGCTTCATTGAGCCTGAATTTAAGGAATTCGAAAGAAGAAAAGGGTATTTCCCTGTGAAATATGTATCCATGACTCAGTATGACGAGACGTTCACAAACCTTACCGTAGCTTATGAGCCGCAGACACTGACCAACACCTTCGGACAGTATATAAGCGAAAAGGGTCTGACACAGCTTAGGATAGCGGAAACCGAAAAATATGCCCATGTGACCTTCTTCTTTAACGGAGGGGTTGAGGTGCCCAATCCAGGTGAGGATCGGAAATTGATACCATCACCCAAAGTACCCACTTATGACATGCAGCCTTCCATGAGCGCGCCTGAGGTTACTGAAGAAGCAATAAGACGTATAGAATCAGGCAAATATGATGTTATGATACTGAATTTTGCCAACTGCGATATGGTTGGGCATACCGGTGTCCTGGAAGCAGCAATCAAAGCCGTGGAAACAGTAGACACCTGCCTTGGTAAGGTGGTAAGCGCTGTTCAGAAAATGGGCGGCACCGTATTGATTACGGCAGACCACGGCAATGCGGAGCAGATGGTGGATTATGAAACCGGTGAGCCGCATACTGCACATACCTCCAATATAGTCCCATTCATTCTGGTAAATGACAATTTAAAAAATGTGGAGCTGCGGGAGGGCGGACGCCTGGCCGATATAGCTCCTACAATGCTTGAATTGATGAATCTTGAAAAACCACAAGAAATGACAGGCGAAAGCCTGATTAAAAAACAGGCACATGCTTGATAATTATGCTAAAGGACAGAAAGGAGAATATACCTATGATGACAATTGTTGATGTAGTTGCAAGAGAAATACTGGACTCCAGAGGCAACCCAACCGTTGAGGTAGAGGTTTATCTGGAAGGCGGCGCTGTAGGCCGTGCAGCTGTTCCCTCCGGTGCTTCCACCGGTGCATTTGAAGCTGTAGAACTGCGTGATGGAGACAAATCAAGGTATTTAGGCAAAGGCGTACTGAAAGCCGTTGATAATGTTAATAATATTATTGCCGAAGAAATCATTGGCATGAACGCTTTGGACCAGGTCGCCATCGACAAGTTGATGATTGAACTGGATGGCACACCCAACAAGAGCAAGCTTGGCGCTAATGCTATCTTAGGCGTTTCCCTGGCAGTTGCAAAAGCAGCAGCTGAGCAATTAGGAGTACCTCTGTATCAATACATTGGCGGAGTAAATTCCAAGGTTCTGCCCGTTCCCATGATGAACATCATCAACGGCGGCAAGCATGCAGACAACTCCGTAACCGTTCAGGAATTCATGATTATGCCTGTTGGTGCTAAAAGCTTTAGGGAAGCTCTCCAATGGTGTGCAGAAGTATTCCATAACCTAAAGAGCGTATTAAAGAGCAAGGGTTACTCCACCGCTGTAGGTGACGAGGGCGGTTTTGCTCCTAACCTTAAGTCCGACGAGGAAGCTATCCAGGTTATACTGGAAGCAGTTGAGAAGGCCGGATTCAAGGCCGGTGAACAGTTCCGCATTGCTATTGACGCCGCTTCCACCGAAATGTATGAAGAAGCAAAGGCCAGGGGCAAGGAAGGCATGTACTACTGGTGGAAGACCGACAAGTGGATGACCAAAGAAGAAATGGTTGCCTTCTGGGAAGATATGTGCAGCAAATACCCCATCATTTCCATTGAAGACGGCGTTGCCGAGGAAGACTGGGAAGGCTGGAAGCTCCTTACCGATAGGCTGGGCAAAAAGGTTCAGCTGGTTGGTGATGACCTCTTTGTTACCAACACAGAACGCCTCAAGAAGGGTATTGAGCTTGGCGTAGCCAACTCCATCCTCATCAAGGTTAATCAGATCGGTACTCTCACCGAGACCCTTGAGGCTATTGAAATGGCTAACCGCGCCGGTTACACCGCTGTTACTTCTCACAGGTCCGGTGAAACCGAAGACGCTACCATTGCTGACATCGCTGTAGCAACCAACTCCGGACAGATCAAGACCGGTGCTCCTTCCAGAACCGACCGTGTTGCCAAGTACAATCAGCTGCTCCGCATTGAAGAGGAGTTGGGAGATACGGCTCAATATCTCGGACTCAATGCTTGGTTCAACCTGAAAAACAAATAAGAAACAGGGGGCATAAGCCCCCTTTCTTTATAGCCTAATTTTATCCTTGCTTTCCATAGGCTCACGTGTTAAAATACTTTTGTTGATTTACATAAGGAGGGAATATGGATGGGAGTACTCAGAGTTATTTTGACGATAATCTTGGTTATAATGGAATTGTTTTTAATTGCTGTTGTGCTTTTGCAATCCGGCAAGAGTGCAGGCTTATCCGGTAGTATAGCAGGCGGAGCAGAGACCTTTTTCGGAAAGAACAAGGCAAAAAGCTATGAAGGAAAGCTTCAATTCTGGACAAAGATATCGGCTATAGGATTTATAGCAATTGCTATTATACTGGTTATACTGCAATAGAGTAAGATACGGCAGGGTGAATTATCTGCCGTTTTTTTATTTTTGGATGTTTAATTCTATGCTTTGCAGCAAAAGCATAAATAAGTCTGTTTAGTATTTGAAAAGGTGGTTAACATAGACTTATGATATATTTATCTTTGAGAATAAACAGGCTTTTTACGGAGGAACAGCAATGAGTCTAAGTCGTACTGACCAGATAATGGAACAAAAAATAATAGAGGTGCTTTCATCGAAGGATGTTATCCCTTTATATGAAGCACAGCTGATGGATGAGCTGGGCATTCCTGAAGAAGAGGAGGACAGTTTCAAAAACTTGCTGAATCAGATGGTTAAGGAAGGCAAGCTGGTTCAGACCAAGAAAAAGAAATATGCGCTGCCGGAGGACCTGGGATTCATGACCGGTCGGATACAGGGAAATGCCAGGGGATTCGGTTTCTTCATCCCCGACAAGGGTGAGGATGATGTTTTTATACCAGCTGAAAATCTCCACGGTGCAATGCACAATGATCGTGTTATGATCAAGCTGGTTGACAGCGGCGGGCGGTCCAGGGAAGGCGAAGTTGTCAAGATATTGGAAAGAGCCAATAAAACCGTGGTGGGCACTTTTGAAAAGGACAAGTATTTTGGTTTTGTTGTTCCTGATGACATAAGAATCCACCAGGATATTTTTGTACCCAAGGATGAAATTAACGGGGCTCAGAACGGATACAAAGTAGTGGTAGAACTGATAAGGTGGCCTGAAAAGCGCAGAAACCCGGAAGGCAGGATTATAGAGGTGCTGGGCCATAAGGATGATGTGGGGACGGATATACTGTCCATAATACGGCAGTTCAACCTGCCCGAAGAGTTTCCTGAGGAAGTGGTGCGGGCTGCAAGGAAAATTCCCCAGACCATACCTGAGGAAGAGATAAAAAGACGAAAGGACCTGCGGCATTTAAGGATAGTGACTATTGACGGGGCGGATGCAAAAGATCTGGACGATGCCATATCCATAGAAAAATTGAAAAATGGCAATTTCCTGCTTGGAGTGCATATTGCAGATGTCAGCTACTATGTTAAGGAAAACAGCGTGATTGACCAGGAGGCCTATAAAAGAGGAACCAGTGTATACCTGGTGGACCGGGTCATTCCCATGCTGCCGAAAGAGCTGTCCAACGGAATCTGCAGCTTAAATCCAAATGAAGACCGGCTGGCTTTTTCAGTCTTAATGGAAATAGACAGCAAAGGCACAGTTGTAAACCATGAGATAGCTGAAAGCGTAATACGTTCAAATGAACGCATGATTTACGAGGATGTTACCAAGATACTTGAGGAGAATGATCCTGAATTAACAAAAAGGTACAGCAAGCATATTGAAGATTTCCGCAATATGAAGGAACTGGCAGATATCCTGCACAGCAAGCGGATGCGCCGGGGAAGCATTGATTTTGACCTGGATGAAGCTAAAATTACACTTGACCTTAAAGGCAAACCAATTGACGTGAAGCCGTATGAAAGGGGAATTTCCAACAGGATTATTGAAGAATTTATGCTGGTATGCAATGAAACGGTTGCTGAGTATATGACCTGGAATGAAGTTCCTTTCGTATACCGTATTCATGAAGAACCTACAGTTGAAAAACTTTTGGATTTCAATGAGTTTATCCATAATTTCGGATATCATTTGAAAGGGATAGGCGGTGAAATACACCCGAAATCATTGCAGAATCTGCTGGATAAAATAAGAGGCAGCAGGGAAGAAGGCATAATAAGCACTGTCATGCTGAGATCCCTGCAAAAGGCAAGATACAGCAGTGAAAATGCCGGCCATTTTGGACTGGCAGCTAAGTTTTACTCACATTTTACATCTCCGATCCGGCGTTACCCGGACTTGATAATACACCGGATTATTAAGGATTTTATAAAAGGGCGTATGGACAAGGAGAGAATGGAATACCTGGCAGGAGTTCTGCCGGAAATGGCTGAACACTGCTCTCAGAGAGAAAGAGTAGCGGATGAAGCAGAGCGGGAGACTGACGACCTGAAGAAAGCCGAATATATGATGGATAAAATAGGTATGGAATTTGACGGAATCATTTCAGGCGTAACCAGCTATGGCATATTTGTCGAGCTGGACAACACCGTTGAAGGTCTGGTTCGCATGACAGCCCTGGATGATGACTACTACACCTATAATGAAAAGCATTACTGCCTGATAGGCGAGAGAACTAAAAAGGTATATCGTCTTGGAGATACCATTCGAATACGAGTTGCCGGTGTTGACCTGGCATCAAGAAACATTGATTTTGTATTGGCATAGAATATATTGACAGTATACAATTGCAGCGCGAAAGCGCTGAATGCGCTGTACTATGCAGGATATGACAAGGAATATCAGTTGACATATTACTGTGGCTATGTTATATTATCTATGTCGTTAATCAAACCAATGCTGCCCTATTTGTTATACTTATGCAAATAGGGTTATTTTGTCAAAGTAGGTGCTGTTTTACGTGGCAAGTGAAGGAATTAAGGTGATAGCTCAAAATAAAAAAGCACGCCATGACTATTTTATAGAGGAAACCTATGAGGCTGGTATTGTTTTATCAGGGACAGAGGTTAAATCTATCCGTCTTGGAAAGGTAAATTTAAAGGACAGCTATGCCGACGTAAAGCAGGGAGAGGTATTTGTGCATAATATGCACATAAGTCCTTACGAGAAGGGAAACATCTTCAACCGGGACCCTATGCGGGACAGAAAGCTCCTGCTGAACCGTAGGGAGATAAACAAGCTGATTGGATATATTCAGCAGAAAGGCTATTCCCTGATACCTCTTCAGGTTTATATGAAGCGTGGTTTGGTTAAGGTAGAACTGGCTGTTGCCAAGGGTAAAAAGCTTTATGACAAGCGCGAGGACATGGCAAAACGCGATGCAAAGCGTGAAATGGAAAGAACCTTTAGGGAACGCCAGAAAGCTTAAGCGTTTATTCTCTATTATCATGGGGGCGTACTGGTTTCGACGGGGATGATAGAGATGCGAGAAGCGAGTCGCGGACTCCGGGGCCGCGTAAAAACCTGGAATTAAAAATAAACGCTAACGATAATTTAGCACTCGCAGCTTAATGCTGTGACGTCCGCCCCATAGCCCCCGCACTATGGGAGCCGGGCGCCGATTATGCGGGCAACCAGCCTGCCTAAGCTTTGCGGCAGGTGGGATTTATGAAGCTACTGAAGTCCGTATCCTGTCAGTGGGAGCCGGATGGAGGGAATGTCAAAGCACTGACTGCACTCGGAGAAGCTCTCATCGATATATCTTCGGACAGGGGTTCGACTCAAAAGAATCGCCTTGTCGGGCGACCGACAAGTGATAACCCGGCTTAATCGGTGGAACCGTAGCGTGAAATGCAGGAAAGGAAGTTTTCTGCATAAGGGCGCCGGCAACGCCGAGGGGTATGTGGGGAAACCCAACAGCCGCGTATCGACTTATAGGCATCTAAGGGGAAACCTATGATGTACTAGGATGGAAGAGTGGAGAGACATTATATTTGCCTCCCCGTAGCATGAAACTTGCTCCTCTTGGAAAAGGAGTGGTCATGTTGTGTTAAGGTATGTCTCTTAATGCAGGCCTTCCATAATACGCCGGGGGACTCAAATTAACAGGTTTGCAAACCTGATTTGAGTTCAAGACATAGTCAGCACCATTGGAAACAATGGACCATGTGTCCCCTCGCCTCCACCAAATATAAATATCTGTTATTGCCTACAGTTATTATGTAGACAGAAAAACTCAAGCTGTATTCGGAGTAGTCCTGAATACAGCTTATTTTTGTGCGCCCAGCATGGGCGCAATCTAACGGGTGAAAGTCCCGAGGAGTACGGGTTGATAGTGCCAAGTACATAGCCAAGAGCAAGGGTGTCCTCGGTGACGAGGAATCTGAAGGAAGCTGGAGGCAAACTTCCGGTCTGACGAACAGGAACCACATCAGGCATATATAGG
>DUSN01000066.1 GCA_012842605.1 Clostridiales bacterium
AATAAATTATTCCATGTTTATATATTAAATTATGTTTTTATTGTATAAAGTCAAGGTTTAATATATAATTAAATATGAACAATATTAATTTTTCAACAATTTATGATATTTTTTAGTTAAAATTTCAGCTTTGGCAATGACAAGCAATATTTAAAAAGTATAATTTATATATTATAAGTACAGGTGAATGAAATATGCCGCATTATCCTAAATATCAAGCAGTTGTCGATTATATACTAGGAAAAATCAAAAACAACGAATTGGCAAGCGGTGACAGAATCCCAAGTGAAAAAGAGCTTGCTGAAATTCATGGGGTAAGCAATATTACCATTAGAAAAGCTATGGCCGAACTTGTGGACACCGGAGTAATATACAGGATCAAGGGTAAAGGAAGCTTTGTTTCGGACGGCTCTGTACATAAAGAAGAGCAGCGGCATCGCCTGGTGGCCTTTCTTTTTCCCGGTCTTGCACTGAGTGGCAATGCCTATATGCAGTATATTACAAATATGCAAAGGTATTTGCTCAATCATGGTTACTCATTAATTATTGAAAACACAAATGCGGATAATGCAGGTGAACTTTCAGTTGTAAAAAAATTGATTGAGCAGAATGTTAAGGGTTTTATATTTTTCTGCGAAGATCCGGAAAAAAGCATACCAAGCTTTAAAATACTTGATGAAAAAAAGATTCCGTTTGTTTTAATTGATCGCTATACAACTATGTACCCATCCAATTATGTAGGCAGCAACAACCATGACGGCGCTTACACAGCAGTACGGCACCTGCTGAACCAGGGACATATAAATATTGCTTATGTCGCCAATAATATTCACTTAAGTTCAGAAAGAGAACGCTATGAAGGATATAAGGATGCTCTGGCCAGCGCCGGGCTTACTGTAAATCCGGATTTCCTTTTCACTACAAAAACTTCCAGCCAGGAACAACTGCTGGGTTATATCAAGAAGGGTATGATAACTGCCATCGTTACTGTTAACGACAAGTATGCCATTGAGGTTATGAAGTATCTCAATCAGGCAGGAGTCAGTATTCCCGATGACGTTTCTCTTGTAGGATTCGATGACGCTGATATTCTGAAGGATGCAATGATAAATCTGACAACCGTTAAACAGTTTTTTAATGAAGTCGGATACAATGCCGCAAAACTTTTAGATGAGATTATCAATCATAAACACCATGACTTTAATCATATAAGGCTTGGCATCAGGCTGATAGTCCGTGAATCAACAAAATTTATTCAATAAACCGGATAACGCTCATTGGAAAGGAGAAAGCGAAATGCATTATTTTAAGAAATATGTTTTCGAGCCGGATTACAATAATATGGTCAAAACAGCTTACAATCACTGGGTGGATAGAGTCCCTCTGTATGAACATATTATTGGCGGAAAAGTAATGAAAGAAATATCCGGCAGCAATCCATATGATCTATGCTTTTCAAAGGATGATTCCGAAAGCCGTGAGGGATTCCGCCAGTACTGGAATTTCTGGAGACTTATGGGTTATGATACAGCTTCCATGGAGTTTGGCATTTGCGGTGCCCTGATTGGAGGCGGTGCACTTGGTGAACATAAGGAAGGGTGCATAAAAAACAGGGATGACTTTGAGCGCTATCCCTGGGATGAAATACCTGACCGCTATTTTGAAATGTATGCCAGATACATACGCAATTTTGAAGCAGCCTGCCCCGCCGGCATGAAAGCTGTAGGCGGAGTAGGAAACGGCATTTTTGAAGCAGTGCAGGATATTGTTGGCTACATAAATCTATGCTATATAAAAGCTGATGACGAAGAATTGTTTGCAGACTTATTCAAAGCAATGGGAGAAGTACAATATAAAATATGGGACCGCTTTATGGATGAATTCTCTGATGTTTTCTGCGTACTTCGCTTTGGTGATGATTTAGGCTTTAAGAGCTCCACATTACTGTCGGCGGATGATATACGAACACACATCCTGCCCCAGTACCGCCGAATTACAGACAAGGTTCATTCAAAGGGCAAACCCTTTTTGCTGCACTCCTGCGGAAACCTGTTTAATGTGTTTGACGATATAATTGAGATTGCAAATATAGACGCAAAGCATTCCAATGAAGATGAAATTGCGCATTTTACTGTATGGGTGGAAAAATACGGAGATAAAATCGCCAATTTCGGCGGTATTGATACGGATGTACTTTGCCGGCAATCCCGTGAATACATCAGAGAATATGTCCTGGACTGCCTGAACAGGGTAAAAGGCCATGGCGGAATCGCATTCAGTACAGGCAATTCCATACCCGATTATGTGCCGACAGAGGGTTATATCGCTATGATCGAAGCTGTGAGGGAGTGGAGACAGGACCAGGAAGTATAATAAAAAAGAGCTGTAATGCAAAGCTCAGCAGGAAGCATATCAATGCTGCTGAGCTTTTGTTATTTATACCTTTTAGGGCAGCAGGCGCCTGAGTTCTGCAGATATTCAGCGATCTTCCTGCCTGTAGGAGCAGCTGCAATGCCTCCCTCTGCAGTCTCCTTCATAGAGACAGGCATTACCCTGCCTACTTCATTCATTGCCAGTATAACTTCATCTGCAGGAATTACGCTTTCAATTCCTGCCAGCGCCATATCCACCGATAACAGAGCCTGTACTGCTCCAAAACCGTTTCTCTTGATGCACGGACTTTCTACCAAGCCCGCCACAGGGTCGCATACCAGTCCCATAACAGCTTTTAGGGCAAATGCCACGGCATGACTTACCTGCTTTGGCGTTCCTCCGCACAGTTCCACACCGGCTCCTGCTGCCATGGCAGCCGCACTGCCGCATTCAGCCTGACAGCCTCCCTCAGCTCCGGAAAGGCTTGCATTTTCAGCTATAACCTTTCCTATGTAAGCAGCAGTAAACAAGCAGTCTACTACCTCGTCACTGCTTTTCCCATGCTCCCTGGCAAGAGTAATCAGGCATCCCGGAATTATTCCGCAGGAACCGGCGGTTGGTGCTGCTACAATGCGGCCCATTGAAGCGTTAATATTGGATATCCCCATAGCCCTGGCAGCAGCCTCTGCATAAATACCGCCGGATTTTGCATCATGGATGTATTTCATCAGACGCCATCCTTCTCCTCCGGTCAGACCGCTTACCGAACGATTGTCTGACTCTACACCCTGCTGATATACTTCCAGCATTATTTCATACATTTTTTTCATTTTATCAGTTAACTCTTCTATGGACACACCTGTATCTGCAGATTCCCTTTCCTTAATAAGACCTGACAGGCTGCGATTTTCCTGCTCTGCCAGACTTACAATTTCACTCAAGCTGAGACGATTCATTCTTCATCCTCATTTCTGGGCAAAATAACCGTCTTATAAATATGCCGGTTATTGCTTAATATATCCTTGACTGCAGGAGGAATGGGATTGTCAGTATCTATGATCATCATAACCTTAGAACCTTTTCTCTTGCGGTACATGCGCATGAAAGCTATGTTAACCCCCATTTGGGCCAAACAGCCGGTTACCACTGAAACCACACCGGGCACATCATCATGGATGGTCATCAGGCCATGGTACTCACCTGTATACTTAGTCTCGTATCCGTCCACCTGAGTAATAACAATCCTGCCGCCTCCAATGGACTTGCCCAATACAACCATTTTCTCGCTGCCATGGTACAGTATAATTTCTGCTGTATTGGCATGATAGTCAGGATTATTTCCCATAAACTCTACCGATATCTTCAACCCTGCATTTTCTGCTTCCCGGGAAGCGTTGATTATTCGCACGTCATCCGGAGCAAAACCCAAAAGCCCTGCTATCAGTGCTTTATCGGTTCCATGCCCCTTTCCTGTTTTTGAAAAGGAATTATATAATTTAATGACAGCTTCTTCAGGTTTTTTACCAAATAAGTTTAACGCAGCATTTCCTATCCGTACTGCGCCTGCAGTATGAGAACTTGAAGGACCTGTCATTACAGGTCCGATAATTTCGAACAGATTCATTATCTTCACCACTATATCAGTTTTTGGCTGCCTCTTCGGGGGCACGCAGGATTATCCGGCTGCCGTCAAGCTCCACCTTTATTTTGTTCTTTTCCTTTAATCCTAATGCCTCTAAGTATTCCTTGGGAATTTGAAGCCTGCCGGCCCGGTCCAGCACTGCCAGTTCTTCGTGGCTTTCTTCATCTATCTGTTCCTCGCTCATTGGCTTCTGCAATTGTGCGATTTCCTCTGCATAGGATTTCTTGCGGATAAACTCGCTGCTGGTTCTGCCGTCCCGGATAGCAACCACCCTGTCAACCAGCCTGGAGATCTGCCTGTCATGAGTTACTATAACTATTGTTACTCCATAAGTGCGGTTAAATTCACGAAATACCTCCAATATCTGTCTGGCTGTCTTGGAATCAACCGCACCTGTGGGCTCATCAGCCAAAAGTAGTTTAGGATTATTGGCCAATGCAATTGCAATTGCAACCCTCTGCTGTTCACCGCCGGACAACTGGCTCAGTTTGCTGTTTCTTCGTTTCGATAATCCTACCATATCAAGCAATTCTTTAGCCCTGTCCCTTCGGGCTCTGCCGGTCAATATCATAGGCAATTCTACATTTTCCTGCGCCGTAAGATATGGAATCAGGTTCCGCGCATTGTTCTGCCACACAAAACCTACCGTCTCCCTTTTGTACTTTACAAGTGCTTTGTCATCAAATTTAAGCAAATCCTTGCCGTCAACCAGCAGCGTCCCTGCCGAAGGGCGGTCAAGGCCGCCCAGCATGTTAAGCAAAGTGGATTTTCCGCTGCCGCTGTTTCCAATAATAGCCATCAACTCCCCGTCCTCTACGGTCAAATCCAGCCCTTGCAGCGCTACCACTTCAATATCAGCAGTTTTATATATCTTTACCAAATTTTCACATACAATCATTCAGGACCGCCCCCCTCATGCCTATTCAGCTACGTCCACTACCATACCATCTTCAAGGGTATAAACACAATCGGCTATATCAATCATGCTGGGATCATGAGTTGACATAACAACCGTCAGCCCTTCCTCATGGACCAGATCCTTTAATACCTTTACAACCTGAAGCCCCATATTGGTATCCAGCTCAGCTGTAGGCTCATCAGCAAATATTACCTTAGGGCGGTGGGCTATTGCCCTGGCAATTGCAACCCGCTGCTGCTCCCCGCCGGACAGTTCCTGAGGGCGATGGTGCATTCGCTTAGCCAGCCCTACCATGGCAAGGCATTCCTCTGCCCTTTTCTTTCTTTCTTTTGGATCATAGCCTGCTACCCTCAGCCCAAACTCCACATTCTCATAAGCCGACATTAACGGCATTAATGCTATTGACTGGAAGATAAAGCCCATTGAATGCCTGCGAAGTTCGTCCTTTTTTGGCTCTGAAAGCGTTGTTATATCCTGATTATCGAAATAAATGCGGCCGCTGGTTGGCTTATCCAAAGCACCCATCAAGTTAATCAAGGTTGTTTTGCCTGACCCGGAACGTCCCCGCAGTATGGTAAGGGCTCCAGGGCGAATTTCTATATTAACATCGCGCAGTGCATGTACAATCTCACGCCCGGATTGAAATTGACGGCACAAGTTTTCCGTTTTTATAATCAATTATATCCCTCCGGTCATTAATCTTCTCCAAGTTTGATAACCTGGGCTATCTTTATCTTGGATATAATGAATCCAAGAACTGATATGCCTACAGCCAGCATCATTGATACTATTACATAGATCCTGGCAAAGTCCGCGGGATTGGTAACCACTTGGAAAGGCGGCACCTGATCCACTGCGTTATTGGCTATCTGCAGAAGCGGCACAAATAATCTGCTGGAAACCAGGCCGGTTACAATTCCTATAACTATGGACAATCCGGATATCAGGACCTGCTCACAGGCCAGCATTCCTATAACCTTGCCCCTGGACAGACCGATAGCACGGAATATGCCAAAGTTCAGCACCCTCCTGTGAATAGACAGGATCCAGTATATTAAGAATCCCACCATGCATATAACCATTGTAACTATAAACCCGAGAGTGAGTACACCATTGGTGCCTTGTACCATTGGATCATTCTTCATCTTGATAATTGTTTGGTCTGTATCTTTTAATGATACAATTTTGATTTTCTTATCCTCAATATCCTTATATATTTCTTCACTTGTTGCATCAGGTGATTTGGAAAGCCAAACCTGATACGGTTCCAGTGCCATTTTCGCCCTGACATATGAATAACTGGCAACCAAAAAATCAGGTTTTTCCCCGCTCTGGCTTTTCTTATTCGGATTATAGGTAGGCCAATAATCTATAAATGCATAGACTATAGCTTCAAAAACTCCCTGATCCTCCCAGGTAATGAAAATAGAGTCTCCTTCCTTTACTCCATACTTTTCCTTAAAGGAAGCTGACAGCAAAACCGCTCTGGGATCCAGTGCCATAAGGTTCAGGTATTCATTTATGTGATGAGGCAGCAAACCATTGCGGAACCAGGTTGTCCTGCCGAATTCATCCGGTATTATACCCATCAGTGTAACTTTACTGGCCCTTGCATCCGGCAATGTTACACTTACCTTATCTCTCACGAATACCTTGGCAGCGCTTTGAACGCCCTTTAAGTTTTTAAAAGGGCCAAATGGGGGTTCCTGGTATTGAATAGGCTCCTGCTGGCCCATGTTAGGCACCATCCCGGTTTGATACGGATCAATGACCGGTTTTGCATTATTAGGCCAATATGCCTGAACTACAATATCGGCTCCATTCTGGTAACGAATACGTTCCTCATAATTGGTATTAAGAGTTCTGGCTGCATTTGCATTGAAAATTCCGATTGAAAGTGTAACCACAATAAACAGCATCAGGAACTGATTCTGACCTCCGGATCGTCCCACCTCGATGAAAGAAGCATAAAAAACAGGGGACCATCTTTTTTTACCCAGCCAGAATACTGCACTTATTAAAATTGGATATATCCGCAAAAACAGAAGACCTGCCCCGATAATAAACATTGTTGATGTAACAAACAACAAAGGATCTATAGAAATTGATGATGCTTCCACATCGGCAAAATGGATAAACTTCTGGTACATTTCATAGGTGTACAATCCATATATGGATATGCCCAGCAGTATTATATCAAGGAACAGCTTTTTCCAGAGAGGCTGCTTTTGTATTCTGCTTTTCTTTTGCTTGTACTGAACTATGGTTGTCTTTGAAGCTGAAGAAGCGGGTATCAGCATGGTCACCATAAACAGCAGTATTGCCAGCATAGAATACTGATAAGCCTTCACAGACAAGCTGACAGGCAAAGCCATTCTTTGCACAAATTCAAGAAATCCATTGGAAGCTCCCAGCACGTTGCACAGGAACAGTCCAAGAGGCGGTCCTAGCAGCAGTGCTATCATGCTGAGAATCATGCTTTCAATAAGGTAGCTGAAAAATATCTGAAGGCCGCTGGCACCCCTGCTCTTCATTACTGCTATTTCGTTCTTTTCGTTCTCTATGGTTAACTGAGAAACCATGAACAAATAAAAGGCCAGCATCAGCAAGATCGGTACTTGCAGCATCCACAGCGTTAATTTCAGCCGTGCTTCCCTTTTGTGATAATCTTCCAGTATGGGTAAGATGGGAAATTTCCATTCCAGGCTGCGATACTCCTTATAATAATCCAAATGCTGCTGGTTAGCCTCAAGTATGCCCGGGATGCTGTCCAATGTCATTGCATGATAATCAAAGGCAAAATACCATTGAGCACCGGTTATTAAAGTAGAATCAGTTTGGATAAAATCCTGGTACAGCAAATCATAATCTAATAACATGCTTGTTTTATAAGGTGCAAGGCTCTGGAACCAGTAAGGATCCTGAGTGTCTTTATTTTGGAAGACTCCTACTACCTTTACCTTAATAGGTTCTTCAATCCGCTTAATCATGTCAGTTAACAGCAAAACCTCATTAAGCCTTAAATCCAGTTCTTTCATTGCCTGTTCAGTTACAATAACTTCATAAAGACCATCCTGCTTTTCCTTTGAAAACAATCGTCCATGAATGATCTCAATATGGTCTGCTATATCCTGAAGGCCTTCCAGCCTTACATTCCTTTTTATAGGCTTTTCCTCACGCTGCTTTTCGGGCAGAGCTGAAAAATAGTCCATTGTAATAAGTCTGGCTTGTGAAATAACAGGCAGTTCAATGCCTGGTATTTTTTCATTTGTTATATTGCGGTCAAATACACGAAATGCTCTGGCTCTGTCTTCCGGTACGTAATTAGTATAAAAGCTTCCTTTAACATGATATCTTCCTGGATAATATCCAGTTTGCACTTGATAGTCTTCTGCATCTTTTATCAACATTCGCTGCAGCACACCATCCGTATACATGGGAATGCTGCTTACCATTGCTACTGCAAGAATAGAGCCAATCAGAAGGCAGATCATCATCCAGGGATTATTCAACATTTTGCGTATAACCATACGAACCATAAGAATTCCCCCCTATCTTAGAATGATTTCTTCTCCTTCTTCTACTCCTTCTAATATCTCTACCTCAGTAGCAGTTTCAATGCCTATCTCAACATCCCGTTCGTTGTTCAATCCGTTCTCAAGCACATTGACATACTTGCGGCCCATATAATTGCGCACAGCCTGCTTCGGAACTATGATAGTATCTCTGCTCTCATCCAATATCAGGGTAATCTGAGCATTATCACCCATTTTCACATCTTCCGGCAGATTTTCTACTTCAATGCCTACATAGTTCTTCAGGTTCTCATCTCCATCCGGCGGCACACTGGATGGTGTTGATATTACCTTCCCTTTGTACTGCTTATCCTTTATAGTAACTTCAACTTCGGCACCCATAAAGAAATTAGTCATATTGCTGCCTGAATAAGCCAGGTATAGTTTTTCAGGATCGGCTACCCGGATAATGTTTTGAAATACGCTTATGTTATCTCCAGGACTCAGCCTGGTATCTACATATATAACTACTCCATCCATATCAGATACCAATTGGGTTTCTGCCTTTTGTTTTTTCAGTCTTTCCAGGTTCATATTAGCTATTTCAACATCAATAGCAGCCCGCTGCAGGGTGTATTTGTCGGCATTGCTTTCTTTTAACTGGTTGTAGGTTAATCTGGCCTTTTTAAGATTAAGCTCCTGCATTTTGATTTCATAATCAAGATCATCTGTATAAAGCTCAGCCAGCAGGTCGCCTTTTTTAACCACGTCTCCATGTCTGACGTAAATATCCTTCAGCCTGCCTCCGCGGGCTTCGAAAAACATATACTTGCTTTCTATGGAAACAAAGTTGCCGGAACCACGGATGGTTTTAACAATGTCGCCCCTTTTTGCCTTAACGGTGCTGTAAGAAACTGCTACAGGCTCCATGAGCGGCGGAGCCAGCAAGGTCTCTTCCTTTGGAAATAATTCACATCCGGTCAGCAAAGCTATTAGCAGTGCTAATGAGATCATGGAGATTAAACGTTTTTTAAAACACATTGCCGAGTTGCCCCCTTGATAAAATGCTTATTTGAAATATCTCACTCCGGATTGGAAAATCAACTGATCTTTCAAACCGGGTATATTTTTTATTACATTGCTCCCTATACGTTCAGAGTGCCCCATCTTACCGAATATCCTGCCATCCGGGCTTGTAATGCCTTCAACAGCGTATACGGAACCATTCGGGTTGTATGGATACTCCATTGTCGGATTTCCTTCAAGATCTACATACTGGGTGGCTATCTGCCCATTGGATGCAAGCTTGTCTATTATCTCCCGGCTGGCAACAAACCTGCCTTCACCGTGTGACACCGGGATGGTATGAATATCCCCTACATTGCACAGCGCTAACCAGGGTGACAGAACCGATGAGACACGAGTCTGAACCATTCTTGATACATGCCTGCCAATGGTGTTGAAAGTCAATGTCGGCGAGTCACTTTCCAGGTCCCTGATCTCTCCATATGGAACCAATCCCAGCTTTATTAAGGCCTGGAATCCGTTGCAGATACCTAAAATTAGACCATCACGGTTCTTTATCAAGTCCATTACCGCATCTTTCACTGCCGGGTTGCGGAAAGCTGCTGCAATAAACTTCCCTGAACCATCAGGTTCATCTCCTCCGCTGAAACCCCCGGGAATCATAAGGATTTGTGCTTTCCTGATTCTGTCTGCCATTTCTCTGAGAGAATCATCTATTTCACTGGAAGTTAAGTTTCTTATTACCATTATGTCAGGCCTGCCTCCAGCCTTTTCAAAGGCGCGGGCAGTATCATACTCACAATTGGTACCGGGAAATACCGGTATGAATACCCTGGGGGAAGCGATGGATGCTTTAGGACGCTGTTTATTCCGCTTATCGCAGCTGATAACAGCAGGCATCTGATCCTTTGCCCTTACATAGGACGGGAATATGGATTCCAGCGGGCTTTCCCATGCCTGTAAGGCTTCATCCAGGGATATTTCCACTCCGTTGATCGAAATTGCCTCATTCTCTTGTGTATATCCTATTAGCTTATGTTCAACCTCTCCAAATAAGGCTGAGAGATCTTCATACTTAGAAATCTCAAGCAGTATGGATCCGTACAGCGGTTTAAACAGGTCATCCTCGTCAATTGGCTCGAAACTGAAACCTATTCTGTTTCCAAAGCACATTTTGCTGATTGCTTCAGCCAATCCACCATATCGTACTGAATGGGCAGCTTTTATCTTACCGTCAAGCACGAGCTTCCTAATGCATGCATAATTCTTCTCCAGCTGCTTGAAATCCGGCAAGTCGTATTCGTCTCGGTTCAATGGAACCAGCACAACTGAACTGTCTGTTGATTTAAACTCCGGGGACAGAACATGAGCGGCATTGACAGTGCTTACCGCAAACGCTGCAAGTGTCGGCGGAACTGACAGGTTTTCGAAGGTACCGGACATGCTGTCCTTACCTCCGATGGCTGGAATACCCAATACATCCTGCACATACAATGCACCCAGCAGCGCAGCAAAAGGCTTGCCCCATTTTTTCGGGTCTTTTTCCAATCGTTCAAAATATTCCTGCAAAGTCAGCCTGATTGTTTTATAGTCCCCGCCCATGGCGGTGATTTTTGCTGCTGCTTCCACGATTGCATAAATTGCTCCGTGGAAAGGGCTCCATTCAGAGATTTCCGGATTGAAACCATATGTCATCAGGGTTGCAGTATTGGTTTCTCCACAAAGCACAGGAACCTTGGCAGCCATGCCTTCTGCCGGAGTCAGCTGGTATCTGCCGCCTAAAGGCATAATAACAGTGCCTGCTCCTATGGTGCTGTCAAAGCGCTCCACCAGTCCTCTTTGACTGCATACATTCAGAGATTCAAGGTTGGCTATCCATCTGTCTTTCAGACTGCAGTTTTTGCTTCTTTGCAGCCTGAAGTAATTTTTATCTTCTGCAGGAGATTCAACATACACATCTGTATATTGTTCTACTCCGTTTGTATCAAGGAAATCCCGGCTGATATCAACAATATATTTGCCCCGCCATTTCATTCGCAGGCGATTGGTGTCTGTCACCTGAGCAACTACTGTAGCTTCCAGGTTTTCTTCCTTTGCTGCCCTGATAAAGGCGTCGCTGTTTTCGGGAGAGAGAACAACCGCCATCCGTTCCTGAGACTCAGAAATGGCAAGCTCGGTTCCATCCAGGCCCTCATACTTCTTGGGTATGACATCCAGGTTTATCTCCAGCCCCGGTGCAAGTTCTCCTATAGCTACAGATACACCCCCTGCACCAAAGTCATTGCATTTCTTAATCATCCTGGTAACATGGGGATTGCGGAACAGCCTTTGTATTTTTCTCTCAGTAGGAGGATTGCCCTTTTGTACCTCAGCACCGCAGCTGTAAAGTGAGCCCTCGTCATGAGCCTTGGATGACCCGGTAGCCCCTCCGCAGCCGTCTCTGCCTGTCTGTCCTCCAAGCAGGATAACAAGGTCCCCCGGCTGGGGTTTGGAGCGTATAACATTTTCCCTTGGAGCAGCTCCGATTACTGCACCTATTTCCATTCGCTTTGCCACATAACCAGGATGATATATTTCGGCAACCTGGCCTGTGGACAAGCCGATCTGGTTGCCATAGGAGCTGTATCCTGCAGCTGCACCGGTGGTTATTTTCCGCTGAGGCAGCTTGCCTGCTATGGTCTCTTCTACCGGTGTCCGCGGGTCTCCGCTGCCAGTGACGCGCATTGCCTGATATACATATGATCTGCTGGAAAGCGGATCCCTGATGGCTCCGCCAAGGCAGGTGGCAGCCCCGCCAAAGGGTTCAATTTCAGTTGGGTGATTATGAGTCTCGTTTTTGAACATAACCAGCCATTCCTGCTGCTCGCCGTCCACATCCACGTTTACTTTTATGCTGCAGGCATTAATCTCATCAGATTCATCCAGATCATTAAGGAGCCCCTGCTTTTTCATCTTTTTCATAGCTATGGTGGCTATGTCCATGAGACATTCTTTTTTTGGTTTGTCGCCATATACTTCATTGCGCGCCTGCTTGTATAAATTATAGGCTGACTCCAAAACATTACTATACTTGCCCTGTTCAATCTTAATATTTTTTATGCCGGTAAGAAATGTGGTATGCCGGCAATGATCCGACCAATAGGTGTCAATAACCTTCAACTCGGTCAAGGTAGGATCCCGGTGTTCTGCATCACGGAAATATTCCTGGCAGAACTGCAAATCTGCCAAAGTCATAGCAAACCCCATGTCTTTCCAGAACAGCTTCAGTTCCTCACTGCCCTTGGCAGTAAATCCTCTTAAGATTTGAACATCTTCAGGGATGCTGTAACTCATCTGCAAGCTTTCAGGCTTGTCCAGGGAAGCTTCTCTGGATTCTATGGGGTTTATGCAGTAATTTTTTATTTTTTGAAATTCCTCCTGAGAAATGTCACCTTCCAGTATAATAAGCTTGGCTGCCTTAACTACCGGCTTATCTTTATGGGTGATAATCTGCACGCATTGAGCAGCTGAATCTGCTCTCTGGTCATATTGCCCGGGCAGATATTCTATAGCAAAAACCAGATGCCCGGGGTCAATGGGCAAATCTTCCTCATAAAGCCTGTCTACCGGCGGCTCGCAAAACACAATATCCCGGGCAGCAAGATATTCATCATCGCTCATACCCTCTACATCATAGCGGTTTACAATGCGTACTCCCTTTAATCCCTCAATGCCTAAGTTGATTCTCAGGTCATCATATAAGCCCTTGGCTTCAATATTAAAGTCTTCCTTTTTTTCTACGTAGATTCGCTTTACTTGCAATTTGTGGCCTCCGTTTCAAAAAAGTCAAGAAATTAGTTTATGTTGAAAATTCAAAAAATAATTCAAGGACAAGGTAACATTACAAAGCTTATTATAGTACAAAATACTTCAGAAGTAAAACTTTTTGCTGAATATCAAAACGATAAAAAGGAAATGAGGTGGAAATACTATGCTTGAGGTGATCAAATGACCCGCAGAAACTATAAATTAATAAGACCATTTGTCATATTTTTAGCTATAATTTTTATTTTTTCAGGCTGCAGTATGCTGAAACAGCGATCTTCCAAAGAGGAAGGAGAAGAAAAGAAAAATCCGCCCAAAGCCTTGACTCAAATGGAGAAGGATACTGATTTCATTATAAAAGAGCTGGAAGCAGTCAGTGAAAAACGAGCCAGGCAGGAAAGGGAAAAAGAACGTCCTTCTGGTGAAATAATGGCGGGAGAACAACAGGGGCAGGCTCAGCAGCAAGGTCAGGCCCAGCAGCAAGGTCAGCAGAATCAAGAAAACCAGGATCAGAAGCAAAACTCAGATCAGCAGAATAAACAAGGCCAGCAGCAGAATCAGCAGCAAGTCCAGGCTCAGCAGCAGCCTGCAAAGACTGAACAACCTGTTCCCCAGCCTAATTGGACTGAATTAGAGGCCAAGATAAAGATCCTGCATGAAAGCTGGAATGCTTATGAACCCAATGCTAAAACCGATGGGGCTATGGGCGAAACAATGAAAGGATTTGAAGAGCAATTAAACAGCCTGACTGAACAGATAATAGCCCGTGATGAAGAAAAAACCCTGGCAGCTGCCAACAGCCTTTATTCCTACTATCCTGAC
Organism: Clostridiales bacterium; assembly: GCA_012842605.1. Lineage (GTDB taxonomy): Bacteria > Bacillota > Clostridia > Caldicoprobacterales > DTU083 > DUSN01. The sequence goes on from DUSN01000066.1 coordinate 14,102, forward strand.
TTTTTTAAGCTGTATGCCCACAAACAGCCGCCGGAGGTCAAGGAAGTCAAGGGACTGACCCGGCAAATCATTCTTTTGGGTCAGCAAGGCAAGTGGGACGAAACCAAGCCTTTGACAGAAAAGATTAAGTTTGCCTGGCAGGAAGCCAAAACCAAAATGAAAAAGCCGGATAAAGCGCTTAACAGCCGCATAGATTTTGCTATTGCCGATTTCCTGTCAGTAGTTTCTGATAAAAACCTTGAACTGGCAAAGATCAAAGGCGATATACTTATCAATAACCTGGATAATGTAGAATAGGGGCGGAAGACTTCTTGCAGCCGCATGTTAAAAGGCGCTGTTTATCAAGCGGAATTTTGGTAAGCAGCGCCTTTTTTGTTTAAAAGCTTCTGCAGCTGTTAACTGCTTTTTTCCACTGCATGTATAATGCATTCCTTCTTGCTGCATCCATGGAGGGATAAAACTCCCTGCCCGTCTTTAATGTTTTCTCAATATCGCTTTTATCCTGCCATATGCCTGCTTCCAGGCCGGCTAAAAATGCAGCTCCCTGGGCAGTTGTCTCAAGGTTGGCCGGACGTATTACCTTTATTCCTAAAATATCAGCCTGGAACTGCATTAAAAATTGATTGGCAGATGCACCGCCGTCTACTTTCAGAGATGACAGTGATATGCCGGAATCCTCTTCCATCAGTGAAAGAATATCCCGGGTTTGATAAGCGATTGACTCAAGCACAGCACGAACTATATGTTTTTTGTTTACACCCCTTGTTAAGCCGAACAAAGCTCCCCTGGCATACATATCCCAATAAGGCGCACCTAAGCCAACAAATGCAGGAACCATATATACTCCTTGAGTATCTTCTACCTGCATTGCAAGTTCTTCGCTTTCAGCTGCGGTTTTTATCAGTCCCAGTTCATCCCGCAGCCACTGAATGGCGGCTCCTGCAACGAAAATGCTGCCTTCAAGCGCATATTCAACTTTTCCGCCTATACCCCAAGCTATGGTAGTCAGCAGATTATGAGAAGAAAGAACAGCTTTTTCACCTGTGTTCATGAGCAGGAAACAGCCGGTACCGTAAGTATTTTTAACATCACCGGTATTGAAGCATGCCTGCCCGAACAATGCTGACTGCTGATCTCCTGCTGTACCTGTAATTGGAACGGCTTCGCCCAGGAGAGAGGCTTGTGTGGTGCCGAGATAACCGCTGGAGGGTTTGACCTGGGGCAGCATGGAGGATGGGATGTCCAGAATATCCAGCAGTTCCTGATCCCAGCACAGCTCCTGAATATTATAGATCATTGTCCTGGATGCATTGCTGTAGTCGGTTACATGACTCTTTCCTCCGGTCAGGTTCCAAATCAGCCAGGTATCCATGGTTCCAGCCAGGATTTCTCCATTTTTCGCTTTTTCCCTCAGACCGGGATTTTGATCCAGGATCCATTTAATCTTGGTGCCGGAGAAGTATGCATCTGCTACCAATCCGGTTTTCTGCCTGATTTTCTCCTCCAGACCCTTTGCCTTCAGCTCTTCACAAATAGATGCCGTACGCCTGCACTGCCATACCACTGCATTTCCTACAGGCTTTCCGGTACGAGCATCCCATACCACCACGGTTTCCCGCTGGTTGGTAATGCCGATTGCCGCAATTTCAGATGCTGCAATATTATGATCCTTCAGCACTTTTTTAATTACGTCCAGCTGGCATTGCCATATTTCTGCCGGATCATGCTCAACCCATCCCGGATGAGGGTATATCTGGCGGAATTCCCTGGCAGAAGCACCTATAATATTGCAGTGCCTGTCAAATAATATAGCCCGGCAGCTTGTGGTTCCCTGATCCAGAGCCAATATGTACTTTTTCATGCCATCCTCCCCCTTAGGTTTTATTTTTTTTATTCATTTATACAGAATTTTAGATTCAAGAACAGCAGCTTTAGATTATAAAATCCAGCCATTGTCCTGCGGCATGCTGTCATCATTAGCAAAGTATGCCGGCAATGGCATCGATGACGCCTAAATCCCATGCCAGCCTGCTGATGCTGTATTTGTCCCTGATATCCTTTGTTGCATGGAAGGTTTTCTTAACCAGATCACAGGAGAACCCAAGAGCTTCCGGACTGACCGGTGCTCCAATACCTTTAAGCAGTTTTTCTACTTCCGCTCTGTCCGGCAGTTCCTCACGAATGATGTCAATAATGCTGCTCCAGTCAGATATAATTCTATCCAGCCGCATAGCGTGTTTTTCCCTGTCATATTTGCCTTCCCTCTTTTCCAAAAGGATTAAATCATTTGCACTTGAGCCTAAAAACTCTTTTAAGAAGGAATGGTGCTCATTAAGATTGAATCGCTCCACATAGCTTAAGGCTTGCTTCCTGTCCGGCTTAATGCCAGTTATCTGCTCATATGCCTTTAATGCCAGTATTGTGCCGATACCCACTTGTATTCCGTGAAGATCATAGTTGGCATCAAACTCCAATGCACGCATCTCCCATATATGAGAAAAATAATGCTCTATACCCGATGCTGGACGGGAGATGCCTGCAAACCCCATAGCAATCCCGGAAAGAATCAGCCCCTCTATGGTGTCTGCCACAGCCCGCGGATCCCGTTTGGAAAGCCCTTCTGCTGATTCTATGCACTTTCTTAGTGATCTTCGTACCAGAGCCGCAATATTCTCACAATAGTATTCATCATTAACAAGATGTGAAATCCGCCACTCGCATATGCTGATATATTTTGCAGCCATATCCCCCAGTCCTGCCTGAAGCATATTCATTGGAGCCTGGCAGCAAATGTCCAGATCAGCCACTATTGCAACCGGGCATGAACTGGGAAGGGATACTTTGATCCCTGCGCTGATCATAGATGAAGTGTTGGAGGCATACCCGTCCATGGACGGGGCAGTGCCGGCTATAATATATTTAAGCCCTGTCACCCTGGAGAGTATTTTCCCGATATCATTTAGTGTTCCCGAGCCTACACCTACAATGAAATTACAATCCGTATCAAAGTTCATTGCAGCCTGTCCGACGGAGAACTCATCAGGCTCCAGGTGTTCCTGGGGAAAGATGTATAAGGTAAACTTCATGCCATTGTCTTTTAGTATCTCAGCAATTCTTTCACCGGCAGCCTTATATGTGTTTTGGTCTGCGATTATGAAGGGCTTGCTTCCGCCATGTTTTTTAATCAGTTCAGGTATTCGCTCCAGGACACCATGTCCTATGATCACATCCTTAACACCGGTTTTATGGCGTTTGCCGCAGCTGCAGGCAAACCCTTCGTCTCTTAGCAGTTCAGATACAGACAGTTCTGAAAAATCAACAGTTTCCTTCATAAGTCAAACCTCCGGTCAATTCTGGCAGGGAATGCTTCGGGTTGCTATAATATCCACTCCCGTGCCGCAGATATTTTTAACAATAATGTCACCGGCTTTAACAGGAGCAGATACTTGCACACTTCGTATCTCTTCCATGCATTGCCTGATGAGACCCTTAGGAATTGCTCTTTCAGTTTTTACCGGCAGAAAAGGATGTATTCCTCCTGAAACCCGGACAGTAGTAGTAAGCATCCTCTTTGGCGCTGTACATTCCTCCGCTGCATACGTCTTTCCCCTGCTGCAGCGGTTTCCGCTGATATTTCCAATTTTATCATTCTCTGCTTCAACATTCAACCGGCACCCCATAGGACAGACAATGCAGGTTATTATTCTTTCCTCCATACCTGTACCCCCTATCTACAGCTCAATGTCCACTTTCAGTTCATCACAGGACGTATCACAAACCAACTCAGCCAAAGCTTCAGACTTAAGCTTCACCGTTTCCATTTCACCCGGAGCCAGCTTCTGACGTTTTGCTGAATATAATGTCTTCTGCCCAAAATGTACAACTACCAAAGCATTTCTGTATACATCATTGGTTCGGAAAAACAGCTTCAGTTCTTCGATATTTTCCAAATCGCTTATCCTTTGAGGCACTATATAGCGCACCCCGTGCCCCGGCACGGTTTTTATGCTTCTGCCTACGCTGCGGGTATCTTTGCAGCTGAGTATATATTTGGCAGCATTACGGCCTGCGGTTATGCTTTCCATGGTTACATTGTCCACCAGATCATGAACATGAACCACATTGCCGCAGGCAAATATACCCTCCACACTGGTAGCCATCCTTTCATCCACTACAGGTCCCGAAGTAACCGGATCTATTTGTATACCTGCTCCCCTGGACAACTCATTTTCCGGTATCAAACCTACGGACAGCAGCAATGTATCACATTCCACATATTCTTCGGTCCCTTTTATGGGCTGACGGTTGCTGTCCACTTTGGCAACGGTCACGCCTTTCAGCCTGTCCTTGCCATGTATTTTCACCACCGTATGGCTCAGCCTGAGAGGGATGTTATAATCCTCCAGGCATTGAACTATGTTCCTTGTAAGGCCGCCGGAATATGGCAGCAGCTCGCAGACCATCTTAACCTCGGCACCCTCAAGGGTAAGACGCCTGGCCATTATCAGGCCGATGTCACCGGAGCCTAATATAACAACTTTTTTACCCGGCATATACCCTTCCATGTTGACAAAACGCTGAGCAGTACCCGCTGTAAATATGCCGGCAGGCCTGTCCCCCGGTATGTTTAGAGTACCCCTGGTGCGCTCCCTGCAGCCCATGGCCAGTATAATGCATGCTGCACTTATCTTTATCAGACCATCTGTGCTGTTAACAGCCGTTATAGTTCTGTCCGGCCGGATATCCAGCACCATGGTGCTTGTTTTATAAGCAATGCCTTCTTTTTTTACCTGCTCCACAAACCTTTCCGCATATTCCGGTCCGGTAAGCTCTTCTCCGAAATAATGCAGGCCGAATCCGTTATGAATGCATTGCTGAAGGATTCCTCCCAATTCCTTTTCTCTTTCAATAATAAGAATGTTTTCTATACCGTTTTTTCTGGCTTCCAGAGCTGCTGCCAGCCCAGCCGGACCTCCGCCTATTACCGCCAAGTCAACTTTCAACATGTTTATCCCCTCTTCCCCAGCAATATATTGGAACCAAGACCCTTTTTCGTTACTTCCTCCGGAGGAATCCCCAATTCCCTGGACAATATGTCCACAACTCTCGGGGTGCAAAAGCCGCCCTGGCACCGCCCCATTCCGGCCCGGGTTCTGCGTTTTACTGCATCCAGATTTTTAGCACCTGCAGGTCTTCGGATGCTGTCCACAATTTCCCCTTCAGTGACAGTCTCACACCTGCATACAATGCTGCCGTACATCGGGTTTTTTCTTATAAGCTCATTTCTGTCATTGTCATTCAAATCTCTGAAATGAACAATGGACTTCCTTATGGGGTTAAAATTATCTTTAGGTTTTAGGGCTAATCCTTGTTCCTTAAGCAGTTCCAGTACATATTCTCCAATGGCAGGTGCAGCTGTTAAGCCCGGAGACTCAATGCCTGCAGCATTAATAAATCCTTTGACTTTACGGGATGCTTCTATTACAAAATCACCGGTATCCGGGGCAGCACGAAGGCCGGCAAAGGAGGTTATAACATCCCTGAACCCTAAATTCGGCACCAGCTTTTTGGCTTCTTCCATAATCCTCCTCATACCTGACGGACTGGTGCTGACATCGTCACGGTCATCTACATCCTCTGCCGTAGGTCCTGTCAGCAGATTTCCGTCCACTGTGGGGGTAACCAGTATACCCTTGCCCATCCTGGTCGGAGGCTGAAAAATAACCGTATTTACCATATTACCCATGGTTTTGTCCATAAGCAGGTATTCGCCCTTCCTGGGGCGTATTGAAAATTCCGTCTCCTGCACCATGGACGAAATAATATCAGCCTGCAGGCCTGATGCATTGACAACATAATTAGACCTTATTGCACCTTTTCCGGTAATCAGCTCGAAAATATCCCCTGTGCAGCGTATATCCCTGACCTCGCATTCAAGCTTCAGATCCACCCCATTGTCAACTGCATTTTCTACAGCTCCAATAGCCAGTTCATACGGACATACTATGCCTGCAGAAGGCGCATAAAGTGCACCTAAAATATTTGGATTTACATTAGGTTCCAAGCGGATGACCTCTTCTGCGTTTAAAAGCCGCAGACCCGGCACCCCGTTCTTCAGGCCGTTTTCATACAGATCCTTTATAGTAGCAAGATCATGTTCAGAAAAAGCCAGCACCAAAGAACCGGTTTTCTTGAACGGAACATCCAGTTCACGTGAGATTCTCTCCATCATCTGATTGCCTCTGACGTTCAGCTTGCTTTTCAATGTACCATGCTTTGCATCATACCCTGCATGTACGATTGCACTGTTTGCCTTAGTAGTCCCCATTGCAACATCAGCTTCTTTTTCCAGCAGGCATGCCTTCAAATCATACCTTGACAGTTCTCTGGCAATAAAAGCCCCTGTCACTCCCGCACCTATAATTGCAACATCATAATTCATACAAGAACCTCCATGAATGCAAAATTTATAATAAGTAAAATATAAAGCCCAAAAATTGATAGTCAGGATATTGCCAATTATCATTAATGACCAGGAAGAAATACACTGCACAAAAAGAAAAAGCCACAGCAAGAAGGGTATCTTCAAATACCCTGCTTTTCTGTGACTCCAAATCTCCTCACATTGTTATTAAATTATCTGTACAATAATATTATATCACAATGCCAGTCAAATGGTAACCTTGGTTAATTATTTTTGCTTCTTAAACCTATAAATCAGCCTTTTTCAGGTTCCCACACAATTCATAGGTTCCATAAAGAAATTTTACCTGTGGAAGCCCCTATGGCACCGGCTTTAAGTATTTCTATGATATCCTGTTTTGAATCTATCATTCCCCCGGCTATAACCGGAAGGGAAACTTCACTGCAGATGCGTTGAATCACACTCGGCATAACCCCCGGAAGCACTTCAATCATATCCGGCTTAACTGAGGCTACCTGCCTGATAGTGGTATAATAGGATAGGCTGTCGATAAGAAAAAACCTCTGTATAGTATACAGGCCGTTTTCTTTCGCATGACGTATCAGATTGCCCTTGGTACTGATAATTCCGTCAGGCTGAATGACCCGGGCTATGTAATCAACAGCCTTGTTGTCATTTCCCAGCCCTTCCACAAAATCAATATGGATGAAAGCACTTTTATTGCTGCCCTTAATTCTGTCAACCAGGCTTTTTATATTAAAAATATCTGAATTAAGAAGGAATATGGTAGTAACCTCTGAAGCCAGGGCAGCTTCCATGCCGGCCTCATCCCTTACCGCAGCTATAACAGGGTTTTCCCTTAAACGTTCCAGCAATTCAAAGATGGGATTCTACCCCCTCAAATAGACACCTTTCTGTTAAAGTGACGCACTCCTGCCGCTTAAGCAGCAGACTTAAGTGAGAAATGCAGCTTAAAGGTTGGAAAACTTCTTGCTGCTATAGGTTAAATATACTCCTATACACCGGCAAATGTCAAGCACTTAGCCTTGATGCCCTACTCTATTATGCTGCCTTTCCGGTACTCTGCCCAGACATTTTCAAACCATTCATCCGGTGCTGGAATGGGACGCACCTGTCTCCATTCAACTGTACAGCATCCGTTGTTATAAGATACCTCCTGGATTTTGTCCGCCAGCATGTCCTTATCCTGCACTGTATACCTGAATATTTCCTCCAGTCCTTCGGCAGGAAGCCGGCCTTTGGAATCTGAAATAAGGTACGAACCCCTGCTCTTGCCCCCATGCCTGATGTAGTCTGCAATGGCAGACAAGTAAGCAATTTGTGTAATCAGCAAATCAAGATTTTGATAAGCAAGCGGCAGATCATTTGGTGATGACAGACGGGTCTGCTCCATAAAGGAACTTAAGTCTGCCTCAGCATCCTTCAGTGCCTTTTCCACGGCGCTTAAGGATCGTATATGAGCTCCCGCAGATGATGTCCTTAAGCCTATTCGTTTTCTTATTTCCAGTACATTGCTTTTGCTGCCTGTGTCCTTTAGCAGAGCTTCACCTATGCCGATTTTCACTTCCAACTGAGATAGTGTTTCACTGATAAAGTTTTCTGTATCCAAAGGTGCAGAAGAATATTTAGCAGCAATAAACTGAGCTGCCCTTGTGCTGCCAACCTGCCCCGAGTTCAATGCACTGCCGCCCGGCCGGTAAACACCATGGGAACCGTTAACCTCGCCTACCGGGAAGAAATGGCGGATATTACTCTCCCACCAAATATTGCCCGCCAGACCCCCATTGTTGTGCTGGGCGCATACGGCTATTTCCAGGTACTCATTTTCAAGGTCAATGCCGTGGCTCCGGTACAAATCTACAGCCGGCTGGTTCATATGCTTAAGCCTTTCTATAGGAGTACCAAAAAGTGCATTGGAGTTTTCCAGGTAAGTATGGCTTTCCTTACTCAATAAATGAAATTTCAGAGGGTTTCCTTCCAATACTGCCGGGTTTCGTGTATAGTCCAGAAAAACCCGGCGGCCTTTTATTACTGTTTCCCGGTACACCAGAATATCAATAAGGGAAGAGCCGTATCCTGCTATCTTTCTTGCATCAAAGGGCCACTGGTACCCCTTGAGAAATACTGCATCCAGCATCCTGCCCGGGTCAGGGAAGTAATCTATTAAGAATTCCCTTTCGTCACTTCCGTCCTGGTTGGCAGAAATATATCTTGGCAGTACCTGCTGATAGGTTCCTGAAAGATTCCACCTGAACTTAACGGAAGCTATGCCGTACTGAGATTCGGTTAAGTTTTTTCCCCTGACTCCGGCTTCAAAAGCAATGCCGGTTGAACCGGTCTGGCTTTCCGGATAGACCGACGCACTGTACATGCCGGCAGGACCTCCGGTTCCGTATATAATATTGGTACAATTGAATATTGCATATCTTTCATCAGGATCATTAAGCTGATTCAGGTTAAGCGCCAGCAGCCCCAATGAACGTTTTTTCTCCCTGTCTGTCAGGACGGCAACTGCCTGATATCCGTCAAAAACAGTGATATTCTTTTGTTTTACCTGATCCCCAAGCTTCTCTGTCATTATTTTGGAAGTCAGGGGACCTGCTGAGGTTGCCCTCTGCCGCGGGTCATGATCAGTCTTGTACCCTACGTATTCACCAAAACGGTTATGGGGAAACGGAACCCCAATGTCAACCAGCCTGTAAAAGCACCGGCTGGACATGGCCGCTTCAACCAGGGCAATATCTCCATCCATCGCTCCGCCG
>DUSN01000110.1 GCA_012842605.1 Clostridiales bacterium
GCTGTTTGGAGCTAAAAAGGATGATTTTGATTTTATTTTGTATGTAAATGAGGATGGCAAACCTGAAGTATACGAGTGCTGGAAAAATGCGTTTGAAGAAATATATAAAGGGGTTTCCTGCTCAGTATATGAAGTAGACGAAGCCGGTTTTTTAAGAGGTATTACAGGATGGAATGCCGAGTATGTGAATGAAAACGAGGTGGAAGTCCTCACAGAGACAGTAATCGATGACTTACATATCAGGCTTTGTGAAGAAGAAAAGAAGGGGAATCTTATAGTCCACAGGTTTGAGGATACTGAGCAGTTCAAGGCTATTATCTCAAATCATATCGTCGACAGGCTGATAAGATTCGGGATCCTGGACAGGCCCAATATCGACGAGAAGCTGATAAAGCATTACGGCAGGATGATCGAAGTATTAAAGGAGCTTATAAGCGGTACATATTTATAGGATTATAAGTTTGGACTTTGATGAAAGGGAGAAAGAAAGAAAAAAAGTAATAAGTCCGTGTTGTGTCATACATTTCTTTTTTACAGAATCCTTTTTATGATTAGAAAAAAATAACGTTATGTCGAATAAAATTAGGGTAATAATAACGTACAGAAACATTAGCACATATAATAAAATAGACTTTATTTTTGTTAATTATTGCCGATATAATTTGATAAGAACCATGATATAATTAGAATACCAAGAATCAAAAGTATATTATAATATAACACATGTCCATTTTTTATTGATTGTTGGAACTATATTGATATAATATAAGTATCTGCGTATAAGCAGAATGTTATTTAGGAGTTGATTTAAATGGCAACCAAGAGTATTACTAAAAATATTGACATCAGAGACAAAACTCTTGGGAAATCTTTGGTTAATGCTTTAGAGAACGCCAAGGGTAAAAAATCTAAAGAAGTGGAGTACAGTAAAGCATATAGAGAAATACGTGGAGATGAAATCAAGAAGATTTTTGGGTGAAACTAATGTTAGGTTATATCAGTGTTAACCTCAAAGCAATGATTGATGAAATTGGAGAGAGTGCTGTTAAAGCGCTTCTCTCCAATTTTTCATGTCCACTTAATAAAGATGTAGAGCAATTCTTAAGGATTAAAGCTATTGAGTTTTCAAAACAGGGTATTGCTCAAACACATTTAGTGTTTGCACAATATAAAGATAAACCAGTTTTGGTAGGCTATTTTACATTGGCTAATAAATTTCTTGCAATATATAAGAGTAGTTTGAGTTCAAGTTATAGAAAAAGGATGAGTAGATTTTGCCAGTTTGACCCGGAGTTTAAAAGGTATACTCTTGCAGCACCTCTTATAGCACAATTGGGAAAAAATTATTATAACGGATATAATAAATTAATCTCAGGTGATGAGTTATTAAAAATGGCTTGTGATAAAGTGAGTGAGAGCCAAAGAATAATAGGTGGCAAAATAGTATATCTTGAATGTGAAGATAAAGTAAAACTAATAGAATTTTATTCATCGAACGGATTTGTTGCTTTTGGTAAACGTAAACTTGATAGAGATGAAACTGAGGTAATGCAGGGAGAATACTTGATTCAAATGCTCAAATACTTAAAATAAGTACATAATAAAATATCATAATATCATAAAAAACAATAAAGCCCTTGAAACATTTAGTTCCAGGGCTTTTAAAATGGCAGGGGAGACAGGAATCGAACCCGCGGCACGCGGTTTTGGAGACCGCTGCTCTACCAGCTGAGCTACTCCCCTATAAAACTCTCCTTCGGAGAACTGAATTAAAGTATACAATAGAAAGCGTCATATTGTCAACATTATAGCTGCTCTGATACCTTCTCTGAACCAAGAGCTTCCTCGATAGCCCGGGATAACTGATCGGGGCATGATGTCGACTTGAAACCGCATTTCAATCCTTTGAGCTTGCGGGCTGCTTCTGCCGCGTCCATGCCTTCAAGAAGGGCTGAGATGCCTTTGAGGTTGCCGTTGCAGCCGCCGGTAAAGGTCACGTTATGAAGCTTTCCGGATTCTATGTCGAACTGTACCAGTGTCGAGCATGTACCGCTATTCCTGTGCCTGTATGTCAACTTTTCCTTCCTCCTTGCTGAGACTGTCAAGATCATATACAGCAAACAATTTGTTTATGGGTATTCCCATGCTGTGGAACTTTATTTCATACTCGGTCGGGATATTGCCTTCAAGAAAATCGCTGTTGTAAAGGTCAAACGTAGCCTTTACCAGGTCATATCCCGAAGCCCTGAACTCCTCGAGCGAGTAATTAAAAAAGTCCCTGTTATCCGTTTTGAACTCTATTACCGAACCCGGCTTCAGGATTCTCTTGTACATAGCCAGGAACTTCGGAGACGTAAGGCGTCTTTTGGCATGGCGCTTTTTGGGCCATGGGTCCGGGAAGTTGAGATATAATTTGCTTATCTCGCCGCTGTCGAATATTTCATCAAGTTTTTCGGCGTCGAAGCTTATGACTGCAAGGTTTCCGATACCTTCGGCAGGTATTTTGCGGATAAGCTTCAGCAGCACCACCGGGGATTTTTCCATGGCTATATAATTAATACCAGGA
>DUSN01000067.1 GCA_012842605.1 Clostridiales bacterium
GAAATTAAAGTTGTTGACAGTCAAAAAAGCAGTTGGCAAATCCAACTGCTTTTGTAGTTATATCGAAGAGCTTATTTTGAACGATATCCAAGTGCTTTGGAAATATCCATTGCTGTCTGCCTTACCTTTTCCCCTATAAATGGATATAGATCTGAAGTAAGATTAGACTTCAAAGCAGTTATACTTACAGCTCCAGCAACTTTGCTTTCAGCATCAAAAATCGGTGAACCTATGCATCTTACTCCAATTTCCCCTTCTTCATCTTCTACGGCATAACCGGTTTGCCGTATTATATTCAACACTTTCTTAAACATTTCGTAATCGGTAATCGTATTTTCAGTATACTTTCCCAGTCCTACTGCACTAATAATCTCATCCAGCTGGTTGGAATCCAAATGCGCTGCGATAGCTTTACCCAAAGCACAGCAATGGATATCATTCTGCATGCCGATATAAGTGTTGAATTTAATAAAGGATTGTTGTTCAACCTTGTCAATAAACAATACACGATTGTTCACTATCTTTCCAAGGTGAACTGTATGACCGGTCTCCTTAGACAATTTCAGCAAATAAGGATGGGCAATCTTTCTTAGCTCCATTTTTGTCATATAAACCAATCCCCATGAATAAATCCTGGGACCGATAGAATAACGTCCGTCACGGCTCCTTGTAACCAGGTTATTAGCTTCCATAACCTGCAAAATCATGAAAACGGTTGCCTTTGGTATATCCAGTTTCTGATGAATTTCTGTAATGGTTAAATCATCTTCACTGTCAGACAAATATTCAAGAATAGAAATAGATTTCTCCAGCGCAGGTACACTATATTGCTTTTTCAATTTATACGTCTCCTTTTCATATAATCGTCTATTTTTGCTCTTAATCAGTTTCAGTAAATGTCAGTTGCTCATCATAAACTGTGGCGTCATGAGATTCAGCTAATATGTTATTAGTACAGAACTATGTTTTTAATAAATTATAGATGTAATATATTAAAAATGTCAATCAGCATTCCTGTTTTATACATTCTTTTTTGTACTATTGTAACAGTTTCAGTTATAATGATGGTTTCAGCTTTTTTAGTAAATTGTAAAGTTGTTGTATATTCCTGGCAGCAAATATATAATTAAAAGTGTTATTCTTTTATAAAGTTTAATTATGTCTGTTTGAAATTCAAATTTACTGCTGATGGATTCTATAGTTTTTGTACTGCTGATTATAAAAGTGAAGGGGAACATAATTATGAAGAAGCATTTTGTGTACAAAAATGAAAAAACAAAAGAAATTTCATTCCCCCTTGGTGGGATTGGAACAGGATGTGTTGGGCTGGCGGGAAATGGCAGATTCATTGATGTTGAAATATTCAACAAACCAAATAAAGGATCCCATGCTGGTTTTACTCACTTTGCCGTAAAGGTGGAGGACGATGAAAAGCTTATCGATGCCCGCGTAGTTAACTCAGATGTACTGCCGCCCTACACAGGCAGTTACAACCGTCCTAATTTTAACTCCTATGGCTTTGGCGTGGACAGGTCGGCATTATCAGGCCTTCCTCATTTTAAAACCTGTGAGTTTATTGGTGAATTTCCCATTGCCACACTTAAGTTTGAGGAAGAAAGGTTTCCCGGAGAATTAACCTTGTATGCTTTTAACCCTTTTATTCCGCTAAATGACAAGGATTCATCCATACCGGGCGCATTTTTTGAATTCCATATTGCCAATACAATGGATAAGGCTCTTACATATTCAATAGCCTTTACCGCCACAAACCTCTACACAAGAAAGGGCGGTATCCATACCTATAATGAAAACAGCCATATAAAATGCATTACCCTTTCCAATAACCAGTATTCGCAGGATGATGTTGAATATGGTGATATGTCCATTGCAACAGATGCGGCAGACAGCAGTTACCAGCTCTACTGGTACAGAGGGAACTGGTTTGACAATCTGACAACCTTCTGGAAGGATTTCCGTTCCTTCGGTAAAATCAAAAACCGGGTTTATGACTCTGCTATGACCATAGCCGACCCGAATTATGCTGCAGATGACATGGCAACCCTGGTTGCCCACGTCAAAATAGATCCGGGCAAAACCGAAAAGATCCGCTTTGTATGGACCTGGAATACTCCCAACTGCCACAATTACTGGAACCCGGAACACTGCGAATGCGGCAGCGGATGCTGCGATTCCAAAAAGGGAACCCTGAAAACATGGAAAAACTATTATGCAACAATATTCAAGGACTCAAAAGACAGTGCATTTTACGCCATGAGCAATTTTGAACGCCTGTATAGGGAAACAAAATTGTTTAAGGATACCCTGTTCGGGACTTCAATGCCGGTTGAAGCAATAGACGCAGTATCAGCCAACATTGCTATCATAAAGTCACCTACCTGCCTGCGGCTTGAAGACGGGTCCCTTTACGGCTTTGAGGGATGTCATTGCAACTCCGGATGCTGTGATGGTTCATGCACCCATGTATGGAACTATACTTATGCAATTCCCTTCCTCTTTCCGAAACTGGAACGCAGCATGCGAACCCTTGAGTATAAGTATAATATGAATCCAAGCGGAGCAATGAGCTTCCGCCTGCAGCTTCCCCTCGGCCGAAGTCCGTGGCAGTTCAGGCCTTGCGTGGACGGCCAGTTTGGCACGGTAATGCGCGTGTACCGGGAGTACAAGATCAGCGGAGATATAGAATGGCTTTACAGTATCTGGCCTATGGTGAAAAAATCCATTGAGTATGCATGGTCAGAGGAAAACTATGATAAATGGGATTATGACAAAGACGGCATTTTGGAAGGGCGCCAGCACCATACACTGGATATGGAACTGTTCGGGGAAAATGCATGGCTCAGCGGCATGTACCTGGGTGCATTGAAAGCCGGCGCAAATATTGCAAGAATACTTGGAGATTATGAAACTGAAAAGGAATACACAGAGCTTTTTGAGAAAGGGAAGAAATATTTAAATAATGAGTTGTTTAACGGTGAGTATTTCTATCAAAAAATTGACCTGAAAGATAAAAGCATACTTGATAAATATACAGAGGGAAGATCGCTGCAAAATCAGGACGTGTACCGTGCTTACTGGAATGAGGAGCAGCAGGAGCTGATGTACCAGATCGGTGACGGATGCGGTATAGACCAGGTCCTGGCACAGTGGCATGCCAACCTTATAGGACTGGGCGAGATTTTTGAGAAGGATAAAACCCGCTCCGCTTTAAGGTCTATATACAAGTACAACTTCATACCCAACATGAGAGAACACTTCAATCCCTGCAGAATCTACAGCCTCAACGATGAAGGAGGACTGGTAATCTGCCAGTGGCCTGAGGGAAGATATCAGCCGCTTATTCCCGTTCCGTATTCTCAGGAAACAATGAACGGCTTTGAATACCAGGCAGCCATCCATATGATTCAGGAAGGCATGGTAGAGGAAGGTATGACATGCATCAAGGCAATACGGGACCGATATGACGGTGAGAAGCGTAATCCCTGGAATGAATTTGAGTGCGGAAGTAATTATGCAAGATCAATGGCAAGTTATGCTCTGCTGCTTGCATTCAGTGGTTTCCGCTACGATGTGCCCAACAATTTCATAGGCTTTGCCCCTGTAGGAGACAGAAACAATTTTGATGCTTTTTGGTCACTGGACAGCGGCTGGGGTAATGTAAGATATCGCGAAACAAGTGTAACCATTGATATACTATATGGCAACTTGGTTCTTGAAAAAGCTTATATAGAAAAATGCGGAACCGCTCCGAAGGAAGTATTTATAGACGGGGAATCCATAAGCTTTAGCACAGATGGAGACAATATAATATTTGACCGTCCGTATACTGCTTGCTCAAGTGTTAAAATAGTATATTAAGACATGATGTTCAGTTAAAGCAATGAATTAAGACGTTATGTCACTGCCTTTATTATTGTTAAGAAGGTACTATCTAAAATTTTTTGAGATAGTACCTTATTTTTCTGATATCAATTTTCAGTTTGCTGCCTGGTCAATGCACAAAAGGCTCACACTGTCCGCCGGGCAGTAGATCTGGCACATAAAGGTCTCCTCTGTATACACCTTGCGTTTCTCTACCGGATACAATTCCAGTGTGTCTTCATCCCATGTCTTCCTGCCATCTATCCTGTAGTTCTTCAGCATGCGGATTCCGGGACGCAGACCATTGAACTTAACAGTTAATATCCGGTCTCCTGCTCCCTTGTCTCCCCGGTTTATAACCATAACTGATACTGCATCGTTTGAACCGGTAAAAGCTCTTGCCAGCAATGCTTCATTGGTACAGGCTGACTCTACAGTTGTATCACCTGCCATAGTCAGCATTCGGTACAGAAAATAAGCGGGACGCACTTCCTCGTTCACACCGAACAAGCCAAACCTGTGAGGTATCTCATTCCAATGCTTCTGCATGATATAGGGGTCTGCATAAAACGGTTCAAATTCCGGCGGGAAATTGCACTGATCCCATATGTGGTAGTAGAATGTCCAGTCTATATGATGCTCAAGGGCTGCAAACAGATTTTCCGCAATAATGGCCGTGCGTGCCGGATGGAAGGCAAGCTCTTCTACAGACACCTTGTCAAATATCTTGCTCATCTCTGTAATCATAATTTCCGGCCGGTTCTCGCCATAGCATTCCAAACCCCGCAATGCTTTTTCTATATCCTGAATATGATCCTGCGGGTTGTCGGTATATCTATGCCATGTAACAAAATCCAGCTGGGTATTTTCCTTATAGCAAAGCTCTGCAAATACCCGAATGAACTCTTCAGTCAGGACAGCCAGGGCAGGTCCGCCTACCTTTGCATTCGGATAAGTCTCCAATATGGGCTTGATTGTCATAACATAGTATTTGTAATAATCGGCAGGATCCTTGATGAGATAAGGGCAGCCTCCCCATTCTCCGATGTCGGTTTCATTTCCGATTTCCCAATGGGTAACAATTTTCCGTTCCACCGAATAACGCTGAACCATCCTGCTTATAAGCGCTTGCCATTCTTCAACATTATTGGGCATGAAGACGGATTGGTCTGTTGCAGGATACAGGCACTTAGGCTTAATGCAAATGGATGCTACCACCTTGCCGCCTGTCGCCGCTATGGAATCCATATATTCATCAAGCTTTGCAAAGTCATACACACCATGATCTGGATACACAAAGAAGAATTCCTGAATAAAGATTCTGACCAGTCTGGGCGAAAGCTTTTTTATCCCCATTCTTACCTTTTCCGGCAGCGGGAGGGAATTTACACCGCCATGGCCGACAGAACAGCGCCACCATTCAAAAGGTCCTGTTTTTCGGTCAGCAAATACCTGGATTTCATCTATTGGCAGAGCATTAAAATTCATTGTGTACCTCCATGTTTTTTATCTGCATATCCATCCTCATCCGGCATTGTAATATCATCCTCTTGCCCGGCAAATTACTACAAAGCTCCGTATTTATCATAAACTTCCTGCAGAGTTTTGCCCTCAAGCAGCTCTTTCCTGGACAGGTTCTCTGCATTTACCTTTTCCCTGGCCCTCTGAAACAGGTCGTCTTCTATATCTTTGGGAATAACAACAATGCCGTCAAAATCGGCAAAGACTATATCACCCGGATGTACAAGAACCTCGCCGCATTTTACCGGCACATCATATTCCATAACAATCCCTCGGCCTTTGCTGTCCTGAGGGCGGATACCCCTGTAAAATACAGGGAACTTCAGCTCTTTGATGCGCAGGCAGTCCCGAATCTGGCTGTCACAGACGCAGCCCACTGCTCCGCGCATTTTGGCAGCAGTTGACATCAACTCTCCCCAGGGAGCATTGGTACCTGCATAGTCAGTTGAGTGAACCACTACATCATTTTCCCTCAGGGAATCCATAGCCTCTATTTCCTTGCCATATGGATTTCCATTGACAATATAATCTGTTTCCATCCAACGGAAGGTCCTGGCTCTTCCAACAAAGGTGCAGCAATCATCATCCAATGGCCGCAGTCTCTGATGCATCACCTGGTTACGATAGCCCATTTCATCCAGAATATCGCTTACCACCGCTACATACAGGTTTCCTTTTATCCATTCAAACATTTCTCTGTCATTCTTCATCTGATTTCTTCCCTTCTTGCCCTATCATGATATAAAACTAACTGCAATATAAGCTGCGATTTTTTTGTCTGTATTAGTTCACACGATATTTCTGTACAGCTTTTTCATCTATCTCAATACCAAGTCCGGGACCTTGCGGCACTTTCATCATACCACTTTGTTCCAATTTTATAGGGTTTGCTATTATATCCCGCAGCATGGGGCTGGAACTCACATTATACTCCAGGAACAAGCTTCTGGGCAGAACGGCATTCATATGCAGGCTGGCAGCAGTCAGAAGATCTGTAAGCCAGGCATGGGGACATACATCTATCCCTGCGGCCTCCGCCTCCCAAAGGATTTTTCTGGCATGGGTAAAGCCTCCGCATCTGGACAGGTCAGGCTGTGCTACATCAATGCAGCCATGCTGAATCAGCTGGCGGAATCCCCATCCTGTTGCTTCCTGTTCACCGGCAGCAATTCTGGTCTTAACCCCTGCTTCCTTCACCCTGCGATAGCCTTCATAGCATTCCGGATGGAGGAAATCCTCCAGCCAGTATATATTATAGGGCTCCAATTGCCTAAGCAGATCAATAGCATCATAAGCGCTGCGGTTTTGCTTCCAGCCGGCATCAACCATTATATCCACATTATCACCCACTGTTTTTCTTGCAGCCTCAACCAGCTTTATATCACGCCTGCGGTCCTCGCCGAATACCCCCCAGCCGAATTTTATAGCTGTAAAGCCTTTTTCCAGATAATACTCACATGCCCGTTTGATATCATCAGGGTTCGGCCTGAACAAGGTGGATGCATAAGCGCGAACCTCGTGCCGGTAAGCACCGCCAAGTATCTTGTAAACCGGGCGATTGACAGCTTTGCCTATAATATCATGGCAGGCAATGTCAAACCCGGACAGCACCTGCATGGCAACGCCTCTTCGGCCGTAATAAACGGTACCCCGGTAGATTTTATCCCACAGCCGTTCTGTTTCAAAAGGATCTTCTCCTATTACAAGAGACTTGATCCCTTCCATCATGCCCGATCCGGTAGCCGGCGCATCAATGAGTGAAGCAGCCACATGGGGAGCTGTCTCTACATCCGACCAACCGGTGATTCCTTCATCTGTACTGACCTTAATTAAAAAACAATAGGCAACGCCGCTTGCCTCTTCGCTGCCGGTCGGGCTGGTGTACAACTGGGGCGATTTCAATATAATTCCCTCTACATCGGTTATCTTCATGTTTTTCTTCCTTCCAGGCAGAATTGATATATTAATCAAATATAATGGATACCTTTAATGCACTGTCTTTTCCTTTTGCTGCAAGCCTGAAGGCTTCCTGGAACTGGCTGAAAGGCAGACGGTGGGTTATAACTTCTTTCAAATTCAGTTCCTCATCCTGCAGATACTCCAATGCCCTGTCCAGGTAGTCCATATCATTGCAGCTGCCGCAGATGTTCAATTCCTTTACATGTATCTTGAACATGTCAATGGTAGGCTTACCCTTGACAGCGGAAAATACCGAAAGAGTGCCCCTTGGGCGCAATGCAGCTACAGCCAAATCCAATGCTTCATTGGTGCCGACGCAGAGCACGGCACTGTCAAAACCTTTACCATCCACAGCCTGCATTATATCATCAAGCACACTATCACTGGTTTTCTCATTAACAGTGACGGCATTGGGAGCCTGTGCCATTCTGAAAGGATGCCTGCCCACAAGAACCACTTTAGCATCGCGGTATAATTTGCACAGGCGGCTCATCAGAATACCAAAGGGCCCGTCGCCTATTATTAGAATATTTCTGCCATCCTTCATATTTGCACGTTCCAGCGCTTCAATGCAGACGCAGACCGGCTCCATGAGAGTGCTTTCCGCAAAATCCAGCACCGCCGGTTTTTTCCTGGCCCTGTCCTGACGAATGGTAAAGTATTCGGCAAAAGCACCGCCATGGTCGATGCCAAGGTGGCTCATATTATCACACAGATGATTCAACCCTCTTGTGCAGGATCCACATTCTCCGCAGGGCATAACAGGATGAGCGGTAACTTCGTCTCCAGGTTTGAAATCGGTTACATCTTCCCCGACTGCTTCCACTACACCCGCACCTTCATGCCCCATAATCATGGGCAGATTTATGTTAAATGGATTGTATTCAATATCATGCAAATCCGAAGTGCATATAGTAGCTGCTTTGGTTTTAACCAGCAGCTCATTTGGTTTTGGAACGGGTTTCGGCATCTCCTTCATTTCCAGCCGGCCCGGAGCCAGCAAAACCAATGCTTTCATCGCTTCCTCCTATTCTATTCCCAGTAAAGCAAGGGAATTCCGATGGATTATATCCTCAATCATAGTTAAAGGCACTTTTGGTAAATTTGTGCCTTCTACTACCTTGTTAACATTTTTTAGACCAATAATGGAGCTTTGAGTGGTAGTAGCAGGAAAATCCGATCCAAACAGAATCTTATTGCCGCATCCGTACTCCGCAGCCAGCAGCATGGCATTGTAGAACTGCCACGGGCGGTAGTACAATGCAGATAAATCGGCATATACATTTTCCTGCTTTCTGATAATGGACAAGGTTTCCCCAATCCAGGGGTGGCCTAAGTGAGACAGTATTATTTTTAGGTTCGGAAAATCACAGGCAACTTTGTCCATGTGCACCGGCCATGCATATTCCAACGGCACGCCGCTGGAAAAGGTGGTGGCCATATGGGTCATGATCGGCAGGCTATTTTCCTGACAGTATTCATAGATTTTATAGTAAACCGGGTGGTGGGGATGTACTCCCTGGTATATGGGCCCCAGCTTGATTCCCTTGCAGCCCAGGTCCTGATGGCAGTGTTTCAGGTCATCCATAACCTTTGGGTCAAGGGGATCCACTGAAGCAAAGAAGATGTACTTCCCGCCATGCCTTGCTGTAAAGCCGGCAACCCTTTCATTGCTTACATGCCATCCTGTCTTTTGGCCTTTAATTCCAAAAACCACTGCTTTGTCTGCCTCCAGGGTACCTTTAAGATAGTCTTCTTCGGTAAATCTCCAGGTATCATGAGAAATGCCGCAGCGGGTTAAATCCTGTTTCAATTGAGGGCCGAACTCGGTATCAAGATCAACAAGATGGGTATGAATATCGATTATCATGGTATCTCTTCCTTATAATATCAGGTTGCATTTATATTAGAATAAATCAGGCTGCAATTATATAAGACTGCAGATTCACGGCAGTATGGAATATGGTTTGACTAATCCCCGGGACAGCATAGGCTTAAAGGCTTCTGCATACTGCACCCCGCATTGGTCTCCCCGCTTGGCGGAAACAGTCTTTACCCAGTTATCTATTCCCCTGCCTTCCCCGTATGCAGCGATGAAAGCTTCATCCTGGCTTTTATGGCATTTAGCAAGTTCCATCTTTTCTTCAATTACATCGGTGATATCCACCCAATGGGATGGCTCGAATTCAAACCCGGAAAAGGGCTCAGTCATGAATACTGCGGGAGTTGTTGCAGTGGGTGCTGCCTCTGTCTTAATCATGGGAAGAGGCATATGCATGGCACATTGCCTTACCAATTGATTGGTAGTCATATGATCCAGATTATAGTCAGTTGTGAAATGAGTGAATATCACATCTGCCTTGGTTGCGCGCAGTGCATTGATCAATGCATTGCGAATTTCCCTGTTGTCAAACAAGTATTCATCAGGTGCGTTCAGACATGTATATGTGGCACCCAGCTTAGAGGCCAGTTCCGACATTTCCCTGTGCCTTACGGCTGCTGCCTCATACAGGGGCATGTCAGGCTTATGTACCATTCCCATGCTGCCATCGGTCAGGCATATAAAATGCAGTTGATGACCCATTTTCTTAAATCTGATCATGGTTCCCAGGCACATCAGCTCATCATCCTGATGCGCCATTACAGATACTATGTTCAATTTGGCTGCCTCCTTAATTATTGAACACAATTATTCCTTATTCGTTAGTTCAGCTGTTTATCATTACTTCTTAACAGCAGTCCAGGATTCGGTCACCAGTGATCCTACTCCTTCAATGTAAACAGTGCCGCACCCAAAATTGGCATAAACTTCAGTTCCGTCGGCGAATTCGGTTTTTTGCACGTAACCGTTTTCAGAGAGGAATTCAAAGTTGGTCATCTCCAGCATGCCAATTTTCTCATGCAGCCTGGCAACAGGAAGTGCCTGCTCAATGGCAAACTGGGTATCCTTATCCTCCAGGCGGAATTTATAAAGCATTGTCTCCGCACCCCTGCCCGTCCAGCCGTACATAGCACCAAACGGGAAAATATCCGGCGGGCATCCGTACAATGCGTCCATTGCAGCCATCAGCCTTGTCCTGCCGCCGCCATACTGGTATTTGCCTACATCCCTGGCAAAATATCTGCTGTTATAGTTATGAGGTTCCCACCAGGTATGCATGATGCTGTCATGGTAAACAAGCATTGTCATAGGAATAGGCCAGTAAAGCCAGGGTCCGTATTGTGCCCAGGCCTTTACCGAACCAAGGTCATACTCCATGGAAAATGCATCATTGAAATTTTCTGAGCTTACAGGACGGGATCCATTTTGCCCGACTACGAGCAGTTTCCTCACCCATTCCCGGTCCTCGGTTTTAGACATAGGCCTTCCAAAGTGATTTGGGTGATCAAGGGCATGGCATTCAGCCACCGTATCACAGGTTATAACATCAAAGTGATCCCAGGTCATATCGGAAAATTCACCGGCAACAGCTTTGTACTGGTACTCCGGCATAGCACTGGAGCAGCATCTGTACCACTTTTGGTCATCTATCTGCCAGCCCAGGATTGTTTCGCCTGACCGGGTTTTACGGTAACGCAGGCGCATTTCGTCACTGCCGTCGTCCAACCCTTCATTGAGCCAGGTCCAGGGAGCTACATCATATCCGATTTCCTTTATCTGCCGTATTACTTCAGCATCAAGATAAATCGGCGGAAATCCGCCCATAAGGAAATTTTTGCTGTATGTATTAAAACGCACTGAATAAATCAATGCCTTGTCAATTCCATAAGCTTTAAGCTTTTTGCATTCTTTTACATAGTCCAGATCATCCTGGCAATAGCCTATAAAACACATTACAGTTCCAAAAAGCCTTTTAAGTGCAGGTCGGTCCTTGATTTTTTCTTCCCAGGAGATAAACCTGCCTCTTTCCTTGACCCGCTTCCGGTAGGCCTTTGCCACATCTGTAATGCTGGATTTAACAGGATAAAAACGCATATATCTGTCATAGCGCATGCTGCACAGCGAATCTACCTGTAAATTTGCTGCCCAGGTTCGGCCCTTTTCATCCTTGCCGACCCACCAGAGACAGTCATCATAGGTTTCAGCTGTACACATAAGGCCGCCTTTCTGCCCCAGAACACCAAACATAGCCATGGTAAACCCGGTATGATGTGCTTCACCGTAGCGGGTCTGATGAGCATCACCTCTGCCGTCCCACAGCATACCCTGCATGATGGGCAGCAAATATTTTGCCTTGCATCCTGCCGGCTGGAATGACCCGGGCAGGGAAATCACGCCTATATCGCCTGCTTCCTGAGCAGGCAGCATTACCTCAGCATAATCGGGCCCCAAGGTAAAAATCATGCTGACAGAATTTTTGCCGGCTTTAAGACTGAGCCGCATTCTGCCTCCGTCCAGCAGCTCCGCTTTTTGCACTTTCAGCCCATGCAGAACTGCTTTCCTGCCCCCTGCATTGTCAACCTCACCGTATACCAATGACTGCTCATCTAAAATCCAGGTTTCGCCTGTTATAAAATCATTAATGGACAGCCCATGGCCGTCCTCTCTGCAAAACAAACCTATTCTCTCATTTTTCAGTATAATCAAGTATTTTACCTCCCTCTTGCTTTGGACGATAGCCAAGTGCCTGGGAAACAGCCATTGCCGTTTGACTTACCTTTTCTCCGATGTATGGATATTGATCACTGGTTAAATTAGACTTCAAGGCAGTTACGCTGACAGCTCCGGCAACCTCGCCTTCTGCATTGAAAATCGCTGAGCCAATGCATCTTACTCCAATTTCTCCTTCTTCATCTTCTACGGCATATCCGGTTTGTCGTATCAGTTTCAGCACTTTCTTAAACATATCGTAGTTGGTAATTGTATTCTCGGTATACTTGCCCAGCCCTATGGCAGCAATAATCTCATCCAGTTGTGCAGGATCCAGGTGTGCCGCCATAGCTTTGCCCAGGGCACAGCAGTGAATATCGCTTTGCATGCCGATAAAGGTATTGAATTTGATAAAGGACGGCTGTTCAACCTTATCTATAAACAATACCCGGTTGTCCGATATTCTGCCAAGATGTACGGTATGACCGGTCTCTTTTGACAATTTTTCTAAATATGGATGAGCAATCTTTCTTAACTCCATTTTGGTCATATAGCCCAATCCCCAGGAATAAATCCTGGGGCCTATGGAGTATCGTCCGTCGCGGCTTTTTGTAACCAGGTTGTGACCTTCCATTACCTGCAAAATCATAAAAACGGTAGCCTTGGGTATATCAAGCTTCTGATGAATCTCTGTTATGGTTAAATCTTCCTCACTGCTTGACAAGTATTCAAGTATAGCAATTGATTTCTCCAACGCAGGCACACTATATTGTTTTTTCAAGTTATATGTCCCCTTTTCATTCAAAAAGTCTATTCCATGTACTTTAAATACCGTGCCTATGAGAGCTATTGTTTAAAATATAAAACTTTGTTTCATTAATTAAATTATATATGGATTTTGTTCAAATTTCAACTGCTATTACAGAATTACACTATTTTATATCGTTTATGCCGCGAATTTGCAACTTAAAAATAATCATTTATGAACAAATCTTTTTCAGTAAACAGGCAGTTTAACTTGTCCATATCGCCGGATATACTTATATGACCTGCTTCATACAGCCGCTGCACCGTGGAAAAACCGGTTATCAGCTGAGACAGATGATTAATGCCGCAAGACATGCTGACCTTATGGTTTTGGCCGGATGAAATCATAATGCTTCCATTTTCCCATTCAATCAGGTATTTCCCGGAATTCTTCGGGAAAAACTGGTCCAGAACCTCTATTGCCAATGCTCCCTGACCTTCAGGAGCTTTCATCAATTTAAGTGCCTTTTTTGCGTTGACTATACGATTTGACCCGTTAACCTGGATCTGCTGATGAATCTCTTTCTGCTCAGGAAAATATGTCAGAATATCTATATGATTTGGTATTACAAATACAAGGTTCCGGAAAAGAGGAGCAAAACCATACAAGAAAGCCATCATACCCCTGAAAGCATCGCCATTGAGCCAGATGATCTCATTAAGCTTCATATCAGGCAGAGAGCTGTTCTTGTCACTTCGATCAATTGTATACTGAAGATATCCCTTTGCCAGCCCTTCGTTGTCATACCAAATATACAAATATGTGTTGGATTGATAGGGATCTCTCTTGTGGAACCTGTTCCAATGGCTTTCAGCATCCAGAGCCAGGTTTTTTCCTTGAATAAAAAGGCTGTATACAGACTTTATGTCCGTTGGATCCATACCGGGCAGGTAAAGCTCCATTCTGCCTGATTGCCTGAAATGCTCTAATGCAGTAAATGGTACAGTACACTTAATGGTCGTCATATTCAACTCATAACCGAACTTGCGGTAAAACTCATAGGAAAATGGATAAAGATAGGAAAAAACGTCCCCTCTCTCATACATTTCCTCAATGATATATTCAAATAATTTACGCACATATCGCTTGTTTCTTTCGGCGGGCAGAGTGGCTACACCGGCTATTCCTCCCGTCTGAACAATATTCCCGTCAAAAACTGCCCGGAAGTTGTATAATTCTAACCCGGAACACATCTTCCCGCTGTCATCAAAAGCTGCTCTTACATATTCATACCCTTCCTTAAACTCGTCAGGGTTTTTTTCATATCGTGAATAATCCCTGGGAAACAAATAGGAAATGCTTTGAATTTTTGAAAACTGAATTCTTTCTTCTGGTGTAATAGGCCTGATTACCATTGTATCCTCCTCTTTAATATTTTCATTGCCGGTTCATTTAACCAGTTCACGTGCCGGATTGCCAACCACGATGGTATTTGGCCGCACATCCTTTACCACAACCGCTCCGGTGCCGATGAGACTTTGTTCACCTATGGTCAGGAACTGGCGTATTGTGCAAGCCTGTCCAAGATATGCTTTCCTTTCCACCCTGACATTTCCTGCTATCCTTACGCCTGATGCTAAAATACATCCCTCTTCTATTACATCATCATGGTTTATGATGCAGCCCGCCAGGCAGAATACAAATTCACCGATCACGGCATTTTGACCTACATAACAACCCGGGTATAAAACCGTACCCGGCCCAATCCTAGCGCTGCGGGAAACAAAGCAGGACGGGTCGATGACAGTAATCATCCTGCCCCGGTATTTTTGCTTAACTTCCAGGTCAAAAGTATTGTCCGGAACCAGTGCCGCATAACGGAGGCCATCCTTGTCCAGGTCATCCAGGCCGAATACAGGATAGCCCATCAATCCCCTCTCATCAGGCTCCTTTGCAACAAATCCAATGAGACGGTACTCATGATTCTTGTCCCACCGTTCTAAGATTTCAACCATCTCGCAGGCATGTATCCCGTTGCCGAATATAAGAATATCATTCATTACTATAGTCCCCCATAGGTATCCTTCCTTCGCTCATTAATGTAAATATGTCTTGGTTCACAAGGACAGGGGCCCAATGAAAGCCAGTCTGTAAAATGACGCTTGTTCAAATCAATATCAACAACGCAGATGCCTTCATCCAGGCCGGGGTTTTGTGTCCTCACAGTGGCTATTACTTCTCCGAAGGGGTCAATTACCTTGCTTGACTCAGGACCATACATACCTGCCACCACTACATACACTCCATTGTCCTTTGCTCTGGCTGCCTGCATCAAAGGTTCGTTCCCTATAGTAGATATGAAAATAATTTCTGCTCCCAGTTCAGCCACACACCGGGCTGCTTCCGGGAATTCCTGATCCCAGCAAATCAGTGGGCCTATTACGCCAAAATCAGTCTGGAACACCTTGTATTCTCTCCCGGGAGTAACCCCTTCCTCACCTTCAACAAAAGGCAGGTGTACCTTGTGGTATTTGCCTGCCACATCACCATTGCGGTCCAGCAAAACTTCAGTGTTATATATATTTGCTCCTATGCGTTCGTACATTGAAAAAATGACATAGATGCCATTTTCTTTTGCCTTTTCTCCCAATGCACGGGTAAGGTCACCCGGGACAGGCTGGCTTATCTCTTCAGGTGCAATACCGGCAAACATCCCATAGAAAGCCTCAGTGAAGCAGACGATGTCTGCCCCTGCCTGGCCTGCCTTATCGATATATTCCTTCATAACTTCCAGATTCATAGCGGGATCGTGCCGGGTCTTTAAGCTGGTGGTTGCAACCCGCACCATCCTCTTTTCCAATCTTTTGCCGGTTTCGCAGAAAACCGGGTTTCTCCAAGTTACACTGCCCTTGTCTGTCCAGCGGAATCCAAGTTCAATTGTTACAGACCAGGTGCTATCAGGTGAAACAACGGTTCTGTGCAGGCTTTTCCAGCCGTCTGCCAGTGTATCAACCTGGTCAGCATAGTCACGACCTGCCAGTCTGCCTTTGCTGTCCCTCCAGGTAAGCATTGCAAAAATGCTTAGTCTTTCATATTCTACATCCTTAGGCAGATATTCTACCTGGAAATTAAACTCTTTTCCTCCCGGGATATCGTTCAGGGTACAGACCCATTTTCCAAAGTTGTTAAAGCTATGGCTTTCAATCTCCAGCAGAGCTGTATTCCCGGTGTTTTCCCTTCTAAACAGCGGAGCTATCTCTGCTCTTGGTGTCCAATTCGTCCAGCTGTCACTGTCAAAAGGTATAATCCGGTTCCCGGGTACTATATTTTCACTCATAGATTAACCTCCTGTATTTGTTTACCTAAACCATTTTCAAAATACACAACAATATATCTTATTATATCATCCGCCTGCAAAGTAATAAATATATAGAATTTATCCAATTATAAACTTTTAATACCTCCGCAAAACTTTGTTTAGCTCGTCAAAATTCTTCCTATAAAGCCATCTTTCACCTTTTGCTTAGGTGATAATTAATAACTTTTATTTCTACGCATTATACGGGCTTCCTCTTCCTCCATAAACTGGTTGGTATACAACCTGTAATAATAGCCCCGTTTTTTGATTAACTGCCTGTGAGTCCCCTCTTCTATTACCTTGCCGTCCACAATGACCAGTATTCTGTCGGCGGAACGTATGGTGGACAGCCTGTGGGCTATGATAAAGCTGGTCCTTCCCTCCAGTACCTTTTGGATGGCATTTTGAATTATCTGTTCAGTTTCTGTATCAATGGAGGAAGTTGCTTCGTCCAGCACAAAAATCTTAGGATTAGCCACTACCGCTCTTGCAAATGAAATAAGCTGCTTCTGCCCGGTGGACAGCCTGCTGCCGCCTTCCCCCACCTCTGTATCATAACCCTTCTCCAGCTTTCTTATAAAGCTGTCGGCATTTACCAGCCGGGCAGCGGCTTCAATATCCTCATCGGTTGCACTTAAGTTGCCATAACGTATATTGTCCCGTATGGTTCCGCTGAACAAATGAGGTGTCTGCAAGACATAACCTAAGTTGGACTGCAGCCAAAGCTGGGAACGTTTCCTGTAATCTATGCCGTCTATTAGAATCTCTCCCTGGGTAGGTTCATAAAAACGGCATATGAGGTTTACTATGGTGCTTTTTCCTGAACCGGTTTCTCCTACCAGTGCAATGGTTTCACCTGATTTTACCTCAAGGTTGAAATTTTCCAGTACTGTTTCCCCGTCTTTATAGGAGAAGCTCACATTTCGAAAGGTTACATCGCCCTTAATAGGCTCCCAGTTCTCCCTTTTCGGATTGAATACATCGCCGTATACTGCTTTTATCTCCGGCGGATCTTCTATTTCCAGCGGAGTGTCAATCATGGATAGCACCCGTTCTGCAGAAGCCTGGGCAGACTGCAGTTCGGCAAAAATTCTGGCAAGTTGGCTTATTGGTTCAAAAAACTGTATGGTATAGGTTATGAAAGCAACCAAAGTACCATAGCTGATGGACTGGGCTATTACACCGCTTCCTCCATACCAGAGTGCCAGTGCAGTGCCTATGCCTCCCAATGCTGACACAATGGGGTAGAAAATGGAGGAAAACACAGCTACACGAATGGATGAGCTGCGCATATCACTTGTCAATACCTTAAATTCCTCCAGATTGCGCTCTTCCAATACCAGTGTCTTTGTGGTTTTGGCTCCCATGATTCCCTCATTGAAGGCTCCGGTTATCCTGGAGTTGGTCTTGCGTACCTGCCGGTAACCTTTAAGTATGCGACTCTGAAAGAAAAGACTGACAGCTGCCAGAAAGGGTATAACGGACAAGGAAATAAGGGCAAGCTTCCAATTCAGCACAAACATGATTATCACTATTCCTGTCATCATGGCAAAGCCCCAGGTTAAATCCACCAATCCCCAGGATATGGATTCCCCAAGGCGCTGGGAATCCGATGTCATTCTGGCCATTATCCAGCCTACCGGAGTCTTGTCGTAATAGGAAAAGGAAAGCTCCTGCAGCCTTTTAAAGCCGGTCTTGCGTATATCATATACCAGGTCAACCTCAATCCTGCCTGCAATCATTATTAGAGCCCATGTGTTGAAACCCTGAAGCGCTACCAGCAAACCATAGACAAGGGCATATAAAGGAAGTCCCTCCAGCTTGTCGGGGATAATAAAATTATCTATGGCATACCGGGTCATCAGCGGGAAGACAACGTCCACCCCTCCGGCTAATATCATAATAAAAGCAAGGAGAATCAATTGCTTTGTATATGGTTTGGCATACTTAAGCAGATGCTTCCACAGCCCAAGATCAAACCGTTTAGTATATTCCTGTTCTTCGATATAGTTCATATATTATTCTCCTTTCTCTAAAAAGCCGGCTGACTGTTATCCATCAGTTCCTGCTCCAGCGAACTCTGTATGGACCAAATCCGCTGATACAAACCGGGCTGATTTATCAGCTCATCATGGGTTCCTGACTGAACCAGCCTTCCATCCTCCAGCACCAAAATCTTGTCAGCTTCTGACAGTGTAGCTATACGGTGAGATATTATAAAGGTGGTAACATCCTTGCTTCGTTTTCTCAATTCCTTGCGGATTGCTGCATCAGTTTCAGTATCAACTGCACTGAGGGAGTCATCAAAAATCAGAATAGAGGTATCGGGAATCAGAGTCCGGGCTATGGCCACCCTCTGTTTCTGACCGCCTGACAGGGTTACTCCTCTCTCACCTACAGGAGTTTCATAACCCTGTTCAAAGTCCTCCACGAAAGTATGAACTGCCGCTATACGGCTGGCTTCGTATATCTCACGGTCGGTTACAGAACGCTTCGCTATTCCTATATTTTCCCGAATGGTCTTGGAAAACAGGAAGGGCTCCTGCAATACAACCCCTATATTGCGGCGCAGCCATTTCTTGTCAATCTTCTTCAACTCCACTCCCCCTATGGTAATGGACCCTTCTGTATAATCATACAGTCTCTGCAG
Source organism: Clostridiales bacterium (assembly GCA_012842605.1). GTDB lineage: Bacteria > Bacillota > Clostridia > Caldicoprobacterales > DTU083 > DUSN01. Next base: position 18,707 of record DUSN01000067.1, read on the forward strand.
CAAATGAATAAGGGAGGATTTTCCCGAACCGGTGGGGCCCAATATAGCGATGGTCTGGCCTTGCTTTACTTCAAAGGAAATGTTTTTCAGAACCGGACGGCCTTTCTCATATTCAAAGCTGACGTTGTCGAATACAATATCACCGGCAATGGGCGGCATGATGCAGCCAGGGTCCTGAGTTTCCTCTTCCTGGTCCAGGATCTCCTGAATACGACCCACAGAAACCAGGGTCTTGCCCATATCGCTCAATATCCTGCCTAATTGACGAATGGGCCACAGCAGCATGTTGACATAAGAGAAAAAAACAAGCAGGGTGCCCAGGGTTATCTCGCCCCTTGCGGCTAAGAAAGCCCCGACAACAACTACTATGCCAATCTGCAGCAGTGCTATTGAATCAGACACAGCCCAGTAGACTGCCAGAATACGGACCAGCTTATAGCTTAGGTCCCGGTATTCAACATTTCTGCTGTCAAATTTCTCAGTTTCAAAGGCCTGACGGCCAAAGGCACGAACAACTCTGACCCCGGTGAGATTTTCCTGCAATGTGTTGGACAGCCTGCCTTCAGCTTCATCAGCCTGCAGAAAAGCTTTCTGAACCTTCATAAAGAATACTAAAGAAAATCCAAAAATTAACGGGACTACAATCAAGGACAGCAATGTCATGCGAACATCCAGCGACAGCATGATGATCAGGGCACCGGTCAGCATAAACAGGGCACGACCCACTTCAACCAGCTGAACCGCCAGAAAGCGGCGTATGGTTTCCACATCAGAAGTGCACCTCTGAATCAGGTCTCCGGTTTCAGCTTTTACATGATAATCGTAGGGTAAGTTCTGCAGATGCTCAAATAACCTGTCTCTCAGTCTTTTTGCTATGGATTCCGATGCCTTAGCCGACCATTTTCCCCTTAAAAACACGAAAAGGAAATTAAACAGGTATACTGCTATCAGGCAAAGGCCTAATACCCAAAGATTTTTTCTAATGAATACCATTCCGCCGATACGGTTAATAAGGTTGTGCAAAAATGAGGGTAATTGTGCATCCTTTCCTCCAATCACTGAGTCAACCGCAAATTGTATAATCAGAGAAGGTATCATTGCAGCAAATGCAGAAATAATTACGCATAAGATGGCACCAATATATACAAGACGATTACCCTGCATATAACTGAACAATATTTTCATTCTTTTCATAATGTTGTCACTTCCTATCTGCTTCTATGCTCTAAACTAAAACTACTGGTTCTTTTCCGAACATTTATATGTTTTTCTTGATTTAAATTTACCATCAAAAAAAGCCATAGGTCGGTATTCCCCATGACTTTAACACAGCAGGCCCGACACAGCCAAAGGTTTCATACCACATTTACCAGATGCCTGTTATGCTTTTACTGCTAAGTATGATTTTACCATATGCTTGACAGCACTTCAATATAAGCGAATGCCTGTTCGTCCATTGGCAATAATATGCATTATGCCGGCATAAGCAAAATTAAATATAGTTAATCGTCAATTAAGGGTATTATATAGTTAGATATTTATATGTTACGCTTTTTGAAACAGGGGGGAGAGATATTATGCATAAAATCCTGTTAGTTGACGATGAACGCTCCATATTAGACCTGCTGGAATTGATATTAAAAAGAGAGCAATTTCAGGTGGCATCAGCTTCAGATGGAAAGTCAGCCATGGCTTTATTTGATTCCTTCAGCCCCGACCTTGTTCTATTGGATCTTATGCTGCCTGATACAAGTGGGCATGATTTATGCAGAGAAATGACAAATAAGCGAAAAGTACCGATAATAATGCTTACAGCTAAAAATGATATCGTCGACAAGGTACTCGGTCTTGAACTGGGAGCCGACGACTATATTACAAAGCCCTTTGACACAAGAGAATTGGTAGCCCGCATAAAAGCTGTACTACGACGCCTGGGAAAGAGTGAAGCTGCCGGCAGAAAGGTCTTGAGCCATCTTGATCTGGCAGTAGACCTGGAAAACCGTACTGTAACTAAAGGCGGCAAACCTGTTGAGCTAACCTTGAAGGAATATGAACTCCTTGAGGTATTCATCAAGAACCCCCGGAAGGTGTTCAGCCGGGAGGATCTGCTCCAATATGCCTGGGGCTATGACTTCATGGGTGATACCAGGGCTGTGGATATTTGCATAACACGATTAAGAAAGAAGATTGAGGATGACAGCAGCAATCCAAAGCATATTTTAACTGTATATGGCTTCGGTTACCGGTTTGGAGGTGCCTGAAGTGAAGCTTAAAGAAAAGCTGATCATATACTACTTGTCAGCAACATTCGTTATTCTGTTCTTTGTAGGTTTTGCTGCTCTTAATGCAATCAAAAGCCTCAGCATAAATACAATCGAACAGCAGTTAATCGGCCAAAGCAACCTGGCAGAGTTGTACATTTCTCAGCTCCATGCCGTCCAGAACGAGGGCTATGATGAACTAAGCGACGAAACGGCTCAATATGTAATCGGAAAGTTAGGTCTTGTTTTCGGCAATATCCGTATATATGACAATAATCTGCGTCTTAAGGCTGCTTCCAAGGGCAATGCCGGAACCGGCATCACAGATGCAGAAAACATGGAAATACTAAGTGCGGCGGCTAAAGGAAACTATGCTTACCTGGTGAAAAACAGCACTGCCTTCTTCGCATCACCAATTACCTTTGAAGGCAATACGATCAGTATTCTTGAAATTATATACCCAATGAGCTTTATTGAAAGCCTGATTACCGGAGTTGCCAATATCCTGTTTGTGGGTGCATTCATATTTGCATTGCTTATGACCTTTATCAGCATCTATATCGCTGCAAGGCTGACAAAGCCGATTAATAAGCTTGCTGCGGCTGCCAACAATTACGCCAATAGAATTTTTACACCGGTTGAAATAAAAGGTTCAGATGAAATAGCCCAGCTTTCCCGCAGCTTTAATGCAATGGGTGCCCAGCTACAGGATTATATACAAAGGCAAAAGCAATTCGTATCCAATGTGTCCCATGAGCTCAGAACCCCTCTTACAGCTATAAAAGGCTACTCTGAGCTGCTTGCTGAAGAAATCGGGGACAGGCCTTACTTAAAAAAAGCAATATTTCACCTCAATAATGAGTCGGACAGGCTTGCCAGGCTTGTGGATGAAGTATTGACGCTGTCCAGGCTAGAAACAGGCCGTGAGGAATTTCATTTTGACAAGATCAATCTTTCAGACCTTTTTAAGGATACAACCGAAAAAATGCTGCTTCGTGCACAAAAATATGAAATCAATATAGTTTCAGACATAAAGCCTGAGGTTTATGTGAGAGGAGACAAAGAAAAGCTGGTACAAGTAATTGTGAATCTGCTTGATAATGCGTTTAAATATTCACCGCCAAAATCCACGGTGAAGGTAAGCCTGTACAAAGAAGCAAATGAAGCAATCCTTATGGTAGTTGACCAGGGAATCGGCATTCCTGAGGAGGACAGGTCAAAAGTGTTCGACCGTTTTTATCGGGCTGAAAATACCCGCAGTACTTCCGGAACAGGGCTGGGCCTTTCTATTGTAAAGCATATAGTTGATGCTCACAACGGGTCAATCAGGCTTACAGCCGGGGATGAAGGCGGTACGGCTGCGATACTGAAGCTTCCTTCAGAATCTTAAATGTTACAACTTTGAAACAAGTTCGATGTAAGTATGAAACACGATGCTGTTATGCTATATACATAATAAAACATGATATAGCATTAAAGGAGGAGCTTTCATGAAGAGATTTACAGTTGTTCTTTTGCTTTTTGCATTAGTATTGGCATTAACAGCCTGCACAGCATTGCAGCTGAATACAGGAAAAGTCAAGGTTATTGAAAAACCAAATTCCGGCAGCACAATCACCCAGGACAAAGGTAAGGAAGCGGACAAAAATACAGATACGGACACGCAGAACAGCGACCTGGATGATAAAGGCGATGTGCTCCAGGCAGACACCGAGGAGTATTTCAAAAGCATAATCGAAAAAAGATCCATGGAAGTCCTGGCCGCAATTAAGAATTTTGACATGGAGAAGCTTGCCGATGCAGTGCATCCCGAAAAGGGAGTCCGCTTCTCACCATACGGATTTGTTGATGTTGACAATGATCTTGTATTCACTGCAGAGGAAGTGAAAAACCTGGCTGCTGACTCCAAGACATATCTTTGGGGATATTACGACGGTTCGGGCGAGCCTATCACGCTCAACTTCTCGGATTATTACAAAAGGTTCATCTATGATGCTGACTTTGTAAATGCTGAGCAAGTAGGCTACAACAAAGTACTGGGGCATGGAAATTCACTGAATAACAGTTCCGAGGTTTACAAAAATTCGATAATTGTTGAATATCATTTTTCCGGCATTGACCCGCAGTACGAAGGTATGGACTGGAGAAGCCTCAGGCTCGTATTCGAAAAGAAAAATGATACCTGGTATGTAGTCGGTATCATTCATGACCAGTGGACAATTTAATACTTCAGACATCCTTATTTCAAGGGACTTTGGAGCTAAATCCAAAGTCCTTGCTTTTTCTATTCATCCTCGCCAAAAATCCACCTCAGACCATCAGGCCACCCGCATTTTCAGGCTGGGATGGATACATATAATGCTGAGCGTTAAAAATATACATTGTTGAATATTTTCCCTTTATTCTTCTTCATACTTATATTGCTTTTGATTTCTTTAAGGATTATAATTTAAAGAATACCTATTGTCATTAAATGGGAGGTTGGAACAATGACCATAATAAAAAAGTCAAGCAAACTGGACAACGTGCTGTATGACATTCGGGGCCCGGTTATGGACGAAGCAAAACGCCTGGAAGAAGAAGGCTATAATATACTCAAGCTAAATATTGGAAATCCTTATCCTTTTGGATTGGAAGCTCCCGATGAAATCATACAGGATGTTATATATAATGTCCGAAATGCCCAGGGCTACACGGATTCCAAGGGAATCTTCCCTGCAAGAAAAGCTATCATGCAATATTGCCAGCATAAGGATATTGAGGGTGTAACGGTCAATGATATTTATGTGGGAAATGGTGTCAGTGAATTAATAATAATGTCCATGCAGGCATTGCTGGATCACGGAGATGAAATCCTGGTGCCGGCACCTGATTATCCCCTGTGGACCGCATCAGTCAACCTGGCCGGCGGCAAGGCCGTACATTATATGTGTGATGAGCAATCCGACTGGTATCCCGATATTGAAGATATAAAAAAGAAAATCACTCCCAATACAAAAGGCATAGTTATAATAAACCCCAACAATCCCACCGGTGCGGTTTATCCAAAAGCCATATTGCTGGAGATTGTAAAGCTGGCTGAGCAGCATGAACTGATTTTATTCTCCGATGAAATTTATGACCGAATTATATATGAAGATGATGAACACTACTCCGTTGCTTCACTGACCAAGGATGTGCTGTGTGTTACCTTCAACGGGCTGTCAAAATCACACCGCATAGCCGGATTCAGAGCAGGATGGATGGTGCTCAGCGGAAACAAAGCCTGCGCCAAAGACTATATTGAAGGCCTGACCATGCTGGCTTCCATGCGGCTTTGCAGCAATGCCCTGGCGCAATATACCATTCAAACGGCTTTAGGCGGCTATCAGAGCATCAATGAATATATTGTACCAGGCGGCAGATTGAGGGAACAGCGTGACCTGGCATATGAAATGCTTAACGACATACCCGGCCTGTCCTGTGTAAAGCCCAGGGGAGCTTTCTACTGCTTCCCCAAAATTGATGTAAAGCGATTCAATATAACAGATGACATGTTGTTTGTAAGGGACCTGCTGCGTGAGAAGAAAGTGCTGCTGGTTCAGGGGACCGGCTTCAACTGGCCTCACCCGGACCACTTCCGTGTAGTGTTCCTTCCTCCGAAAGAAGATTTGAGAAGGGCTATTTCTCTCATAGGTTCCTTCCTGGCAGAATACAGACAAAACGAGTAAAGCAGACAATAACAGCACAGCCATTTATAATGAGCAATAAGCTCTTTATAAATGGCTGTTTGCACATACTCATTCTTCACAAGCGGGTAAAGGGGACAGCATAAGCTGGTTATCTTCCTTCTGCTGACTTACGTTTCGAACCAAATTGTTAATCCATTTCTTCGAACGAAAGCGATATAATCCAAAAATAAGCTTGAATACTTCTTCCAAAGCTACCAGCAAATAAACCCAATAGACCGGGAGGTGCAGGACAAGCCCGCTCAGCATGCCCAGAGGTATACTGATGAACCATACCCCTACGGTATCCAGGACAAGCGAATATTTTGTATCCCCGCCGCTTCGCAGGACACCGACAATGTTTATCATATTAAATACTTTAATGGGCATTACCAATCCAAACACAATAAGAATCCTTACGGCATAAATGCTGACTTCAGCAGTTACGCTAAAGAAGTTTACAAAAAAGCTGCCGGTCAGCATAAGCAAGCATCCTGTGACAACAGCAAATGCAGGACCTAAGATAAGCAGTTTTTTAGCATATTCATATGCCTTTTCCTCATCTCCTGCTCCTATTCTGTTCCCGATCATGACTGCAGCTGCATTTGCCATGCCCTGGAATAAGACCATGGCAATATTGATAACAGTTCCTGATATGTTCACCGCTGCAACGGCATTTGTGCCAATCTGACCATATATAACTGAATATATGGATACACCCATAGCCCAGAAGGTTTCATTCAATATAACCGGGGCTGAAGTGCGGAAAAAACTGGCTATAAAATCCCTTGACAAATCCAGCATTTCTCTTAAACGTGCAGCCGGAACATATTTTCCGATGTATACAAAGAAAAGCATCATACCGGTTTCCAGTATGCGTGCAATCAATGTTGCCAAGGCTGCACCTTCAATGCCCATTTCAGGAAAACCCAGCTTTCCGAAGATAAATGCATAGTTAAGTAAAGCATTGGTTAAAAGGGAAACCATGCTCAGCATCATAGGAAGCTTAGGCTGCTCAGTGCTCCTTAATACCGAAGCATAGGAAAAGCTAATGGCTGTTGGAATGTAACTCCAGCCCACTATGCGCAGGTATCTTGCTCCGGCATCAATAACAGCAGGGTCGTTGGAATAAATATGCATTATCAGCTCCGGGAATAATAAGGCAAGAACAGCAAAAACGGCTGCCCCCCCGCCGGCTGTAAGAAGGCCTAAGCCCAGCACCTTCCTTATATTTTTTATATCCCGCACACCCCAGAATTGAGCGGTAAAAATTGCAGCACCGCTGTTGATGCCAAACATCATTAAGGCAAATAAAAAAAACAGCTGATTAGCCTGGCCAACCGCTGCTATTTCTACCTCTCCCAATTGCCCGATCATTACGGTATCCACCATGTTGACAGTAGATCCTACGAAATTCTGGGCTGCTATAGGTATGGCCAGCATCCACAATGTCTTATAAAATTTTCTGTCTTCGAACAAGTACTTAAGCATATAGTTCTCCCTTATATTCAGAAGAGTATTTAAATCACATAGACTTCATTATTATATATGCTGTTTGGGTTATAAGCAAGCAAAATATAATAATATATGCAGTATGCGCTAACATGTTGCCAGACCTGGGCCATTGAGATGCTTATGAGCAGCTGTATCAAGCTTTCAGCAGCGCTTCCAGGCTTCCAAATCCTTTCCTGAAGGATTCTGGAATAACTTCAGATCAAATTGTGGGACCACTGCAAGAATATGATCAAAAATATCAGCCTGGACGGATTCATATTCTGTCCAGACAGTGCTTTTGGTAAAGCAGTAAATTTCAATGGGCAGCCCATGCTCGGTAGGTGCAAGCTGCCTTACCATAAGAGTCATATCTTTATTAAGAGCCGGGTGATTTTTTACATACTCCTGCACATAAGCTCTAAAGGTTCCGATATTGGTCATCCTTCTGCCGTTAACCAGCTGGTTTGGATCTACTCCCAGCGCTTTATTGTACTCTTCTATTTCCTGCCTTTTGCGCCTGATATAATCTGTCAGATAATGAAATTTTTCAAACCGCGCTAACATTTCCTCGGTGCAAAACCGGATGCTGTTCATATCAATATATACCGACCTTTTTATCCTCCTCCCGCCGGCCTCCTTCATGCCCCTCCAATTCTTAAAGGAATCGGATATCAGAGCATGGGTTGGGATCATGGTAATGGTCTTATCCCAGTTCTGAACCTTTACTGTATGCAATGTTATGTCAATTACATCCCCGTCTGCATTGAACTTGGGCATTTCAATCCAGTCACCCACGCGTACCATATCATTGGCTGATAGCTGCAATCCTGCTACAAAACCTAGTATTGAGTTTTGGAATACCAACAACAATACCGCAGAAAAAACACCTATTCCGCTTAGCAGCGCCCAGGGAGGCCGGTCCAGCAGTACCGAGACAATTGTAATAACCCCTATAATTGAAAGGATAATTTTCAGTACCTGAAGAAAGCCTTTAATAGGCCTTTCTTTGGAAATCTCAAAGGTACGATAGAGAGTATCAAAGCCGTCCATCAGTGAAAAAAGGATTAATATTACAACTAAAACTATATATGAAAAAGCTATGCGCTGAATCCATATCTGAAGGGCAGGAAAAGCCGGTGCAGTCATATGTATGATGATGGCAGGAGCAAGATTTGCTGCCCTTCTGAACAGGTTGTGTTCCAGAAGGATATCGTCCCATTTGCTTTTGCTGCGCCTGATATAGACACTGACAACCTTTGTCAGGATAATCTTTATAAACAGCCAGGAAAGGAAGCAAGCCAGTATTATCAGCAAAACAACTGCCGTATAGGCAAGGAACTCAGCCCAATTTGCAGAAATACCATTGTTCACCAGTAGTTGCCTGAAATATTCTACCAACTGCTCTCACTCCGTTTAATAAATATTCTCCGTTCAGGAATCAAACCTGGCAGAGCGGTGCTCACATTTTCTCCACCAGGAACCGCCAGTAGCGGCTTGGCATATACTGCCTCTGAAGCCGCGGGTTA
>DUSN01000068.1 GCA_012842605.1 Clostridiales bacterium
AAACACCCGCTGATTATTGCATATTAATGGTATTTATGTAGACAAATACCTTCTACCATTGACATTTTAAGTCATTTTATATATTATATTAATTATAGTTATATATACTATATGAAAAGGAAGATCATATTGCGCAGCTTGTTGAAACCCGGTTTGTCAGTCGGTTCCATTTTCGATATCAACCTGCAGTCCCTTTGGGATTCGGGGTATCGAAATATGATTATTGATGTTGACAATACAATAACAGCATGGAACAACTATACAACTAATCCCAAGCTTAAGAACTGGGTTCTTCAGGCTAAAAATACCGGATTCAGCATTTGTTTGTTATCCAACAACAATCAGACTAAAGTAAAGCAATTCGCTTTGGAATTGGGCGTAATAGCTGCCCCAAAAGGGGGCAAGCCCTTCAGCCGGGCTTTTCAAAGCGCATTGGCTGTTCTTCGAAGCACCAAGCATAACACATTGGTAATAGGAGATCAAGTGTTTACCGACATCCTGGGCGGCAACCGTGCCGGACTGTTTACCATCCTGGTTGATCCGATCGACTCCCGTGAGTTTATAGGAACCAGGCTCACCAGAGTGATGGAAAGGCTTCTGGCCGGAAGGAGGCCCATATGCAAATCACAGCATCAACAAAAATAGCAGCTCTGATAGGTCACCCTGTAGGACACAGCCTATCACCGGTTATGCACAATCACCTTTATGAAAAACTGGACCTGGACATGGCATACCTTGCATTTGATGTGCCCCCCGACCAGGTGGTGGCAGCAGTGGACGGGCTCAGAGCACTTGGTTGTATAGGCTTTAATGTTACAATACCCCATAAGGAAGCAGTTTACAGCCTGCTTGACCATATAGATGAGAACGCCCGCGTTATAGGCGCTGTCAATACCGTTAAGATAGATAGCGGAGTACTTAGCGGATATAATACAGACGGACCGGGTTTTATTCAATCTTTAAAAAATATGGGGTACAGCATCAAAGGTAAAAAAACAGTCATTATAGGTGCAGGAGGGTCTGCCAGGGCAATAGGCGTTTACGCAGCTAAGGAAGATCCTGAGTCCATACTGATCCTCAATAGAACTCATGAAAAGGCTGAAGTATTGGCCGGCCTGATAAATGAATTTAAAGGACGTCAGTTAGCTGGAGCCGTGCATGAGATTCCCGGTGATGCTGACATAATCATAAACACAACAAAGCTCGGGATGTGGCCGGATATTAATGGCAATCCGCTTGAAGGTCATAAGCTGGACAGCCGGACAGTAGTATGTGATATCGTATATAATCCGCGTCAGACTGCTATGCTGAAATATGCACAAGCTCAGGGCTGCAAAACATGCGGCGGCCTCAGCATGCTGATATGCCAGGGCTTGCGTGCTGTGGAAATATGGCTTGGGTATTCTCTGCCCGGTGATTCCTGGCAGATTATGAATGAAGCGGCCAACGTATTATAGCAAATTTTATTTACATCAAGGGAGGTCTTCCAGTTGCCAACACTATGGATTGAAGAATTTACAGCTACGTTAAGGCCTTACTTTTTAGGAATTTCCTTGGGATTTTTGTCATTTTTGTGGGTTGTATTATACATACGGTATAATGTTGGTTTGTTGATTCCTGTGCTGGGTGAATTGAAGCAATTTGCTGATTTTCTGTCAGAACTGAGGAATATGGATGAGGCAAACGAAAATAAGATTACTGAATATATAGAACATACCAGGGATAATTCTTTTCTGCGCCCTGTCTGGTATGATTATATTGAAAACCGGTCAGCAGATCCGGATTTGAATCAATATTTCAATAACACCACACTGGCAGATGTCCCGGCAAAGAGAAATAAGGCTGCTTCAATTCCAGCTTTTCTGGTTACTATTGGACTGGCGGCATCATTTTTCTGTTTAGTTATCCATTTGGCCGGACTAAAACCCGGTGAATCAATGCCGGATATATTTTATTCAGTTATAAGCCAAATAGCTGTAATTGCTGTTTTTTCCATTATCATATCTTATCTGTTCAACTCTCTGAATGCAAGGCTGTTTGACAAAGCTGAATCAAGGGTATATGAAATAAATAAGCTGCTTAAGCGCAAATTGCCAAGAGATCAGGATGAAAACTATATTGAACGAATAGCTACCTCAGTTGATAATATGACCAGCAGTCTTTCGTCCTATGCCCAATATACTGCAGATATGCAGCGCAGCGGAATGAACCAGTTGGTTGATATTTTTCTTGAAAGCCTGACCAATCGGATGAATGACCAGTTAACTGCCCTGGGCGATTCCTTCAGGAATTTTACCGCTTTTCAAATTAAATCTGCTGCACAGGCAGAGGAATTGGCAAGTGAGCTGGCCAGGGCAGGAGAAAACCAAAGGCAGATAAATACCGCCTCCGAAGCCATAATTTCGTCTATTGCACAATATCATGAGCAGATATCAAATTGCAGCCGCTCTCTATCCGACAGCCTGAAAGATTTGCAGAGCCTTTCAGAGACATTGTCAGGCATAGTAAGCTTTAACAGTAAAGCACTGGAGGATGTACAAAAAGAAAGAGAAAGCCTTAGAGAAGAATACAGCACATATGTCCAGGGCATATATGACCTGATCAGGCAATATAAAAATGATACTGCCGAAGAGCTGGGAAGGACCTTGACAAAATTGTCTGATGTTACGGAAAAAGCGTATAATCAGCTTAAAGAGTCTGTAGCCAGGTCCATGGAAGAATGGGCTGGCAATAGCAAAAATATTATGCAAAGCATAGAGGAACATAACCGGAACCTGCATATCGCTTCAAGTGAAATAGCTCAGCACCTGAATGAGCTGAATGCAAGCCTGAGGGCATGCATTCAGGAATTTACTGAAGCGGTGGAAAAAGGCACTGTTCAGACCATTAGTCAGTTTGATGAAGGATTAAGCGAGGTTACTCTCCGTTTAAGCAATACAATTGCCGAAATTAGGGACTCCATCGACGACCTTCCTGTAGTTATAGATTCTCTGAAAAGGCACCTGGAATAGAAACCTGGTTAAATAATTGGTAGAGATGCAGGGTTGGGGGAATTATGATGCAAGAATACCATACATCCTGGAATTATGTGAATATCATAGCAGCAGCATTTTTATTGCTGTTAGTATTGTCTTTGGTATTCTTTGCGGCATTTCAGACAGTTCAGGGGCAGCAGCCTGACCCATCCAATGCCGGTGATAAGATTAACACATCCGATCTTAACGAAATAAATAAAGAACGAGAAAGACTGAAAGCTTTAGAATCGCAGCTGCTGGAAAAAGAGCAAAAGCTGGCTGATCTCGAAAAACAGCTGAACCAGCAGGAAGAAACATTAAAGAGCTTAGTTGATGTACGAACCGAAATAATAAGAGAGCTGGTAGAGAAATTTTCCCAGTCAAATCTGATATTGGATATAGACAGCCAAACCGGAGCTATACGGTTCAGCGACGGCATTTTTTTTGACTCGGGAATGGACAGGATTAAAAAGAACGGTGCAGATTACCTGAAGCAGTTTATCCCTGCATATTTTTCCATTATACTGAATGATAAGAACAGGGATTATATCGCTGAAATTATAATTGAAGGCCATACCGATGATGTGGGCAGTTATATCTATAATCTTGATCTATCCCAGAGAAGAGCTTTTGCAGTAGCAAGGTATATATTAGAAGAGGATATACCCGGTTTTGAGTACAAGGATATTATACATGCTTATTTGACTGCAAACGGCAGGTCATACAGCCAGCCAATTATGACCGGCGGCATCATAGACAGGGAAAAATCCAGAAGGGTAGAATTTAAGTTCCGTCTTAAAGATGAAGAAACCATAAAAGAAATGCAGCAGATATTTGAAAGGACCAATTAGCAATGGAATATACAATTGCTCCTCCTCAGTTGAAATTTCAAAGCATATTGGACAGTGTTCGGAAAAATCATCCATACGCTGAGGAAATAGCATGGATGGACATGAGGGATGAAGTCCGGGAGCTGCTTGCGCAGATCGATTCACTGGAAGAAAACAGGCTGGACACTTATGCGTATATTCTTGGCAGCAGCCGGATGGAGCTGGTATTTCATGCCTTGCTTCAAAATATTAATAAGGATCAGAAAGACAAGCTCCTTGCTATTCTTTCAATTAGGTCAAAGAGACGGTTTTTCTATTACAACTGGATAATGCTGCAGGAGCATTATACCAGCAAGAACCTGATTGAGTCTTTCTGCATATTGATAAGCTTTATGCAGGAAAACTATCCTGCTGAGTTCAGCCGCTCCCTGGCCAGTCGAATCCCATTTCCGGGCGGTGATTGGATTTCTCAGGCTCTTGCGGTATTGGAGTCCGAAAACTGTGCTTTGGATGAGTTTATAAGCAAATATGGAATAATGAAGAACAGTGCCTTTGCCAAGGCATTGCATGAAGAGTTTTTTCTTCATTGCAGCATAGATGGATTTATACGCAATGAAAAGGCTTTTATGGAGTGGATCAGGCTTTCAGAAGAAATTCAATATCCGCAAATCAAGCATTACCTTGATGTGATGACTGTTTTAGAGTATTCGGAGAATATCAACAACTTTCTTATTGATCTCTATGGCCCTCCGGGGCATGGTGTTTTTTGGGATAATATTGATGAAATATTCCGGTCCAAGCTTTCAGAATGGCGCAAACTAAAGGACCTTGGCAGGTACATGGGAATTCAGAGCGAAAAGTTTTTATTCTGGAAGAATTATTACCAGTATGTTGAAAAAGTGGAATGTTATCCGGAACTGGGGATTCTTTTTATGTATCTTCCGGGCCATGTAGTAGTAGACTTCAAAAAGGATATAAAGAAGTCCTACCTGTACAAGAAGGCTAAATTTCAGCTCAGCTTAAAATCCTTTGGTGCGCAGGGCGGCTTTGAAGGAAAGTGTGCATGGCCTATGGATACGGATTCAGTAATACCTGTAAAAAGTGTCATCCTGGAGAACCATCATTCCGAAATATACGAGCTGGATTATGAACGCTTAGGCAAGCTTTATATAAGAGATTACCTTGAAATGTACTTATAAGGATAAAACGATAAAAGCAACAAATATCGTAACAGGGGGACATAAATGGTTAGCCGCAATAAAAAAGGATTAGGTGAAATACTGCTGGAATCCGGAATTATCACTAAAACACAATTGGAAGAAGCATTGACCAAGCAAAAATCCACAGGCAAAAAGCTGGGAGAACTGCTCATCGAGGACGGCATTATTAATGAGCAGCAGCTTATTGAAGCGTTGGAATACCAGCTTAAAATACCGTATATAGATTTTACTACTTACAATATCCAGCCAGAAGTACCGAGACTAATCAGTGAAAGCCTGGCACGTAGGCATATGCTCATACCTGTTTCCAGGGAAGGGAACCAGCTGACGGTAGCTATGGTAGATCCCTTAAATCTTTATGCCATAGATGATGTTAATATAGCTACCGGTTTGTCAGTTAAGCCTGCCTTAGCCCTGAAAAGCCATATACAAAATGCGGTGGACCAGTACTATGGTAAGGAAAGTGCCGAAAAGGCAGTTGAAGATTTTACAAAAGAAATTGGAATAGAACAGATTAACGAAATAGAAGAGGATATCCTGAATGAAGTAAATAATGCGCCTGTGGTCAGGCTTGTAGACTCTATAATACAGCATGCCATTCGTACAAAGGCCAGTGATATCCATATAGAACCCTTCGAAAAAAATATTCGGATTCGGTTCCGTATCGACGGTGAACTGCAGGAAATAATGACATCATCGAAAACTACGCATTCTGCAATCGTTACCCGAATCAAGATAATGGGCAGAATGGACATAGCTGAAAAAAGGATTCCCCAGGACGGCAGGGTGGAGATGCATCTTGATGACAGGGATGTAGACCTGCGTATCTCAGTGCTTCCAACCGTGTACGGTGAAAAAATAGTTATAAGGCTGCTGGACAGGAGCAGCACAATATTAACTAAGTCCCAGCTGGGTTTCAGCGAAGAAAATATAAAGATGTTTGATAAGCTGATCCAGAGCCCTAATGGAATTATTCTTGTTACCGGTCCCACCGGAAGCGGCAAGACCACCACACTCTATGCGGTCCTCAGGGAATTGAACAAAATCAACCGCAACATTATTACTGTAGAAGATCCGGTAGAATACCGGCTAGAGGGAATTAACCAGGTGCAGGTAAATGTCAAGGCAGGGCTGACCTTTGCATCAGGCCTTCGTTCAATACTCAGGCAGGATCCGGATATTATAATGATTGGCGAGATCCGTGACAGCGAAACGGCTGAAATAGCAGTACGGGCAGCTATAACAGGGCACCTTGTTCTGAGCACCATGCACACCAATGATTCCGCCAGTACAGTCTCCAGGCTGGTGGACATGGGTATTGAACCATATCTTGTATCCTCATCTGTTGTTGGCGTAGTAGCACAGCGCTTGGTCAAAAAAATATGTACTAACTGCAAAACTGAATACAAGCCCAGTCATCCCGAAATGGTTCTTCTTAACCTGAGGGGTGATGAAGTGCTTTACAGGGGAGAGGGGTGCAGCCTATGCGGCAATACTGGGTATAAAGGCAGAACAGCCATCCATGAAATTATGCTGATGACTCGTGAACTGCGTGAACTGGTAGACCATCGTGCTTCTATTGATGAAATCCGATCATGCGCAGCGAAATATGGCACCATTACCTTGAGAGACAGTTGTGTTCAATTGGTACAAAAAGGAATAACTACAACAGAGGAAATGCTTAAGGTAACTTATAGTTTAGAATAGGTTGGTGAAGAATGGATGAATATTAATGATCTCCTGATGGATGCAGTTAAGGCCAAAGCTTCTGATCTTCATATTACTGTAGGTATTCCTCCGGTTTTAAGGGTTAACGGAAAACTTAAATACTATAACGATACTGAACTTACTTCAAATGATACATTAGATTTAACAAAACAAGTATTGAATGATGCACAGTTCAAAGAATTTGAGGAGCGGGGAGAATGGGATTTATCCTTCTATATACCCGGTGTAGCCAGGTTCAGAGTTAATGCATATAAGCAGAGAGGCAGTTATGCGATGGCTATCCGGGTTGTAAGCATAAATCCGCCTACTCTGGATGAGCTTGGATTTCCTGAGTGCCTGAAAGATCTTGCGATGAAACCAAGAGGATTAATACTAGTTACAGGACCTACCGGAAGCGGAAAATCAACCACCTTAGCAGCTATGGTGGACCATATAAACAGGTATCGCAGTTGTCATATTATTACTCTTGAAGATCCAATCGAATATCTGCATAAGCACAATAAAAGCATGGTGAACCAGAGGGAAATCGGCAGTGACAGCCTAACCTTTGCAAACGGTCTGCGTGCGGCTCTTCGTGAAGACCCGGATGTTATTCTGGTTGGTGAGATGCGTGACACGGAAACTATCAGTATAGCTATCACAGCAGCCGAGACAGGCCACCTGGTCATGTCAACGCTGCACACTATGAGCGCTGATCAGACAGTAGACCGAATTATTGACTCTTTTCCGGCTTATCAGCAGCCCCAGATCAGAATACAGTTGGCTGCGGTAATTGAGGGAATCATTGCGCAGCAGCTGCTCCCATTAAAGAATAACCAGGGCAGGGTAGCTGCTTTGGAAATCCTGCTGGCAAACAATGCCATTCGCAACCTTATACGTGAAGGCAGGACACACCAGATACAGACATCCATTCAGACCGGAATTAAAAACGGTATGCGTACCATGGATTATTCATTGGCAGACCTTGTGCGAAGAAATCTTATTACTTTAGAGGCTGCTACTGAGCGTGCAATGGATGTTGAAATGCTCAAACAGCATCTAAGAATGCTATGATAGAATGGAACTGAATCCGGGTTTGCGTAACGGAAAAGGGGGGAGTTAATATGCCGTTGTATGAATACAAGGCAATTAGTCATACTGGAGAAAGCATTGATGGGCGGTACAATGCAAAGGACCGCAGTGAAATCATACAAATGTTGAGAAGCCGAAGCTATCATCCAATCATGGTTAGGGAAGTTGCTGAGGGTAAAGATCTTAATATAGGCTTGTTCGGCAAGGTTAAAACCAAGGATATTGCTGTATTTGCCAGACAGTTTTATGCTATGCTGCATGCAGGTGTTACTATTATACAATGCCTGGATATTCTGCGGCAGCAAACTGAAAAACCGAGATTCAAAGCTGTCATTGATAAGGTGTTTGAATCTGTGCAGAAGGGTTCAACCCTGTCAGAAGCTATGAAAGAACACAGAGATGTATTTCCAGAATTGTTCATTAACATGGTAGAAGCCGGTGAAACCAGCGGTAATCTGGACAGCATCATGGACAGAATGGCTGTTCACTATGAAAAAGAGACTAAGATACAGAATAAAATCCGGTCAGCAATGACGTATCCCATAATTTTGGCTGTAGTTTCTGTTACAGTAGTAATTTTTATGCTGGTAGCTATTCTCCCGACTTTTTTAAGCATGTTTGAAGGCAGTGGAGTTCCCTTGCCTGGTCCAACCAGATTTTTGCTGGGTTTAAGCAACGGAATAAGGCAGTATTGGTATATAATCTTATTGGCTATTATCATATTAGCATATGGTATTCACAGATATATAAATACAGATGCAGGAAGGAAAAGCTTTGATCAGCTAAAGCTTAAAATACCTGTTATAAAAAATACAGTAGTAAAAGTATCAACATCAAGATTTACCAGGACTTTGTCAACGCTGCTGGCCAGCGGTATTCCGCTTCTGCCCGCAATGGACATAGTTGCAAAAATAGTAGGAAACAGAATCATATCAGACGGAATACTTTCGGTTAAGGAAGAGCTGCGAAAGGGCTATGATTTGGCGGGACCTATCCGCAGACTGGGCTTGTTCCCGCCTATGGTAGACTCAATGATCCGGATAGGAGAGGAATCAGGTGCATTAGATGATGTACTCAACAAAACTGCAGACTTTTATGACGAGGAAGTAGATGTGGCTATACAGAAAATGACTTCCATGCTGGAACCTTTAATGCTGATTGTTATGGCTGTAGTGATAGGTTTCCTGGTAGTTGCCATGTATCTTCCCATGATTGACATGATGCAAACTATTCAATAAGTAAAAAGGGGTGAAAAAACTTGATGCAAAACCTTATATGTCTGGATTTTGGCAGCCAAAACATTCATATGGTATGCG
Source organism: Clostridiales bacterium (assembly GCA_012842605.1). GTDB lineage: Bacteria > Bacillota > Clostridia > Caldicoprobacterales > DTU083 > DUSN01. Next base: position 9,180 of record DUSN01000068.1, read on the forward strand.
GAAGGTACAATAAAGGCAATATTGAAGTTCGGAATGCTGCATCCATGAGGATTCCTGATGGTGTATTCAAAGACGGAAAAATAGATGACTTTACAAAGATGAAAGACTGCGTCCGGGCGATAATATCTGAAAACAGAATTAAGGAGAAAAATGCAGTAGCTACAATACAAAGTACCTCCATTATAACCAGGGATATTGTTTTGCCTGCTGCAGACCGTCAGAAGCTGGATGGCATGGTCAAGTATGAGATTGAGCAATATCTGCCTATAGTAGCTACAGAATATGTAATTGAGTATTCAGTAATAGGTGAAACGGTAGAGGGTGGAGTAAAGAAGTATAAAGTCCAGGTAGCAGCCATGCCAAAAAACATGGTTGAGAATTTTTTAAACCTTTTAAAAGAATCCGGACTGAAACCGACTGCATTAGACATTCATTCCAATGCTGTGTCCAAGCTCTTTACCCAAAATACAGCAATTAACGTTGCAAACCTGGACTCTAAGCAGACATCAGCTTTAATTGATCTGGGATACCGAAGTATTAATATCCACATTTTAGCCAATGGAAAGCTTGCTTTCAGCAGGATAATCAATCTGGGAGCCAGAGAAATAGACTATGAGATATCTGTAGCATGCAATATGACACTTGAAGAAGCAGAAGAAAAGAAAATAAGGGATGCTGAACTGGATCCGAAAGGATATATGGAAATTATATCAGATCCATTTAACGACGTCATACGTGCCCAGGTCGACACCTGGCTGTCAGAAATTCAGAAAATTTTTCAATATTATATAAGCAGAATGACTGGCAACACCATTGATAGAATATATCTGTTCGGGGGATCTTCTCAGTTGAAGGGACTTAAAAAATATATAGAGCTTTCATTGAATTTGAGAACTGATACCATAGACAGCCTGAACATAGTGAAGCTTGGCCGAAATATAAAAGATTTTAACCCCAGAACCTATATAAATGCATTGGGGGGGCTGATTCGTTATGAGTAATGTAAGTTTGCAGAAACGAGACCTTAACTTTTTTTCAATGACAATAGATGCCGGACGGTCAACCAGAAAAAAAGTAATAATTTATGTTGTTTTATTTATCATTTACCTATTGCTGGTTGCTGGAGCGTTCTTTACTCTTGAACTTGCTGTAAAAGCAGCACAGACGCAAATAGACAGCTATAATGAATACCTGTTATCTGAAGAAGTCAGTTTAAAAAGACAGCAGGCAGCGGATAAAAAACAAGAAATAAACAGTCTGCAGCAGTTTTCAGGTTCACTGGAATCCTTCATAGTACATATCCAGGGTATCAGTACTATCAGCAGCGACTATTTGAATAAGATAACCTCGGCTATTCCGCATGATTTATACTTTACAAATATATCAATGACTTCTGATCAGTTGCAAATCCAGGGAGTCGCGCCCAGCAGACATCTGATTGCAGAATACCAGAACAATATGGAAGCTTTAGAGCTGTTCAGCAGTATACATATTTCAAATATTACAACTGTGACAGCGGCAAGTCCCAATGAACAGGCAGGGCAAGAAGGACGGGAAGAACCGGAAGCGGCAGAGTCCTATTCCTTTACTATGAGCTGTCAATTAAAGGATGTGATTGAAGAATGAAACTGACAAAGAGAGAAGCATTTCTTCTGAAGCTGGCTTTTGTTGTGGCTTTGCTGGCCGCATCCTACTATTTTGTCATTGCACCTCAGCTGGATAAACTTGCTGCGACTGGAGTGGATTTGCTTGCAAAAAGCCAGGAGGTAGAAATGGTCAAGGCAGAAATAAACTCTCTTCCACAGCTGGATGAAGAGATTAAGGCATTGCATGAAGGGATTAGAATAACTTCGGAAAGGTTTTACCCCGACCTGATACAGAAGAAGCTGATAGTTATTTTAAATGACCTTCTGGTGAATTCCGGAGTACAGGCAGATTCTATAAATTTCTCCGAACCCGGCGCCGTAGAAAGTGCTGACTCAGGCAATTCAAATAATGCCCAGGCAGAAGGAACCGGCTCCGGCAATAGTGCAGGTATTGGCAATCCGCAGATCCGGTCCATGTCTGTTCAGTATCCGATACTTGGAACCTATGAACAGGTAATGGACCTTATCAAAAGAATAGAAGGTCTGAACCGTATGATAGTAATAAAAAATCTTCAGTTGGCGGAAAGTACTGGCGGAATATTAAGCGGAGCAATCAGCCTGGACTTTTATTCAATGGAAAAGGTATCTGCAGACAGCAAGGATGAGGATTACCTGGATTGGCCATATGACAGTCCCAAGGGAGTCGATAATCCCTTCCGGTTCACGCCTTCCAATGAACCGGCTGAGCAGGAAGAAAGCGAACAAACGGAAGGCAATGAAAGTGAACAGGCAGAAGAAAGTGAACAGGCAGAAGGAAATGAGACTCAAACACCATAGAGTATTAAGCAAGAGGAGCTGAAAATGGAGTTTTTTCTCTGTATAATGATATTCCTTATAGGATTGCTGATGGGAAGTTTCTTTAATGTTTGCATCTATCGGATTCCCAGGGAAGAATCAATTGTCTTTCCTCCGTCTCATTGCACATCATGCGGTACTCAGCTGAAATGGCAGGACTTGGTGCCTGTGTTCAGCTGGATTTTCCTTGGCAGGCGGTGCAGATACTGCAATGAGCAAATTTCCTTCAGGTATCCTTTGATAGAATTATTGACGGGCATTATTTACCTGTTGTTGTTCTTAAAGTTTGGAATCAGCGGAACATTCCTGACGTATTTAACTCTCTGCTCAATATTGATTATAACAACCGCTATTGACCTGGAGCATCAGATTATACCCAATGGATTAGTATTGACCGGGTTTGCTGCCGGAGTAATTCTGACCCTGACCGGTTTGTCAACCACATGGAAGGATGCACTCCTGGGCTTACTGGTAGGAGGCGGTGTTTTCCTTATAGTAGCCCTTATATCTGAATTGATACTGAAAAAGGAGGGAATGGGCGGAGGAGACATTAAGCTCATGGGCATGATTGGACTGCTTATTGGCTGGAAATTAACTGCCTTGTCCATTTTGCTGTCTATATATGCCGGGGGACTGATAGGCGGCCTGCTTTTGCTGTTTCGCGTAAAAAAGCATGGTGATACAATACCCTATGGGCCATTCATAGCAGCAGGAACTTTTATATCCATATTTTACGGCTATGATTTAATAAACTGGTACATACGGACATTTTTATATTAAATAATGTTAACATTTATGCAAGTATTGTTCTTCTTTTTTATAATGCTTTCCTTTCAAGGAAAGCATTTTTTATTTTATAGGACAGTTTGATTGACATTTTTTTGACAAAATGTATTATCTTGCACAAATCTGGAGAATAAAGTGCAAAATAGTCTCAGCTATTGTCTAAGGTTATCCAATTATATATAATGATTATGCCAAATAACTTAATATACTATTTTGAATTTTAGTAAAAATCAATCAACAGGAGGAGTGCTCAATGCGGCATCATATCCAAAATAAAATCTATCATGTGGAAATACTTCCACCAAAACAGGATTCCGAGAAGCTTGAGGCGGACCTTGAACTATTTGCCAATAAATATGCCCGTGTTATGGAAAGCGGGTATTGCGCGTGCATAACTGACAATGCAATGGGAAATCTTGCTTTCCAGGGCACCGAAATGATCCAGGAACTGGATTTGCCGGTTTATCCAGAACAGGTAATGATTCACCTGAACACCTTCCATACCAAGGAAAATCTAGACGAAATACTTAATACCTGTATAGAAAAGGGTATCAAATACCTGCTTGTTGTAAGCGGGGACGGTTCTGAACGCCTGCCAAAGCTGAAACCCTCGGATATCGGTGCTGAAGGCGTAGAATCAGTTACATCGGTTGAACTGCTCAAATACATTAACAGGGAATACAAGGATAAATTCGTTCTTGGTGTTGCTTTCAACCCGTATGAGCCTGAAGACCATGAATTTGAGAAAATGGAAAGAAAAATAGCTGCCGGGGCGACATTTATTATCACTCAGCCTATTATTGAAAAGAATCCGGTAGTTGACAAGCTTTTAGAGAAATACCCGGATGTTCCGGTTATTGTAGAAGCCTGGATGAGCAAGAAACTTCACCTGCTTTCCGATGCAGTAGGCTACACAATTCCTGAAACTACCGAGTATGATCCGATTGCCACATTAAAAATGCTGCACAAGATTTATCCAAAGTGCGGAGTATATTTAGCACTTCTTGGTTTCAAAACACAGTTTGACCTGATTAAGGATACATGGGTCAGCGAATAATGCCCTTCAAAGGAGGAGTCACTTATGAAAATAGTAGTATGCATCAAACAGGTGCCTGCAACCAACGATGCGAAAATCGATCCTGAAACAAAACGTATTGTAAGGGAAGGGCAAAAGGCAATACTGAATCCCTTTGACACATATGCTGTGGAAGAAGGTGTACGGCTCAAAGAAAAATTTGGCGGAGAAGTAATTGTAATCACAATGGGGCCGCCAAAAGCAGAGGCTGTCCTGTGTGAAGCCATTTCAGCAGGTGCAGACAGGGGAATTCTCTTAAGCGACAGGGCTTTTGCCGGTTCCGATACCTGGGCTACCAGCTATGTCCTGGCTAAAGCTATAGAAAAAATAGGTGATGTTGACCTGGTAATATGCGGCAAACAGGCAATTGACGGAGATACGGCCCAGGTAGGGCCGGGAATAGCCGCACATCTTGACTGGATGCAGGCAACCTATGTTATGGCTGTAGACAGTGTGGAAGACAAAAACATTACTGTTAAAAGGATGCATGAAGAAGGTTATGATGTTTGCGAGCTGCAGCTTCCTGCAGTCCTGACCGTTGTTAAGGATATCAATACACCGCGGATTCCTACCCTTAAGGGAAGGCTTGCTGCACAAAAATGCGAGATACCGGTATGGAAACCCGAAGATATCGGAGCAGAACCAGACAAGATTGGTCTTAACGGTTCACCGACCCGTGTTGTTAAGACACAGCCGCCTGAGCCAAGACAGACTAAAACCATCCGTATTGAAGGGACACCACAGGAATGTGCCAGAGCTCTGGTAAGAGAGCTAAGGCTGCGCAGCTTGGTGTAGCAAAGGAGGATTAATATGATTACATTAACCGATATAGAAAGAAATGAATACCGCAATGTATGGGTTATAGCCGAGCTGCTGTCCGGTGAGATACAACCGGTAACCCATGAGCTGATCGGTGCTGCAAGATCGCTGGCTGATGCAAGAAACAGCGAGGTATGGGCAGTTGTTTTGGGCTCAGGAATAGGCAGCAGTGCAGAATCACTCTATGCATATGGTGCGGACGCAGTAATTGTAGTGGATGACTGCAGGCTGAATGGGTTCCAGGATGAGGTTGAAGCAAGAGTTCTTGTAAGGCTGATAAAGAAATATAAGCCGGAAGTTGTTATCTGCGGTGCTACC
>DUSN01000069.1 GCA_012842605.1 Clostridiales bacterium
CCTTAACGGTTCCTCTCTCTACTCTGCCGGTAGCAACGGTTCCGCGGCCGGTAATGGAGAATACGTCCTCAACAGGCATCAGGAAGGGCTTGTCGGTATCGCGCTCGGGTGTGGGTACATAGCTGTCTATTGCTTCCATAAGCTCGAATATGGATTTGCACCAGGGATCGGTGGTAACATCTGCACCGCTCTGTGCAGCTTCCAATGCCTTCAGCGCTGAACCCTTAACAATCGGAATGTCGTCTCCCGGGAACTCATATTCATTCAGCAGTTCTCTTACTTCCAGCTCTACCAGCTCAAGCAGCTCTTCATCGTCTACCATGTCGGTCTTGTTCATGTAAACTACAATGTAGGGAACTCCTACCTGACGTGCCAGCAGAATGTGCTCACGGGTCTGGGGCATGGGACCGTCTGCTGCTGATACTACCAGGATTGCTCCGTCCATCTGGGCAGCTCCGGTAATCATGTTCTTTACGTAGTCAGCGTGTCCGGGACAGTCAACGTGTGCATAGTGACGCTTCTCAGACTCGTACTCTACGTGTGCGGTATTGATGGTGATTCCTCTTTCCTTCTCTTCGGGAGCCTTGTCAATTTCATCGTACCTGGTTGCCTGGGCTCTCCCGAACTTTGCCATTACCATTGTGATGGCTGCTGTCAGGGTGGTTTTGCCATGGTCAACGTGTCCTATGGTTCCTACGTTGACATGGGGCTTTGTTCTCTCAAATTTTGCCTTTGCCATGAAAACTCTCCTCCTTTGTTTTCTTGTAAAACGCCATTACAACTTGCCCTGGTGTTTCATATAATAAATAAATACTACGAACTTGTGGAGCCCACGACCGGACTTGAACCGGTGACCTCCGCCTTACCATGGCGATGCTCTACCTGCTGAGCTACATGGGCTAATAGGAAGCTGGAACCAAAAGCCGGAGATTAACCTCTAACTTTTAGCTGCTAACTTCTAAAAATGGAGCGGGTGATGGGAATCGAACCCACGCAGCCAGCTTGGGAAGCTGGAACTCTACCATTGAGCTACACCCGCATACCCAAAAACCATATAATATTTTAATCCCAGGTACCAAGTTTGTCAACGGCTAATTGACTTTACCCTACTCTTTTTCTTCCAGGTACCTTTCCAGCTTGCGTTTCACCCTTTGCAGTGCATTATCTATAGATTTAACATGCCTGTCGAGGTCAGCCGCTATTTCCTGGTATGATTTGCCTTGTAAATAAGAAGTGAGGACTTCCCATTCCAAATCACTGAGCAGTTCCCCAATTTTGCATTCAATACTGTTGAAGTCTTCCTGGCTGATAATGAGCTCTTCAGGGTCTGAAATCCGTGTTCCGGACAATACATCCATCAAGGTCCGGTCTGATTCTTCATCATATATGGGCTTGTTAAGAGAGACATAAGAGTTAAGGGGAATATGCTTCTGCCTTGTTGCAGTCTTTATTGCCGTAATTATCTGCCTGGTAATGCACAGCTCTGCAAAGGCTCGAAAGGAGGAAAGCTTGTCCTGCCTGAAATCACGAATAGCTTTAAAAAGACCAATCATACCTTCCTGAATAATATCCTCACGGTCTGCACCAATCAGAAAATAAGAACGTGCCTTGGCCCGGACAAAATTTCGGTACTTGTGAATGATGTATTCCAGAGCTTGCTCGTCGCCGGTCCGGGCATCCTCCACTATCTGCTCGTCCGGTATCGCATCATAATCATTGAAAATATCCTTTGGCGCCGTAAGCTCCACCCACATCTCCCCCAATGCAGCAATAACAAACCCAGTAATTGTATATATTATATATTAAAAAGCAATATATCCATATATCAAATTGATTATACATTACATAATCTGTACAAGTCAAGCTATCTTTGACGTCTCCAGCGCTCCAGAATATCGGCAATTTCAGGCTTTGCCCAGTCACCCAGAGGGTTGGTTTTGGGTTTAGGTTTTCTCAGATACTCATCATCAATCTTTTTTTTAGACAACTCAATCTGATCCAATAGTTCACGGGCTGATATGCGAACTGCACCCCTTGACATCACTATGGTTTGCTGGAGGAAATCTGAAGTCGCCACCATAACATGCATATTCTTCTGAATTCCATCGGTCCAGCGTTCAATAAAATGATCGGCTGTTTCACCTTCACGGGTAAAGATCACCTCTACATTGCCAGCCGTTTCCCTTTTCTCCAGTCCCCCTTTTGTCATATGAGCATCAAACACAACAATGATCCTGTAACCCTTATAGCCCTGGAAGTCCTGCAAGATCTCCAGCAATGAATGCCTGGCTTCCTCTAAACTATACTGTGCTATTTTCTTCAGATCAGGCCATGCGTGAATAATATTGTAACCATCTACAATCAAGATTTCCTCCAATGTTTCTCACCCGACCCTCTCTGCCTCACCACCTCATACATCAAAATCCCGGCCGCTACCGAAGCATTCAAGGATTCAATCTTACCCATAAGGGGTATTTTGATGAGAAAATCACACTTTTCCTTTACCAGCCTGCTTATGCCATGGCCTTCACTGCCTATTACCAGTGCAATAGGACCTGTTAAATCCTGACAGGTAAACTCTGAGCCTTCCAGGTCTGCACCTGCTATCCATATGCCCTGCTTTTTCAAATCTTCCAAAAGTCTTGACAGATTGGTAACCTTTGCTACAGGCATATATTCCACCGCACCGGCAGACGCTTTTATAACCGCGGGAGTCAATCCAACAGACCTGCGTTTTGGAATAATAACCCCATGAGCTCCTGAGCATTCTGCAGTTCTAATGATTGCTCCGAAATTATGGGGATCTGTGATTTCGTCCAATATTATCAGAAAAGGATCCTCATCCCGTTCTTTGGCATGCTGGATAATTTCATCAACTTCCACGTATTTATATGGCGTAACAAAAGCGATAACACCCTGTTGCGCTCCGGATTCTGATATCTCATCCAGGCGCTGCCGGTCCACTTCCTGTATCACCACTCCGTTATCTCTTGCTCTCTTTACAATTTCTCTAATTGGGCCTTCGCTGCTGCCTCGCGCAATAAGCAGTTTTTCAATAGTTCTGCCTGAACGAAGGGCTTCAAGCACCGGGTTTTTCCCTTCAATTCGGTTTTCACTTATGTATTGCTCACCTGATTCTAAAGCATAAGTCATTTTATCAGCAAATTCTTTGTTTAATTTGCCGGAATGCTCATGTTTTGGGCTTTTCCTGCTGTTTCCTGCCCTGTTTAATTCACTTTTTGCATCTCCGCCCATTTTTCCTTTGGCCTGCCTCATTTCTATCCTCCGTTTAACTATTAAAATACTATATATGCAAGATCAACCTATTTAAAATCAGATGTTATTCTGCTGGGGCTGATTCTCGGCTTTCAAAACATGGCCCAGGATTTCACATAAACGCTCTTCCTGGTGCGTTAAATACAAGTATCCAATTAATGATTCAAATCCCGTAGCCTGCCTGTATTCTACAACATCGGCGTTCTTTGGAACAGTGCCTGACTTGGCATTCCTTCCCCGCCTGACAATGTACTTTTCATCCTCGGTAAGCAGATTGTCTATTTCGTGAAGTGATTTTGACTGAGACCCTGCTTTAACAAAGGATACGGATTTCAGATGCAACTGGTGAACACTGACATCATTGGTATGGATAAGATATGTCCTGACAAACAAATCATAAACAGTATCACCCAAATATGCCAATACCAATGGATGCATCATGCGCACCTGTGACGGAGTAAATTCCCTGCCTGATATGCTTTTTATATATTCCAGTATTTGTTTCAAAAATTCACCTCCAGCAAAACCTTCTGCAACCGGAAGTTTTCTATATTATTGTACCCTGATGATTTTCCATTAAACATTTTGATTTTTTTCATTGTAACAGTTTAATTATATCAATGGGTACATAAATACTCAAACATTAATAAGCAAGATATTAACATCTCTTGCATCCTATTTAAATATATATTAAAAAATATTGGAAGAATATATAAAGAAGGAATAACAGTATTATTGTATAATTATATTAACTATCGTTATTTCAACATAGCTGCCAATCTCCATCATTAATGTTTCCTATGTATATGTTATCCTTTGCAGCACACCGAATATGGACAACATAAGTGCAAAATAAAGGAAGGAATATATAAAGAAAATGAAAGAATGAAATTATGATAATTTAAGTTAATATTATAGAAGTTATTTGGCATAGGCAATCCTTATATTGATAAATGACAGGGGGATCTTGGGTGAAAAGCGCTTCAAACTATAATCGCTATACCTTTGGGCTTGGCACTATAGGCCGGGACATGGTTTATGCACTGGTCAGCATGTACCTGATGTTTTATCTCACTGATATACTTAATCTGCCGAATTCCATACTCTGGTGGGTAAACTTTGTATTATTGGCAGGACGCATATTTGATGCTCTGAACGATCCCATTATGGGAGTAATTGTAGACAACACCAGCTCCCGGTTCGGCAAGTTCAAGCCTTGGATTGCAATCGGAGCTTTATTGTCGGGAATTTCTACTATATTGTTATTTACAGACTTTGGCATCAGCGGACTTGGTTATGTGGTTCTGTTCGCCGTTTTCTATTTGTTATGGGAAATCACCTATACAGCCAATGACATATCCTATTGGTCCATGCTGCCGTCTCTCAGCATGGATCAAAAGGAACGGGAAAAAATCGGCGCTGTTGCTAAAATATGTGCAAATGTCGGGCTTTTTACAGTGGTTGCAGGAATTGTACCCATTACAACAGCTCTTGGCAATGTATACGGCAGCATGAAAACAGCATACACGGTTTTTGCCTCAGCGTTGGCAATTATTATGTGTGTATGTCAAAGCATAACCATATTTGGAGTCAGGGAACAAAAGGGAGTATTCAGGAATGAAAGCATCACTACGTTGAAAGGCATGGTCAAAGCCATTTTTTACAATGATCAGCTTTTATATACATCAATTTCAATGTCGCTGTTTATGATAGGTTATATGACCACAACTAATTTCGGGTTGTATTTTTTCAAATATGCGTACGGAGACGAAGGAATGTACTCAATATTCGCAGTCATACTCGGCATATCACAGATTGCAGCCCTATCTGTCTTTCCTTTATTCAGCAAGCGCTTTAACAGAAAAAAACTGTATGCAGCAGCCACTGCTATGGTAGTGCTGGGGTATTTGATATTTTTCTTTTCGCCAATGAAAATGCTCTTCATAGGTACATCAGGTATTTTAATTTTTATCGGTGAGGCTTTTATTCAGCTTCTCATGCTGATGTTCCTGGCAGATACCGTAGAATACGGTCAATGGAAGCTTGGAAAAAGAAATGACAGTGTAACTTTTTCTCTGCAGCCCTTTATTAACAAAATGGGCGGAGCCATAGCCAGCGGTATTGTAGGCACAACTGTCATAATATCAGGCATTAACGAGGCTACTTCTGCTGCCGAAGTAACCCCCGAAGGCCTGTTTATGATGAAATCTGCTATGCTGATCCTGCCCCTTATATTTATTCTTTGCGGGTACCTGCTGTATCGAAGCAAGTTCAGGATTGATGAATCCCTTTATAAACAGATTCTGGATGACCTGCAGCGAAGAGGTGAAGTCAGCTTGCAGAAGGCTGAACATGAGAACTAGAATCACATTTAAATGTAATGATGAATTCTGTCTCAAATTCATTGCTTTGGAAAGTTATTTCACCGCGGTTCTTTAATATAAGCTCTCTTACTATGTAAAGTCCATAACCCCTCTCACCGCTTGTCTTGGCTTTGGTGGAATATTTGTATTCGAAAATATGTTTTTTATGGACTTCCGGTATTTCAGGCCCATTATTGGAAACTGAGATGCAGCATTTTCCGTCCTCCTCATAAATGGAAAGGGATACTATTTTCTTTTCATCCGGGGGATTTGTCATAACAGCGTCAAAAGCATTATCTACTATATTGCCGATAATGGTGGTTAAATCAACATCATCCACTGAAATATTCATACTGTCAAGAGTTGTTTCAGTATCCACTTCTAAGATTATGCCTTTTTCAGATGCAATTTGTTCTTAACAGCCAGCAGTCCATCCAGGTACTTGTTGCCGGTATTATAAAAGTGAAAGCCGCTGCTGTTTATGTTCTCTGTCAGTTTAAGGGCATATGTCCGTACCCTTTCTAAGGCTTCAGGTTCCCGCATGGTACAAAGAGCCACCAATGTACTTATATGGTTCTTATAATCGTGTTTCTCCTTTCGTACCGCATCTACAATCAATTCCATATTCCTGGAGTATTCCTGCTGCAGTTTCAGCTGGTTTTCTATGTTCATCAGTTTAATGCGTTCCCTGGTGTCCAGGAGCCCAAGTAAAATAACGCCAAGAAACATCATTCCGCTGGAAAGCAATACACCTAGATTTTTTATATATTTAATGCCGTTACTGAAAAAGACACTCATGAAAAACAGTATTAACAAAAAATATGCTGTTGAGGAAGTATCTTTAGATGAAAAGCTTTTTTGCAGAGAACTGGTGTTGATTTGGAACCGGGTGACTAACAAAATAAGTCCAATTTGAATAGGTCTTATGAAGATAAGAGCCTGCATCTGAATAAATTGATCATTCATTGCTTCGCTAAACGGAACACCCATGAAAGACAACACTACAAATGAACTGAAAGTCTCAGTAATGCCATATATTAGAAACGCTATGATGTTTACTGCTATGGACAAGTACAAATTGGTTTTAGTAAGATAAGATAAAAGCAGAATACTGAATGCAATATAAAATAATGTAAGAGGCAAATCCCTGTAATTAAAAAGAAAATTTGACAATATCAGGTATAACAGTATAAAAGACATTGCCTTCAAAAAGTCTGTCCGCAGAAAATCCAGCTTTCCTAATATGTGCAGCAATAAAAAAAGAAGAATAGCGCTTTCCAGAACAATGAGAATTATTCTATTTAAAATAAACTCCAGTATCTCCACATATATCCACCCCATTCCCCAATAATTAACAAAACAACAATTCAAAAATTATTATTCTACATTATATTCATAAATCCTTTACATATTAATTATTTATACCTAACATTTTTTAAAGAATTTAACACTATCCCTCGTTTAGTAAAAATGTCATCCTAACTCAATCAATAGCTTTTACATATAATGCTAAGAAATCTCCCGCCTTTTAAAAGGCGGGAGTATGCACCATCGAGCTATTTCATTAGTCCTGTTTCATTAACGGCAGGTAAATGTCAAATACAGAGTGATCCTTAAGCAGCTTGCGAACCAAATCACCGTCTATGCTTACACCTGCAGGACGATATGGGTTATCCAGTTTCTTTGCCTGTATCTTGTGATCTTTAAAGAAGACACTTACCTCCTGGACATCACTGCTCATATGATAAACGAAAGAAATATCATAACCGCTGTACATGAAATCAAAGCGCAGTCCGTCAAGACAATCCGGCAGTACCGGATCAATTATCAGGGAGTCTGCTGCAAACCTGATGCCAAGCAAATGAGATACAAGCTGCCGTACATAAAGCCCGGGGCCGCTGGAATAAATCCTCCAGCCGCCTTTGACTTTAATGCTTCCGTCCCTCAGCTTGTCAAAGTATTCCTGGTAATCATACCTGTTCAGGTAAGCACCTTCGGAGCTGCTGAAATAGGTATTGGACTGCCGGAGCTCTGCATTAGGCACTGATTTTTTTATAAGGATGGGATTTATCTTAAACATGGCTTCCCATGCTTTCTCAGCCTTGCCCAGCTTAGACATGGCTTCTATATATCTGATATGGGCATGAACATATTGCAGGCTAATTTCCCTGCCAACATTGGCTGCCTGCTCGGCTCTTTGGAAATACCTGCTCACACCTCCTGCATACCGGGCCGGCCGGTCCATCAGTCTGACACCGTCAGGAAAGCTCAGGTGATTGTTAATAATATCCACGTTTTTCTCCGCCTGCTCCCTGTCAACCATCTCTGCAATTATGCTTCTGGTCAGGGGCAAAAGCCTGTACTTAATACCTGTCTTCTGATCCAGGGGATGCAGCATATATTCTATAGTGTTATCATCATTAAAATATACAAACCCGGCCGGAATTCCGTCTTTTATAAGCACCTCATGGAAGGATTCCCGTATATCACTGCATATGCCCTTAAGCTTTGCTGAATATTCAGGCTCCACTTCATCCAGTGCTTTTGCCAGCTGATTCAATGTCTGATATGCCAATGCAACAGTCCAGGCGCTGACCAGCCTTTCCTTCATGCTGGGATCTGCAGGCTGCAGGGTATCATCCCAGTCACCTCCGGCGTAATTAACCAGCGCACCGGGGCCGACAAAGCGGGCCTCTATGGTTTCAACCGCCTCCTTTACATGCTGAAGCAAGGTGGTTTTTTCTTCAGAAACCATATGGCTGCTTAACAGCCGGTATGGAATTTTCTCTTGCAGAATGGAAATATCATTGGAAGCCAGGAGATAGTCACCAAGGGACTTCAGAGGCCAAAATACCACATCTCCATGGCATTCTTCAGCCTGATAATTGAACTTGTCAAACATAAACCATTGAGGCCATTCCTTGGTTTCAAGATACTGATGAGCAAATACCCTGAGCAATACGTCCCGCATCAAATCAAAGTGGCCGTTTGCCAGGAAGAATTCCATGGGGCCTTGGCAGACATCCCGTGTACCCCATGCCGCTCCCCCGGGCTGCTCGAGACCGTGAGGAACTGCAAAGTGGATAAGGGCATCATGGGTATACCACCAGATTATTTCATTTAGAATTTCGATCTGTTCAGATTCCGGCCCGCTTAAATGGAATTTGCTGAACAGCTTCCTGTAGTGATCAGCGTAGCGTTTAAACTCCTTATCCAAACGCCTCTTGCTCAATTTTTCAATGCTGCTGTCACTGCGGTCCATCCTGCCTTCTATTATCAACTGGAACTCCTCAGCTGAGCTGAGTTGTATAGTCAGCATGGTACCATTTCTCGGTTTCCCGTCGGCAAAAAATATCCTGTCGTCAGCAATTTTATATTCAAAATCAGTTGCATGAATGGCAAAGTTAAGGTCAGGATAGGGATCCCATGGTTCTTTAACTGTTTTGCTTATCAGAATGGTGCCATCCATGTTCAAAATATTTGCCGGATGAAAATATTCATGCTCTCCCATAGCCAATTGATTGGTTATAATAAAGTCATACTTCCTGCCGTTTCTTGAAGACACCTGCAATGCTGCAGCAGGCCGGTCAGCCAGGACAAAGGCAGTAACTATAATAATGTCATCCTCGATTTTATAGTACCACTTGGAGAAGCAGATGCCCATCTCATAAGCAGCAGGCAGTGTAAGAATCCTGTACACTCCGTTTACTTTAACAAAAATCCTCTGCCCGGAATTTTTGATAATATTCAAAAAGCCTCTTGCATTAGACAACAGCTTGTTAAATGATGTGTTTCCTGCTGTCAGCTGCGAGTGGAAGATGCCATACATGTAATTAGTGGAGGAAATCAGTCCCTTGGAAACCTTTCTCATATCAGGACGCGTGCAAATAATATGGCCGTGCGGTCTTTCCACCAGCACCTCTTTTTGCTGCAACACTACATGGGTATGATAAGTGGTAAAGAAAGACAATAATTTCCCGTCAGCTTTTTCTTCCAGCTTTCTGTCCGTAAAAAGCTTGCAGATCTCGTTCTCTGAAAACTCTTCGGAAACAAAGGGAGTGCCAAACTCTAATTTCAACGGTGGTTTCTTAACCTTTTTCAGTATCTCACAGCTGTCCTGAATTGATTTGTAAGCCCGGAGCAGTTCTTCTGCATATAGAATCTCTGTTACCGGCTGGGGCTGGTCGGGTTTAAATATACCGTAAAATACAACTCTCTTATTGCCGTTAATTGTCATTTTAGCTGTCTGCAGTGCTATATAAGCCAGTTCAAACTGATAATTCACATTGGGCAGGTTTGAATACAGCACCTTGGGTATATAGGTTTTTCTGTATTCATTTCCAAAAAACTGTGTGGCATCAGTGGAAAAACCTATGATTTCCGTATTAAGGCTTCCTTGCTGCAGGTATGGGTTTCTGCCGCCCTGGGAAAGGTTCTGCCTGGAGCTGACAGTATAACCATTTTCCCCTTTGATAACCATGTGGTCAAGATACTGGCTCATGTACAATTCATTGGTCAGCACTCCCCCTTTTAATGCTACGCCTGCATCCTGACCATAAATTAAATCTGCTGTTTTATTCTCTGCAGAAAGATCCACAATCCAGAACCAGATATCTTCTTTGGCAGGGTGAAATGCAACCTTATAAGATATTCCGTCCACACATCCTCTATGTACCAAAACATTCCGTCCTGCCAGCAATTCCGACCGTGACTGCCTTCCCAAAAGAGGATAAGCGGCTATCCGGTCCCCGTTATATACTCTCAGGTAAATATTATTGACAGATCCGTCAATGCAGTTGCCCCAATAACCGTTAATAAGAAAGTCCTCATATGTAAATTCAAATATGTCTCCGGTAGGCAAAAATGAAAACCTGCCCGCTCCCTTGTCAAATGTTATGCAATCTTTTTTATGGGTTAATGTCACTCAGTTCACCTCTTAATCCACTTGAATAGCAATGCTGCTTCCGCTGAAACTTGTTATTATTATCTAAACTCTCCCGGATGCCTCTCCCGCAAAAGCCGTGCGCCTTCCGCCCTGCCTGTTGCCTCAAGCCGTTTAACATAATGCTTCAGGTTGCCCTTGGCATGATAAGGACCTCCTTCTATCATAACAGTCCACAGCGGGTCAATGTCGCTGTCAGCAGTCATCAGCATATCATGCTGCCAGTCAACCAGGTACCTGCATGCTTTTGCACAAATATCGGGATGCTGTGCAGCTATATTATGCTGTTCATGAAAGTCCTCCTTGATATTAAACAGCATTTCCCTGTCAAACAAATGAAAACCGTCGTGGTATGTTCTTATGTAAATATAGTCTCCAAATCTTACCGAGCGCTGGCAGACATGGGCACATTGAGACAAAATAAGGTATTCCCGGCCGCAGTCGGTTCCGTCGCGCAAAGCTGCGGCATAGCTCCTGCCATCCCATTTCTCATAGGGCTTTACATTCAAAAGCTCTGCCATTGTAGGCGCAAGATCCAAATTGTAGTGCAGTCCTTTATCCACATGATTTTTCAGCATGCCCGGCCACTTGATTATCATGGGGATACGGGTAGTTATTTCATCCGCTGTCCCATGCTCAGCATAAATGCCAAGTTCACCCATGTTTTCTCCATGGTCGGAAGTAACAATGATTGCCATATCATCATATAAGCCGTTTTGTTTCAGGAAGTCCAGAATAACATTAATCTTTTGGTCCATATAAAGGATGTCCACATCATACCCGTCTATAACCTGCTTCATTTCATCCATATTCGTTGCTTTGCCCAACTGGCGGGGGCGGTCGGCCGGTGCCCAATCACTATACATTCCTAATTCATTGATGGAATGAGGTCCGACGTGCTTCTGATGCTGCGCAAATACTTCCTGGGTAATCCATTCAGGAGGAGGGTCTTTTTCAAAAGGATTGCCCATTTCCATAGGAGCCCGATATGGTGTATGCGGATCCCAGAAATTAACGTGCAAAAACCAGTTGTCCTTCATGGCGTTTTTCTCCAGCCAATTTATAACTGAAGGCAGAATCTCATCGGCAGTTTCATCACCGCATTTGCCTGTATTTATAACCTCATTTAATCCGGCAGTGAACCAATATGCCGAATGGCGCTCTGCAAAGGGGCTTATTGAAGCTGTATGCATGCCCGCTTTTCTGAAAATATTGAACAGGCTGTTCTCAAGCTGCTGGTCTTTGAAGCCTCTGTCAATGCCATAAGGCCGCAGGTCTGCAGCCAGGCCGCCATGATTCACAATGCCATTGTGGATTCCAAAACGGCCTGTAACAAGCGCAGCCCGGGACGGCAGACAAGGTGCATCAGAACAGTGATAATGATCAAATCTTACTCCATCCCGGGCAATTGAATCAATCGCAGGTGATGTTTCCCTGGAATACCCGTAACAGCTCAAATGGTCAGGCCGCAGTGTATCCAGATCGAGCATCAGTATCCTCATTATTAATCCCTCCATGCTTATAATTCTATTTATACGCTAAATCTATAAAGTTATGTAACAGCTGTTCAGCCTGAAAAAGCAAAATCATCAGCAACCGGTGTTCAGGATGATATCATTTCATGTTGTTATAGAGTTGTATTGTATTTGCTCGGCCAAAGTATTCCGCTCCCAAAATACCCCGTCAGTGTAGCCTTGAATTGATGGGTCTTCTTCAGCCATTTCCAAACGCTTTTCAGCCCATACACAATACAGTTCATTCTGTTCAATGCCAATATACCTGCGTCCCAGCTTTTTCGCGACAACACTGGTAGTGCCGGAACCCAAAAAAGGATCCAGTACAACATCCCCGGGATTAGAGCTTGCCAGAATGAGCTTGGCTATAAGTTTCTCTGGCTTTTGTGTCGGATGGGCGGTGTTTTCCGGCATGGACCAGAAAGGAACGGAAATATCATCCCAGAAGTTGGAGGGGCATGTATCCCTGTAGTTTCCCTTCTCGGTTTCCTTCCAGTCCTTTGGTTTTCCGTTTTCCCTGTATGGGGCTATGACCTTTCTTCTTATTTTAACATCATCAAGATTAAATACATATTGATCAGACATGGTTGCATACCAGATGTCCTCCATGCTGTTTTTCCAGTTGGATTTTGCCCCTCTTCCCTTTTCTCTCTGCCAGGTTATCCGGTTGCGAACTGTTAATTTCTCTGTCAGCACCTGCCCAATGATCAAACTGGATCCCCAGTCACAGCAGACATATATGCTGCCGGTATCCTTGACCAATGGCAAAACCAAATCCAGCCATTTTTCGGTAAATAACCTGTATTCATCAATTTTTTTCTTTTGAAATATCCTGCCATGGTATCGCTTGGTCAGGTTATACGGGGGATCAGCTATTAAAAGATCAACACTTTTGGCCGGCAGACAGGGTGCTGTCAGAAATATGTCGCCGCAGATCGTTGTATTAATGCAATCATTCAATTCTACAGGCTTGTTTATGACTTTGCATCTTTTTAAATAGTGCCTGCCCTCATCCAGGCTGATATCTATAGTTTTATTCCTTGGTGATTTTGACTTGGCCATAATTCCTCCGCCTATTCACATCCCCGGCTGTATACGGCTCAGGACCTTTTTCAGTACATGCCTGTGCAGCATGATTCAATGCATGATTATCTCCCTTTTCAGGGGTAAGGAAGCTGCTAATTTATGCTTAAGCCTTATAAAATTCCTTATATAAATCAGGATTATATTCTGCTCTTCTGTTGGGGCAGTTTTCCCTGGGGCACAGCTGGCAGCTTTCAAAATCAGATTCAGTTTGAAACAATATACCTGAAACAGATTTGATTGGGATCATCAGGAAACTGTCTGTCAGTTCCAGTCCGATAGCCTCACGCACATTTCCAAGTATGCTGAACAGCTCCTTTTGCTGACTGATAGGCCAATCCTCCAGAGAACCGGGGTTCATTGATTTAACTTTACCCAGCTTGAATCTTTCTTCCAAATGCATATTTAAATGCTTTATCGCTTCTTCCAGTGCCTGTTCCATTATAATGCTGGCCCAGTATTGCTCAAGCATGTCTTCTATGCCCTGGGCCCAATCATATAATTCTCTGCCGCAGGTAGCAGCATAAGGAATAACCCTGTTAATGTTCTCAAAATTAACTTTCATGACCCGGCTGGACAACCTGACTCCGTCTACAATTACATGATCTTGCTGCTTACTGTCTATAGCTGACAGTTTATACATTGCTTTGGGTCTGCCAATCTCTTCTGCCTTTGCTGCCATATTACGCACTAAAGCAGCATCTTCACTTTGGGGGTCCAGATGAATTCTTCTGAAAAGACGATCCAAGTCTACTTTGAACGAAATATTGTCTAAAACGGTATGCTTCATATGAAAGACTCCTTGTGATTTAATATTTGACAGCTTTATACAGATTCCCAGCAGATTGTACAATTGCAATATGTACTTAACTCCAAATTATCTGCTTGCAGCTGATTATATTATATAATTATATCATGTCCTGGCACTGTCTGCTCAAAATTTAGCAATTTGCAAAGCCCCTGCAGCAGAAACTGCAGGGGCTTTTTACTTCACATACTGTAGTTTAATTAATTTATCATCAATACTCCTTATCCCAACACAACGTCAAGAAACATCATTATAACAAACCCAAACAATAGTGCATAGGTAGCCAGCTTGGAATGACCGTTATTGGTCTGACTTTCCGGTATTATTTCATGAGCTATCACAAAGAGCATAGCACCTGCTGCAAAAGCCAGGGTAAAGGGCAGCATCGGTTTAGCAATACTTACAAGGCTGATACCCAAAAAACCTCCGATTGGTTCTACCAGCCCGGTTGCCAGTGCTACAAAGAAAGCTTTCCATCTGGGAATTCCTTCCCGTATCAAAGGCAATGCCACCGCAAGACCTTCAGGCAGATTCTGCAGTCCAATTCCAATGGCAATAGTCAGCCCATTAGCTATGTCACCATCACCAAAACCTACCCCGACTGCCATTCCTTCCGGAAAATTGTGTACGGTTACAGCCAAAATAAAAATCCATACCTTTCTTAGCCTGGGTTGTATGCTTAAAAACCCGCTTTTACCTCCGTTGTCAGGCAGGGAGTTGGCCAATAAATTAGTATTTGGAAAAAATTTATCTACTAAATCTAAAAATACACCACCGCTTAAAATTCCAATTAAAACTGTACTGGCTCCATTGACACCTCCGCCGGCTTTTTCCAATGCCGGTACGATCAGGCTGAAGGATGTAGCAGCCAGCATTACTCCTGCCGCTGCCCCTAACAAAGCATCCAATACCTTTTTGGGGATATGCCTGGTAAAGAAGATCGGCAGTGATCCTATTCCTGTTGCTATGCCTGCTGCCAGGCTTGATATGACACCTACCCAGAATATGTTGAACTGCATAAGATATTCTATCATTGAGTAACCCCCTCATAAAATACCTGTTATATTCATCATATGGAGGCCTCTGATACATTGTGAGCAATATTATTGTGTATATATCCTATGCATATAGATGACTTATCAGAATGCAACCGATTGTAGTACAGCTTAAAAAGCTGCCCCGATAACAGGAACAGATCAGCGGCACATAAAGTTATCAGCAAAATTGCAAACAGGTTATATAGAAGCAAAAAGACAAGTCCCCCAGTTCAGGACTTGTCTCTTTATCTATTGAATCTTTCTTTATTAAATAGATAAATATTAAATTCAGTTATTCTAAGTACATTTTGATTTTTTTTCAAAATTATTTACTGTTACCGGGTACCCAGCGGCCTTCGTTAATCTGCCTGATAATTGCTGGATCAATCTTGGGTTTGCGGTCATAAGTCATTACGCCGTTGATTTCCTGCTCTACATCAGTAATCTGGGTATATACAAACCCCTGTATATTGGGCGATTCCAGCATGGCTGAAATTACATTGTAATAAGCCAAAGCAAACTCCTCATCTGAAGATACAGAAGAATACCCCCAGCCGGACCAGCTGCTCTTTTTATAGGAAATACCGCCGATTTCGGAAAGTATTACAGGCTGCCCTTCATAGCTCCAGCCTTCTGCAAACATTCCTCTTCCTGCCGGACGGCAGTTTATTGTGGATTCTATTGAAGAATACCTGTTTTTCAATATATCCTTATGATACGCATAATCATGGATGGTCAGCAGGTCGCTCTTTGTATGTTCCCAGCCGTCATTTGAAATTACCAGCCTGGTTTGATCCAATGACTTGATGAGATAATACAATGAGGCAGAATGAGCCTGCTGGTCTTTCCTGTTCATAATATTTTCTACTCCCCAGGATTCATTTAACGGTGTCCACGCTACTATACACGGATGATTGTAATCACGCTCAATAATTTGCATCCATTCACGGATAAACCGGTTAACATACTTCCTGGAGTAGATATAAGCATTGGCAGCTTCGCCCCATACAAGGAAGCCTAACTTATCAGCCCAGTAAAGGTATCTGGGGTCTTCCACCTTTTGATGCTTTCTTACTCCGTTGAAGCCCATTTCCTTGCTAAGCTTAATATCTTTCACAAAATCCTCATCAGCAGGTGCTGTCAGCAGGGACTTCTCCCAATACCCTTGATCCAGCAGCATTTTCTGGTAATAAGGCCTGTTGTTGAGCATAAATTTTCCCGCCTGAACTGAAACCTTGCGCAGACCAAAATAGGATTTTACTTTGTCTACTACCATATCACTACGGCTCAGTTCAAAGACAACATCAAACAAAACAGGATGCTCCGGCGTCCATACCATGGATTCCCCGCTTTGAACAGAAACCTCCTGATCCAGCCAGTAAGCCTTTTTCCCTCTGCCGTTAACCACTTGGAAATTATCCTTAATAAAGAGATTACCGGATAAGGTGATTTCTATGCCAAGGCATATGTCATCCTTGCAGCCATCCACCTCATATTCGATTTCTATCCGCATGTTGTCTAAATCCGGTGTGAACCAGACCTTTTTCAAATATGATTCGGATACGCCCTCAAGCCATACAGTCTGCCAAATGCCTGTAGTACGTGTGTAAAAGATGCTTTCGGAAGTCCTTTTCCAGTATTGTTTGCCCCTTGGCAGCTGCAAATCAGTGGTCGGGTCTTGAGCACGGACAACCAGTAGGTTATCTTCATTTAAATAGTTAGTAATTTCAACGGTAAATGGCACATGGCCTCCCTCATGAGTAACCATATGCTGTCCATTGAGCCAAACATCAGCAATATAGTCAACTGCTCCAAAGTGCAGCAGAACTCTTTTGCCTTTAAACTCATCTGTTAACTTAAATCTTCTGCTGTACCATACAATATCATGAAAATCCTGGTTGTTTATACCCGATAACTCACACTGATATGCATATGGTACAATTATTTTCTGATCAAAGCATGGGTTGGCATACCATTTGCTGCGGACACCTTCGTCCTGATCGTCAAATGCAAAATTCCATTCTCCGTTCAGGTTCATCCAGCAGTCTCTTTCAAATTGCGGCCGTGGATACTCAAGCCTGGGAATATTCATATGTGTACCTCCATAACTATATTTACAAGCTGTCTACTTCTATCCACTGCTTCTCTTCAATCGAAGTATCCACTGCCTCCAGGACCTGGGAGCATTTTACTCCATCCTCAAAGTCAGGTGCTGCAGGCGTATCATTAGCTATAGCTTCCACAAATTCATACAATTCATGCACAAATGTATGCTCATAACCAATGACATGACCCGTCGGCCACCATGCATGCATATAAGGATGAATGCCTTCAGTAGCCTGAATCAGGCGGAATCCTTGAACACCTTCTTCATCAGAAGCATTGTAATACAACAACTCATTCATACGTTCAAACTCAAATTTTATACTTCCCTTGCTGCCATTAATCTCAAATGACATTCCGTTCTTGTGTCCTTGTGCAAAACGAGTGGCTTCAAATGAGCCTAATGCACCATTTTTAAACTCAGTAAGGAACAGGGTTGCATCATCTACGGTTACTTTTCCCCTGGCTGCATTTTCCTGAGCTTTTCCACTCAAACCAGTCATCTTTTCCACAATGGGACGTTCCTTGATAAAGGTTTTGTTCATACCTATAACCTTATCAAATTCTCCCACAAGGAACCTGGCCAGGTCAATCAGGTGAGCACCAAGATCTCCCAAAGACCCTGATCCTGCTACGTTCTTGTCCAAACGCCATACCAGCGGGAATTCAGGATCAATAATCCAGTCTTGCAGGTATAAACCCCTGAAATGATAAATGGTGCCCAGTTTTCCTTCGTCAATTAGTTTCTTGGCCAATTGTACAGCTGGAGCAAACCGGTAGTTGAAGCCTATCTGGTGTTTGACGCCCTTATCCCTGACAACCTTTAACATTTCTCGGGCATCCTTGAGGTTAAGAGCCAGAGGTTTTTCACAGAAAACATGTTTGCCGGCCTCAGCAGCTCCAATGGCAATTTCCTTATGGGCATTGCTGGGCGCGGTAATATCCACCATATGGATATCATCCCTCTGTACCAGTTTCTCCCATGAAGTTTCATAGCTTTCCCATCCAAATTGACGTGCTGCCTGAGATACCCACTCTTCATCCCTGCCGCATATAGCCTTGGTCTTTATTTCCACACTGGGGTTAAAAAACATACCTATCCGATGGAACGCATTGCTATGGGCCTTGCCCATAAACTTGTAACCTATTAATCCAACATTTAGTATATCCTTCATGGAATTCACCCCCTGTATTGCAGTTTTATTTACTGCTGTTTTTCAGCTTCTCGCTGATATTATGCAAAAAAGCTTAAGCCCAGAACATCTCACCCTTGTCTTCAAATACCAATACCTGCTTTAAGAAGGAAATTGCCTTCTGAAGTCCTTCATTGCCGGACATCAGGCTGTCCTCGTGCTCAATGCTGATAATATCATCATAGCCTACCATTCTCAGGTTGCTGATGATATCCTTCCAAAGCTGATAATCATGTCCGTATCCTACTGAACGGAAAATCCAGGAGCGGTTGATTTCATCTCCATAGTGCTTTGTATCAAGT
Source organism: Clostridiales bacterium (assembly GCA_012842605.1). Classification (GTDB taxonomy): domain Bacteria; phylum Bacillota; class Clostridia; order Caldicoprobacterales; family DTU083; genus DUSN01. The sequence continues at coordinate 18,622 of DUSN01000069.1, forward strand.
ACTCCGTTAACAGACGTATTGATGGGATCAACCTTGGTATCCTTGGCATGGAAGTGATAAATAGCCTTGCCCAGCTTCCTGATGGCTGCAACCGGATCAATGCCCTGCCAGAACAGATGGCTCGGGTCAAAATTGGCACCAAGAATTTCACCTACAGCGCTGCGGATTTTCAGCATTGTCTCGGGGTTGTACACACAGAATCCCGGGTGCATCTCAAAACATATCTTTCTGATGCCATGATTGGCTGCAAATGCTGCTGTCTTTTCCCAATACGGTATCAGAACTTCATTCCACTGGTAGTCCAGTATCTTCAGGAAATCATCAGGCCAGGGGCAGGTAACCCAGTTGGGATAAGTTGCGTTGGGGCCATCACCGGGGCAGCCTGAGAAAGTAATTATCTTGTCAATACCCAGCTTTTCAGCTAAAAGCACTGTTTTTTCAAAATCAGAATGGAACTTGTCTGCGATCTCTTTCTGCGGGTGTACCCCATTGCCATGGCAGCTCAGGGCATTGATCTCCAGATTATATTTCTTTGCCAGATCCTTCAGAGCATTAATCTTACTCTCATCAGCTAATAATTCTTCAGGATTCGCATGAGCTGTGCCGGGGTATCCTCCGGTCCCTATTTCTACGGCTTGTACCCCTGATTCAGAAAGGTACTTGAACGCCTCTTCGGTACTCTGTTGACCCAGTACTACTGTAAACACACCTAATTTCATGAAAACTCTCCTCCTTTTGGTTCTTATATTAGTATTTTAGTTATTCTTCAAAACTAAAAAAACTCCTTCAAAAAATACTTTAATATAACTAATTTAACATCGGTCTGTGAGCTGAATATATACAAACCATAGTGATTTTATACCTGCATTATTGTATAATCATAATGTTACTTCTTTTCTCTTTCCCCGTCGAAATGCAAATCCATCAGCAAATTAAAAAAAGGAGATGATAATATGGCCATAAAACCAATACGTGAAAAATGGAAGGGCACAATGACTGACAGGGAGCGTTTCCGTCGTCAAATGCACTACCAGCCTGTTGACCGCTGCTTCAATATGGAATTCGGTTATTGGGATGAAAATTTCAGAGAGTGGCCCTTATTCTATGAAAACAATATCCGCAATAACTGGGAAGCGGATATATTTTTCAATTTTGACAGGATAGATGTCATAGGTGGAAATATTTGGATGAACCCTCCCTTTCCTGAGAAAGTTATAGAAGAAACTGATACTACACTGATAATAATGAATAGTGACGGCTTGCTGGCAGAAGTACCCAAGGACAGGCACGATACCATCCCTCATTATATGAAATCTTCAATCGTTACACCGGATGACTGGAAGCGCTGCAAGGAAGAACGTTTCCGCCTGGATGACCCTGCCCGCATAGTGGATATTGACAGCTTGAAAAAGTATCATCCTGACAACCGTACATACCCTCTCGGCGTTTACTGCGGGTCAATGATTGGCAAGATTAGAGACATGTTAACCTTTGAAGGACTGGCATATGCCATTTATGACTATCCGGACATGGTTGAGGACATGGTGGAAACCTGCTGTCAGCTGGTTGAGCATTTTCTGGATCAGGTACTGCCCCACTTTGACTTTGATTTTGCCTCAGGATGGGAGGATATCTGTTTTAAAAACGGACCAATAGTTTCAGTTCCCTTTTTCCGGGATGTAGTAATGCCCCGATATAAAAGAATAAGCAAGAAATTGAAGGCTTATGGCATTGATATATGGTATACCGACTGTGACGGTGATGTCCGTCCCATACTCCCTTATCTGTTGGAGGGCGGCATTAACTGCCTTTTCCCCTTTGAAGTAAATGGCTGTTCCCATCCTGGTGAACTATTGGACCAGTATGAAGGCCAGCTTCGTATAATGGGCGGAGTAGACAAAATTCAACTGGGTAAAGGTCCTGAAGCCATCAAAGCCTACCTGGAGACCCTGGTGCCTTATGTTGAACAGGGCGGTTATATTCCTTTCTGCGATCATCGATGCCCTCCCAATGTAAAACCGGAAGATTATCTGTATTATCTTGATTTGAAAGAAAAAATGTTTGGCATGAAATAATTATGGCAAGGGGCAGAAGGATTCATATTACAAGCCCCTCTGCCCCGGTTATTTCTACAGCAAACCTTTCAGAAAACCATATTCAAATAAATAGTATACCACCAGTGCTGCTACACCCAGTAACAATGCAGTCTTCAGAATTTTGAACGCTATTTTCAGTATAAAGAATATGGCAACTACTGCCGCTATGATAATCAGCACATCTGTCAATTTCTATGCCCTCCCATCTGTTCTGGAAACCAACCCCCAGTTTATGGTTGTCAAAATATGCTCCATATAGTTTATTATACCATATTCTATTAGCAGTACATATAAAATTTTACAGACATATTGCCTATGCCCGGTGAAATACATATAATAACTTTATGAAATATTTAAATGCTGTTCCTTCATTTTTTCTAAAACTTTATTGCTAAAAAAGTAAAATAGTTGTAAAATGTTAAAAATATATTATAATTGCAATGATTGACTAAATCAATGAAAACAGCTTGTCTGGCTTATAAGTACGACATTTGAAAGGAGTTATACTATGAATAATTGCAAAGCAAATGGTGCAATTAATGGCAGGGATCAATTGGTTGACAACTTATACAGGTTTGCAGCCGACAACAACAAAATTGATCCGTTTCTGTTCGATTATTATGGTGTAAAGAGGGGTTTGCGCAATAATGACGGTACAGGAGTACTGGTTGGCTTGACCCAAATAGGTGAAGTACATGGATATATAATGGATGAAGGTCAAAAAATTCCGGTAGAAGGCAGGCTTCGCTACCGCGGTATAAATGTAGAGGATATAGTAAATGCATGCCAGGCTGAAGGACGGTTTGGTTTTGAAGAGGTATGTTTCCTGCTGCTTTTTGGCAAACTGCCAAATAAAGAAGAGCTGGATACATTCTGCAGCATTCTTGGAAAGAGCAGATATTTGCCTGATGGCTTTGTAGAAGACATTATTTTGAAGACTCCCAGCAAAAATATAATGAATAAACTGGCACGCTGCATTCTTAGCTGCTATTCCTATGAGGACGATCCGGATAACCTGTCTATAGACAAAGTACTGTGCCGCTGCATTGACCTGATTGCCCAGGTTCCCGTTTTTGTTGCATATTCCTATATGGCAAAAGCGCATTATATTGACGGCAAAAGCCTGCACATTCATGTGCCCCGGGAAGACCAAAGCACATCCGAGAGCTTCCTGCACATGATACGTCCCGACAGCCAGTTTACCAGGACTGAAGCGGAAATACTGGACCTGTCTCTAATACTCCATGCTGAACATGGCGGCGGCAATAACTCTACCTTTGTAACAAGGGTAGCCACTTCTTCCGGCACTGACACCTATTCTGCTATTGCCGCCGGTGTAGGATCATTAAAAGGACCCAAACACGGCGGAGCAAACATAAAAGTAATGGAAATGATAGAGGACATTAAAGCCAATGTTAAGAATTGGGAGAATGAAAATGAAGTCCGTGACTATCTGATCAGGATTTTAAATAAGGAAGCCTTTGACCGTTCCGGCCTGGTCTATGGTATGGGCCATGCTGTATATACCCTGTCAGACCCAAGAGCAGTGTTATTGAAGAAAAAGGCAAAAGAACTTGCCAAAATTAAGAATATGGAGAACGAATTTGCATTATATGATGCAATAGAAAGGCTAACACCCGTCCTTTTCGAAGAGTTGAAGGGCGGCGGCAAAGGCTTGTGTGCAAATGTCGATCTTTATTCCGGCTTTGTATATAAAATGCTGGGAATCCCGTCCGACCTGTATACCGCCATCTTTGCCATTGCAAGAGTGCCCGGATGGTGCGCCCACTCTTTGGAAGAATTAATCAGCGGAGGCAGGATTATTCGTCCTGCATATCGAACCTTAAATCAAATCAAAGATTATAAACCTTTAAATGAGAGGTAAGGAGGCGCGTTGTAATGTGTGAGAAAAGCTTTACAGGAGAAAACAATGTAAAGCATGTCCCCTATGACCTCTATTTAAAAGAGGTTACTGAGCAGCTGACTCATAAGGGAATATTTCTTACAACTTGCGGCGAAAAGGACAATACTATGATTATAGGCTGGGGAGGTATTACATATTTTTGGAATAAGCCAATCTTCCTGGTACCAGTCAGATATTCGCGGTATACATGGCAGAATATTAACTCCACCAATGTTTTTACTGTCAGCATCCCATTAAACAAGGACATGAAAGAGGCTATAAACTATTGCGGCACAAAATCCGGCAGGGATGTGGACAAATTTAAGGAGTGCGGCCTGACACCCGTTCCCGGCAAATTCGTACAGGCACCGATCATAGGGGAATGCAGCCTGCATTACGAATGCCGTGTAGTATTTAAACAATCCATGGAACCTGTTCTTCTGGATGAGAAGATTAAAAACAGCTCCTACAGAAACAACGACTACCACACCATGTTTTACGGCGAAATCGTCGCCTGCTATCTTACAGAATAATTTATCTGTCGATTTTTCTCCTTTGGACCGGGCATATTATCCTATGCCCGGTTTTTATCATGTCTTCTGCCTTGTTTTTTTGCTCGGCGGTTAAAGATCAGAATGGCATTGAACTCTCCGCCCAGTATTATCAGCTGGGCACTGATAAACATCCACACCAGCAATGCTATTATGCCGCCAATTCTGCCATATACCAGGGAAAGATTCCAAAAGCGGTTTACATACCAGGCAAACAGCCAGGATACTAAAAGCCAGCCTGCCGTTGTAAAAATGGCACCGGGCATGGCATTGCGCCAGCGGATTTTAATGCAGGGGCTATACCTGTAGAGCAGGACAAAAACCAGAATCATCATTAATATTGCTGCTGCATACCTGAAAATGTCCCAGCCCACCCAGTATGTTTTGAAAAGACCGATTTCAGTCAAATAACTTCCTATGTGTCTGCCGAATATCAGCAGCATAAAATAAACCACGGTCAGCATTGCTACTAGAATAGTAAACAAAACCGCCAATGGCACAGCAATCCAAAACGGTCTTGTATCCTTCTGGCAGAGAGCTCTGTTAATTCCCCGGATAACAGCACCCATGCCGCTGGCTGCCGCCCATACCATTGAAACAAAACCGAAGGATAGCAGCTTTAAATTTCGGCTTTTTATAACCTGTTCAACATTTTGACGAATTACCAGATAGGATTCATGCGGCAATAGATTTGCCAGAGAATCCATAATACCATCTCCGGAGACTGGCAGGTATCCAATAACTGTTGTGATGAATATTAAAAAGGGAAAGATCGAAAGCAGGAAATAGTAAGCCATTTCAGCGCCATAGGCCGGGACTTCATCTTCCCTATACCTGCGATACAATTCCTTTAAATAATACAGCATCTTTTCAATACTCCACCTTGATTAATTAGTTTTTTCTATGTTTAATATGCCCCTTTTTTGTTATAATGGTACTATTACAAAACAAAGGGTGAGTTAATGTATCGTGTATGGGGGATTCTAAAGCGCAACAATAAAATTATTGCTGATATGGTAGCGGTATGCGAAAACTCTGATCTTGCCGATGAAGACAAGCTCCAGGAATGCATATTGAAAATCTGCAATAAATTTGATCTGCAAAAACCCATGTGGCTTCACAAGAATGAAAGGGAGTTTGCCAAATATAACAGGGCGGTTCTCAATCAGGATAATTTTATCGAATCTATTAGTTTTGATACCTTTGAGCTGGAACTATTGGAAGATAAATAAATTTGCAGCATATATTCACATCTCCTCATATATAGCATAAGATATATCAGGATATATAGGAGGTGTTTTTATGTCAGAGAACACTGATGCTCAGGTACTCCCAACCTTCCAAAGTCAGGATCGCTGGGATAAAAAGGAGCCGTGTCCACAGCTGCCCGGTACCTTGTTAAGAGTCTTTATTCCTGCCGGTGCTGTGATCAATCTGCTGAACTTGATCGAGATATCCTCACCCGGCGGCATCTGCCTGATTATACGAATTCCTTTGCTGGGAGCACTAATCGAGAACGGTGGCAATTCCTTGACGCTTGAAGACATTAAGAATGCTATTACTAGCGTTGGCGGCACCATCGAAGTTATGTAAAATCAGCCGGCTTACAAGCCGGCTTTACTTAATAGTAAATCTTTTCTGAAGCTTAATACGTCACTTTTTTGGGACATTCTTACGGAAGCATTGTATTTCTGACAAATCCGGCATAGAAGGAATAGAACCTCTTTTTGCTGCACACAGTGCACCGGCCGCATTGGAGAAATCAGCAAAGTCAGCAAGCTGCCGGATGCTGATCTGATCCAGCGCAACCTGGCTTTGCAATACATTGTATAAAAATGCGCCAAGGAAACTGTCTCCTGATCCGGTTGTATCAACTGCTTTTACATCATATGTATTGAGATATTCAATTCCTTTCCTGTTTGCTGCATAACAGCCATTCGGGCCTAATGTTACCAATACTATTTTTATACCAATGTTAAGGAGCTTGTTAATCCCCTCAGTTATATCGGTACAATCTGTAAGCATAATTAGTTCTTCATCTGAAACCTTGATTATGTCACAGAAGTTAAGCCCCAGTTTCATTCCTGCTATGCCGCATTCTTTGGTTTTCCACAGCGGAGCACGCCAGTTTGGATCATATGAAATTATCTTATTGCGTGTTTTGGCATATTCCAATACCTGCAATACAGCAGTCTTTGCAGGTTCGTCAGTAAATGACAGTGAGCCAAAATGCAGAATCCTGCAATTGTCTAAAAGACTAAGGTCAATATCTTCATAGGTTAGCTGGGTATCTGCACCAGGTTTCCGGTAGAAAGTAAAACTCCTGTCCCCCTGGCTGTCCAAATGGACAAATGCCAATGTTGTAGGAAAATCGTTATCAAGGACCAATCCTGCCGTGCATACACTATACGAATCCAGTGTGCCTTTCAGATACCTGCCAAAATGATCATTTCCTACCTTGCCTACAAAGCCGCTTTTTACGCCTAAGCGCGACAGTTGAACCGCTACATTGGCCGGTGCGCCGCCGGGGTTGGCCTCATAGACATATTTTTGGTCATCAGCTGAATATAATGGGGTAAAGTCAATCAGCAGCTCCCCAATGCATATAACATCACACTTCATAAAAAATTGCCTTTCTTTCCGTAAAGATATAGTAATCCCAACCCGTGAACTAAAGTAGAATATCACATCAATGCCTAAGGGAAATCAATGGTAATTAATGCCATTATCTTTCTTCTTCTAATAACGTTTATTTTTTTGAAATCTGGTTAACATAGTAATGTAAGTTACCCAAACCCCCAAACCCCTTACATAAAAGAGCCTCATACACTTGCCGAGGCTCTTTTATATTTCCCCTTTAACCATAGTTCTGTCTAAACTTAACCTGTCAGGATGATCAGTTTACGCTTCTCACGCTTTTCTAAACTCCCTGGCAAATTCGACTTTGAACGTAAACACCTTGTAAGGCTCCACGCCAAAATAAACATGGTTATCTTCAATTTTAACAGGCAGCTCGGTTTCCACAGGCTTTTCATTGATATCCACGCAGTATGCTTTTGCAATGCTTCTGCTGAAAAGCATGCTGACCTGGGTTCTTCTGCCTTCTGTTTCATATCCGCGAATAATCAGGCTGTCGGTATCCCTGTTGTCCTCAGGCACCTTAACCGACTGTATCACGATACCGCCTTCCTGTAAATCCATAAAACTTCCGCAAGGCAGAAATTCACCCTTTGATGGCTTTGCAGATATTACCCGCAGGGGGTAACAGCAATTGCATCCTTCCTCAATCATTTCCCGGTTGGACGTAACATTGGGCAGTGAAATATGGAATGTAAACTGATGAATGCCTACCTCAGGATGAGGATCAGGATCAAATGAGCCCCTTATTAAGCTGAGACTCAATGAATTATTCACACCCCGGAAGCCATGCTTGGAATCGCAGATCAGCATCAAGGCTTTACGCCCTGAATCTTTTGGGATAGCTGCAGCCCAGCTGACAGCGGGCACATCTATGTCCATAGAACTGCGTTCAATAGTTCCTGAGGGGACATCATAACGATATGCACGGCAATCATACCCTACCGGCATATAGAACCCTAACTGGGGAATGCCTTTGCCTCTCTCGCCCAGTTCTCTGAATTCGCATTCCACTTCATAACCCAGCCTGGTGCTGTCCCTGTCCAGGAAAACATGAACCTTAAGACTGGAGGAATTGCCAAACCCAGCCGTATAACGGATAGATTGGCGCAGCAAGCCTTCACTGTTATTTACTTCTGTATACTTAACACCAGAATCATTTATTATCGATACCTTGCGATAGTTTCCTACAACCCAGGATGTCATTCCCCGGCTGTCGTCTTCTTCTATAAACCGGAATACTCCTGCCGGCCTGCCAGGGTCAACCATTTCCAATCCATTGGACTTGTCAATCATGGATACTATGGTCCCGGTCTGCGGATGCAGCACCACCTTCAGATGCTTGTTTTCCAATACCAGGTTGGAGGGACGTTCCACTCTCGGATCCAATGGAAATGGCAATTCTCTAATCCGGGCATTTTTTTCCGTTAAAACATATGTGGTATAACCCATTGCCGGAACACTGGCTGCTATCAACACCTTGAAATACTGATGTCCCCAGTAATGGGTGTTTTTATCGGAAAGCAGCTGGAAAGGAACAGGCCTGCCTTCATAATCCAGGAATTGCATGTTTTCTTTGCTGCCTTCCCAATCCCATACTGTAATCTCTATTACTTCATTTCTGGGATAAAGGGAAGGATTAAACACATGGAAAATCCGGTTCCTTCCGCTTCCCCGCTCTGCCTGAGGAATTTGATATTTTTCCAGTCCAAAACCTGCCCCGGCTCCTTCAGATACCGATTCTTCATTGCTTTCATCCGTTATCCACATTGAAGTATCAATATTTGCAGCAATAGCCCGCAGGGCTTTGCTGGCTTCAGTATTAGCCAGTCCTGCTGCCTGCTGATACAAGCCCATAGCATATTCTCTGGTGTCCACTGTGCCCGAACCGGGCAGAATGTCATGGAATTGGTTGAACAAGACTTTTTCCCATGCCTTTGCAAACTGGTGATGAGGATAGGGCTTACCCACTGAAATAGCTGCAGCAGATGCAAAGGCCTCGGCTTCATACAATCGCCGCTGCAGCATGCTGTTGCCTTTTTTAATTCTGGACTGGCTGGTATAACAGCCTGTGAATACGAAGTTAAGCTCTCCGGTAACGATTGGCAGCTGGTCTTCTATTTGCTCCACCATTTCAAAGAATTCACGATAGGTACCGAATTTAATTTCAGGGAAAACCGGCCAGGACGACATATCTATAATCCGTTCAATATCCCTCCTGGTAGGCCCTCCTCCGTGATCTCCCACACCGTATACCTTAAGCATAGCCTGTATATTATGCCGGGTGCAGAACTCAGGAACATAATAAGCCATGGATGGCTCAATGGCACCCAAATACCACAGGGGTTCACGGTATACAATCACTGATTTCCGTGAAGGAGCCTTCCATTTATAGAGGTTGTAGCCATCATAGCCGCGGCAGTGGTAATAATACTTTACCCCGCCTCTGCTAAGAATTTCAGGTACATTGACACTGTGACCAAAGGTGTCCGGTTCATAATCTAATTTAAGGCTGTCAGGGTCCAAATCCAGCATTTTGGATAAGGTGCGCTTGGTATAAAGTATATGCCTGGCCAGGCTCTCTCCGCCGGACATATTCTTGTCAGCTTCCACCCAGGTAGATGCCGTAACCTCCCAGCGCCCTTCTTTAATTCTTTTTTTTATTTCCTCAAGCATGCACGGATCATGTTCCTCAACAATCCTGTATACTGATGCCTGAGACTGAGAGAAGGTAAATTCGGGATATTCATTCATAAGATCCAGCATGGTACGGAAAGTATCAAGTGTAACAGCTACTGTTTCATCCCAGCGCCACATCCAGTTCATGTCTATATGTGCATGAGCCACACATATCATTTTGAACTTCTTAGCATCATCTGCCAGAGGCATCAGCAAGGCTTCTGCTTCTTTGGCACATGTGGCTGTAATTGTTCCTTCTGATTCAAGGTTTTCATAAAGATAATCAATTACCTGGGACAGGCATTCATCATATTTTTGGTCCAATGCCTTATTGAGCTGCAGTGAGTAATTCAATTGGGCCAGAATTCTCTTGGTCCAATAACCAGCAGCTTTACCTTCCATTTTTTTTACTTTTTCAATCATGCCGTTCAATTGATTAACCCTCCTACAGGCAGCCTCCACAACTGTCTATGTATTTATTTACAACCTTTTGAATTTCATCCTCATCTTTCGGATTCGGGGCAGCAACATTGCCGATTAATTCCCACTGTTCAAAATGACTGAGGGTTGCTCCGGGTTCAAGCTTAGTAAACGGGGATAAGGTTTCCATTTCAAGCATGTAATCTGTTGTATAAGTTTCATAAGACACTCCATAATCAGGATAAGGAGAATCAGCCACATGGCGGAAACGTATGATGAACAGGTTGCCGTGGTTGAAATATGCTGCCCATCCATGTTCATTTGGAATGCCTAATTTGAAAGGAGCTTTTGTTGCAGGATCCTGCTTGAGAGTTATATACCTGTCTCCCCAGTAAACCCTGTGGTCATTCATTTTGGAATATGGCCAGAGAGCTATAAGCCTGTTTGCCAGCAGTCCTGTATCACGCCTTGGCTGCGGCACTACCTCCAGGCCTCCGGCAGCCATTACCGTAATGCCCCAGGCCGACAGCTCAACAGGCCATGCATTTTCATTTGTCAGCTTGTGTATAATTTGAACTTTATTGCAGCACCCTGCCATTGTAATATCCATTTGTTTCTTAATCTGTACCCATGGTTCCGTTTTCTGGGTAACTCTTATGCCGTTTTCGATGGTTTCCCAGGAGACCGGCTGGTTGTCAGGAGAATAGGTTCTTGGATTTGCTTCCGGGCTGTGCCATAAACGATGGCCTCCCATGATCCTCCACTCATCACTGCCTACCGGCACACTGAAGTCTCCATTGTCGCAAAATTCATTTTCCCTGCCGGTAAATCCAAAACGTATCACCCTTGGACCAACATCAACTGTTATAATAATATCCGCTTGGCCATTTGATATTTCGACACACTTGCCAAAGTTCATGTATTCTGTTTCCCTTACCCTGATTTCAGGCATAATGAAACCCTCCTTTGTTGATAGTAAGCCAAATATGTTACATTATTCATAATATATTCTTTAGCGCAGAAAAAAATCCTTCTTAACAGCAATCAAAAATATCAACCATTAAGCAATTATAAAGATGCGGTTAATAACATAATATGGCAGGGTTAATAATACCCTGCACATTTAAACTTAATGATATGCTGCATAAAAAGGTGAAAATTAAGATATATGATATAACAGCGGTTAATGACAGTCACCATATATAAGAGCCCGGATCTGGGGTTTCCGGGCTCTGTTTATAGAAAAAGGCCAGCCTTTTGCTTTTTAACCTTAAGTATACAGCTATTTGGAAATTCATCTTTTATACTGCCCAACGGAATCACATCCTTTCCAATTACTTTAACAATTAGCTGTCCGAGCATATACGTTGACAAAGTTTGGGCATTGCTGATAAACTTTTATTCGTCGGGTGTGCAGCCGCACCTGAGAATGCATTGTTGTGCTGCTGTGAATATAGCAGAAATCATTAGTAATTATCAGGTGGTAATTGTTCTGCAAAAACTTAGATATATTGTAGTTAGTGGATTAAAAACATTTAGTATTATATTAAAAGCTGCAGCTTCTTTGTTATATATATAACCCAGGGAAAGCAGGATCAAACTTTTTACAGGATTTTTTTCAAGAAATAAAGACTTCTGATTTATACAGCTTTTGAAATCTTGGGAGGATAAGCATGATTAATCATCTGGGACCTAACAAAAAATATTTTATATTGGACATGGACGGTACATTTTACCTGGGCGATCAAATTCTTGACGGTTCATTGAAATTCCTTGAAAGAGTTAAAGCTGCCGGCAAGCATTTTTTGTTTTTTACCAATAACTCTTCAAAAAACCGCAGGGTATACCTGGAAAAGCTTGCAAAAATGGGATGTTACATTACAGAAGATCTGATAGTAACCTCCGGCATGGTAACTATTCATTACTTAAAACAAATATTAAAAATCCGGAAAGTATATCTGCTGGGCACCCCGGCATTGGAAGAAGATTTTCAAAGCAACGGCATTGTGCTTACTGATTCCAATCCTGATGCTGTAATAGCAGGCTTTGATACAACAATTACATATGAGAAGCTGAAGATCGCATGCACACTTATCAGAAACGGGGTACCATTCATAGCTACTCATCCTGACAATAACTGTCCGACAGAATACGGCCCCATTCCCGATTGCGGCGCCATATGCGCTTTTATAACCCAATCAACAGGTTCGGTGCCTAAGTATCTGGGTAAGCCTTACAAGGAGACTTTGGATTTTATAACGAATTATCTTAACTGCAGCAAAGATGAGCTTGTATTCGTAGGTGACCGATTATATACAGATATAGCTATAGGAGCCAAAAACGGTGCTACAAGTGTCCTGGTTCTGACAGGTGAAACCAGACTGGAAGACTTGAAACATTCTGACGTGCAGCCTGATATTATTGTTGAGCGGTTAGTTGATTTAGCAGACTATTTTTAGCAAATTTGAAAATATCTGTTATTATCATTAATAACTATGATGGATTAACGTGTACAACCACTTCATCAACATTGCAGTAACTGCATTGCTTCAGTCTTTTTTTTACTTCAGCCGCTATGCTGTGTCCCTCGCCGACTGTCAGTTTACTGTCTACTGAAACTTTAACAATGAAAATATATCCTACACCAATGGGTTTGGTTTTAATAGAGTCTACATGGTCCACTCCGGGAATTGCTTCAATTATTTTACGCGCGCTGGCCAATATATCCGGGTCAATACTGGTATCCATCAGCACATGGTAGGCACCGGAGAAAATATTCAAACCGGTTAAGATTATCCACCCGGATATGCCCACCCCTGCTACTCCGTCAACCCAGTTATATCCATTAGCCCCTAACAATATCCCTGCCAGGGCGGCTGAAGTAATAAAAACATCATTCCTATGATCATATGAGTTGGCTACAACCAGCAGGTTGTTCAGCTTTCTGCCGATCTTCTGGGTGTACAGGTATAGCCACAGCTTAAGAACAATTGTAAAAATCGAGACTGCTACCAGCCTCCATGAGAAAATCAAATCACCACCGTCAAATATCGCTGTCAGTGAAGAGCCTAATATTCTAAGCCCTGCAAGTACAAGTGAGAAGCTGATGATCATGGAAAATATATATTCAGCCTTTCCATGTCCATAAGGATGATCACGGTCTTCGGGCTGACTGGCAATCTTGTTTCCTATCAGAGTAATGCCTGAGGCAAACACATCCTGAGCGCTGTTGAACCCATCTGCTATCATAGCCTGGCTTCTTGATGCAAATCCCACCATAAATTTTATTGCAGACAGTATTATATTTGCCACAATGCCTAAAATGGCAATATGCCGTGTATGAGAAAACCTGTTAATTTCTACCCCTCCAGCCTGCAAATAACACCATGCCCGCTGTGCAGCTGCTTATTATGCACTACTTTTTATTCTGCCAGGAATCGGACTGTCTATGGCTGTGTCTTATGGAAGCATTGGCGGGAAAGGGTATTACTTTTCCTCTGTTGCGGTCAAAGAGGGGACGCTTTAGCCTTTTTCCCAGAGCAGGTTTTCTTTTTCGGAAGATAAGGTAGTTTGCTTGTTTCTTGCTCCTTAGCCAATTAACCAGGCACATTGCAACACAGATTGCTATTAACAAAATCAAAGCTGCTGCTATATATTCCATAATCATCCTCCGTGTAATTGACTGCAACAATTTAACAGTTTCAGCTGATTAGTATTATTTGCATTTTATTATATTTCTTATCCATTCACCCAAAAAATGAAAACCGGCAGTTTTTTATCCTGCCGGACAAGTTTCAATCAGTTTTCCAGTTCAGCCAGGCGGGTTAGCAGCAGATTGCTTCTCTTGACAAATTCCGACATCTCATCAGGTTCAAGAGGCTTGTGGTTCAGCTTGGCCAGGTCATACACATGCCTGCATATCATTTCCACGTCAGCTTTGCGGTCCTCTCTGCCTTTCAGCTCATACAGCTTTTCTATCAGCACATTATTCTTATTTAATACCAATGTTCTGTCTTCAGGCAAAGCCCCCATGGACAGGCCGCCGAATCGACGGCTCATTTCCTGCATTCTCCTTGAATGTTCGGACAATAGGATAACAGCCGGAACATCCGGTGTTTTCAGTGCCTCGGCCTTTATCTTGAGGTCCTTTATGTCCAGATATTCCTTAAACATACCCTCCAATGCTTCCTGAAGGGCTTTATCATCTTTGCCTGATTCGGATTTTTCCTTCAAAGCTTCCGAAATATCTGAATCTATGCAGCTGAACCGTACACCGGATTCCTTCATCTCAAGGAAGTTAATAAACGGGCCGTCTATGATTGTATCCAGATACAAGGCTTCCAGGCCGTTTTCCTTGAACATGCGGATGTATTGGGCCTGCTGTTTCTCATCTGAAACATAGAACACCTGATCCTTATGCTTGCTGCTGTTGCGGTTCAGGTAATCCTTCAGCAGAGTATAATCGCCCCCGGTTGTCTTAAATATCAGAATATCCTTCACCCTGTCATAGAACTTGTCATCCCGCATGCATCCAAACTTAATGAAAGGATTAATGTCATCCCAGTACTTGTTGTAATTCTCTCTTTCTGTCTTATACAGGCTGTTAAGCTTGTCCGCTACCTTCTTGGAAATATGGTCGGATATCTTTTTTACATACCCGTCATTCTGCAGAAAGCTCCTGGAAACATTAAGGGGCAGATCGGGGCAGTCGATAACTCCCTTTAAGAGCAATAAGAATTCCGGAATAACTTCCTTGATGTTGTCAGCCACAAATACCTGGTTGTTGTAAAGCTTTATCTGCCCTTCCAGGTTTTCTATCTCGTTCCTTTGCTTGGGGAAATACAGAATACCCTTAAGGTTGAATGGATAATCCACATTCAGGTGAATCCAGAATAACGGTTCATGAAAGTCCATGAAAACCTTGCGATAAAATTCCTTGTACTCGTCCTCTGTGCATTCCGAAGGCTTTTTCAGCCATAGAGGATGGGTATCATTGATGGGCTTGGGCTGGTCTTCCTTTTCATCAGCTTCGCCGGCTTCACCGTCTTTTTTCCTGGATTTTGACTTGTCTTTCTTTTGTTCTTCAGCATCTTCCAGGTAAATTTCCACAGGCAGGAAAGCACAATACTTTTCCAATATGGTACGAAGCTTGTATTTATCCAGAAACTCCTTGCTGTCATCTGCAATATGCAGTGTAACAATGGTACCTCTTGTCTCGAGCTCCGATGCAGTCATCTCATAGCCCGTGCCCCCGTCACTGATCCATTTGACAGCCTCAGCACCCTCAAGATATGATAATGTGTCAATTTCCACCTTGTCTGAAACCATGAAAGCAGAATAGAAGCCCAGTCCGAAATGCCCGATGATCTGATTGGCTTCATTTTCATCCTTGTACTTCTCCAAAAACTCTTTGGCACCGGAAAAGGCTACCTGATTTATATATTTTTTCACTTCTTCGGCAGTCATGCCTATTCCGTTGTCAATAACCTGAATGGTTTTATTCTTCTTATTGAGAACCACTTTTATGTAATAATTTTCTTCAGGACTGACACTTGTTTCTCCCAGAGAAACCAGCCTTTTAAGCTTGGCTATTGCATCGCTGCCATTGGATACCAATTCCCGCAGGAAGATATCCTTATCTGAATACAGCCATTTTTTAATTATTGGAAAAATATCTGCGGTATTAACAGAAATGCTGCCGCTTTCTCTAATCACTCCAATTCCCTCCCAGTAATGTTAATTGAAATTATATTAAATCAAACTCACAAGGATTTTTTGACAACAGGTGCTGCAGTTCTGTCCATAAATTTACCACACTTAAACATTTTAAAAAATGCAGTAAAAATGTCAATATCTTAAGCATAGCAGCAAGAATCCTCCCGCCTTTTAAGCAGCAGGAATATGTTACTCAAACAGTGCCATGACCTCTTCCCTTGTCAGCTTGGATATGAAGGTTTCTCCCGGCTGAATTACCGCGTCAGCCAAAGACTTTTTCTTCTCCTTTAACCGCTCAATTTTTTCCTCAATAGTTCCCCTGGTTATCATGCGCATGACATGAACTGCCTTCTTCTGGCCGATGCGGTAAGCCCGGTCCGATGCCTGTTCTTCCACAGCAGGATTCCACCATGGGTCATAATGTATTACTGTATCGGCACCGGTAAGGTTCAAACCTGTACCGCCTGCCTTGAGCGAAATCAAAAATACTTCTTTCTCGCCGTCGTTAAAGCTTTTTACCATCATGTTCCGTTCCTGTGCCTCGGTATCACCGTCCAGGTAAAATGTCTGTATTCGAAGTTTCTGCAAACGCTGCCTTATGAGTTTCAGCATGGTGGTAAACTGCGAAAAAATCAAGATCCGATGCCCGCCGGACAATGCATCGGTTACTAATTCCTCCATCTGAAGAAGCTTGCCGCTGTCACCTTTATAATTCTCCAGGAAAATGCCGGGATGGCAGCAAATCTGACGCAGGCGCGTAAGTGCTGATAATATTTTAATATGGCTTCTTTCATAGCCAGAGCGTTCAATCTCTGCAGAAATCTCTCCTCTGGCCCGTGCTAAATAAGCCAGGTAGATTTTTTTCTGTTCTTCCGTCAATTCTGCCACCATTCTGCTTTCAATCTTCTCAGGCAGCTCTTTCAATACATCGTTTTTAAGCCGCCTGAGCACAAAAGGCTTGATGTGGCTTGCCAGCTTTTGTGCTGCATCTTCATCATGATCCTTGACAATAGGTTTTTCATATTCAGCAGCAAATTTGGAACGGCTGAACAAATACCCGGGCATTATAAAGTCAAATATGGACCAAAGCTCGGTCAGTGAATTTTCAATAGGTGTCCCTGTCAGGGCAAATCTATGCTTTGCATTCACCGACTTAACCGCTCTTGCATTTTGGGATAATGGGTTTTTTATGTGCTGTGCCTCATCAATAATGCAGTAACGGAAAGTATATGACTGGTATTCTTCTCTATCCCTGCGTATCAGCGGATAGGATGTAATGACCAGATCGGTATCAGGTATCTTCTCAATCAGTTTTTTCCGCTCATGCTTTGTTCCGGTGATTATTAGTGTTGACAATCCGGGAACAAATTTCTGCACCTCATCTTCCCAGTTATATACAAGAGAGGTAGGGGCAATAACCAGGGACGGCTCCCTGCAGCCCTCTTCCTTGTCAGACTGCAGCAAGGCTAATATTTGCAGGGTTTTCCCCAAACCCATATCATCTGCCAGAATACCGCCCAGTCCATAATAGGACAAGGTCTTAAGCCATTTGAACCCCAATTGCTGGTAGTCACGCAAAATACTCTTCAGATTATTTGGGGGCTCTGTCTGAATATCACCGGGGTTTTGCACATCATACAGCAATTTTTTTATATCTATTTGAATTTCATAATCCTCCAGCCCCAGTTCCATAAGCCGGCGATCCATATACAAAGCCCGGTATTTGGGCAGATTTATTGACTCTTCCTTCAGATCCGCATCCTTAAGACCAAGATCCTCTACTATCTCAGCCAGTCCTAAAATATCCTTGCTGCCAAGGGACAGGAAGGTGCCGTCCTTAAGCCTGTAATACCGCTTTTTTTCACGCAATGCGGCAAGAATACGCAAAAGCTCCTCCGGATCAATATCACCGGTATCAAAGGAAAATTCCAGGAGATTGGTGTTCCTGTTAAGCCGTATGCCTGCTGAGTAAACAATCCTGTCACGTATGGTTATTTTAAAGTCATCAGAGTAATAAACTGCAGCCAGCTCAGCAAGCCGCGGCAGACCATCCTGAAAAAATTCAAAGATCATGTCATCATTTTCCAAATAAACTCCGCCGGGCCGCACAAGAAACGCATATTGCTCAAACAACGCCAGGATGCTGCGTTCAGCATCAATGTCCCGGACCAGAATCTTCCCGTTATCCTCTGCTTCATTTCTGCGATTGTCAAACGGATTCAGCACCCGATCTCCATAGTGAAATTCTACACGGGCCTGAATGCCGCCAATATCCCGGTCAAAATAAACTTCTGCCGCAAGAGGTTCCTTTATCAAAATGTCATTCAGAGATTCACTTATATTTACTGACCCGGCATTTTGAGCAAAGGGCAGTATTTCTGATATA
This sequence comes from Clostridiales bacterium, assembly GCA_012842605.1. Lineage (GTDB taxonomy): Bacteria > Bacillota > Clostridia > Caldicoprobacterales > DTU083 > DUSN01. The sequence goes on from DUSN01000069.1 coordinate 37,009, forward strand.
AAGCGGTTCCTGTCTTCATTGTAAAACCTAAGCTTCTTGCTTTCAGAACGATTCATGATACGCAGGAAAGGAGTCAGGCTTCTTATTTGATCTATAGGCGGGTGGTAAATATCATTGCCTGCCATAATGAACGAATGATCCGCAGTAATGGGAATTACCATTCCTTTGGTTTTTATCTCAAGTATCAGGCTGTCTTCTTCGGTCTCTACAGAAAAGGCAGCCGGTATTCTTTCATTCTTTATTTGAATTTTACCGCAGGGCTGGCCGCAAAGCACAGCTTCAAAGGGCTGATTCCCAACCAGGGCAAAAAACCGTTTTACAAGGGAATCTGTCAGGCAGATGTATTTATCGCGGAATATTCCGCTTTTGCTTCCATAACTGTTAGTGCTCATTTGTTCTATCTCATGAATTTCCTTGATAAACCCGAATAAGGTGCCATGTTCATCTGGTAAATCATGCCAGTATGGATCAAATGTAAAGCTTTTTCCAAACTCAATTGCCTCCCCGTTTACTACCTGCTCTACAAAACGGCTGATATTCCGTACAACATACAGCCTGTCTATTCCTATTCGCAGAGAAAGCAGCGAAGACACTCCATATATATCCTCATAGGCGGGTTTAAATTCATACACAGGTATCAAGGTCACAGCTGTTTTATTAAATGAAGGTGTATGCTCAAAAAGCTTAAAAATCTGCCTGGATACCCTGCGTTCCATTACCTTTTGCATTTTGCCCTTTTCTTTTAATTTTTTCAGATGAAGCAGAACGGCAACAATATGCTTGCAATGCCCCCAATTCTTATTTCCGGCAGGACAGGTGCAGTCAGCAGATTGAAAAATTCCATTTTCATTAAAAACTATGCTCACCTGATAATCCTGTGAACCCCTTACAATGGCATATATGACCATTTTATCCTCCAGAATCCGGACACTTTTAATTCTCCCCATGCGATAATACTCCACGCCTTTTCTGTAAACCTGGGGAGACATACTATAGTTTATAATCAAAGAATCAGGTATCTGAAGCATAAAATAATCCCTTCCAGATAAGATATCATTTCATTATATCATATTTGCCTGCATGCAAAAAGGCTGCCATTGAATATTAAATCAATGGCAGCCTTTACTCGTCTGTATCAGCCGGCCTCACCAGTGTCGTATGATCTCCCCTAAGAGCCATGAGACTGCTTGCTGTTATATGTTATACAGTATACTGTTTATGGTTTTTCAGTATTATTCAAAATCAACAACCTGCTGCTTTTCTGCCGACTCGAAAATAGCTTCCATCAGCTTCATTACCCTCATAACCTGAGGCAGTTTGACTATTATCTCTTCTTTGCCGGACAGGTATGCTGCAACATTTTTGTAGAATTCCTTTATATTTCCGTGTACTAAAGGAACAACCGTCTCTGAAATAGTATCATCTCTGCGAGGTGCCATGGTCTTTGTCAATCCGGCAGCTGTCCTTACCGGCACTATATCCTCTTCACTCTTGCCCCTGGCACAGACAACCCTGGCATCCATGCCCCAGTTTTCAATAATTGCTGTGCCGTTATTGCCCAGCATGTACCATCTTGGGAGTGTGATAAAGTTGCTGGTGCCAACTTCCAAAATATATTTCAAACCGCTTTCAAAGGTCAGCTCAGCTCTGAAACCATCGTCTACCAGTTGATTGGTAACATGAGTCAGGGTAGCATAAACCTTTTTTACCTTTTCATTTACCATCAGCAATGCCTGGTCAAGGATATGAACACCCCAGTCAAGCACCATTCCTCCACCATGTTCCTTTTCCTGTCTCCAGTCTCCCGGGATACCCCTTGAACCATGCACCCTGGATTCAATGGCAAATACCTCTCCCAGCATTTTTTCATCATAAATCTTCTTTATGGTCAAGAAGTCCTCATCCCAGCGGCGATTTTGGTGCACCACCAGAAGTTTTCCGGTTCTCTCGGAAGCATCGATCATGTCCTGCAAATCAGCTGAGCTTACAGTTACCGGTTTCTCGCAAACAACATGTTTACCGGCTTCCATTGCCTTAATGGCAATTTCCTTGTGTACATCATTAGGGGTTGCAATTAAAACTATATCTATGATTTCATCTGCTAAAAGATCATCCAGGCTGTCGTATGTCTTTAAGCCTCTTTCGCAGGCTAATTTCTGTCTTTCTTCCTTTATATCATAAGAGCCTACAAATTTGACTTCTTCAACTCCTTTGGCCAATTCCGGATGATAACTGCCCATTCCGCCATAACCTATTATGCCAATATTATATACTTTCTTATCTGACATTAATATCCCCCTCTAAATATGCTGTGGTCAAATCTGAGCGTTTATCAAACCACAAGGACTATTATAGCACTTATATAAAACAAAACAATATAAAAAATAATTAATATATACACCAAATTTAACATTTTTAATCTACCTTGTGCAGACAATAGAACCCATCAGGCGCAGGTTCCCGTTTAATCCATCTGCCGTTGGTAAAATCAGGTATAGGAACAGGCATGCCTCCCATAGCCACGGATTGCTCTGACAGAGCAGTTATGCTCATCCATGACGCCATATCATACACATCAATTGGTGTCTGGACCTTTCTCCTGACACTGTCAAAGAAAGCTGCCAGCACCAATTCATCCATGCCGCCATGCCCTGCATTTTCATCAGGATTGAAATTCCGCCATATTGGATGTTCATACTGGGATCTAAACTTTTCCACATTACCCCATTGCTGCCTCCAGTTAAACTCAATCTCGTTATGAATACCGTCAATAAACAGCGAATAATTGTCCTCCATATACATTGCCTTAGTACCCTGAACCAGGAAACCTCTTGAGTAAAACCTTGGCAGAGTAGTATCCAGGGTAAGGGTAATGGTTTCACCATGGGCACATTTGATAATGGTTGTTACAACATCTCCCTGAGCAAACTGATAATCCGCCAGATCATAATCTTTGCCCTTTACATTTCGAATATATTCATTGAGTCCCCTTGCTTTTGAGGCCACTGACACTAAAGTCAGCATCCGGTTCCCTCGGTTGATATCAAGTATTTTTGCGATTGGACCTAATTCATGGGTAGGATAATTTTCGCAGTTTCGATGCATATAATTAGCCAGTCTGTAATGCCGGTTTTCCCTGCCGTTTGTAATCTCGTACCTTAAATCATGACGATATCCGCCTTCACAATGGACGATCTCTCCAAACAGGCCCTTCTTTACCATATTGAGAACCATCAGTTCTTCCCTGCCGTAGCAGCAGTTCTCCAGCAGCATGCATGGGATGCCTGTCTCTTCATGGGTTTTGACCAGCTCCCAGCATTCTTCTATGGAATATGCGCCTCCTACTTCAACGCCTGCATACTTGCCAGCCTTCATAGCATCAATTGCAATATGTATGTGATCAGCCCATGAAGAAGAAACGACTACCGCATCTATGTTATTCATGTCCAGTACTTCCTTATAGCTGCCGGTGCATTTGGGAACATTTCCTGCAATCTCTTCAACCAATTTCGCAGCCATTTGCTGTCTGTCTGCATAATTATCGCATACAGCTGTTACCTTGATTCCCTTCATATTCAAAATAGTGCTGAGCAGGCTATAGCCACGGCCGCCTAAACCAATAACTCCTATATTCAGTTCATTCAGCATGCAATATCCTCCCTGTAATTTTATTCTACCTAACATTCTACACCATCTTACAGGATTTATCTTTATAAGTTTTGAAAGATCCAAAAAATTCGTAATTTAAGGTAAAAAAAAAAGAGGAATCTGTTTATCTTACAGACTCCTCTGCAATATATCACCGGCTATGATTCAGTATGCCGACCATTCAATGATACCGCATGCCAGCCGTTTTCCTGAGTTCCCGGAAGGCTGGGTCCGGTAGTCATCCGGATTTTGATGAATGATAACTGATTTTCCAACTACTTCATTAACCCGGAATTTATTAGTATAAAAGCTCATATAAGCTCTGCCGCTGCTGGAAAACAGAACCGGCAAATCACCTGCATGGTTCCCATGGGGCTGATCAAGAGGATTCCAATGGCCTCCGGCTGCCTGGAACGGGTCATTGGGATTACCGACTTCACAATTGCCGTATTCGTGTATATGGAAGCCAAAAGGTCCAACTGGCTCTTCTGTTTTGCTGCCCGGCTGGTAGTCAGGCAGACCGGATATTTGAGCGGTTATCAGGGTACCGCCCAGCGTATCCTGAAAAAACACTACTCCGCTGATTTGAGGCCGCAAAGGGCCACCCAGCACATATGCCACTGCTGTCTTGTTTTTGCAGACATTATCTTTACTGATTTCCATAACCTACACCTCCGTTATCTTTACTCTTTTATATCAATATATGAGCAAAGATATCCTTTGGGGATTAAGTGCAGGAAATAAGGAAGGATTAACCAATGCAATGTAGAATAATAATATGGATATAATAACAAGAAGTAAAATAAGGCGATAAATTCAGCTTTGAAAGGAGTTCTGTCATGAATCCGGATAATGAAAAAATGACACATGGTTTCCGATTGCTGGAGCATCAGGAAGTCAAGGAGTTGAATGCAACAGCTTGGCTGTATTATCATGAAAAAAGCGGTGCCCGCCTGCTTTATCTGCAAAATGATGATGACAACAAGGTATTTTGCATATCATTTCGCACCCCCCCTCCGGACAGCACCGGCGTACCTCATATTATGGAGCATTCTGTGCTGTGCGGTTCCAGGAAGTTTCCCGTTAAAGAGCCTTTCGTTGAGCTGGCTAAAGGCTCTCTCAATACATTTCTTAACGCAATGACCTACCCGGATAAGACAATGTACCCCATCGCCAGCCGTAATGACAAGGATTTTATCAATCTTATGGATGTTTATCTGGATGCTGTGTTTTATCCCAATATCTATAACAAACCTGAGATTCTAATGCAGGAAGGCTGGCATTATGAGCTGGAGGACAAGGACCAGCCGCTGTCTTATAGGGGTGTTGTATACAATGAAATGAAAGGTGCCTTTTCCTCTCCGGAGCAGGTTTTATTCAGAAAGATACAGGAATCATTATATCCTGACACACCTTATGCCAATGAATCCGGAGGCGACCCCGATTACATACCAGACCTGACCCAGGAAGATTTCATTGCTTTTCATCGTAAATATTACCATCCTTCCAACAGCTATATATATCTGTATGGCAACGGTGATATGGATGCTCATTTAAAATTCCTCAATGATGAATATCTACAGCACTTTGATAAGGCAGAAATTGATTCCAGACTGCCGGAACAGGCACCTTTCAGCAAAATGCGCAAGGTAGAGGTGGAGTACTCCATTTCCGCCAATGAAAATCCCAAGGACAAGACTTATCTCAGCCTGAATTATTCCGTGGGAAGGTCAACAGATCCTTATCTGTATCTGGCTTTTAATATTCTGGAGTATCTGCTGCTGGAAAACCCGGCTGCACCGCTAAAAAAAGCTCTATTGGAAGCAGGAATAGGCAAGGATGTGTTCGGAAGCTTTGATAATTATTTGCTTCAGCCATCCTTCAGCATAGTAGTAAAAGATGCCAATGAAAGCGATTCTGAAGCTTTCCTTAAAATAACAGAAAGCACTCTGAAAGATCTGGTAAGCAGCGGAATTGATAAAAGGCTTGTTGAAGCATCAATTAACTACAGGGAATTTAAATTAAGAGAAGCTGACTTTGGCAGGACCCCGAAAGGTTTGGTCTATGGAATACGCTGCATGGACAGCTGGCTGTACGACGAAGATCCCCTTATGCACCTGCGTTTTGAAGAAACCCTTGCGCAAATCAAAAAAGCCTTAACCGAGCCGTTGTTCGAACAATTGATAGAGAAATACCTGCTTAACAACAATCACAGCAGCATGGTAATAGTAAAACCGAAACCCGGCCTGGCAGAAGAAAAGGAAAAAGAGATCCATGAAATGCTCCAGACTTACAAAGCCAAGTTAAGTGAAAAAGAAATACAGGAAATTATCTATAGCACCCACGAGCTTAGAAAAAAGCAGTCTGAGCCGGATTCCCCTGAAGATCTGTCGAAGATACCCATGATTGAGCTGTCGGATATTGAACCCAAGGCAGAAGTTCTGCCTCTAATTGAACAGGAGGCAGCCGGAGTAAAGATATTGCATCATCCGATGTTTACAAACGGAATAGCTTATCTTAACCTCTGGTTTGACAGCAGTGCAGTGCCAATGGATTTGATTCCATATGCGGGGCTGCTAACTAATGTATTGGGAAAGATAAGCACACACAATTACCAATATGAAGAACTGGCCAAGGAGATAAACATACATACCGGCGGGATAGAATTCTCCATTCAGTCCCTTGCTTTAAACGGTAAGGACGGAGCATTTGTCCCCAAGTTCATGATCCGTTCCAAGGCGCTGATCAGCAAGCTTCCAAAACTGTTGGAGCTCCTTGGTGAAATAATTAAAACAACTGTTTACCAGGACAAAAAACGCCTGAAAGAGATCATTCAGGAAGTCCGTTCCCGAATGGAGATGATTATCAATCATTCAGGCAACATGATGGCTTTGAACCGCTTAAGCTCTTACTTCTCCCCTGCGGGAAAATATACCGAATTGAATTCAGGTATCGCTTATTATCACTTCCTGAATGACCTGGAAAGGAATTTTGAGGCAAGAAGCAACGAGCTGATACAAAAGCTGGAAAACACAGCAGAGCTTATTTTCCGGAAAAACAGCCTGACAGTGGGCATTACACTGCCTGATGAAGAATACCTTAATTTTATCCCAGTTATTGAAGACTTCGCAAACAGCATGCCCCAGCGTGAGCTGCCGGCAGCAAGCTTTGAATTCAGCCTCAATGCTGCTAATGAAGGCTTGCTTACCCCGAGCAAGGTACAGTACGTAGCCAAAGGTTACAGCTTTATCAGAATGGGATATGGATATAGCGGAACCCTCCAAGTGCTGCGCACCATAGCCAATCTGGATTATCTGTGGAACAGGGTACGGATCCAGGGCGGCGCTTATGGCGTTTCAGTGAACTTTACGCGAAGCGGTATGATGCTTTTTGCATCCTATCGGGATCCCAATTTAAAAGAAACCCTGGATGCATATGACGGACTTGTGGAGTATCTTTCCGGCTTTTCAGCAGACCAGCGTGAGATGAACAAATACATCATCGGTACTATCAGCCGCATAGATACTCCGTTAACTCCCCAAATGAAGGGTGAGCAGTCAGAAATTAACTACTTTACAGGATTAAGCCAGGAAGAGATTCAGAGAGAAAGGGATGAAATCCTGAGCACTGACGCAAAGAGCATACAGGCACTTGCTTCCATGGTAAAGGATGTATTGAAAAATAATTATATATGTGTCCTGGGCAACGAAGGGAAAATCCGGCAGAACAAAGATTTATTCAATAACCTGGTATCGGTGTTTGGATAATAGCAAAAAAAGAGGTACTATCCCTATGGATAGTACTTCTTTTTGTTCATTCCATTCTTTTTGTGATTATGCTATTTTTCTTCTCCTTTATTTAGTCCTGTTTATACTTCCAGCAAGCTGATATTATGCAGCATATCCTGAAATTTTTCTGCTTAAGCTCTTTGAAACGACAAAAGATAATTTCAGTGCCTTATAACTGTATTGCCAAATACGGTATTGACTTCCAGAATAAAATCAGGCTGACCTTTATCCTGGGGATCAGACAAGAATTTACGATCACCGAAGGACAGGCTTGAATTGTCAGGAAAACTAGTAGAAGAAAATACAGAGTTTGCCCTGATTTCCACTGCCAATGACTTTGGAAGAATTATTTCTGATGACCCGAACACGGTATTAACCTCAACCTTCTTCCCCACTTCTTCTGCCTTAACGTTTTCAAGATCAATGATTCCCTGTCCAAATACAATATTATAGTCCTTGCTGCCTTTATCAATGCTTATCCTGCCCTGGTCAAAAATAATATTTGACCGATCCCTGTAGCCAACCCCGCCTATAATGATAGACAAACCAAGGGACAGAAGAAAAAGCCCGATTATTACTCTGAAAGCAGGAATGTTCCAGTTGAAATAATGCTTCAATATCAGAAACACACCAGATGAGAACAGAAAGATGCCCCAAAAAAACGATTTCATTCCTATTACCTTCCTTTCTTTATTTAAACACCATGCTGCATACAGCAATGCAGCATTTATTTATTCCAATCCTGCTTGCTTACACCTGTATTATTTTAACAAACACAAATATCAGGTATTTATATGTTATGATCATGTATATCAGTACTCTTTACTTAAATCTTATTCGGTATCTCCATGAAAAAATCCTGCCGTAAAAAAACAAGACCGGATAACGCAGCATGGTATTCTTCGTAAAGTCAAACTTAATTACATTAATTTTATTCCAGGAACGCCATATAATCAATGAAGGATTTTACATATTTCAAATAGAATTATACTTTTACTGTTTGTAACATATAAAACCCAGTTTGTCAAAACTAATATTATAACGGAGGTAAAACGATGAAATCTGCTTATGGAAAAGTAGTCCTTATAACAGGCGCATCCTCTGGAATAGGAGAAGCAACGGCTAAGTTTCTGGCCAGGCAGGGCTTTAAAGTGTATGGTACATCCCGAAAGGCAGATAACGGCAGCATCACTTATGCAGATGATATTACAAAAGGCTTTGTTAAAATGGTTAGACTGGATGTATGTGATGATCAGTCCGTTGCAGAAGCTGTGGATTATGTAATGAGCCAGGAAGGTCAAATAGATGTTTTAATAAATAATGCAGGCTTCGGCATTTCAGGTGCCATTGAAGAAACATCTGAAAGCGAAGCCTATTCTCAATTAAACACCAATTTTTTCGGTGTTCATCGAATGTGCAGAAAAGTTCTGCCAATTATGCGGGAGCAAAAGAAAGGCTTGATTATTAATATCGGCTCAGTAGCAGGCCAGTTTGCCATTCCCTATCAGGCTATGTATTCAGCCAGCAAGTATGCTTTGGAGGCTTACACCGAAGCTCTTCGCATGGAGGTCAGAGATTTTGGCATTCGGGCAGCAATCGTGGAACCGGGTGATACACGTACCGGTTTTACAGATAACCGGTATTTCTGCAAGGAATTCGAAAATTCTGTTTACCCTAAATGCAAAAGCTCTATTGAAAAAATGATTAAGGATGAAAAGAATGGAGCAAAACCAGAGGATATCTCCAGGGTCATCCTGAAACTGATTGGAAAAAATGAACCTCCTGTCAGGGTAACCGTTGGTTTCGTATATAAAGCATTTGTTTTCTTAAAAAGATTCTTCCCCAGCCGATTTACAGAATTTGTATTAAGGAAAATGTATGCATAATAATATGATCTATAGCAAATAATTATCCGGCAAATTTGACTTTATAATACAATGCAGACTATACAGGAGTGATTAAAATGAAACTATTGGTTATAGACGGTCAGGGCGGTAAAATGGGAAAAGCTGTAGTAGAACAACTGAAGGCAGCCTTTCCCGAGCAGGAGATAATAGCAATAGGCACTAACAGCATAGCTACTTCCACCATGCTTAAAGCTGGTGCAGACATGGGCGCAACAGGTGAAAACCCTGTAATATACAATAGTGCTGATGCAGACATAATAATCGGTCCTATAGGTATAATAGTTGCCAATTCTTTATTAGGAGAGGTTACACCAAGCATGGCTGCTGCTGTCAGCGGCTCCAAAGCCGTTAAAATTCTCATACCAAGCAATAAATGCAACAGCCATGTGGTGGGAACACAAGACTTAAGCCTTTCTGAATATGTATCTTTGGTTATTGATAAAGTTAAGGAACTAATCATCGAAAACCGGTGTCAATAACCAGGTCACATTGTTCTTTTATATTACAGGCTTCAAAATAGTAGTTTTCCATAGGAATCCATTCCTGGACAAACCGCCGGAGAAGCAACTCTCCATTGCGCTGGCGGATACGCTTCAACTGCAGTTCCGGATTGACAGTCAGGAAAATCTTAACATCCAACTCTTTATTCCATGACGGATGCATGCTGTAAACTCCCTCAATGATATTCAGTTTTCTCGGGACAACCTGGACCCATTCGGTAAGCGCTTGTTTACTGCAGTCATACAATTGGTACCTGAATTCTTTTAAGGTCATCAGGTTGTCTATTACTTCTGCTTTAAAGCGTTCATAATCAATATTGCCTCCGGGCTCCTGAAAGCGCTCAGGAGAACGCTGGTGTGGCTGCAAAAAGAAATCATCCATATGGAAAATATTGCATTCAAAATGCCTTGCAATCAGATCAGCCAGGCAGCTTTTTCCTGCGCCGCTGTTTCCGTCTATAGCAGCTATAACCTTGTCCTTTTTCTCCAAAGAATTGCTTATAAGCGTAAAAACATCAGAGAAGTCTGATGCATTAAGTACGCCATTAAAGCGACTCATTATTAGACAGCCCTTCTATTGCATTTGCCCTGCGCAGTCCATACAGAACAGCCGGGATAAGAATCAGCTGGATAATAATGCCAGGTAAAGCAGTAATAAATGCCCCGGACAAGAATGCCGATAGTGCATAGGTTTTGCCCGAGATTCCAAGGAGTATCAGGTTAGCTATACCCATAACAACGCGTCCTGCCAGCATGGCACCAATAAGAGAAATTATCGTGTTTGTCTTTTTTGACAGAAAACCGGTGAAGAAACCGTAAGCTGCCAGTTCCAAGGCCATAGAAACCGCAACGGGCCAAAGAGGCGGCATACCTGTAAATGCACTGGAAAGCAGGGGAACAACCAGGCCAACCAGAGCGCCATACCTGCTGCCTAAAATAAATCCGCAGAGCAGCACAGGTATATGCATGGGGAGGAACACCGACCCCGATATGCCGAATGGGTGCAAAATAACGGGCAGCAGTATGCCTAACGCTGTAAACATGGCTGCCAATACCAATTGCAATGTAGCAGACTTCTTCATAAAAACCCTCCTTAAAATAAAAACACGAAGGTATTGCTTTTTTCATAAAAGCTGATTCCTTCGTGGTAATCTTACAATGTAAATTTATGCGCATGATCAGATAATAATGCTGAGCCCAGTATTATTTTTAGCCCTAAATAAGGTACACAATATGTACAGGGCTATGGCCGGCTTCCTGCCGGTATTAACTTAATTATATTATACTAAGCCTTCTCCGTCAATATAAGTAAAAGCTGCAGATAATCGAAATCAGCAAATCACTGTCAGCCTTAAGTTTACAGTGTCATACTCCTGATAACTAAGAAGCGGGACATTTCTGTACAGCTAAAGATTATGCCAATTGATATTCCAGAACGCTTACCGGCTTTGAGACACCGGTTATTTCCTTAACCGGTACAAAGGTTCCGCACTGTTTTGATACCTGAAATACAGTTATATTGTCAGTATCCATGTTTGCACAAATCAGAAGAGAACCGGATAATATAAAGTCTCTGGGATGTCTGCCCAAAACAGGGGTATTGGCAATATGCTCAATAAGACCGGTATTCACGTCTATTTTAAATATTGATATACTATCCTCTCCGCGGTTGGATGTGTAAAGAAATTTACCGTCATCACTAATGCGGATAGCTGCTGCTATGGAATACCCTTCCCATTGGTACAAGGTATTTATGCTTTGCAGCACAGTAAAGCCGTTCTCCGGATGGTAGGACAGGACAAAAACCTGTGATGACAATTCCGACAGCAGATAAGCCAATCTGCCATTGGGGTGAAATACCATGTGCCTTGGTCCGCATCCTGCCGGCAAATTCACAGTCATATTCTGATCATAATCCAATTGTCCTGTTTTGGAGTTAAAACGATACACAACCAATTTATCAATTCCCAGATCACAAACACAAAGGTATTGCTCATCAGGCGTCAAGCATGATAAATGTGCATGAGCCGATTCCTGGCGTGTAGGATCAGCGCCTTTCCCAACATGCTCTCTGACACATACCAGTTCTCCTACGCTTCCATCGTCACGGATAGGATAAACCTGTACCGTAGCATCGGAATATGAAACCGCAAACAACCAGGTATTTGAGTTATTTATGGAAATATGGCATAATCCCCTTCCTGGTGCCTGAACTTGATTTATCATCTTCAGCTCTCCTGTTGAGGGCTCAATAGAGTAGGCCGTCACTGCACCTTTGCTATTGTCTATAGGCTCAGATGCAGTATACATAACAGTTTTGTCTTTATTAAAGACCGAATAAGTCGGCGAGGCCACTTCTGCCATCAGCCGTGGTTCTGAAAACTCCATGGTAGCCGGATCCAGGTATACTCCGTATATTCCTTTGCTGGTCTTCCATGTATAAGTGCCTATGTAGTATAGAGCCTTTTTCATATTTAGTAACCGCCTTTCATAAATGGATCATAGTCTTAATTTCAAAATATTTTGCAGCAAGAGCTGAACTTTCCAGTCTCAGGTTATGGCCTTGCAGCAGTCCCGTCAGGCAGCCGGGCTAAAGTCCATTTGGGCAGTTCGTTTGATATCGGATATTTGGCTGCCTTTTCTTCATCCAAATCTATACCCAATCCAGGCTTGTCATTTGGATATACATAGCCGTTTTCAACTTCAGGACACCCTGGGAATACTTCCTTCAACGCATCGTTCATGCCGCTCCATTCCTGGATGCCAAAATTGGAACAGGAGACATCCAGATGGACATTTGCTGCATGTCCTACAGGAGAAACATCTCCCGGTCCGTGCCAGGCAGTGCGGACGCCGAAGCTCTCTGCCAATGCTATAACCTTCCTGGCAGGTGTTATGCCTCCAATTTGACTTATATGAATTCGTATAAAATCAATTAAGCGATTTACAATGAGAGGTGTCCACTCAAGGGGATGGTTGAACAATTCACCCATGGCAATGGGAGTTGAAGTCTGCTGGCGGATTATACGGAACCATTCAATCTGTTCAGGAGGAAGTGCATCCTCAAGGAAATATAATTCATATGGTTCAACCTGCTTAGCCAGTCTTACAGCATCAATCGGAGCCAAACGTTCATGAACATCATGCAGCAGCTGGATTTCATATCCTAACTTGTTTCTCAGGTGCTCAAACATTGCCGTTACACTCCTCATATAGGCATGAGGATCATAGTAGGCACCGTCATGTGCATTTTTAGTCTTATGGATGGTATGGCCTTTCCCTCCATAACCTCCCATTTGACATCTTATATAACGATAACCCTGCTCCATAAGGGCATGCACCCTGTCTTCCAATTGCTCCTTGTCACGGCCGTCAGCATGACGGTAAACAGCAGCACCTTCCCGGCACTTTCCTCCAAACAGCTGATACAGAGGCATGTTTGCAAGCTTGCCTTTGATGTCCCATAATGCCATATCAACCCCTGAAAGGGCATTATTAAGTACCGGGCCGTTTCTCCAATACGCGCTGACCATTGCACTTTGCCAGATATCCTCAATACGCTGCGGGTCCTTGCCTATAAGAAATGGTTTTAAATAATTTTCCACAGCAGAGTAAACAGCCAATGGCCTCTGTGTAAAAGTCGCACATCCCAGACCATACAATTCCGGCTCTGTGGTTTCTACCTTAACTACTATTAGAGCAATTCCATCAGGAGCAGTCAGAATAGTTTTTACATTTCGAATTTGCAGCTTACTCATTATATAAAACCTCCTATGGCAGAAAGACTAAAAGAATATCTGCCTGCCGTCATGCAAAGCCCTTGTCATTATAAGGTTCATTCCTCCATCCACCCGCAGCGTTATTCCGGTAATATAATCAGCCTCGTCAGAAGCAAGCCATGCTACTGCCTTTGCCATATCCTGCACCGTTCCTACTCTGCCGGAAGGTATAGCATTTTTTATGCTTGCCAGCCTGCTTTCATTATAGTAGTCCTTGTTTTCTTCAAGGTAAGTCAAACCAGGAGCTACAGCATTAACACGAATCCCATATTGTGCCAGTTCATAAGCCATGCTCTCAGTAGCCCTTGACAGGGCCGCCTTCATAGGGCCGTATATGGAATCACGGTCATTAGTTCTTTCATAGTGAACAGATGTTATGTTAATGATACTGCCTTTGATATTATGTTCAACCATTAGCTGGGCAGCCCGCTGTGCACAAAGATAAGCAGCCAGAAAATCCACTTTATAGCAATGCTGCAGCCTTTCAAGATCCATCTCAAGAAACGGCCTGAAAATAGTCACCCCTGCATTGTTTACCAGCACGTCCAGTCTGCCCATTAAATCAAAAGCCTGGTTTACGATACGTACAGGGGTTTCAATATCGCTTAAATCGCCCGCAACGATTTCCGCTCTTCTGCCAAGAGCACTAATTTCCTGTGCTACCTTCTTTGAGCCCTCAGGCTCCTTGCGGTGGTGTATTACCACATCATACCCCCGCCTGGCAAGCTCTAAAGCAATACCGCGCCCGATGCCCCGTCCTGAACCGGTAACAAGAGCTGCTTTCGTCATTATTATACCTCCCAGAATTTTCTTGTAAATCAAATATATTATATATCAATAGCGTTAGCTAATAAACCCAAAACCAGACAGGAGCTTATAATAATGCACTAATTTTAATAATTAAAAAACTGCCGGCCAAGTGGGGCAATCACCTCAGCCGGCAGTGTGTTATTTACGTCTTTACACTCCCCTGCGATGATTTCGCAATTGTTCATTGAGAGTAAAATTATTTTTGGGCACATGTCCCTTTAACGGCAGTATCTTTTCATGGATGGCATCGATAAACCAGTCAGGCTGCGGGAAGAAATATTCTTCCAGCTCATGAGCTGGAGTGATCCAGTTGCGTGCTCCTATAACTACAGGAGGTGCATCCAGGTAATCAAATGCAAGCTCACTGATGTTCTGAGCTATGTCATTCAGGTGAGAACCCCTCTGGCAGGCATCGCTGGCCAATAAGATGCGGCCGGTTTTTCGCACGGACTCCAATACTATGTCATAATTGAATGGCACTAAGCTTCGAGCATCTATGATTTCTGCTGACAGTCCGTATTTTTCCTCCAGAATCTTGGCTGCATCCAAAGCGCGATAGAGGGTGGCTCCTACTGTCAGAATGGTAATATCCTTGCCTTCCTTCTTAATGTCAGGTTCACCGATGGGTACCTCGTAGTATCCTTCAGGAACACCGCCCGGATGGAACATTTCGCCGATACCATATATTCTTTGGCTTTCAAAGAATACAACCGGATCGGTGCCCGCCAGCGCACTGTTCATCAAGCCTTTTGCATCATAGGGAGTAGCCGGGAAAACAACCTTTAATCCCGGTATGTGGGCACACAGGGATGTCCAGTCCTGAGAGTGCTGGGCACCATACTTGGAGCCTACGGAAACACGCAGAACAACAGGCATCTTCAATAGTCCGGCGCTCATTGCCTGCCACTTGGACAGCTGGTTGAATACCTCATCACCGGCTCTGCCCAGGAAGTCGCAGTACATTAATTCCACAACCACTCTGCCGCCGCACATGCCATAGCCGACTGCCGAGCCTACTATAGCACCCTCTGAGATGGGGGAGTTAAACAACCTGTGATATGGCAGAGACTCTGTAAGTCCCCTGTAAACAGCAAATGCGCCGCCCCAGTCTCTGTTTTCTTCGCCATAGGCAATCAGAGTCGGATCAGTATAGAATTTATCAATCAAAGCTTCAAATATACCATCTCTCAAGTTATATACACGGTTGGCCGGTACCGGTTTCCCATCCTGGAAAGCAGTACGCACCTTTTTGCTGATTTGGATGACTCTTGGATTTTCTTCTTTGGGAATCAGCACCTCGCATTCGCGATCTTCCATTTTCTCCACTTTTTTATTGGAGAACATCAAATCTGCGATCTGATCCGGGTTGGCAATCAGGTTCATTCTGGGCGATACCTTGTCATCAGTTGCAAGAGTGCATGCCTTTATAATCAATTCCTTAACTGTTTCTGCAATTTCGTCAAACTTGTCCTGAGCAGCTACATTAGCTTCCACCAGTTTAGCACGGAAAGCGGGTATAGCATCTGCAGCTAACCAGGCATCAAGTTCTTCTTTAGTTCGGTAGCTGGATGCATCGGAAGGTGAATGACCGCTGAACCGGTAGGTCAGCGTATCCAGTAGCACCGGACCGTTTTTCTCTTCCAGTATCTTTTTCTTCCTCTTCATGACATCTATGACAGCCAGAGGATTGTAGCCATCCACTCTTTCTGCATGCATCTGTTCAGGGTTGACGCCTGCTCCCAGCCTGGCAAGGATTTCATAGCCCATGGTTTCGCCATATGTCTGTCCGCCCATGCCATACAGGTTGTTATAGAAGTTTATAATCAAAGGCAGTCCGCCGCGGTAGGGTTCATCCCAAAGCTTCTTGTACTGATCCATGGTAGCCAGGCATATGGCTTCCCATACCGGTCCGCAGCCTAAGGATGCATCGCCGATATTGGCTATGACAATACCCTTTTTGCGGTTGATCTTTTTGTATAATGCCGCACCTACAGAAATATCAGCAGAGCCGCCTACGATAGCGTTGTTTGGGTAAATTCCGAAGGGTATGAAGAATGCATGCATGGAACCGCCAAGCCCTTTATGAAAGCCGGTCTCCCGCGCAAAAATCTCAGCCAGGGTACCGTAAATCAGAAAGTCGATTGCCAGTTCCTTTACGTTGTTCTTGTTCTTCTGCCTGCCCTCTACCACTCTCAGAATAGCGCCGTCAAAGAAGCTTTCCATTATATCCATAAGCTCTTTATCACTCAGTTTCTCAATGGCAGACAGTCCCTTAGCCAGGATTTCGCCGTGGCTTCTGTGAGATCCGAAAATGAAATCGTCTTTGTCAAGGATATAAGCCTGACCAACAGCAGCAGCTTCCTGGCCTATGGAAAGATGAGCCGGTCCGGGATGGTTGTATTTGATTCCGTGATATTCCCCGGTGGTCTTTATTGTATTGAGCATGGTCTCAAATTCACGAATGATGACCATGTCCCTGTAGATACGGAGAAAGTCTTCGTCCGAAAAACTGGACTTCTCCTCTTCAATGGTTTTATTATATTGGTTGACAGGAATGTCCTTAAACTTTATATATCCGCTCTTCCTGACCTCAGCGGGATCAATAAACTGTGATTTTGGCATGACTTAAACCTCACTTTCTATAACTCAAAAATGGTTTCCCTGATAATCTCGCTGACAGTGGGATGTGGGAACACCAATTCCTTGACATCATCTACACGCATCTCTAATTCAATCATGAGTGCGGCACCATAAATAATCTCAGAAGAGTAGTTGCCGATCATATGCACACCGATCAGCTTTCTGTGCTTCTTATCCACCAGGACTTTGCAAATACCATCGCCGCCTTCGTTTTCCGCCATATATCTGCCGCTGTACATCATGGGCAGCTTGGCCGCTTCGAATTCTATTCCTTTTTTCGAGGCACTTTCCTCAGTTTCTCCTACACCTGCAACTTCAGGATTGGTATAGATAACAGAAGGAATGGCATGATATCGCATTATGTCCTTTTTGCCCAGTATATTATTTATTGCAACCTCAGCTTCCCTGTAAGCAGTATGTGCAAGCATTGATACACCATTAACATCACCTGCCGCATATACTCCGGGCACATTGGTCTGGCATTTGCTGTCTGTCTTTACGCGCCCACGTTCCAGTTCAACCCCGATTGTCTCCAGCCCAAGCCCTTCAGTAGCAGCTCTTCTGCCTATGCTCATCAGCACCTTGTCAGCCTCTACGCTGAAAGTTTGTCCGCCGGATTCGCATATTACTGCATTTTGCTCTATCTTAGTCACCTTGGAGTTTAGAAGGAATCGTACTCCTTTTTTCTGGTAATTTTTAAGCAATATCTGAGAGATCTCGGCATCAGTATTGCCTGCAATATGATCCAGCATCTCTATGACAGTTACATTGCTGCCTGCAGACTGGAAATATGAAGCCATTTCCAGCCCAATAACACCGCCGCCTACTATCACCAGTTTGGCAGGCACCTCAGTCAGATCAAGAATCTCGCGATTTGTAAGTACAAAGCCTGTTTCCAGTCCTTCCTTAACACCGGGGATGGGAGGCAGTATCGGAACCGATCCTGTTGCAATTAAAAGCCTCCGGCCTGTATATGAAGTATCTCCGACCTTTACTTCATAACCTTCCAAGCTGCGTCCTGCTATGCGGCCTTCACCCTGGACAACCGTTACATTGTTTTTTTTCATCTTGGCCTTAATACCTGCAACCAGGTTTCTTACTACCTTATTTTTACGGTTAACCACTGCCCTATGGTCTAATTTTGCATCGGCAGCTGTGACGCCATATTTCCCGCCATGCTTAGCATTATCGAAGATCTTGGCTGAATAAAGAAGTGTTTTTGTGGGTATGCATCCTTCATTCAGGCAAACCCCGCCAAGGGAACGCTTTTCAATCAGGAGAGTTGACAAACCCGCATGACCGGCGCGTTCCGCTGCAAGATAGCCGGCTGGCCCCCCGCCGATTACAATCAGTTCATATATCATATATTTCACCTCGCAAGCAATACGCTGAAGTTTTCAAGGTTGGTCTTCAATTCTTTAAGGAACCTGGCTGCAGGTGCTCCGTCCACTGCTCTGTGGTCAAAAGTCAGTGAAAGTCCCATAGCCGGATAGAACTCGTATTCTCCGTCTACCTCACGAACACGCTGAACTATATTATTTACGCCCAAAATGCCCGTCTGGGGCGGATTCAGTACAGGAGTAAAGCTCTCTATATCCAATGTTCCCAGGTTTGTTACAGTAAAGCTGCCGTTTTTAAGCAAATCCGGGTTAATAGAGCCGGCCTTGCATTCCGCAGCAAGCTGTTTTGCTCGAATGGAAATCTCATTCAGGGTAAGTTTTTCTGCTTCAAATATGGTCGGAACCATCAGGCCCCGGTCAGTATCAACGGCGCAGCCAAGGTTGACATTATGGAAGTAACGAATGGTATCATCCAGGAAATGAGCATTTAAGTCCCTGTGATTCAGCAGTGTCCGGGATACCGCATAAAGAATCATGTCGTTGATGGTTATATTGGCCAGGCCCAGCCTGTCTTTGGATTCCTTCAGTTTCTTGCGGTATGCCAGAAGATCCGTTGCATCAAAGCTGGTATTTAAAGTAAGCTGTGCTGTTGTACTCAAAGATTGATGCATGGCTTTTGCTATAACCTTACGTATATTAGGTACCTTAACTTCGTCATACTTAGGTTCGGTAACCAACCAGCCTGCGGAGGACATAACCTTCTCCTCTGTTTTAACCGGCTGCGCAGCCGGCTCTGCTTTAGGTGCTGGTGCCTGCAAATCAGCTGTAGTAACCCTGCCGCCCAGGCCTGTACCGGCAGTACCTTCCGGAATTCCCGAAGCAGCAGCCTTGGCAGATGGTGTCATTAAGTAACCGGAATCTCGCAGAGCAATAATATCCCGCTCTATGATCCTGCCATATGGGCCGCTGGGTTCAGCATAGCGGTAATCCACGCCAACCTTCTCTGCAAGATTTCTTGCTCTCGGAGAAATTTTAATTTCAGCAGCTTCTTTTGCCTGAAGTTCAGGTGCTTTCTGTTCGGTTTTCTCATCTGCTGCCTGTGAAGTGCTGCCAGATATGTCCTTCAATTCAGCTTTGCTTTCAGTCTCAATATCAGCTGTTTCTTTATCTTCCTTCAGGTTAGGATTAAACTCTTTTGTGCTTTCTCCTTCCTGACCTATAACACAAACATTGAGAAGGCAGGGAACATCATCACCTTCTTCAAAAAAAACATCAAGTAAAACCCCGTCAACCGGTGCCTCTTCTTCAAAGCTGGCTTTATCGGTTTCATAGGAAAATAAGACATCTCCCTTGGAAACCTTGTCGCCTTTTTTCTTGTACCACTTGGTAATGATACAGCTTTCTACCGATTGGCCTTGTTTTGGCATGATAACCGGTTCAGCCATATAACCCCTCCTTACTGTAATTTAGTAATAATTTAAAAAATGCAATAGATACATTTTTGTAACTAATTTAATTTTGAAATTAGCATAAATTGCAATTAATACAATTTATATTAAATACAATTTGGAATAAATGACAAATTTTTAACATTTTCAAATCTGAATCTCTTACAAGTTAACTATTTTTCCATACGATGAAATGGATGGCGGCAATCCGTTGACCGGAATGCTGCCATCCATGATACATCAAGTTAAATGGGCTTTGAACTTGCCAGCAGGTATTTCTCTGCTTCAGCACACCACAATCCATTATTCTGTTCTACAATATCAGCCAGTTTTGCGAAGAACGGATCAGTCTTGCCTTTCTCTCGGAAATCCGCAATAGCAGTCAGTTCCATCTCAATATTGGTATAGATAAGTTTCTTGCCACCGGGGATATTGGGCAGATTTAAGGTAGTTTGCACAGCACTGTTTAGTCCTCCCACATGGGTGATCATGGAAACTGGGTTGATTAAGCCCTTGCCCATCATCTCAAGGGAGATCTTCATATCCTCGGTATTGCCTCCGCTGGTACCTACAATATGAGTAGCATTATAATGAACATTGTAGAAGTTAAAATTAGCGGAGAATTTTGAATCACTCGGTCCGGCAAAGAAGTTCAGGCAGCCGTCATAACCTAAAATCTGATCACCCATTTCAATCACCTGTTTTACCGGTGCAAAAACAAATACATCATCATAGCCCTTGCCATTGGTCAGGCTCATCAAGTAATCCACACCCTTATCAGGTGATGAAGTGTTTACATAAACCAACTGGATCCCTTCTTTTGCTGCATCTTCAACTGTATAAATGGAAGCAGCACGGGCCAGCCTTTCTTCATTGATATCAGTTACAACCAGAAGCTTTGGCTTTCTTTCGTTGTGCAGGGCATAGTCGATTGCCCCCAGCCCCATAGGGCCTACACCGGCCAGAATTGCCATATTGCCGCCTATCTTAACACCCATTTGATGTTCATAGCTGCCGGGTGCTGTATGATAATTCGCCCTGAACGCCCCTACAATGCAGGACATTGGCTCAGCAAGCGAACCATAGAAAAAAGCTTCCCCTTCATATGGCAGCAGGCATCCCAGCTCCATTACCACATTGGGAATGATAATATGAGTCGCGCATCCGCCGATATATCGGAATGAGTATCCGGGTGCTGCAAAAGGGTCATCTTTTTGGTTCAGTGCAGGCTGAATAGAAAATTTCTGTCCGGGCTTGTACTGGTTCTCCCACTTCTTGCCGACTTTTATTATTGTACCGCAAAATTCATGCCCGATTATTATTGGATTAACGTCTATGTCCTTAGGAACTCTTTTATGATCAGTTCCCTGAATAGCAGCCTTATATGATGACATGCAAATACTGTCAGATACAATCTGAGCCAGTATCTCATCATCCTTTATTTCAGGAAGATCAAACTCATCCAGCCTTAAATCATTCTTGCCATACAATCGTACTGCTTTTGTTTTCATAGGAAATGCCGCACCTCCATATTTGAGAATTAATATTGGTCAAACTAATATACATGTTGACTTATTCTCATATTACCATATACATACTTGAAAATCAACACATTCCAACATATAAATAATGCATATGGACATAAATCAACATATATTATATAATGTAAATTGAAATTTACCATTTTATATTATGATACTGCTAAGATAATTCAGTTAAATCACTTGATTTTCTGATTTGGTCTATTATCACCATATTCAAGAAAAAATAAGCATTATACAAAGCAAATGCATTTTATTAGGCTTAAGGAGGGTTCAATAATGTTTCAAAGATTAAAAGGACAAACAGCCATAGTTACCGGAGGAGGTCAAGGGTTGGGAGAAGCCCTGGCCAGGAGACTTGATCAGGAAGGCTGCAATGTAGTGGTAGCAGACATAAATTTAAAGGCTGCTGAAGCAGTAGCTGCATCGTTAAAAAACAGCGCTGCATTTCAAGTTGATGTATGCAATGAAGAACAGGTAGAGCAAATGGTGGACTTTACTGTTCAGAAGTTCGGTACCTTGGATTTACTGGTATCAAATGCAGCCATATTGATAGCCAAGCCCGTTACTGAGTTCACTGCGGCTGAATGGCGGAAAATGATAGATGTCAACCTGGTTGGTTACTTCCTGTGCGCCAGAGCTGCAGCACGGGTTATGATTCCCAATAAAAAAGGCAACATCATCCAAATAAACAGCAAATCCGGCAAAAAGGGTTCCTATAAAAATTCAGCCTATGCAGCTTCCAAGTTCGGCGGAATAGGCTTGACACAGAGCCTGGCATTAGAGCTGGCTGAACACGGAATCCGTGTCAATGCCATCTGCCCCGGCAACCTGCTGGATTCGCCCCTGTGGACCAACAGCCTGTTTAAGCAGTATGCACGGAATCAAGGCATAACCGAGGAAGAAGTGCGCCAGAAATATTTGGATCAGGTACCGCTCCGCCGCAGCTGCCAATATGAAGACGTTGCCAATGTCATGGTATTCCTTGCCTCAGACGAAGCAAGCTACATGACAGGCCAGGCTATAAACGTCACCGGTGGTCAGGAAATGAGATAAAACCTTAAGAAAACGGAGGTTTATAATGAACAGTGACACAGCTCAACTTCTGCAGAATCTGAATCATAAAGACCCTTGCATAAGACTTGATAGTCTTCGCCGCCTGGCAGACAAGATTCAGGCAGGCGAGCTTCAACGCCCGGAAACCGGAAATGATGTGAATAATCATATTCACACCACCTTTTCCTTCTCTCCCTATTCCCCTGCAAAGGCAGTCTGGATGGCCTATCAGGCTGGCCTGGCCACTGCAGGCATTATGGATCATGATTCCATCAGCGGTGCGGAGGAATTCATCGAAGCCGGCAAAATTGTTGGTGTTGCCACTACTATTGGAGTAGAATGCAGGGTGGATTTTTCAAATACTCCCCTGAAAGGCAGGCGCATCAACAACCCGGATCAGGATTCTGTAGCATATGTGGCTCTTCATGGGATTCCCCATACACAGATAAAGACAGTGCAGGATTACTTTAAGCCTTACAGGAAATACCGCAATAATCGCAACCGCAAAATGGTGGAGAAAATAAATGAGTTAACCGGACAACCCAGCCTCGCTCTGGACTTTGGCCGGGATGTAATTCCTCTTTCCCAATATAACAATGGAGGAAGCATAACAGAACGGCATATTCTGTATGCTTTATCCCTGCGGCTCATACAGATATACGGCAAGGGTCAGTCATTGATTGATTATCTTGAAAATAATCTTAAGCTTAATATAAGCAAGAAAATAAGAAATTATCTTTCTGATGAATCCAATCCGCATTACGACTATGATTTATTAGGCTTGCTGAAAGGTGAAATGGTAGCATCTTTTTACATTGATGCAACCGATGAATGCCCTGATGTACGGGACATAATAGCCTTGTCAGAAGAAATAGGTGCCATCTCGGCCTATGCGTACCTGGGTGATGTAGGGGATTCGGTTACCGGAGACAAAAAGCCTCAGAAATTTGAAGATGATTACTTGGATGAATTATTTGATGTATTGAAAAACCTGAAATTCAATGCGGTTACCTATATGCCCTCAAGAAATACCCATCAGCAGCTGGACCGGGTTAGAGCATTATGCCAAAGACATGGCTTTTTCCAGATCAGCGGCGAGGATATCAACTCCTCAAGACAGTCCTTTATCTGCTTAGCCATGCGGGATGAAAAATACCGCAACCTGTTTGATTCCACCTGGGCCTTGATAGGCCATGAACTGGCTGCAACAGAAGACCAAAGCAGGGGGCTGTTCTCTAAAGAAACCATTGAAAAATACCCAGACCTGGAGGAACGGATTAAAGTATATAAAAATATTGGTTTGAGCAGATTCCGGGATAATAAGTAAAATCAAGCACTGAAACATCAATCAGGCATCAAAAATATCCTTGTATTGTGAATAAATTCTTATTATTAACTCTGATTAATAAAAAACAGGCAGGTGCAGTTGTGTTTGGCATAGAGCGAAGAAACAGTCTTTTATCTCTTTTGCATGATAAAAAGAGTATAACAGTTCAGGAAGCAGCGGCTATATTCCAGGTTACCGAGGAAACCATCCGCCGTGACTTAAAAGTTATGGAAGGGCAAGGTCTGCTTATCCGCACCCACGGTGGTGCAGTTTTGGCTGACGATATTAAATCGGAAGCCTCACTGGAGATACGGGAAGGCATCAATATCAAGGGCAAGAACAAAATAGGAAGAATGGCTGCTTCTCTGGTTAAAGACGGGGACACCTTGTTTTTGGATGCCAGTACCTCTTCTCTTTATGTTGCCAGGCATCTAAAAGAAAAAAAAGGGTTGACTGTCATCACTAATGCAGAACGAATCATTTTAGAACTTGCTCAATGTGATGACATAACCCTTATATCCACCGGTGGATTTGTAAGAAGAAAAAGCCTTTCCTGTGTAGGAAAGGCTGCTGAAAATGCTGTCAGCAGTTATCATGCCGATAAAGTGTTTTTTTCCTGCAAGGGTTTTTCCCCCCGGTTGGGCGCTACCGATTCAAACGAACAGGAATCTAATATACGAAGGCTTATGATACAGCACTCCACAGAAGCCGTTTTCCTCTGCGATCATACTAAGTTTGACAGGGTAGGATACATCGCTACAGCTCATCTGGAGGATATCACCTGCCTGATCTCCGATACCCCGCTGCCCGGCGACTGGGAAACCCAGATAGCGGGCAAAGGCGTTAAGGTTATTTACCCAAATCCTTAACCAGGCTTTTGCGGTATTTCTCGCTTTCCCAATTAGCTATGAATTCGATTTCCTTTTCATTCATCGATTTAATAGGCAGCCCCAGCCTGCTGATGTTGTCAATTACATAAACATAGGCCAGCAATGTCTCTTCCATGGTCTGTGCTTCAGACTCATTTGTCAGGTATACAATTTCTCCTGTTTCAGAGTTTATGTTCAGCTTGTTGTCCATGGTGTCTACTGCAAGACTGCCGTTTAGATAAACCAGCTGGTCCGGATACAGCACAATCCGGTCAAAAAAGTCAGGGCTGACTTTATTGTTTTTAAAGTAGTTAATCAAGTATTCGGTTCTGCTTGCATATTTGTTCTCATCTAATTTCAAAAGCTTCAATTCAGGATATGTATCATTGATTCCAAAATAAGCTTTAATCTTGTCATTAGCCATGTTGTGCAATTCTACGCATTCTCTTGCATCATCAGCTGTTGCTATTAAGCCATGGTTTTCCATAAAAATCAGCTGGGGGAAACGGTTGGTTTCTTTTAAGCAATTGTCCACTGCGTCCTTGATGCGCAATGTCAGGCAGAAACCAGGGTTTATGTATGGAATCCAGGCAACGGCTATATTCCCTTCGCCAAAAATCTTATCCATAAGCTCTCTGCCGTTTTGTGAACAGCATATTATATTAGCATATACCGGATGGGTATGAATAACATATTTTTTCAATATAGAATGAAAACCGGCCTCTACCGATGGTCTTAATGTCTTAAGCCCCTCCATATGCACCACATTGGTTTTCACAAATTCAGTGCTTTCTTTTTCATAATCCCGGTCCTGGCTTAAGTCTACCTGATTATAGTATTCAACTATATTTTTGAAGTTCACTACTACGTATCCTTCGCCTGGAGTAATTTGTTTAAGCTTGAAGCCGGAGGCTTTTACAGCCATCAATTCATCATTCAGTTTTACTGATGTGTTGCCGCCCCCGCCCTGGGTATACTCAATTGGAATACCCACCTCTTTTGATATAAACTCCAGATTTTTCAGTTCTTCCTCAAACATGCCGAATCCCCCTCATTTATTATAAATTTACGTCTATTGTTAGTCTGATTAATGCCTATTCTTCATTCAGGCTTCTATCTGCCGTTTCTTTTAAAATTATCTTTTTCATATTCCTGCCAGGTATTCCTGAAGTGCCTTAGCCAGCTGATCCGGGCAGGAGGTGTTGCCCTGGCACTGGATTCCATTCAGCTTTTCAATCACATCCACAACCCTCATGCCTTCTACCAGACGACCGATGGCTTCCAGGTTTCCATCACATCCATTTTCAAACCGGACTGAATGGAGTATTCCTTCTTCCACTTCAAACTCTATAATGCTGGAGCATACTCCCCTTGTTTTATAAGTTGCCACTCCCAAAACTCCCCTTACTATTTTGATATACTTTTTCTTTCCACCTAATAAAACATCTGCTCTTAACAAAGCTTAAATTTACGCAGGCTGCCGGAAGGCTGCCTTTAGTCTAAAACTCAGCTGACTTGGGTGTCCTTGGGAAGGGGATCACGTCTCTTATATTGCTCATTCCTGTAAGGTACATAATTGCCCTTTCAAAGCCCAGTCCAAAACCTGCATGACGGGTACCGCCATACTTCCTTAAGTCACGATACCACCAATAGTCTTCCTCTTTCATTCCCAATTCCCGTATTCTTTGATCCAATATTTCCAGACGTTCTTCCCTCTGGCTTCCGCCGATTATTTCACCGATGCCGGGAACAAGAAGATCCATTGCAGCTACAGTCTTACCATCGTCATTCAGGCGCATGTAGAAGGCTTTGATTTCCTTGGGATAGTCTGTAACAAAAACAGGCTTCTTGTATACATGCTCGGTCAGATACCGTTCATGCTCTGTTTGCAAATCTGTACCCCATTCTACTTTATAATCAAAGTTATCGTTGTTCTTTTTCAGCAATTCCACAGCCTCAGTATAGGTAACATGGGCAAATTCCGAGTTTATAACATTGTTCAGACGGTCAAGCAAACCCTGGTCAATAAACTTGTTGAAGAACTCCATCTCTTCCGGTGCATGCTCCAGGACATAAGAGAAAATATATTTTATCATGTCTTCAGCCAGTGCCATGTCATCATAAAGATCCGCAAATGCCATCTCAGGCTCAATCATCCAGAACTCGGCTGCATGCCTGGGTGTATTTGAATTTTCCGCACGGAAGGTAGGCCCAAAGGTGTATACATTCCTGAAAGCCATGGCATAAGCTTCCGCCGACAACTGACCGCTGACTGTTAAATTGGTTTCCCTTCCGAAGAAATCATCTGAAAAATCAATTTCACCCTTATCATTTCTGGTTAAGTTGTTCCAATCCAGCGTGGTAACCCGGAACATTTCACCGGCCCCTTCACAATCGCTGCCTGTTATAATAGGAGTATGGACATATACAAAATCCCTCTCCTGGAAAAATTTATGGATGGCATAGGCCAGAATCGAGCGCACACGGAATACTGCTGAAAAGGTATTGGTTCTTGGGCGCAAATGTGCGATGGTTCGCAGGAACTCAAAGCTGTGGCGTTTTTTCTGAAGGGGATACTCAGAAGGGCAATAACCTTCCACTTGTATACTCTCAGCCTTGATTTCAAAGGGCTGCTTGGCATTGGGCGTTTCCACAAGTATGCCGTCTACAATAATGGCATTGCCAACTCCCAGTTTGGTAACCTCTTTGAAATTATCCAATTTTTCTTCTTCAAAAACAATTTGTATATTCTTGAAAAAAGATCCGTCATTGAGCTCAATGAAACCAAATGCCTTAGAGTCCCTGTTGCTTCTGATCCAGCCCGCAAGGGTAAGCCTCTTATTAAAATATTCCTGGGGTTGTCTATAAATTTGCTTAACTGTAGTGGTATTAATGTCTTTCACAGTTCATACTCCTTTTTTATGTAAATTTTTATGACAGGTGTTATTTTTCCGCATTCTCCTGTTTCCTTTGACTTGACTTGTATCGCAAATAACGCTGCCTGCCCATGTTATAGCGTTCCTCTTCTTCCCCGGTAGTGAGAATCAAAGGAGGTACCGGGCATGGTACACCATTATCATCTAATGCCACCATGGTAAAATACGCAGTAAGGGCAATTTCCGGCGGCTTTTCCTGCTGCAGATACTCAGCTTCCACAGTTACAAAAACTTCCATAGAAGTACGGCCAACATATACCAGCTCACCCCGGCAGGTTACCAGAGCACCTACATAAATTGGCGTATGGAACTGAAGCTCGTCCACCCGGGCGGTAACAATATTAGTACGGGCATGCCTGGCTGCAACCACATATGCTGTATTGTCCATCATCTTCATGATTTCACCGCCGTGGACATTGCCGGCAGGATTAGCCTGACTGGGAAGCACAATCTGAGACATTACAGCCCTGGAGTGAGCTATGGTTTTTCCTTCCATTTCTGAAAAACCTCCTGTTTCATAATGTACATTATATAGAAAACAAAACCAAAAATCAATTAAGCCTATTCAGCACAGGCAGTATTTTAACACTGGTTACTGCCACAATGACAACTTTAATCATATCAAACAAAATAAACGGTGCAACTCCCCATTTTACAGCTGTGATTAGGTCAATTTCTTTGCCGGGCAAAGCCATATAATTTGTAATAAAATACAAATACAGCACGCCTATTGCATATGTAGCCAGCAATCCCAAAAGGACAGCTGCCAGTATTTTTAGTATACCCGGTTTTGCATCACGTCCGACAATTAACCCGATTATTAGCGAACAAACAGCAAAACCCAATAAAAATCCAAAACTGGGTTGAAATACATAGCCAATACCCCCGCCCTTGGTAAAAACGGGAATGCCGGCCAGACCTATTCCCAGATAAAGCATCTGGGACAAAAATGCTCTTTTTGCCCCCAATAGAACACCTGCATAGGCACAAAACAAAAATTGCAAGCTGAAGGGAACCGTAGGAGTTGGAATGTTAAGGAACCCGCCTACAGCAGTCAATGCTGCAAATAATGCTATAAGGACAATATCTTTTGTTTTCATTATGTTTTGCACACCCTTCTTAAATAATAAAAAAACATATAAAAATTTTATATATATGTCTTTGATTATAAGGAAGCGATTTCAGATTGTCAACTTAATTAGGTGATGCGGTTGACAATTAGCCTGAAATTTCACTGTCTATGTCTTTGATATTTTTCTTTGCAATTGAACATTTCTGCTTCTTTCACATTAAGTTGCCTTTTCCTTATGCAGAGGAGTTAACTAGTTTCCATTGAAAAAGTCGTACTTTAAGATGTTACACTCCATTTATTGTAATTAAAACGAACAGGTATTATGATTATCCGGATAAGGCTTCGCCCATATTATGATTTTTTTGTCCCTACTAACCCTTAAATATCATAATTGGGCCAGCTTCCATAGGTTGTGAGCCATAATACCCATGGCAATCCAGGATTTTGAGCCAGAGGTACCCCGTGGCAGAATTCGGTTGAGGCCG
>DUSN01000070.1 GCA_012842605.1 Clostridiales bacterium
ACCTATTCTTTTCTGATTATTATCGTAAAGTCTGCGTAAACTAAGGAACCGCCGTATACGTGAACCGTTTGTACGGTGGTGTGAGAGGTCGGTAGGTGAATTTATCACCTACCTCCTACTCGATTGAGACTTGAAATTTATATCATTTATTTTTCTTAAGAAATTCAGCCCTTATAATGCTTATATTTTCTTAAAGCATCAAAAATTGCAGCTACATTGTTTAATGGTACTTCAGGACCAATCTCGGCTTTAACAGCCAGGCCTCCCTGGGGAAGATACAGGGTTTCAACTGCTCCCCTTACATGATCGTCAATTTGCGAAGGAGTAGCAAAGGGAAACAGCTGTCTGTCCAGGTCCAAATCAACAGCTATTTTGCCCTTGCATACCCGCTCCAGGTTTTCAAGGCCATTTGCACGGTATTGGGGATTTATCATATCTACCCCGCATTCTTTAAGGTCAGGTATGATTTCATATATCATACCGTCTGAATGCATATATACATATCTTCCTGTCTTCTTAACCATCTGGTACATTTTCATGTAACAGGGTTTAAGATACTTTCTCCATTTATCAGGGCCGATAGCCAGCCCATTCTGCATACCCAGATCATCACCGAATACAACCAGTTCCGGTGCATTTGGCAGTATTGCTTTTATTTGCCGGCAATTGTATTCCAGCACTTTATCAATCAGGATTTGCAGTTCTTCACATTCTTCAGCAAAATCCATCATTGCTTCTTCAAATCCACGCAAGTCAAGAAGCCTTAAGTACATAAAGCCATGGGGCAGCCTGCCGTCGCGGTTAGGCGGGATCTCCAGGGTTAAAATGTCCTCCCTGTTTGGCACAGGATGACCGGTTACAATGGATTCCATTCCTTCAGTTAAGTTGCTCCATACGCATCCCCACTCATCAGTGAAGGTGCCAGCATGGTAAGTTCGAGGTATGTATACATCAATGTTATTCAAATCAGGGATTATCGGGACCAGATCCGGGTACTCTTTTGCCAGTTTGACAAATTCCTCGCCATGCTTAAGCCATACAGCCGGCAGGATTCCAACAGATACGGGAATCTCTTCGGGGTATTGCCAGGTGATGGCTTTCATTAAGTTGTTCATATTGCCCCTCCTTCGCAGAAATAAAAGATAAGTAAGCCTTAATTTATTTATATGTCATATACTATCAGAATCAAAGATAAATGACAATTTTATTTTACGTTTACTATAGTCCCCTTTGTAATTTCTGCAAGGACGGCAGATGAAAGCTTGAATACTGTATTGGGTGTTCCTGCAGCAGCCCATATTTCATCATATTGCATTAAGTCTTCATCTATAAATGTAGTAATAGCATTTTTATGTCCAATGGGTGGAATGCCTCCTATTGCAAAGCCGGTATGTTCTAAAACAAAATCGGCATCTGCTTTCTCTAACTTCTCACCGATTCGATCTTTGAATAATTTTTCATTAACCCTGTTTGAGCCGCTTGTTATAATAAGAATTGGTTTTTGCGATGTCTTGCCTCTAAAAATCAATGACTTGGCTATTTGGTCTACAGAGCAGCCTAATGCATTGGCTGCTTCCTGAGCCGTGCGTGCAGAGTCCGATAATTCTATTACATTAAGCTCATAACCAAGCTCATTAAGGGTATTCTGTACTTTTTCTGCACTTTTTGGCAGCATATCTCATCCCTCCCGGTAGTGTATAAGGAATTTTTAAAATTCCCGGCTGTTGTAAATTCTGACGGAAAGTATAAAAGATATTGTCAGGAAAACCAAAGCTGCTCCAACTATAAGAATAAATATCTGCATATCCTTAAATTGGCTTAAACTGGCTATGACAGACTTAAGCAAGCTGTCCGGCATATTGTTCGTTGCTGCTTCAATCAGAATCATGGTGCCAAAGAAGAAAAGGAAGAAGAGTATGAAACTGAGAATCTTAGCCCTTGCATAACCAAACTTAAAGTAAACAGGGTAGTAGATGCCATTCATCAGCATAACTCCTGCCAAAGCAGCTCCCAGGCTTTCCAATGTAATAGGAGGAATTCTGACAGGCACGCGAACTGCTGTGAGAATAAGGGTTAATGCCATATAACCAAGAATAGCAATCAGTGAATATATTAAGATCGACAGATATTTGGAAAGCACGATTGCTTTTCTGGTCAGCGGCAAGCTGTTCATAACAATGTCGGAGTTTGCTTTATCCTCATAGCTGGATACAGCTCCAACCATTTGATAGGTAACAGCAATGACAATGGCTGAAAAGGCTCCCGTACCAATGCTGTTAAAGGCAAACATGAAAATCACTATATACAGACCTACAAATGCCAGAGTCTTTTTTTGTATAAGAATGTCCTTTAGAATCAGATTAAGCATATCGGTTCTCCTTTCTTGTATAATACAGCAGAATATCTTCCAGTGTTGGTTTATCTATTATAGCTCCGGCCTTTTTAAATGATGCTGCCACTCTATTGTCCGCAGCCAGGGCGTCAAAGCCATAATCATTTTTTCTGATGCCTATCAGATTTTTACTCATGTCAGAGTTTAGCAGAGACAGGCTGCCTTTTACAATAGCGTGTCTTTCCAATAATTCTTCTTTTGTTGTGCTGAAAAGAATTTCTCCTTTGTGAATCATAATGATATAATCGGCGATACGATCCAGGTCGGAGGTAATATGGCTGGAGAAAAACACGCCTTTATTCTCATCTTGTATTAAATTGTACAAAATGTCCAGGATCTCGCTGCGCACCATAGGATCCAGACCGGATGTCGGTTCATCCATAATAAGCAATTCCGCATGATGCGAAAGGGCAATTGCCAGGGAAAACTTTACTTTCATACCCCGTGACAATTCTTTTATTTTTTTGTTGGGAGACAGGCCAAATTCTTTCATATAGTATTTAAATTGCTCTTCATCCCACTTTTGGTACAGGGGAGCAATAACCCGTTTCATTTCTTCTACAGTAAGCTCTTCATAAAAATGGTTTTCGTCGTATACAAATCCGATACGGTTTTTAATTTCCTTTTCATGAACAATGTTATCCAGTCCGAAAACACTGATTTCACCGCTGTCTTTTTTAAGCAGATTAAAAATCAGCTTAATTGTAGTTGTTTTTCCGGAACCGTTTGGGCCAATAAAACCGGTGATGTAACCTTTAGGCAGACTAAAACTTATATTGTTCAATGTAAAATCCTTAAAGCTCTTCTTAAGATTTTTAACTTCCAGTATATTTTCCAATGTTATACCTCCTCATAGAATATTCTCAGCATTTCTTCCAGTTCTGAATATGTCAGATTTGCAGACTTTGCTGCAAATACCACCTCGGCTATTTTTTCTTCTACGATTTTTATGCGGCTTTCCCGGAGCAGTTCTTTGTTCTGCGCAGCAACAAAAGAGCCCTTTCCGGCAATTGTTACAATAAAACCCTCCTTTTCCAGTTCATCATAGGCGCGCTTTGTGGTAATAACGCTTATATGAAGGTCTTTTGCAAGACTTCTTATAGATGGAAGAGGCTCTAGCTCATTAAGATAACCCTTAATGATATGATCCTTGATCTGATCCACTATTTGTTCGTATATTGGTTTATCGCTGGAATTAGAGATAATAATGTTCAAATCGGTTTTTCACCCCTTACATCGTACTAATCCTGTGCATCTGTTATTGTAAAACATGGTTCGTTTACTGCCATCATGCACCAGTGTTATATTGATTATACTGTTCATATACAGTATATACAGTTAGAATAGAGATGTCAACAATTATTTTTAAATTTTTACGGTATTCAATTTGATTCTAATAGTTGACCCGGAGTCCCATTCTATAAAATGAACATAATTCCGAGAGAGTTTAACATACTATGCCATACATTTATAATTATTTGCAAACTTGGATTTGATGAATAATTTAAAATCTTCTATGTTATCAACGTCCATTTTCCTGATCAGAGATGCTTGATTCATGTTTAGATAAAATATAAAATAATCGCTGCTCTCCAATAGCTCATAAAATTGGCTGTATTTCAGTTCACCTGTTGAGTTCAAGGACTCATTGCGGATAACTACTTTGTCATCATAGAATTCCAGGGTATTTACAGTGCCAAAGGTTCCTGTCTTATCTGTACTGATTCGCTGTTTGTTTTTAATTTCTACCTTTAAACAAATAGCAACAACTGACAATGCAAATAAAAGTATCCAGGTTATTGTTAGCCATAACCAGTTGATTTCTGTTGAGTTTAAATTAATAAACAAACTTCCAATTAAGCTGATTACAGCTATCATCGGAAGAGCTGTCTTGTTTCTGAAAAATGCTGCAATGTACAAAAATTTTCTATAATCCTCTTTTTCCATAGTCGTTTTAACAGTAAATTTCGGTACATCCATTATCGTATCATTCCTTTTTTTGAATATGGCTGATGCATTACTAAACCTGCCTGCATAACATTTGTAAATTTTTAAATTATTATACCATAAAAAGGCAATAATGTACCATATACTAGCCTGAAACTGATAGATAATAATCGAATGAGTTGGATGACTGTGCAAATTTGTTTCATTTTTATAAATTATCAAAATATGTAATAAGAATGTGTCTAATTATTTTATATTTTAGCGTGTTGTGTAAATTATCATAAAATGGTATAATATGCCTAATGAATGTTAGGCTGATAAACTGTTTTACCTAAACATAACCAAATGTTAATGTTCGGTTTAAGAGGGAAGCATATGTGATAAGCAGCACAGAAATCTATAATTTCTTTTTGAAATTATGGAACTGCCATTTCTTGAATTGCAAATAAGCCCTTACTTTCGATTGTTTTTGGCAGACCTGTAATTTACTTTTATAAATTTAACTTATTAAGAAAGGAAGGCATCGGTATTATTAAGCAATTATTACTAAAGCCTGACAAACAAGCAAATATAAAAAATAGAATTGAAGAATACAGGAATTTGATACATGACAGGATTTACCTTGGGGAAAACTTTGTAGCTGATGATGAAATGATTAAAATGAGTCAGGACTTAGACAAGCTGATTGTTGAGTATATGTGTGCTCAAGGCAAGAGCAGTTGTGAAAACAGCTGAATATTAGATGATTTCATATTTCAACCATAATGGTATTTTCATTTCATATAAAGCATCTTTTTCCAGATTTACAAAAATGTGAGCATGTATTATAATGTTCTATATTAGAACAAAATGTTACTTTTCTATACCTAACAGCCAATTTGGACTGACTTTAAGAATTTGGCTAAGAGCTAATAATTCGTAATCAGTCACTATCCGTTTCTGCTGTTCAATTTTGCTTATACTTGCTCTGTCTATATACACTGC
Source organism: Clostridiales bacterium (assembly GCA_012842605.1). Classification (GTDB taxonomy): domain Bacteria; phylum Bacillota; class Clostridia; order Caldicoprobacterales; family DTU083; genus DUSN01. Next base: position 5,324 of record DUSN01000070.1, read on the forward strand.
AATAGTTTCCAACTTAGCGGATAATTGCTGTTGGGTTAATTTATTATTTAACCTTGCAGTCTTCAGGTAAGGACCAATTATGTTTCGATTATCATTATCAAGAATTAATTTCATGTTATCTCACCCTTTGTGTTTTATTAGAATAGTTTAGTTTTACCTATATCAAAGAATTTTATGTTCTAATAAAATACACAGAATGGTATTATAGGAGTGTACTATGGAAGAGTTTGCAAAAGTTGATAACACAGTATGCATCCTGACAAATTATCAAGTTAAGGTATATTACAGCAATATTGATAAGGATTCAGCTGAAAAGTACCTGGATGATATCAATATCCTTGACCATATGCCTGTTGACCGGGCTATTAATTACAAACTTGGAGAATACAGTATTTCTGTTGAAAAGGTTGTTTTGGATGAAAGAATATACTACTTGGTTCTTATTCAGCAACAGGGCAAATTATATAAATATGCTTACAAGGACTCACTTACAGGTTTGTATAACAGAAACTATTGGGAGCAGTTGATTGCTGGTATGCTGAATCGCTCAATACCGGAAAGGTATACTTTGATTATTATTGATATGGATAATCTTAAAAGAATTAACGACAACAGCGGGCATCTTGCAGGTGACAGGGCTATATGGATTGTCGGAGATTCAATTAGGAGAAGCATCCGGAGTCAGGATATTGCAATACGGTACGGGGGAGATGAGTTTTTAATACTTCTTGCAAATACGAAAATGGATATTGTAAAAAATGTAATAAACAGGATTAAGCGAAATATAAGAAAAAAGGGAAAAGAAGAAAATATCGAAATTGAAATAAGCACCGGAACGGCTTGCTCCGGCTGCCCTTGTGAAATAGGAAAGGTAATAGCTTTGGCGGACAGCAAGATGTATAAAGAAAAGGCAATAAAAAGGTCAAAACAAATCTATAGCTAATAAAATATAAGATTTGAATCACAAAATAGAGGGCAATGTCCTTCACAGGATGGTTGTCCTTTATTTCTTAGCATGCAAATAGGAATGCAGAATTTTTAGTAATCAGTTGAAAGGAAACTATATTAAGAAGTATATTAAGAGATTGCTTGGGATAGATGAGATTCTGGTAAAAAGGGAGGGGTTCAATGAAGATTTTAAATCACATTCTCATTTTTTTGCATGCATTTGTCGGGATTGGAGCAATAGCCGGAGGTTTGGCAGCTATTATTAACCCTTATGAGCCTATGGGTATAACAACAGATGTATTGAAAAACTCACCTTTCAATGATTTTCTCATTCCGGGAATTATTCTGTTTATAATAATTGGATTGGGGAATATTGTAAGTGCTGTAGTCTTAGGACTTGATTACAAATATAAGGGATATGTATGCAGTATCTTTAGCTGGGCATTGGTTATATGGATTGTTGTACAATGTATTATGCTGTATGATGTTGTGGCATTACATGTTATATATTTTATTATAGGATTGGTAATGGCTGCCCTTTCTGCCATGATATTATTTCATAAGCGTCAGTTTCCGGCAAATATAATTCTGAATTTCTTAGGTAAGTAATGCACTTATCTTCTTTCCACATATAGGTTGATATAAAGGAGGAAGCTATGTGACACCTGCTTGTAAGAGCAAGTGTTTTTCTTTTTTATATTAATGTATATTTTTGTGTCCTGCATATAAAGGCATTAAGTGTCGAATAATTGCCAAAAAATTCATTTTCAAGTGAAAAAATCTGCGGTATAATATGTCAAAGTATAAGCATCAAAGGTATAATTTTACTTATTCAGTCAATGATTATACTGACAATAATATATATGTTTGTTACAAAAGCGGAGGTAGTGCTGGATGCTAAAAAACTCCATAAAGATAGTTTGGAGGAATCAGGTTTGGATTGTTCTTTATGTAGTTCTTTTGTCGTGTTTGATAGAGGTCAGGTTTTTAACCGGTGACAAGCTGGCATTCAAACAACAGGGAATTACTGCAGAAGGCAAATCAGATATTTTGGAGACATCTGAAACGGAGGCATGCTATAGTCGTAGTGTGCAGTTATCAAATGTGCAGGCAGAAATTGCTGAAGCAGTACCCGAATACGAATATACGGAAGTTTTATCTCAATCCATTATCGGCAATTACAGTGCATCAAGCAGGTCTGAAAATGAAACTGGTTTTGATGAATCAATAGATGACGAGACAACAGACAGCGATGAAGAAAATGAGAAAGAAAATAATTATGATGTAAAGCCGGATAATACCGAAAAGCCAAAGATTAACACTGCCAATGAAAATCCGGATGCCATAGACGTTCTGGTTAACAGAACCTATATATTGCCATCCTCATATGTACCCTCAAATCTTGTTATTCCTGATGTTCCTTTTACACCCAAGTCTAATTACCGATTGTTAAGGGAAGAGGCAGCTGCTGCTCTGGAAGAGATGTTCAAAAGTGCTTTGGATGATGGCATTAAATTATATGCCCATTCCGGTTATAGAAGCTATATTAATCAAAAGGGTATATTTCAGAAAAATGTAAGTAAATATGGGAGTGTTGAAAAGGCTTCCCGGATAAGTGCCAAACCAGGAGAAAGCGAGCATCAAACCGGCTTGGCTGTGGACATAACTTCAAAAAGCGTTAATTATAAATTAGTCTCTTCTTTCAGCAGAACGGCAGAAGGCAAATGGATAGCGGAAAATGCACATAAATTCGGTTTCATAATACGCTATCCCAAAGATAAGGAAGATATAACCGGTTTTATCTATGAGCCTTGGCATATTAGGTATTTAGGTGTAGAATTAGCTACTGAAGTATACAATAGTGGATTAACATTTGAAGAGTTTTTAGGTCAGTAAAAAGGTATCACTATTGCATCAGGCAGGAGTTGGTTTTGTTGATTTTAAGTGTCAGCCGCAGGACTGATATACCCGCATTCAATACAGAATGGTTCTTTAACCGGCTGAAAGAAGGTTATGTTCTGGTACGCAACCCTATGAATTATCATCAAGTGAGCAAAGTACCATTAGCACCTGATGTAATAGACTGCATTGTTTTTTGGACTAAAGACCCATCTAATATATTGAGCAAACTAAATTTACTTGAGGAATACAACTTTTATTTTCAGGTAACAATTACTCCGTATGATAATAAAATCGAACGCAGTGATGCATCAAAGGAAAAAATAATTGAATCATTTCAAAAGCTATCAATCGCAATAGGGAAAAAGAAAACCGTTTGGAGATATGATCCCATCCTGTTAACAGATACTATAGACATAGATTTTCATATAAGGAATTTTGATGCCTTGGCAGCAAAGCTTAGCGGTTATACAGAACGCTGCATTATCAGCTTTATCGATATGTATCGAAAGATAGAAAGCAGCATGAAAAAAATTAACTGGACAGCTATTAGCAATGATGACATGATTGCATTAGGGAAATTGCTGTTTGAAAAAGCTCAAAAATATGGGCTTAAACTTGCAGCATGTTCAGAACCGGTTAATTTGTCATCTATAGGTATAGAAAGAGCCAAGTGCATTGATTCTGCACTGATAGCAGATATAACGGGTAAAAATATTAATGTTAAAAAGGATCAGAATCAACGTGACGAATGCGGATGTGCAGCCAGCATAGATATAGGAGCATATAATACCTGCAGGCATGGGTGCTTGTATTGTTATGCCAATTACAGCGATAAATCGGTAAACAACAATACTAAATACCATGATCCCAAATCTCCAATGCTTATCGGAAATATTGAACCTGGCGACAGGATTATTGACAGAAATGTAGAATCACATAAAGAAAGCCAGTTAAAGTTTTTATAAAGTAAAAATTTATACTATTATGGACTGACACTATGAATGATAGAAAAATAAACATAGAAATAATCCGCAGCAGCAGAAGGACAATAGCCATGGAAATTACAAGGGATTTAAGAGTGCTTGTAAGAGCACCTTTTCGTATGCCTGACAGTGATGTACAAAGATTTATAAAAGATAAATCCTCATGGCTTTATAAACATTTAGAGCTTGCAAAGAAAAAAATCGAAATGTATGAACAACAGGAAAAAACTGCTGCAAAGCTGACAAGGGAAGAAATCAGCCAGCTTGCAGATAAGGCACTTAGGGTAATTCCTGAAAGAGCAGCTTTTTATGCTCCTGCTGTCGGTGTTAAGTTCGGGAAGATAACCATACGTAATCAAAAAACAAGATGGGGCAGCTGTTCCAGCAAAGGTAATCTTAATTTCAACTGCCTGCTGATGCTCGCCCCGCCCGAGGTAATTGACTATGTGGTAGTGCATGAACTTTGTCACATCAAGGAACTAAATCATTCAGCAAGATTCTGGAGCGAAGTCGAGCGGGTTCTTCCTGATTATAAAGAACCAAAGGAATGGCTTAAGAAAAACGGCAATGGGCTGATACAGCGTATGAGGCAAAAGTGATAATTAAGATGAACCTGTATCCCTTTATATTCTGAATCTATGGCACATTAAATTTAATAGAATTTGCAGTGTGTTAATATAGATAGAATAAATAGAAAGGGGCCTCATTAATATGAAAAGATATTTGAAATTAGACAGTTTTCATCTTGAGAATTGTGAACCATTTGTGCTGGATAAAGAAATTGCAGTAGTTAAATTCAATAAAGGAAAGGGAAGGCTTATTGCAGAGGGCATGCCAATGACTCTGGGAGGAACTGATTGGCATGGTGCAAAGTATCTTGTTTTTGATGTTATAGGATATGAAGAGCAGGATATCGCCTTGCTGGTGGAATTCTGGAATAAGGATAACCATACAGACACCCCGACATTAAACTATGTCATAGGAATTCTGCCCAAAATACGAACCAGAATAGCTCTTCCGCTGGAAGCATTAAACTCTGAAGAGATGTTTTTAAAGAGAACACCCTGCAAGCTCAAGACAGTTGTTCATGGTGACAAGGTTTATCTTGATGAAGCGAACAGGTTTGCGTTCAGCACAAGAAAATCCTCTTTTGAACAGAGACTGGAAATATCAAATGTTTACTTATCAGATGAAGAACCCAATTATCCCGTACCGGAAGCTGAATTAGTGGACCAGTTAGGTCAATATATCAAGAAAGACTGGCCGGGCAAGGTCCATAGTGAAAAAGAACTGGTATGCTATTTGCATCATGAGTCAGAAGTTCAAAATAAGTCCTGCCTGTCTGAATTCTCAAATGAATGGAGCCGGTATGGCGGCTGGAAAAACAAGCGTTTTGATCCAACCGGGTATTTCAGAACGGAATATGACGGTGACCGGTGGTGGCTGGTGGATCCTGATGGTTATGCCTTCTACAGCAATGGGCTGGATTGTGTTCATCCCCATGAGCAATATTCAAGAATATCAGGAATAGAGAATTTTTTAACCTGGCTTCCTGATAAAAACGGAATGTTCCGGGATGCGTGGCGTATTGCAGGTGATATTAAGGAATATTACCCGGGTGAGTCCGATCTGTTCGATTTTGCGATATCAAACCTTATTAGGGCATTTGGAGAAGATTGGTGGGATAAATGGGCTAAACTGACTAAGAGCAGGTTGATTGAATGGGGATTTAACACTGTCGGCAACTGGTCAGATGCCAAGTTCATACGCTATGCAAATTTGCCTTATGTGTGGCCGTTAAGGCACTTCCCCCAGACAAAGCACAATATATTCAGAGACTTCCCTGACGTGTTCAGCACGGAGTATAGGGTGAACTCGGCTAAATTTGCTCAACAATTGAAGGACTTTGAAGGCGATAAAAACATGATAGGTTATTTCTTAAGGAATGAACCTATCTGGGCTTTTGTTGATATGATCATAGCAGAAAAAGTGCTTGAGAATGAGCAAATGTCAGATACAAAAGAAGCGCTTATTGAGTTCATCTCGAAAAAATATGACGGCGACATCAGCAAGTTTAACAGTGCCTGGAATTTATCACTGAATGGGTTTGAACAGTTGAGAAGAAGTATAAGAAAAGCTTCCAGGTTATCACCCCAGGCATTGAATGATCTTGAAGAGTTTTCACGGATTATGATTGATATGTATGTAAAAATACCCAGCGAAGAGGTGAAAAAGGTAGATCCATACCATCTTAACTTAGGCATGCGTTACGGGCATATGACAAGGGATAACCTTGCAGCTGGATGCAAGTACTTTGATGTGTTCTCAATTAACTGCTATAATATGAATCCGACGAATGAGCTTATGAAGGCAGGTACACTTACAGGCATGCCTGTAATGATTGGTGAATTTCATTTCGGTGCTCTCGACAGAGGACTAATGGCTACAGGGTTAAGGGCAGTAACGACTCAAACGGAACGGGGAAGGGCATACAAATACTATTGTGAAAATGCAGCTGCAGTAAAATACTGCGTTGGGACACACTACTTTACCCTTGGTGATCAATCCTTCCTTGGGCGCCCTGACGGTGAAAACTATCAAATTGGTGTAGTCAATGTATGCAATAAGCCTTATAATGAGTTTGTTGAGGGTATAATTGAGACCCATCGGGAAATTTATGAGGCAGCTCAAGGTTTGAAAGAAAAATACAATATTCATCCGGAGGAAATAGCTTTTATCGCTTATTGAGTGAATGATGAAATTAAGGCCTCCTTTTAAGAAAACTGCTTGCTCTATTTGCATGAATTATAGTGAAGAAAGGAAAATGCTGATATGAAAATGCATAGCCGAATAATAGTAGTCTTGCTGTTAACTATATTATTGTGTATATCAGGTCAATCAATTATATATGCCAATTCTGCTGAGCCGCCCGGTTTCACTGTTATTGTATCAAATCCACCTGATGATTTATCATTATCCTTGCTGCTTCCGGGAGGGAGCCAATCTGATGCCATAGTTCTGCCTAAAGAACAAAAAGCATGGGAGACATATTATAGATTCTTTTATCATTTGTCTCCATCCAGAGATTTTAATCTCGCTGATGCAGTACTTATTGTAGAAAGCAGTGAGCAGAGTTTCGAATGTCCTATACCCGGCGATACGTTTAAGGAATATAATAATTTACTGACGCTGGATTTGAATACAAAAACACTCAAAATAGGGCAATCACCGCTTAGAGTACCCATATTGGTTGCCTTGCGGGTTGTTCTGACATTGCATATAGAAAGTGCTGTATTCTTTCTCTTTGGTTATCGGGAAAAACGCAGCTGGATGGCTTTTCTTGCAATAAATATTATAACCCAGACTTTTCTTAATGCTATGTTAACCGGTCCGGGTATAAGCTCTTATTGGATGTTTGGTTATATATTCATGGAGATTTTAATAATTATTGCGGAGATGATTGCTTTTACCAGTATTGTTAAGGAGCATAAAAGATTTCGTACTGCTATGTATACGATTGCAGCCAATTTAGCCAGCTTAATACTGGGCGGGCTGCTTATAACATATTTGCCGGTGTAATTGATAATACGATGAGCAATGGATAAACCTAACGAAGAACGTAAGGCATATGCTGATACTAATACTTCCGCCATAATTAGTATAGAGAATAATATAGGAGTGATTTATATTTCATTTAACAATAAGGGAGGAAAAATATTTGGGTTTAAAGGAGCAGTTCGAAAAGTATTTAATAAATAAAGGCTATAAGCAGACAACTCCAAGCGGCCACCCTAGTACAGTATATGATTACTGCAAAAGGATAGATAAAGTTTGCGAATGGGAGAATATTACCTGGCATCAAATAGCTGACAATATAAGTGTTATTTTACCTCAATATGATATCGGAGGAGAAAAAGAGGATCTCGGCAAAATTTCTCATTCTGCAGTAATTAATGCTTTAAGGCGTTTTTCTGAATTTGTTACCCATAATCTTTAATAAGAATGAATATATGAACTGAAGGTATAGATCATACTTAGGAGATGAACTATATGTTATGCCCATACTGTGGTAAAGAGATGGGATTTGGTGTAATTCAGAGTCCTCATGAAATTAGCTGGAAACCGAAAAAAGGAAAGATTTTTGCAACTGCTCAATTTAGCAAAGATGCGGTTATTCTTTCTGAGTTTTCTTTTTTAAAAGGTTCATGTGTTGAAGCATACTGTTGTGATGAGTGCAAGAAAATTATTATTGATTATGGGGTTGACTAACTTTTTTTATTAATTCTTGAAAAAAGTAAAGTAGCAGATAAAGCTTTATCAGAAAGTGAGCAGCAAGTTAGAAATGAAGAAATAGGAGTATAGTGTTGATAACATAGATTACTCTAAAATAGAGTATTACAAACTGCTGGATGAATTCTTCTGAGATTATGAAGTGGTTTTATATTTGAATATGCAGGAAATATGTAAATGATATTGAAATACTTATTAGCTTATGTATATTTTTATGGGTTATTTACAAAGACTTCAATTCCGGCAGCTCTAAAAAAACATATAAGCATGGAGGTCAAAATGATTAAACTGAACAAAGAAGCATTAAAAGACAAAATTCACGCATGCTGGATAGGAAAGAACATAGGAGGTACAATAGGGACACCATATGAAGGCAGACGAGAGTTATTGGACGTTAAAGGTTTTTCAACTCCCGGCGGAGCACCCTTGCCAAATGATGATCTAGACCTTCAGTTGATTTGGCTGCTTGCAATGGAAGAGCACGGGCCATACCAGTTAAATGCTCAAATACTGGGCGAATATTGGATAAGCTATATAACTCCCCATTGGAATGAGTATGGGATAGGCAAATGCAATATGAAAGCCGGTCTTCTGCCGCCTGTATCGGGAGAATATCAAAATCATTGGAAACATTCAAACGGCGCATGGATTCGTTCAGAAATATGGGCCTGCATGGCACCTGCAAGCCCGGATGTGGCAATCAGATATGCCCTGCAGGATGCCTGTGTTGATCACGGAATGGCCGAAGGTACATATGCGGAATTTTTCACAGCAGCATTAGAGAGCGCTGCATTTGTAATTACCGACATTAGAAAATTAATCGATATCGGCCTTTCAAAAATCCCTTCAGACTGCCGGGTTGCACGCAGTGTAAATATAGTATTGGATGCCTATGACAAAGGATTGGACTGGGTTACTGCTCGCAACTTGCTGGTGGAAGACAGTACGGACCTTGGGTGGTTCCAGGCACCGGCAAATATAGGCTTTACAGTGCTTGGCCTTTTGTATGGAGAAGGTGACTTTAAAAAATCCGTGATCTATGCTGTTAACTGCGGTGATGATACTGATTGCACAGGGGCAACGGTAGGTGCTGTTTTAGGAATTATGAAAGGTATGAAAGGAATTCCGGAAGACTGGCGCAGTCATATAGGAGACGGCATTGTCACCATTTCACTGGATAATTCCTGCTGGGCTGTCGCAAAAACATGTACTGAGCTGACAGAGAGAACCTTTGACATGGTGCCGTTAGTGCTAAAAGCCAATAAGGCAAATGTAATGCTTCATGACGGTGATGATGTAGTAAGTGATGAAGATATTAATAAGATGTATAGCACTGATATAGCCCAAAAACTATACAGCACTCCCGGTTATTCATATAGTTTTGACTTTATCTATGCAGGTGCTAGAGTGGAGTTTGACGGTGAACCGGTTATAGAACCTTCAGGCAGCATAAATGTAAAAGTGCGTTTCTTTAATAAAATGAATGATGCCAAGCATTTGAACATTCAGCTTCATCTGCCTGAGGGCTGGACTGCTAGTGGATGGAGACGGGATGTATATCTGCGGCATCAGGAGCCTGCCTCAGCTTTGTGGTCAGCAACCATCACTGCCAATGAGCATGTTGAGGCTGTTAACCGCGTTATAATAGAAGCATCGGTAATGGGACGTCCTTCCGTTTGTCTTATCCCCATAACAATTTTGGGATAGGAAAAGAGCATTTGGTGTTGATATAGATTTTGTACAAATGTGAATATAACATGTGGATAAGTCAAAGGCTTTCGGCAACATGATGTAGTGCACTGCGAAAGCCTTTTATGTTAAGTATGCTTTTATCTTAGCCATTAGCCATTACTGGCAATGCTGGTTGCTGCAAACCAGAAAGTGATTAAGCGAAAGCAGTGATAACGTATGGAAAAAATAATTGAAACAAGGGAAGTACCGGTCAAAGGCGAATATGACATAATTATTGCCGGAGGCGGCATAGCGGGGGTAGCTGCAGCTCTTGCTTCAAAGCGGCTTGGGAGCAGGGTATTGCTTATAGAAAAAAGCGTTATGTTAGGCGGGCTTGCAACGCTGGGCCTGATTAGCTGGTATGAACCCCTTTGCGACGGAACAGGAAGACATATTATAAAAGGCATTTCTGAAGAACTGCTGTTACTGTCCATCTGTTACGGACCTGATAATTTAGCAGAAGATTGGAAAACACATAAAATGAGTACTCCTGATTCCCGGCGGTATGCCACCCATTTTTCTCCTGCAATATTTGCGCTTGCCCTAAACGATCTTATGAGCAGGGAAAAAATAGATGTAAGACTTGATATGCTGGCATCGCACCCAGTTATGGAGCAAAATGTATGTAAAGGGTTGATTGTAGAAAGCAAGAGTGGCAGAGAATTCTTTAAAGCATCTGTTGTAATTGATGCTACCGGCGATGCTGATATTCTTTTTCGGGGAGGAGTTCCATGTGTAAATGGAAGAAACTTTTTAAGCTATGTTTCACATGGATGTGGTTTGAGAGAAGCAGAAAAATTTATGAAAACCAGGAATGCTTTGAGTGTGCGAAAATGGATATCATGCGGTTCCAATATGTATGGCTCAGGGCATCCTGAAGGGCTGCACACTTTTTCCGGAACCACCAATGAGGATGTGACCGAATTTATAAGGATAGGACAGCAAATGCTGTTCGACAGAATTAAGGATGAACCGCCGTCAGAACGGGATATTATTGCCATTCCCGGTATGGCGCAATATCGGACAACCCGACATATCCAGGGAGAGTATGAGTTAACACTTGCAGACAAGGAGAAACACCATGAGGATTCTGTTGGTGCAATTGGAGATTTCCGCAACAGGGATGTTCACTATGAAATTCCTTATCGCTGCCTGTATAATAAAAACTTTCCAAACATGCTGGCTGCAGGCAGGATAGTGAGTGCCAGCGGTGACGGGTGGGAGGTTACTCGTGTTATTCCTGTTGCTGCTCTTACCGGCCAGGCGGCAGGCACTGCTGCCCATTTGATAATTGCAAATAAACAATCAGCATCTGACATTAATATAACTGACTTGCAGAGCTTATTAACCAATCAGGGTCTTGTTCTTCATTTTTAGATATTGGTATTGCGATATTGCTGAAAATGAGTTAATTCAAATATCTCAAAAAGTCAAAATCAAAGGAGGAAGGATTATGAGATTACTAAGCAGAAGTGAGTATGAGGAATGGACCGCCAAAACACGTGATGCTCGCATGGATTGGTGGCGTCAGGCAAGGTTTGGCATGTTTGTGCATTTCGGTTTGTATTCTCAGGTGGGAAGGAATGAATGGGTACAGACGCTTGAAAACTATCCGCTTGAAGAATACGAAAAGCTTGCAGATACTTTTAATCCTAAACCCGGTGCACCCCGCGAGTGGGCAGCTTTGGCTAAGAAGGCCGGTATGAAGTATATGGTGCTGACAACCAGGCATCATGAAGGCTTCAGCTTATGGGACTCAAAAGTAAATCCGTACAATAGCGTCAATTATGGTCCAAAGCGGGATATTGTAAGGGAATTTGTGGATGCCTGCCGTGAGTATGATCTCAGGATCGGTTTTTACACCAGCTTGATGGACTGGCATCACCCTGACGGGTGGAGAGCAGCTTTTGACAGCGAAGCCAGGGCACGCTTCAATCAATATATTCTTGACCTGAATACAGAGCTCCTGACACAATATGGCAAGATTGATATTTTATGGTTTGACGTAGCTGCACCTATGGAGCACTGGGAAGGCTGGAACAGTCTTGAAATAAACCAGAAGCTCCGTGCAATTCAGCCTGATATTATCATAAACAACCGTTCAAGACTGGAAGAGGATTTCGGGACACCTGAGGAGCATATAAATGCTGAAAACCGTGACTGGGAGGCATGCATGACCTTTAACGGCATAAGCTGGGGCTATGTAGACTCTAAGCAGGCTGCCAGGTACAGCTACAATGCGCAGGGCATAATCCGCATGCTCAACCGATGCGCTTCAGGAGGAGGCAATCTGCTGTTGAATATCGGCCCGGCTCCGGACGGATCTGTTCCTGAGGAGGCTGTTGAGCCGCTGATAACAGTGGGAGAATGGCTGAAATTAAATGGTAATGCTGTGTATGGGAAGATGACTCGAACTGGCGGAAGTGTAGCAGGAGGCAATGGCGTTTGCGGTTGTTCCTGCAAAGGAAATTCTGTTTATTTGTGGAACTGGATCTGGCCTTCAGGCGGTACAATGGCTTTTGGCGGCTACAAGAAGGCACCCAAATCCATCCGTTTTGTTCATGACGGAAAACCAGTGGATTTTGAACACAAAGGACACCGTATTATTCTTAAAAACCTGCCTGAAGAATGTCCGGCTCCTGTAGCGGGTATCACGGTTCTGGAAATGGAGTTTGATGGACCACCGGAATACTGCTTTGCCAGTTATTATCCGCAGCTGCACGGGGGTCGTGAAATCACAACAGAAAGACTCTGAAACAGTATTGATTCAGATAAGAGCAGGCTGTTTCCGGTTACGGAAACAGCCTGCTTCAGCACAAGCAGATTGAATGACTGTAGGTTTTAGATTAATATCAAATATCGCATATTAAGTGCCTTTAATGCTCCTGAGGGACAAACTTTTTACGTTTATCATGAGGGATGTCCTTTAAAAGATCAGCTCTCTGGCCTTTGTACTTCTTTCTAATGTAGCCCTTTACTTCCTTAAGATCAGGTTCCGGTGCCTGCGGATCAGCATAAACTTCTGCTTCATCAAAAAGAGACACCTGCCCTATGGAAAGGACTGATGTCTTCTCAGAACTTCTGCCATACAGCTTACGAGTCAGATAAGCAACTGTTTCATGAAGCCGTCTGTTTTCCAGTTCCAACTCATTTATGCGGTTTTTCAGGGCTGCTATCTGCTCTGCTGTGCTCATAAATTACTGTTTCCTCACTGTTTTTGTTAGTTCAATTATATCATAAAACAGCCCGGAAATCCAGCAAATATGCGGCTTTGCGACATTTTTTCCCTTAAATGCAGGCTCCTATCTCTATCTTTTTAACTGCTTTAGGCTGGTCAATTGAGAGGCCTTCAAGCAGCCAACGGAATTCCTGGGGGGTGAGTGCCCGAACTGCCTCTGCATTCATAGGCCATTGATATTTCCCGTTCTCCAGGCGCTTGTATAGTAAAACAAAACCGTCGCCTTCCCAATAGAGCGCTTTCATCCGATCCCGCCGCCGGCCACAGAAGAGAAAGAGACTGTTCTGGAATGGATTCAGCTGAAAGTTCTGTTGAACAATAGCCGCCAATCCATCGATAGCTTTCCGCATGTCGGTATAGCCGCAGGCTATATAGATTAAGACAAAATCAAAAAATCCTTCGTAATCCATATAATAAATGGCTTATGAAGGATTGTTTTTCTTTTATATTCAGCGGAACAACTTATTTGTATGGGAGCAAATTTATTTGATGTTCACAAGTAAACTGGCCTTGCTGTCAACCTCAGTCAGCTCTTTGCAAAACAGCCCCCGAATATAGCCACGGTCGGTGGTTGTGGAGTGCACATAGAATCCCAGACCGTAGTAGAACCGCACCTGAGCAGTCATTTTGGTAGCAGTATGAAGAGTGATAAATGCAACGCCCTGTTTGCGGAGATCTTCTTCAGCCGCTTCCATCAAGGCTCTTCCCACACCGCTTTTCTGGATGTCCAGCTTTACACCGAACCGGCTTATATAAGCAATATTCCCGGGCAAAATTTCATACCGGATGGAACCCACAGGCATATCATCCAGCAGAGCGATGAGAATGGTTTTTCGCTCCATGTCCTGACGTATGGTTTCCTCGGTTTCTTTAAGGGCAGAAACAGTGTGGGGCAGGCCTAAGTCTTGAGCATATTTTTTAAAGGCTTCCTGGGTAATTTGGTGTATGGCAGGAATATCTTCAGGTAAGGCCTTGCGGATTACCAGATTCATTTTGTGCACCTCCTTTATTTCAATAACAGGGCTAATATGGCTTTTTGCACATGCAGGCGGTTTTCGGCTTCATCAAAAACAACCGAGTTAGGACCATCTATTATGTCTTCTGTAACTTCCTCGCCGCGATGGGCAGGCAGGCAGTGCAGGAATATGGCATCGGGTTTAGCCAATGAGAAGAGGCTGCTGTTCACCTGGTAGGGAGCAAAGACCTGTTTTCTTTCTTCAATCTCTGCTTCCTGGCCCATGCTGGACCATACATCTGTATATACAGCATCAGCACCGTTAATTGCCTCTTTCGGATCATGAGTAATGGTTATTTTAGAACCGCTGATTTCAGCATTCTGCTTTGCAGATGCTGTTATCTGTTCGTCAGGCTCATAACCTGCAGGGCAGCTGATGGAGAAATCCATGCCAATTTTGGAGCATGCAATCATGAGTGAATGGGCTACATTGTTTCCGTCGCCTATAAAAGCCAGTTTAAGCCACTTCCATGCATGCTTCTTCTCATATATAGTCATTATGTCTGCCAGAGCCTGGCAGGGATGCAGCAGGTCTGTAAGAGCATTGATGACGGGTATGGTTCCGTATTTGGCCAGATCTTCAACATCACTTTGCTTGAAGGTTCTGATCATAATTCCGTCAACATATCGTGAAAGTACTTGTGCTGTGTCTGATATTGTTTCCCCCCGGCCAAGCTGAATATCGGAGGAGCTTAAGAACAAGGCTTTCCCGCCCAGCTGGTACATTCCCACTTCAAAGGACACCCTTGTGCGGGTGGAGGATTTGGAGAAAATCATAGCTAAGGTTTTGCCCTGCAATAAGGGATGCTTTATATTGTTTTTCTGCTGTTCCTTCAATTTAAGCCCCAGGGAGACCACCTGGCATATCTCATCAGGACTGTAGGACTGCAGACTCAGCAGGTGCTTCTGTGCAAAAGGTTTTTCAGGCTGATAATTATATAAATTCATACTTATACTTCCTTTCATGATGATTGTTTGTACGGCAGGTATTCATTCAGGGGTATGGCATACAAATCCTTGAGATTTGCCTTTATCACACTTAACACAGCCCAGGCGGTGTCCAGTGAAGTAACGGACATAACGTTAAATTCCATAGCTGCCCTGCGGAGCTGGAAGCCAAGCCGCAGCGGGTTTTTACCCAGGCTGGGGGTGTTGATCAGCAGTTGAATTTTGTCTTCTCTGATGAATGAAATGGCTTCACTTGCTGATACTTCCATAGCTGGCAGTCCCTGCTTTCTGAAGTACTGACAGGTGTGCCGGGTAGCATATAATAGAAAACCAATATTCAGAAACTCACGGGCAATTTTTGCCGCTTCTTCCTTATCCCGGTCTGCAATGGAAAACAGGACATTGCCTGTTGAAGGTACTTTCATTCCCGAAGCCAGCATGGCCTTTGTCAGGGCTTTGATGTAGCTGGAGTCAGTTCCCATTACCTCGCCGGTTGACTTCATTTCCGGGCCAAGGAAAGTATCCACGGTGGCCATTTTCGAGAAGGAAAATACAGGTGCTTTCACGGTGACAAGGCCGGACTCCTTAACAAGTCCTGTCTTGTAGCCTAAATCTATTAGACTGTATCCAAGCATAATTTGTGTTGCCAGGGCTACCATAGGTACACCTGTAACCTTGCTCATTATGGGTACGGTCCGGCTTGCCCTGGGGTTAGCTTCCAAAACATAAAGCTTTTCATTTTTATCAATGACAAACTGGATATTGAACAAACCCTTAATTTTAAGCTCCCTGCCGATTCGTACAGCGGCATCCACAATTTGTTCCTTGATGGCAGGGGAGAGGCTTTGCGGCGGATAGATGGAGAAGCTGTCACCCGAGTGAACGCCTGCTCTTTCAATATGTTCCATTATGCCTGGTATGACTACATTCTCCCCATCGCAAACCGCATCCACTTCAGCTTCCTTGCCTGAAATATATTTGTCAATCAATACCGGATGCTTTTCAGATGCTTTAACGGCAGCAGTTATATAATTCTTCAGGTCTTTGTCATTATAAATGATTTCCATTGCTCTGCCGCCCAGAACATAGGATGGTCTGACCAGAACGGGATAACCGATGTTACGGGCAATTTCCAGTGATTCCTCCAGGGATAATGCCGTACTGCCGGGTGGCATTGAGATGTCTAATTTATTTAACAGTTGAATAAATCTGTTGCGGTCTTCCGCTTTGTCAATGGAATCAAAAGAAGTTCCCAGTATATTAATCCCGTTTTTATGCAGTGGTTCTGCAAGGTTTATGGCAGTCTGTCCGCCAAATTGCAGTACAACACCCAGAGGGTTTTCCTTTTCGATGATATCCATCACGCATTCCAGTGTCAGCGGTTCAAAATAGAGTACATCTGATGTATCATAATCCGTGCTTACGGTTTCCGGGTTGCTGTTTATAATGATTGCTTCCAGTCCCATTTTTCTTAAGGCCTTTACGCAATGCACGCTGCAATAATCAAATTCTATTCCCTGGCCGATGCGTATGGGGCCGGATCCCAGCACGATAACCTTGGTTTTGTTAGATGGAACAGCATCATCATGATGTTCCGGATCATAGCTGGAATAGTAGCAGGGAGGAGCTGCTTTCTTATCGCCGGTAATAGTGCCTATGGTGTTATAGCTGGGTTTAATGTTCCATTCCTTTCTCAGCTTTCGGATTTCGCTTCCTTCCACACCCATGAGCTTTCCGATATAGGAATCGCCGAATCCGAATTTCTTGCATTCATAAAGCATTTCTTTAGTCAGGTCATCCAATTTCATTTTTCTGATCTGCTGGCTTATATCAATAATGTTTTTCAATTTATTGATAAAGTACTTGTCAATCTTTGTAATTTCATAAATTTCGTCAATATCATACCCTCGCTTTAAAGCCTCGGATATGACAAATATCCGCTCATCATCCGGATTCTTCAGGGAGTTATGGATAGCCTCGTCGCTCCAGGTGCTGATTTCTTCCATGCCAAGATAGTAGTCCAGTTTTATGTCCAGTGAATCGATTGCTTTAAGCAGGGATTCTTCAAAGTTCCTGCCAATTGCCATCACTTCGCCGGTAGCTTTCATCTGTGTTCCAAGGGTCCGGTTGGCTGTCACGAACTTGTCAAAGGGCCACCTTGGCACCTTGGTTACTACATAGTCCAAAACAGGTTCATATAAGGCGTTTCCTGTAGCGGGGTTCTTAATTTCATCCAGAGTCAAGCCTACGGCTATTTTGCTTGTCACCCTGGCAATGGGATAGCCTGTTGCCTTGGATGCTAGTGCACTGGAACGGCTGACCCTGGGGTTAACTTCGATGACAACATATTCATGTGTATACGGATGCAGCGCAAACTGGATGTTGCAGCCGCCTTCAATCTTCAGGGCTCGGATAATCTTAATTGAGGCAGAGTGCAGCATCTGGTGCTCTTCATCAGTAAGTGTCTGGCTGGGTGCAACTACTATGCTGTCGCCGGTATGAATGCCCACCGGGTCAAAGTTTTCCATATTGCATACTACAATGTAATTATCCGCACTGTCCCGGATAACCTCATACTCAATTTCCTTCCATCCGGCTACGCTTTGCTCCAGCAGCACCTGGTGAATCATGCTGTTTTTCAGGCCTTTGGCTGCAATTGTCTTAAATTCTTCCATGTCATGCGCCATACCGCTTCCAGTGCCGCCTAAGGTATATGCGGGACGGATTATGATGGGAAAGCCTGCTTTTTCAGCAAAGCATACAGCTTCATCAAGAGAGGTTACTATGGTGCTTTCAGCAACCCTTTCTCCAATTTCATTCATAGTCTTTTTAAATAATTCCCTGTCCTCGGCCTTGTGTATTGTATCCAGGGAAGTTCCAAGCAGCTTAATATTCAGTTCATCCAAAATACCGCTTTCAGCTAGCTGAACCGCCATATTAAGGCCGGTCTGGCCTCCGAGAGTAGGGAGAATGCCATCAGGACGCTCCTTACGGAGAATATCAACCAAAATCTCGTGGGTTATAGGTTCTATATATACTTTTTTGGCCATGTCTGTATCGGTCATTATAGTGGCAGGGTTGCTGTTTACCAGCACTACATCTATGCCTTCTTCCCGAAGGGCTTTGCAGGCCTGGGTACCGGAATAGTCAAATTCAGCTGCCTGGCCGATTACAATAGGGCCGGATCCAATTACCAATACTTTGTTAATGTCATGTCTATTCGGCATAAGATTGCTCCTTTTTATCAAGTCTCAAGTTCACAGGGTAGAATATATGTTGGATTTAAACAATTGCTGTCATATAGTATTACAGACCGCTTCAGGGCTGAATCTCTGCAAATATTTCACGGAGAGCATCAAGCAATTGCTTGATTTCATCTTCCTTGATTATTAATGGGGGAACAAATCGCAGTGTATTGTGTCCTGCACAATTTATAATAAAGCCCTTTTCAAACGCTTTGTTTACAATTGCCTTGCCGGGGATGCTTTCATCCAGCTCCATGCCCAGCATAAGTCCTTTTCCCCTGACATCTTTTATAAAGCCAAAGTCATTTTTCAGATTGATAAGGCCTTCTTTGAATAATTTGCCCTTTTGCTCAACACTTTCTAAAAATCCATCTTCCAGAATGGTCTCCATAACTGCCAGCCCGGCTGTACATGCTAAAGGATTTCCTCCAAACGTAGAGCCATGGCTGCCGGGCTCAAAAGCATTTGCAGCTTCACCTGCTGCTATGATTGCACCTATGGGAATGCCTCCGCCCAAGCCTTTGGCAAGGGTAATAATGTCAGGCTGTATTCCAAAGTGCTCATATCCGAAAAGCTTGCCTGTTCTGCCGGTTCCGGTCTGTACTTCATCAACAATCATCAGCAGACCATTATCACGGCAGATCTCCTCAACACCTTGCATATATTCCATAGTGCCTTCAATGATGCCGCCTTCCCCCTGAATAGGTTCAACCATAATGGCTGCAGTATTTTCTGTTACTGCCTGCTCCAGTGCTGTCAAGTCATTGTAAGGTACGTGCCTGAAGCCCTCCGGCATGGGCTGGAACGGTTCCTGGTATTTTTTCTGGCCTGTTGCTGCAAGAGCTGCCAGGGTTCTGCCATGGAATGAATTATATGCTGTTATTATTTCATATTTATACATGCCTTTTGAGCTAAAGTATTTTCTTGCCAGCTTGATAGCGCCTTCATTGGCTTCGGCACCGCTGTTGCAGAAAAATACCTTGCTGCCGCAGCTGTTTTCTACTAAAAGCTTGGCCAGCTTTGCCTGGGCTTCTATGTAAAAAAGATTGGAGCAGTGAAGCAGTTTTCCAGCCTGGCTTACAATGGCTTCTGTAAGCCTGGGATGATTGTAACCCAGGGAATTAACAGCGATTCCTGCAAGAAAGTCAATATAGGCTTTTCCATTGCTGTCATATAATATTGAACCCTCTCCGTGGGTAAAGGCTGCCGGTATTCTGCTGCCAAATGTACTCATATGATAGGTTTTATCCATTTCAATAATATACTGGAGCATCATGGGCTTTCCTCCGTTCAAATAATCATCCGGACTGTTATTATTCCGGCATGATTTTATTACTTATAATTATACATATATATGCATAATAATGCAACATATAAAATAAAAAAGGCCAAACATAGGATGCGGCCTTAAGTTTTTTCTTTATTTCCAGCCAGAAGGCTTATTTTGTCATTTTTCCTTATTCTGTTGGGTTTCATTCTCCAATATGCTTCCTGAAAAAGTCCCTTGAGGGAAGTCCGTTAACAGCCCAAAGAACGAGGAGGAATATAAACATACCCAATACGGAAGAAACTATGATGCTTGTAACTACAGGGGTACCTAATCCTGCAAGAACGCCGTATATGCTGTGTGTAGTCAGTCCCATAAGCAGGCCGGCAAAACCAGGCTTTAAAAGCCAGTGTTTGAATTGAAAGGACATTTTGGCTGTTTTTAGCACCGTAACAAGGTTGAGGATGCTGACAACAAGGCTGCTTAAGGTAAATCCGACAATGATGCCGAATAAGCGGATATAAGGATTTGCTAATAAAAAGTATGTACAAGCAAGCTGGATAACACTGCCGATTATAAAGTGAACAGCTGCCCGGGTCTGTTTGCCCAGTCCATTCAAAATACCGCTGCATGTGTGCTGAAGAGCGTGAAACAGCAGGGTATAGGAGATTGGTATCAGCAATGTGCCCACCATGGGCTGCTTATAAAGAACATAGCCGATGGGCCTGCCAAGAGCTGCGAGCAATGCAGTGGAAGGAAAGGCAATCATACAAGTTAAGCGGATTGCCTTGGAAATCTTGTCATTGATTGCTCTCCAATTACTAAGGGCAAGATTTTCGGACAAATTTGGTATAATTATTACCGACAGGGCATTTGTAATGGTAAAGGGCAGAAACAAAAGCGGCATGACCATGCCGGACAATATGCCGAACAAGCCTACTGCTTCTTCCTTAAGCAATCCTCCTGCCATAAGCCTTTGGGGAATCATGATAGAGTTGGCGGCAGCCATAAGGGAATTGACCAGGCGGGTAGATGTAATTGGAACAGCTATGGACAAGAGTGTCTTCAAATAATTTTCTCTGGTTTTTTGCAGAGGCTGCTTAACAGCATATTTTAAAGTCTTTTTGGATTTATGATAGTTGATGTGCAGGAACAGCAGGCTTGCTAATTCTCCAAAGATTGTGCCCAGCATTACCAGTGAAGCAGCCAGTGAATAGTTATTGCCCGGTGCCAGCAGATAGATGAGGGTAATGGCAACGGTCATCCGGACCAGTTGTTCTACAACTTCAGCTATGGCCGGGGGATGAATATTTTTCTGGCCATAGAAATAACCTTTTAGGGAAGCGCCCAGCCCTATAATGGTAACACAGGGGAAGATAATGAAAAGAGCACCTTTGGTGCGTTCATCCTTAATAATAACCTGGGCTATGAAATCCAGATTCAAAAGGGCAGTCAATGCCAAGGTCAAAGAAACAGCAATAACCAGGGTTACTGCTGTGGCTACGGTTTTGTGCATCCCTCGGACATTGTTTTTAGCCCTGTTCTCAGCTACCATGCGGGAGACTGCTACAGGGATGCCGGCAGCAGTCAGAGTGACTGCAATTTGAAATACAGGGAAAACCAATTGTACAATCCCCATGCCCTGAGGACCGATCATTCTGCTCAGAAAGACACGATAGCCAAAGCCCAGGAGCCGTACTATTAAATTTGCAGCAGAGAGAATCATTGTTCCGTATAGCAATGATTTTTTATTGATCTTCAAATTAAACAGCCTCCGGTATACAGATTGTCTAATTCATTCTTATTCGTACCGGCAGGCTTTTTAGAAGTAAATTTCACTTAATTAAGGCATTAAGAAAGCTGCATTTATATTTATACATTCACAATTCTGAGGATTGACACAAACCGGCAATTTACATATTATAAGGCTGAAGATGAAACTTATGCAGTTACCATAGTCCCGATTCCTACATCGGTAAAGATCTCCAGCAGTATGGGATGTGGGATGGTCCCGTTAAGAATATGAGTGCGTTTAACACCCATTTCAATTCCCTTGATGCATCCCTGCACTTTGGGTATCATACCGCCGCTTATAACGCCTTCTTTTATAAGTTCATTGATTTCGGAAACAGTTATGGCTGAGATAAGTGAGCCGGGATTCTTCGGGTCCCTGTAGATTCCGTCTATATCAGTGAGAAAGATAAGCTTTTCCGCCTTCATTGCCGCTGCTATTTCACTGGCAGCCGTATCGGCGTTGATATTGTAGGCAGTACCGTCCGGCCCGATGCCTATGGGTGCTACAACCGGAATATATTCATCAGCGGCAAGTATCTCAAGCACTTTGCAGTTTACCTTGGTAATTTTGCCAACAAAACCAAGATCCACACCATCTACCGGTTCCATTTTCTCAACCTGCAGAAGAGCACCGTCCATTCCGCACAGTCCAATTGCTTTGCCGCCAATGGCATTCAGCCGTGCTACTATGTCCTTGTTTATCTTGCCGGATAACACCATCCGCACTACATCAATAGCTGATTCATCGGTTATGCGAAGTCCTTTGTGGAAACGGCTTTCTATCTGCATTAAGCTTAGTGTTTTATTGATTTCAGGTCCGCCGCCATGTACAACTACAGGATTTACTCCTACATATTTTAAAAGAGTAATATCCTGCATTATGGTCTGGATCTGCTCCTCGTCAATCATTGCATTGCCGCCGTATTTAATGACTACGGTTTTCCCGCTCAGTCTCTGTATGTATGGCAGTGCCTCAATAAGTATATTTGCTTTATAAATAGGATTTTCCATTATGTCACCCCGTTTGCTTACTAATGTTAAATAATTATACAATATATTTCATAAATATACAATAATATTTTGAAAAACAAGGACATAGTAATATAATAGTGGTATATAATGAGACAAAATATTAACTTAAATTTCCAGTAATGTATATTTAGTGTATATTTTATATGCAAAGCTTTCAAAAACTTGCCGAGGAATTTTGTTAATAATATCTATAGCCAGAATCTGCTTGTACAGATATAATTAGAATTGTATTAGAGATTAACCCAAATACACTTTCATTTTGCATCGGCAGGTGCGAAAATTTTTATTGGAGGGGTTTTAATGGCAAGTGTTACGCTTAAAAACATTTATAAGGTTTATGAAGGCGGTGTCACAGCTGTCAGTGATTTCAACCTGGATATCCAAGATAAAGAGTTTATAGTATTGGTTGGACCTTCCGGATGCGGAAAATCAACCACATTGAGAATGGTTGCCGGTTTGGAAGAAATCACCGAAGGTGAACTTTACATTGGTGATAAATTAATGAACGACGTTGCTCCCAAGGACAGAGACATAGCAATGGTTTTCCAGAACTACGCTCTGTATCCTCATATGACCGTATATGACAACATGGCATTCGGTTTGAAATTGAGAAAGACTCCGAAAGCAGAGATTGACCGCCGTGTAAAGGAAGCAGCTAAAATCCTGGACATTGAGCACCTGCTCAACAGAAAGCCAAAAGCTCTGTCCGGTGGACAGAGGCAGAGGGTTGCTCTGGGCCGCGCTATAGTTCGTGAACCCAAGGTATTCTTGATGGACGAACCCTTGTCTAACCTTGATGCAAAATTGAGAGTTCAGATGAGAACCGAGATTACCAAGCTTCACAATAGATTACAGACCACATTCATCTACGTTACACACGACCAGACCGAAGCTATGACAATGGGTACCCGTATTGTTGTTATGAAGGACGGCTTCATCCAGCAGGTAGACTCACCGCAGAATCTGTACGACTATCCCTGCAACCTGTTCGTAGCCGGATTTATCGGAAGCCCGCAGATGAACTTCATTCCTGTAACCCTTGTTAAGGAAGAAAATGATGTATATGCACTCTTTGAGGGCAACAAAGTTAAGATTCCGGAAGGCAAGGTAAAGAAGTTCAAGGATCTTTCCTACATTGGCAAGGAAGTTATCATGGGCGTACGGCCTGAAGACCTCCATGACGAAGAGATCTTCCTGCAGAGCGCAGTTGACAGCACAATCAAAGCTTATGTAGAAGTTGTCGAGCTGATGGGTTCAGAAACATATCTCTACCTGAATGTTGGCAGCGTTAACCTGACAGCCAGAGTTGATCCCAGATCAACAGCCAGAGCCGGAGATACCATCAGGATTGCTTTGGATCCTAACAGGCTCCACTTCTTCGATAAGGAAACTGAGGAAGCTATACTGGTTAAATAAAAATTTTGAATAATTTATAATAAAAGAAGGATTTCTGTCAAAAGAGCAGAAATATAAGTCCTTAAGGATTATATTTCTGCTTTTTGTTATGTTTTTATTAAATAAAAAGTTAAATTAAAGAAGAAGATAATGATGGATAATATTTCTTCTGTTAAAGTATTAATATATTTTGTATACTAAAAGAGTGGGTGAAGATTATGTTAAGTGAAAAAAGAATGCAGAAAATTTTGGACAAGCTAATAAAAAGTATTCAGGTTGAAACAGATATTCTTGATGCCAACGGAGTAGTTGTTGCCAGCAGTGACAAATCCAGGATCGGTGAAACCTCAAATCTCGTTAAGAATTTCGTGGGCGAAGATGACAAAGCCATATTTATCGATAATAATCATACATATATGAAATTTACAGTCGATAAGACGCTGGTTTATTTTCTGGCCATGGAAGGAACAAATCGTGTAACTCGCAACTACTGCCTGCTGACTGTGTCCCTTATTGAAGCACATTTAAAGAACATGGTTCAAAAGCTTGATAAGGAAGAAGTAATGCGCCGTATTCTTCTGAATCAGCTGGGTGAATTGGAACTGCCCGAGCTTGTCCAGGATTATAAATTGGATCTTGGATTGCCGCGCTGTGTTTATATTATCAAAACCAACGGCATGGAGTCAGACAGTGTTTATAATTTGCTTGTGAAGGCTTTCCCCAGGAGTCAGGGAGACATACTGGTTCAAGTAGACAGCATGACGGTGTGCCTTGTCAAGGCTGTAACCAAAGAGATGGAGGATGATGAGCTGCTGCAGCTGGCAGCAGCCATAGATGAAACCATTTTGAATGAGACCTCTGTCAGGTCATATATAGGCATAGGCAGTGTCAAAGAGCATCTCTTCCAGCTCCAGGAATCATATAATGAAGCTTCCAAGGCTATAGAGGTAGGAAGAATATATAATACCAGCAATCGTATTTATATGTACAATGCATTGCTGCTGGAGAGGTTCCTGTTTGAGGTGCCGCTGCATCTTTGCGAGCGGTTCAGCAAAGGCCTTTTTGTCAAGGAATACAAAAAGATATTAACGGAAGAAATGGTTACAACTATTGATAAATTCTTTGAAAACAGCCTGAACCTGAGTGAAACTGCAAGACAATTGTTCATCCATCGCAATACTCTTGTGTACCGGCTGGATAAGATCCAAAAGGTAATGGGGTTGGATCTTCGCAATTTCCATGATGCCGTTACATTTAAAATAATGATGATGTTAAAGGACAGGTATACTTGGGAGGTTTAGCATTGATCCAATTTATAAATGTATCGAAGGTATATGATAACGGCCTTCAAGCATTGAATAATGTAAATATATCAGTTGAGAGCGGAGAATTTGTTTTTATTGTGGGAGCCAGCGGAGCCGGCAAGTCCACTTTAGTAAAGCTGCTCCTGAAGGAAATCGAACCAACTGAAGGTAAAATAATAGTGAACGATGTAGATTTGTCCAGAATGAAACGCAAGGAAATTCCCTTCTACAGAAGAGGGATAGGTGTAGTCTTTCAGGATTTTCGTCTGCTTCCTACAAAAACTGTTTATGAAAATGTAGCCTTTGCCATGGAGATAGTAGAAGCCTCTAGAAAAGAAATCAGACGCCAGGTACCAGCCGTGCTTGGCATGGTGGGCCTGGCATCAAAAGCCAATGCCTATCCCAGCCAGCTGTCAGGCGGAGAACAGCAGCGGACTGCTTTGGCAAGAGCTCTGGTAAATAACCCGTCTATTCTGATAGCGGACGAGCCTACCGGAAATCTTGACGCGGCAACAGCTGCTGAAATAATGAAAATAATAAATATGATAAATCACAGGGGGACCACCGTTATTATGGCCACCCATGCCAGGGACATCGTAAACTCTATGAAAAAGAGAGTTATTACCTTCCGGAAGGGCATAGTGGTTTCGGATAAGGAGAAGGGGGAATACTTCTGTGAAGATTAGAACTTGGAAAAGGATGGCCGGCCAGGGTTTCAGGAGTTTGTTTCGCAATCGTGTAATGTCCCTGGCATCTATTAGTGCCATAGCGGCTGCCCTGTTTGTTCTGGGGCTTGTTATGGCGGTGGTAATGAATTTCAATAATATAATTGCAGGTTTGGAATCCAAAGTGGAAATTACCATCTTTTTGAAAACTGATACTCATTCCAGTGATATAAAGAGGATGGAACAACAGATACAAAGCTGGGAAGGTATCAGTGAGTGGGAATATATATCAAAAGATGAAGCCCTGGAAACCTGGAGAGAAGAATGGGGCGACATGGCATACCTTTTGGACGGTTACAACAGTGAAAACAATCCCCTGCCTGATTCTTTTCATATAAAAGTGCAAAAACCCGAATTTGTAGAGAGTGTAGTGGAAAAAGCCAGCAAGTTTGCTGCAGTGGAAAAGGTGCAGTACAGCAAGGATGTAGTTGATTCCATAGCCAGCATCGCTTCTACTACACGCTTTTTTGGCATGATTATAGTGGTTGTGCTGATCATAATGGCTATGATTATTATTCACAATACCATCCGCATTTCAGTATACTCCAGGCGCCGCGAGGTAAATATAATGAAATATATCGGTGCTACTGACTGGTACATTCGCTGGCCTTTTCTCATAGAAGGCATGGCGCTGGGCTTGATAGGTGCTGCCATATCGGGAGGACTTACGGCAGGAGTATATTCACTTCTGCTTAAGCGTATCAGCAGTTCACCCATGCAGGGCAACCTGCTTTCTCAGTTTCAGCTGCTGCCCCTGGACAGCATTTTGTATCCGATAGTCGGGTTGTTTATAATGGTAGGAAGCGCTGTAGGTATAGCTGCCAGCCTCTTGTCTATCAGTAAACACTTAAAGGTATGAATGAATATAAGTTAACAGAGTTCAGAGGAATTCTGAACTCTGTTTGTTTATAGAAATAATATAGTATAAAAGGATTGATACCTTAAGTTTTTGTCTATAATTATACCGGGTAGAGTTATAAATTGTGTATCCATGTGAATACTGTGTACCATTAAGGAAACTTTTTTTGTATTATCAACAGGCAGATGGTATAATAGATAACATGGAGAAGCAGGCAGCAGGGAGGATTTTTATGATAAGTAAAAGAGCAGCAGCTTTAGGTGCCATCATTCTTATAATATGTACGGCATTTTTTTCATCCATAATTACAATGCGTATAAACGAATATATATTGATCAGCCAGGGAGACGTTATAAAAGCTGAAGAATATACCGAACTTAAGGATTTCTATAAAAAGTTCAATCAGATAAAAAACGTAATTCAGGAAGAGTATTTGGAAGAACCGGAGCTCGACACTTTGCTGAACGGTGCTTTAAAGGGCATGGTAGCTTCTTTGAAAGATCCGTATACTTATTATCTGACCGCTGAGGAATATAAAGATTTTCTCATTGACGTAGAGGGGACTTATGCAGGTGTAGGTCTATCGGTTTCCGTTACCGTTGAGGATAATATGATAACAGTGGTTAGTGCATTTAAAGGCAGTCCTGCTGCCGAAGCAGGCATAACCGCCGGGGACAAGATTATCCGCGTTGAAGGAGAAGAAGTGGATGGTTCCATGCTGGATGCAGCAGTCAATAAAATGCGGGGCGAGCCTGATACCCAGGTGAAGGTTTCCATACTTCGTGATGGTGAAATATTAGATTTTGTCCTTACAAGAGCTATAATTAACATTCCTGATATGGAATACAAAATGCTGGATAATGAAGTTGGCTATATCTGGCTTTACCGTTTTGATCAGAGATCCTCGGTTAATTTTTTGGATGCATTGAATGACCTTCATTCCCAGGGAATGAAAGGCCTGGTACTGGATTTGCGCAACAATCCAGGCGGCTTGCTGAGTGAATGTGTTGCTATAGCGGATATGCTGCTGCCTAAGGGACTTGTTTTGTACAGCCAGGACAGGCATGGCAATCGCGAGGAATATCTCAGCAATGAAGAGCATATAGACATTCCCCTGGCAGTGCTGGTAAATGAATATAGTGCCAGTGCATCCGAAGTATTGTCGGGTGCCATACAGGATCATGGGGTAGGCGTTATAATAGGCAAAACCACCTTTGGCAAGGGACTTGTTCAGACTATCCGGGGCCCCTTCAAGGAAGGCGATGTCATTAAGCTGACCACTGCCCAGTACTTTACACCGAATGGCAGGAACATCGACAAGAAGGGCGTGGTACCGGATATAGAGGTAGACGAGTTGGAGGAAGCAGCTGACTTTATTATCAACAACCCAGGTGAAGAACTCCCCTTGGAGCTGGATGCGCCCCTTTCAAGAGGATTGGAAGAGGTAAAAAAGCTTCTAAGCGAATTGAGCGAAGAAGGAGAGTAAAAAATGGCTGGTTTTATAAAGCTTCTGTTTACAGCTTTTGCCCAATCCATAACGAGTTTTCTGTATATTTTAATTACTGCTATTGTATATATGCATATAAAAAATGAGGCCCGACTGGAAGAAACCTGGTTGGGCTTTCTTCGCGAAACCGTAAAAAACCGGTTGATGAATGCTATGCTGTACGGGATGATAGCAGGTCTGGCTGCCAGCACATTGATTGTTGCCACCGGCATTCCAATTGACCTGAATACGGCTATAATCCTATGGCCTTTTGCCCTGATGCTTACCTTGATCAATAAACGCTTTATATGTTTTTCCTATGCCGGAGGCATTATATCCCTTATCAGTCTGGTATCAGGCTGGCCAAAAATTGATGTGCCTGCTGTCATTGCCTTTATAGGGATTTTGCATTTGACTGAAAGCATCCTCATATTGCTGGATGGACACCGGGATGCTTTGCCAGTGGTAATGGAGCACAAAAGATTCAAGCCTATCGGAGCTTTTGTTATGAACAGGTTATGGCCGGTACCTTTAATTATACTGACCATCCCCACTCAAGTTCTGCCTGCATCCGGAGGGGGAGTTGCCATGCCTGACTGGTGGCCGGTTTTCAGCATGCAGAACGAAGGCGGGTTCATGCTGTTCCCCCTGGCTCTGGCAATAGAGTACGGGGGCTTGGCAGTAACTGCCGTGCCCAGGGAGAGAACAAGGCTGATAGGCTTAAGTCTGGGAATATACAGCCTGTTCATATTTGCTCTGGCTTATCTTTCAATCAGGTTTTCCTGGCTTCAGTACGCTGCCGCAGTTCTTATGCCGTCATTGCATGAGTTAATAATGTACTTCAGCAAAAAAAGCCAGATGGAAGGCAAACCCATACTGGGTGCACCCTGGAGGGGACTCAGAATACTGGATGTTCTCCCTGATACTATAGGCAGCATGATGGGATTGAAGCCAGGAGATGTGCTGCTGAATATAAACGGGAAAGCGGTCAACAGTGAGGAAATGCTGGTTGAAGCCCTGAACAATGCTCCTCTTTATTTATGGATGGATATCAGCAGGAGGGGCAATGCCATGACTGTTGAGTACAGAAATTACAACAGGAATAAAGATAAGCTGGGTGTAATTTTTGTACCCAGAAAGGCAAGTCATTTTTATATACCTGATGAACGTCATGGCTTGGCGTTTTTAATGATGAAGCGCCTTACTCAAAGAAAGCATTTAAAAATGTAAGCCGGAATCATTGCTTCCGGCTGCCAATTTGAACCATAAGATGAAGTTTTATATGATTGATTTGTTTTGCACTGTTCCATCCCAGTATATGGTAAAGTCCATTTTCAATATCTTCCGGCAGAGTAAACTGGGAATGGTAACGTATCGTTTGGCTGGGAGTTATGGATACACTGCCCAGTACCTGTGTAAAGGATTTATCATCTGACCAGCGCCACAGGGACCGGCCTGAAGGATAGGCTATCTTGAAATCATAGCGCTGGCTTGTATTGTAATTCAGTGTAATTGTCTGGCTGGACAGATTTATTTTCGTCAAAACCATGTTAATTGTATCGCCCTGCCGGTATGCAGGCTTATCTGCAGATAATATCATGAGCAGTCCCGACATCACCATTTCGGAATGGTATGGCGGAGAATTCTGAGTGACTCGGGCATTATCCAGCAGGTGCCTCCATGTATTGACATCAACATGGCCTGTAGGCGGCAGATTCCGGCTTAACTGAAATTGCACCACACTGCCTTCTGTTGTGGATGTGAATATGCCGTCCAGTTTCCCCTTGTAAAATCCAAGCTTTTCCAGCTGGCTTTGCAGCAGCAGAACAAAGGGACCGCTGCTTCCTTTGCGGATATCCGGGAAACGGCTTGTATCTCCCGCACCGGAAAAAGGGAGGGGAATTTTCAGTATCTGTCCGGGATACACCATGTTGGGGTCGGTTATATGGTTTACTTGCATCAGGGCAGCAACAGTGGTCTTGAACCTTAATCCAATGGTATATAAACTGTCACCTGGCTGGACTATGTACTGAATCATGGGCCATTCCTCCTTTGGTTATCGCGCATGCCGGGCTTTCATATTTATGTATATTATATAATTGCAAAACTATGCATACAAAACCGGGAACGCTTGAAGCCATGTCAACCTGAAGATTTTTGCTGTTATGCGTTCCTTTTCCTTTTTAACCAAAATATAAGAACGGGTGTTCTATTTTCTTGACAAGTATGTTATAATTATTCTTCGTAAGGAGGGGAGTTCCTTTGAAATTTGTCATAAAATCCGGAATGGTTCCCAAGGGTGATCAGCCAAAGGCTATTAAGCAGCTGGTTGAAGGAATCCTGCAGGGGAAAAAGCATCAGACCCTGCTGGGAATAACAGGGTCGGGCAAGACTTTTACAATGGCGAATGTAATAGAACAGGTTCAGCGGCCTACTCTTGTGCTGGCTCATAACAAAACCCTGGCTGCACAGCTGTGCAGCGAGTTCCGTGAAATATTTCCGGATAACGCGGTAGAGTATTTTGTAAGCTATTACGACTATTATCAGCCTGAAGCCTATGTACCTTCCAGTGACACTTATATCGAAAAGGACGCCTCCATTAATGATGAAATAGACAAGCTCCGGCATTCTGCCACAGCCGCCTTGCTGGAGCGCAGGGATGTCATCATTGTTGCCAGTGTCTCCTGTATCTATGGTTTGGGTAACCCGAACGAATACAGGGACTTGATGCTTTCTCTCAGACCGGGCATGGTAAGGGAGAGGGATGAAGTCCTGCGCAAGCTGGTTGACATACAGTATGAACGCAATGACATAAATTTCGTCCGCGGCACCTTCCGTGTACGGGGAGATGTGCTGGAAATATTCCCGGCCAATTCATCGGAAAAAGCTATACGGGTTGAATTTTTCGGTGATGAAATTGACCGGATTTCTGAAATCAATACCTTGACAGGGGAGATTTTAGGTTACCTTTCCCATGCGGCTGTTTTCCCGGCTTCCCACTATGCATCTTCCCGGGAAAGCATGGAGAGGGCTATTGCCTTGATTGAAAGGGATCTGGAGGAGCAGGTAGCCCTGCTCAAATCGCAGGATAAGCTGCTGGAAGCACAGAGGCTGCTGCAGCGGACTAATTATGATATTGAGATGATGCGGGAAATCGGGTATTGCAATGGAATAGAAAACTATTCCAGGTATTTGGACGGCAGAAGTCCGGGAGAACCTCCATATACCCTTTTAGACTATTTTCCTGAAGATTTTCTGCTTTTCATAGATGAGTCCCATGTAACCATTCCGCAGGTACGGGCTATGTATGCAGGCGATCGTTCCAGGAAAGAGACCCTGGTAGAGTATGGCTTCCGGCTTCCTGCAGCATTTGACAACAGGCCCCTGACCTTTGAAGAGTTCTGCAGCAAGCTGAATCAGGTAATATATGTAAGTGCTACCCCTGGACCCTATGAACTGCAGATGTCTTCCAATGTGGTGGAGCAGATTATCCGGCCGACCGGTTTGGTGGATCCGGAGATTATAGTTATGCCGGTACAAGGCCAGATTGATCATCTTTTAGGCCAGATCAGGGAAAGAACTGCCCGTGGGGAAAGAGTACTGATTACCACCCTTACCAAGAAAATGGCCGAAAGCCTAACGGATTTCCTTAAAGAAATGGATGTGCGGGTAAGGTATCTGCATTCGGATATTGATACAATGGAGAGAATGGAAATTATTCGGGATTTGCGGCTGGGGGCCTTTGATGTTCTGGTAGGCATAAATCTGCTGAGGGAGGGGCTGGATCTTCCAGAGGTATCACTGGTAGCTATCCTGGATGCTGACAAGGAAGGATTTTTAAGATCCCAGACTTCACTTATACAAACCATTGGAAGAGCTGCACGAAATACCTCAGGCACGGTTATAATGTATGCAGATACTATTACCGATTCCATGAAATATGCCATAGATGAAACCAACCGCAGAAGAGCCATGCAGATAGAATATAACAGGCAGCATGGAATTACGCCTGAAACCATCAGAAAAGAGGTATATGACAGGATCGAGATAACCAGGGCTGCCGAGGAGCATCAGGAATATGAAATTAATAAGGCTGCAACAAAGCAGGAAATAGAGAAGCTTATCAGGAAGCTGGAGAAAGATATGAAGACAGCAGCGGCAGCATTGGAATTCGAAACTGCAGCTAAAATTCGTGATCAAATTATAGAGCTGAAAAAGAAACAGAAAACGGGAGAAACAAATGAATAAGGATGTACTGTTTATAAAGGGTGCACGTGAGCACAACCTTAAGAATATAGATATTTCCATTCCCAGGGGAAAATTAGTAGTGCTGACCGGGCTGAGCGGTTCCGGGAAAACATCCCTGGCTTTTGATACCATATATGCAGAAGGCCAGCGCCGGTATGTGGAATCCTTGTCGGCTTATGCACGGCAGTTCTTAGGTTTGATGGAAAAACCCGATGTGGATTATATAAGCGGCTTGTCGCCGGCTATTTCCATTGACCAGAAAACCACCAGCCGGAATCCGCGCTCTACTGTGGGTACTGTTACCGAGATATATGACTATCTCAGGCTGTTATACGCCAGGATTGGTGTTCCACATTGCCCTGAGTGCGGACAGGAGATCCACCAGCAGACCATAGATCAAATGGTGGATGCTGTAATGAAACTGGAAGACCGTACCCGGATTCAGCTTCTTGCACCGCTGGTGCGGGGTAAGAAGGGCGAGCACGTCAAGCTTCTGGAGAGTATCAGAAAGGACGGCTATGTCAGAGTACGAATAGATGGTGTCATGCATGAGCTGACCGAGGAGATAAGCCTGGAGAAAAACAAGAAGCATACCATTGAAGTAGTTGTGGACCGTCTGGTAGTCAGGGATGGGATTCAGAAGCGTCTGGCGGATTCACTGGAGACTGTACTGTCGCTGAGTAATGGTCTGGCAGTAGTGGATGTTGTGGACGGAGAGGAGTTCCTCTTCAGCCAGAATTATGCCTGTCCCAATTGCAGTATCAGCATAGAGGAAATGGATCCCAGAATGTTTTCATTCAACACCCCCTATGGAGCCTGCGAGGCATGCAACGGTCTGGGGACATTGATGGAAATTGATCCCTCCCTTGTTATCACAAACTGGGAACTGTCCCTGGCAGGTGGAGCATTGTCGGCTCCCGGGTGGAATATGTCCAATGGAGATACGGTAGCTCAAATGTATCTTAAAGCCCTGGCGGGGCACTATGGTTTCAGCCTGGACACGCCGGTTAAGGATCTGGACAGGAAATATCTGGATTTGGTGCTGTACGGGACCAGGGGTGAGAAACTGAAGGTACACTACAGCCGGGAAAATGGCTCAGGTTCGTTTGTATCTGCATTTGAAGGAATAATTCCCAATCTGGAAAGACGGTACCGGGAAACCCAGTCTCAGATAAGCAAAGAAGAAATCGAATCTTTGATGACCAACAAACCCTGTCCCAAATGCAATGGAGCCAGGCTTAAGCCGGAAGCCCTGGCAGTAACGGTGGCAGGCAGAAATATAGATCAGGTTACCAGAATGTCTATAAGGGAAGCACGTGACTTCTTTAATCAGTTGCAGCTGTCCGAGAAAGATGCCATGATAGCTCACCAGATTATCAGGGAGCTAAAGGCACGGCTGGGTTTCCTTGTGGATGTAGGCCTGGATTATCTGACCCTGGCCCGTTCAGCCGGTTCACTGTCCGGCGGTGAGGCTCAGCGTATCCGGCTGGCTACCCAGATTGGTTCAGGCCTTGTGGGCGTATTGTATATTCTGGACGAACCCAGCATTGGTTTGCACCAGCGGGACAATGAACGGCTCATCAAAACCCTTAAAAACTTGCGGGATTTGGGCAACACTCTGATAGTAGTCGAGCATGATGAGGATACTATGCGTGCTTCGGATTACCTTATAGATATAGGTCCGGGTGCAGGAGTCCATGGCGGGCAGGTGGTAGCCCAGGGCACTCCCCAGGAGGTTATGGACAACCCCAACTCCATTACAGGTCAGTATTTGAGCGGAAGGCTCCGCATTGAAATACCGGCAGAGCGCCGCAAGCCCAACGGCAAATGGCTGAAGGTCAAAGGAGCCAGGGAGAATAATCTGAAAAATATTCAGGTGGAATTTCCCTTAGGTGTTATGACTTGTGTGACGGGTGTATCCGGATCCGGGAAAAGCTCTTTAGTTAATGAGATTCTCTATAAAACTCTTGCCCGTGACCTTAACAGGGCAAACACTAAACCGGGGGATTGTGACGGCATTGAAGGTCTGGAATACCTGGACAAGGTAATCAACATAGACCAGTCTCCCATAGGCCGGACGCCCCGATCCAACCCCGCCACCTATACCGGAGTATTTGATCTTATCCGGGATGTATTTGCATTAACCAATGAGGCAAAAATCCGTGGCTACAGCAAAAGCAGATTCAGTTTCAATGTTAAAGGCGGACGATGCGAGGCCTGCCGGGGTGACGGAATCATTAAAATTGAAATGCACTTTCTTCCCGATGTATATGTGCCGTGCGAAGTATGCAAGGGCAAAAGGTATAACCGGGAGACCCTGGAAGTCAAGTATAAAGGGAAGAGCATTGCTGATGTGCTGGATATGACGGTGGAAGACGCTGTTGAATTTTTCAAGAACATACCAAGACTGCAAAGGAAACTGGAAACCTTGTATGATGTCGGGCTGGGCTATATTAAACTGGGACAGCCTTCCACTACTCTGTCAGGCGGAGAAGCTCAGCGGGTAAAGCTGGCCAATGAGCTGGGCCGGCAAAGTACGGGCAGAACTCTTTATATTCTGGACGAGCCTACCACGGGGCTGCATGCAGCAGACGTGCGCAGGCTGATAGACATACTTCAGCGTTTGACCGAAGGCGGAAATACCGTGGTGGTTATAGAACACAACCTGGATGTAATTAAAACAGCGGACTATATCCTGGACCTGGGGCCGGAAGGCGGGGACTTAGGCGGAGAAATAGTTGCGCAGGGCACCCCTGAAGAGGTAGCGATGAATGAAAAAAGCTATACGGGTCATTTCTTAAAAAAGGTCCTGGAGCGGGGCTATTGAGGCTAAAAGATGTTGCTAAGGGTGAGCCTTTCCCTGGCAGGTACATTAATAAGCTTATTCCTGAGGACTGCAATTTCAATCAGGCAGTCCTCAGCTTTTTGCGCCTTTGCCAAGGCTTTGAGCCGGACAAAAGATTCATCTATGTCGTCTATATTGGTATGATCTGTAAATGCATGCCATATTTTCCTGATATCCTGCCACTTAATGTCTGCCTGTCTCAATTCTGATGATGCTGTCTCCCAGTTGTTATTTTGAATCATGCCGTATACTTCCTCCAGCCGGTTGATCATATCTTTGCACTGCCTTTCCACCATTGAGGTATAAAGCAATCCGAATCCAATTATCAGTGCCAATGAAACAACAATAAAAACAACAGGTTTCATCATTTATTGCCCCTTTCACGGATTTGTATTTCAAGGCTGCCGTTTGAATCCAGGCTGGCAATCAATACATCCCTTGGCTGAAGATTTTTTTCTGCCAGCTGCTTGCTAAGCCATTTTATATCTTTGCCTGCTTTTGTAAGGTTTTTATGATGGATATGCCCATCCATTATCAGCGTATACGGAATTCCCTCATAAGGCGTCTGGATGTTAAGATCTTTGGGTGTTAACGGGCGCTTCTGTGATTTGGGAATGACATTCAGCTGCCCTCCTGTTTCCAGTATGGCGAATTCCACGTCCGAAATGTTGGAAATATCTTTAGATCTCAGCTGTTCCAGTAAGTCATTCAGGTTGATTCTTTGTTTTTTCAGTTCATCTAAATTTATTCTGCCGTTTTCTATAATAATGCTTGGGGAACCGCAGACGAATGCTCTTATACGCTCGCTTTTAAGGGTAATATATGATAATATGAGCCCAGCCAGCAAAAGTGCTGCTATGGGAATAAGTCCGCTGAGGAGAGGTTTGCTGGTGTCTTCCATGGGGATGGTAGCCAGGTCAGCTATCATCAGAGCTATTACCAGTTCAAATGGCTGCAGCTGTGCAACCTGCCTTTTGCCCATTATACGCATCACAACAACTACAAGTGTATATATAATGAATGCACGAATAAGGGATAACAGCACGAGGTAATCATCCTTTCAGTACTAAAACCGGTATTCAAACATATATGCAGGACTAAAACGAAAGCACAAGCCGTTAAGCTTGTGCTTTCATTTTACATCATTATACTAACTGCATCGCAGTTTCAATTCTTACTGTTGATGTTGATTTCTGTATTCTGCGAATACCTTCTTAACGATTGTGCCTCCGATACGGCCTGCATCTCTGGAGGTCAGATTTCCATTGTAGTCTTTGTTCAGGGTAACACCGAGTTCATTTGCAACTTCATACTTCATGTTGTCGAATGCGCCTGAGCTGCGATTGCTGGAACGATTGGTAGCCACGATATCACCTCCTTTTTGCTTTGTAGTCTTATTATGAACAACGAGATTAGGTTATATGTCTTTTAAATAATGGAAGTACTGGTAATTCCGATATGTTTTCTTTTTATTCATCTTGACATTTAATATATAAGCATTTACCATTGAAATAGTATTAATTCTATATGACTATTTTGGCTCATATTATATAAGCAAATGCGCAAATGCATTAAAAATAATTAAAAATAAACTTTTTTGAAATTTGGAGGGGGGATATCAGGTGCTTATTCAACTGTTGCTAACCATCGGTGGAATTGATTTAACCGGACTGGAAGGTCTTATTATTATTTTATTTATCTTGGGAATAGCTCTTGTAGTAATTGAAATGGTAATGCCTGGTATTGGTATAGCCGGAATAATGGGTGTTGTTTCACTGATTTTCGGTGTTGTACTTGTTTCACGGGTTGTTTCGCCTGCTGTTCTCACTTTGATAATAACAATAGTGCTGCTTATTATTTTCGGCATGCTCTTCTGGCTGTATAAATCAGCTGTTAATAACGGCAAAATTTCACGGCTCCTTCTTTTGAAAGCGCGGACAGGCAGGGAAGAAGGTTATGTCAGCTCATCCCATACAAGTGATTTGATAGGCCTGAAGGGGGTAGCAGTAACTATTCTTCGCCCTGCAGGGACCGGGGATTTTCAGGGAAGAAAGCTGGATGTGGTTACAGACGGGGAGTTTCTGCCAAAAGGCACTCCTATTGTTATCACTAAAGTTGAAGGCTTTCGTATAGTAGTAGAAAAACTGGAAGAAAATTAAAGAAAATAATAGTAGTGTTGTACTCAGACCGCACTTGAGGGAGAGCTGGATGTGTCTGGCTCTTTTTTCATATCAAGGGGGCGGGGGCTTAAATGAGAATTATAAATAGGTATTCGGAGCATAGAGTATCTAAGACATATGACAGGTAGTTACAGGAGGGATTTTATTGAAACCATATCTTTACCCGGCATCCCTGGCAACAATAGCATACGCCAGGGAAGGAACTAGACGGAGAATTTCTTCATATGACAGAAGGGGCGGCAATGATGACAGGGTTCATATTGCTTCAGGAGAGCTTAAAAGAATAGCTGAAATGGACAAGCCAGGCATGATAACTCATATCTGGATGACGA
The DNA here is from genome assembly GCA_012842605.1 of Clostridiales bacterium. GTDB lineage: Bacteria > Bacillota > Clostridia > Caldicoprobacterales > DTU083 > DUSN01. The sequence continues at coordinate 43,091 of DUSN01000070.1, forward strand.
TTGCTACAGACAGCCGTATTCCAGAAAGGGATTACCTGCGCAAAATGGTATTGATGATGTACTGGGACGACGAGGAAGAGCCAAGTGTGGAAGTTCCCATAGGTGACTTTTTCGGAATGGGTCACGGGATGACCAGAAACTTCGTTTCAGCGCCGCTTCAGATGAGTCCGGAAGATGGAAAAGGGTTTAACTGCTGGTTCCCCATGCCTTATGAGAAGGCGCGGATAGAAATACTGAATGAATGTGACTCATCGATGACAGTATATTTCTATATAGATTATGAGGAATACGAAAAACTGCCGGAAGGACTGCTCAGGTTCCACAGTCAGTGGCGAAGGGAAAATCCCACTAAAGGAATGCATTCGGAGAATATGCCAAACAGAGAGTTCCTGTTTGGAGGGTATAATACAGACGGAGCAGAAAACTATGTTATTCTGGAGGCAGAGGGCAGAGGGCATTATGTCGGCTGTAACCTGAACATTCATAACCTGCGCGATACATCCAAATGGGATTGGCCGGGTGAAGGCGATGATATGATCTTCATTGATGGGGAAAAATGGCCTCCATCCCTTCATGGAACAGGAACGGAAGACTATTTCAATTCTGCCTGGTGTCCTACCCAACAGTACTCTGCACCCTACCACGGTATTATTTCTCCCGGCAAGGATAATTGGAAGGGTAAGATAACCTATTACCGTTACCATATACAGGATCCGATAATGTTCAGAAAATCCATCCGGGTTACTATTGAACATGGTCATAATAACGGAAGATCAGATGATTGGTCTTCAACAGCATACTGGTATCAGACAGAACCTCATCTTTCATTTCCCAAGCTGCCGCCGATGAAGCAGCGTCTGCCTATATATGAAGAGGAACTGTAGAACTTGCCAGCTTAAGGGGCACTCCCAGCGAGATCCCCTTTGTTTTGCCCGTCAGGCAGGCATGCTGACTGCAGCCTTCTTTTAGCATATAAGGATATACTCCATTGTTTCATTGCAAAAAAAGTGTAATTATGAAATTTCCCTTAATTAGAAATTGATGGAAAATAGTTAAAACTAGAATCCGGGCGTGAGCCCGGATTTTCCATATATTACAATACAAAAATTCGGCTTTAAAAGACCATAATATAAGTGTAATTCAGCATTTTAGTATAAGGAGGCAAAAATAATGGCTCAGTTAACCCACAAGGAACTAATGCTTTTGCAGGATAATATCAAAATGTGCCAGGAAACAGAACAGTTTTTGCAGGGATGCATCAATATGGTCAGTGATCCCCAGCTTAAAAATATCTGTCAGCAGATGATTCAGGATCACAAGCAAGATGCTAAGCTTCTGTCCAGCTATATTACAAATACCAATATACAATAGGGAAAGGATGAACAGAATGGTTCAAAATAAAGTCTTAGGCGATAAGGAACTGGCATGGACTATTTTAAACACTCATAAATTAAGTGCGAATTCATTGAATAACTTAGTATTAGAGAGCGTAGATCCTAAGCTGCGTCAGGATGTAACCCAGATTTTATACCGCACTTATCAGCATCAAAAGATGATCTGGGATTATATGAGCAGCAAAGGCTTTTATCAGGTTGAGGCTGCACCTCCTCAGGAAATAGCTAAAGCTCAGCAGCAGTTGCAGCAGACCGGCATGCAATAATCAAGACTATAATTAAGTAATGAAAAACCGGCGGAATCAAAATTGATTCCGCTTTTTTATTGTAATTATTGTCCGATATTTTTCATATTTACTATTGGGTTGGTTGCGGATGTGTATATTTATACCAAGTCCATTAAATTTGTATATTTCATCCAAACTTTATGCAAAAAGTCTTTTTGGCTTTCAAGGGTATTGAAAATCCGGTATAATTACTAACTGTGTGCAGATGATACTGAATTATTGGTTATACATATACAGGAGGAATTAATGACTTTGCAAATTCTTATATCATTGAGCGGAGGCCTGGGCTTGTTCTTATACGGAATGAAGCTGATGGCCGATGGTTTGGAAAAAACTGCGGGCAGCCGCATGAAGCGCCTTCTGGAAATACTCACTACAAACCGGTTCATGGGTGTATTGGTAGGTGCTGTTGTAACTGCCATAATCCAAAGCTCAAGTGCTTCCACAGTTATGGTGATTGGTTTCGTAAATGCCGGGCTTATGAACCTGGCCCAGGCAACCGGTGTTATAATGGGAGCCAATATCGGCACCACGGTAACCGCCCAGCTAGTTGCGCTAAAACTGACGGATTATGCTCCGCTGGCAGTATTCTTAGGAGTGGGACTGCTGCTATTTGCTAAGAAGAAGTCGGTAAAACAGATAGGAGAAATTCTTGCCGGATTCGGTGTTCTCTTTATGGGTATGGAACTTATGTCGTCTGCCATGAAGCCGCTGCGTAATGATCCGGTATTTCAGAATATGATGACTCAGATCAGCAATCCTTTTCTTGGTGTACTGGTTGGTACTGTAGTTACAGTAGCTCTCCAGAGCTCATCAGCTTCAATAGGAATATTGCAGGCTTTAGCCATGCAGGGTCTGGTTAACATGGATACTGCCATATTCATATTATTCGGCCAGAATATAGGTACCTGCATAACTGCAATATTAGCCAGTATTGGAACCGGGGTTACCGCAAAAAGGGCAGCTGCCATTCATCTGCTGTTCAATGTTGCAGGTACAATAATTTTTCTTTTACTTATTTTCATTGGTGTGCCTTATGTAAAATGGATTGAAGCCCTTTCACCGGGGGATGTGGTAAAGCAGATAGCAAATGCTCATACTGGCTTTAATGTTGTAAATACTGTCTTAACTTTCCCTGTAGCAGGTTATCTGGCATTTCTGGCTAAGAAAATAATACCGGGGGAAGAAAGCATTCAGGATGAGAAGCATCTTGAATTTTTGGACAAGCGTATAATGGAAACACCACCCATTGCAGTTGCGCAGATTATGAAGGAAGTTAACAGGATGGGTGATCTGGCTAAAACCAATCTGATTGATTCCATGGAGGCTCTGCTGAACAAGGATGAAGCCAAGGCTCAGGAGGTTTTAAAGAGAGAAGAGGTACTTAATTACTTGAATCGGGAGATAACCAATTACTTAATTATGGCAAATGGATTGGAGCTGCCTGAGAAAGACTTAAAGCTTCTGGGCGGGCTTTTCCATGTGGTAAACGATATTGAACGGGTAGGCGACCATGCTGAGAACATTGTCGAGTATGCCCAATATCTCATTGAGCATAGCCTGACCATGTCGGATATGGCTGCCGAAGATTTAACCAATATGAAGAACAAAGTGCTTTCTTTGCTGGATGAATCACTTACAGCTCTTAAAACACAGGACAGGAAGCTGGCAGGCAAAGCAAAGGCACAGGAAGATGCAATAAATGAACTGGAAAAAACCCTCAGGGACAATCATATAGACAGGCTTAACAAACAGCAATGCATACCCAGCGTAGGTGTGGTTTTCCTTGATATGTTAAACAACCTGGAAAGAATTGCTGACCATGCATGCAATATTTCCCGGTTTGTTTTGGACTGACAAGCCTGATGCATTATAAAGTTAGCCATAATAATCTTTTTTTGTGAGAAAACTGACAAAATCCTTGTATTCTAATATAAAAATGTTATACTTTAATTAAGTATGCCATTGGACAAACTGTATTTATAACATGTTGTTCGGGGCAAGATAAAGTATGGACATCTTGCTTGGGCTGATCCAAAGGAGGAATTTCATGCGCAGAACAAGTGGACGTGGAACAGGCAGATTGCTGCTGTTTCTGTTGTGTGGTATCATCATTGGTACAATTTTGGGTCATATTTTGTCAATTTATCTTGATCACCCAATATTCAATAAAACTTTGATGCTGGGCACCAACGAAGATTACGTTACCATTAATCTGACTGTATTCTCCATCATTCTGGGATTTACATTATATGTGAATTTTGGGACCGTTATTGGTGTCATTATTGGATTGATCCTTTACTTTAGATCATGAAACCCTTGGTTGACATTAAGAAGAAAATTGTATTGGCATCAGCTTCACCCAGAAGAAAGGAACTGCTGGCCCGGATGGGCTTTTCTTTTGATGTTTTTCCCAGCACATCAGAGGAGTCGAACAAGGAAATCTTTGCCTTGTCAGCCGCCGAACAGGTATGCATGCTTGCAGAACAAAAAGCCGAGGATACGGCGTCACGGATATTTCAGGATTGTCTTGTTATCGGGGCTGATACCATTGTGGTAAGAGACGGACAAATTTTAGGCAAACCCAAGGATCGGAAGGAAGCCGCAGCCATGCTGAGGTCTCTGCAGGGTTGCTGGCATGAGGTTCTCACTGGTATAGCCTTAATAGACCGGAAACTGAGTTACCGTGATAAAGCATTTGAATGTACTCGTGTTGAGATGATGCAACTGGATACATATCAAATTGAATGGTATTTAGACAGCGGTGAGTACGCTGATAAGGCAGGAGCATACGGAATCCAGGGTCTGGCTGCAGCCTTTATCCCCAGAATAGATGGCTGTTATTTCAATGTTATGGGTCTGCCGCTTAACCTCCTTTACAAAATGTTACAAAGATATAAAACCTATGCAGGATATTACAGTACAGTTATTGATTAAGGCAAGTGTGGCAATAATGTATAATACAAGTATACACGGGCTTGACAAAAAATGGAGGGAGTTAGGATAAATGGGATTGTTTAATATATTTTCCAGAGATATAGGTATTGATCTAGGTACTGCCAATACTTTGGTGCATGTGCGAGGCAAAGGAATCGTTATCAGGGAGCCTTCTGTAGTCGCTATTCGCAGCGATACCAAGCAGGTTCTTGCAGTAGGAGAGGAAGCTAAGCGAATGATCGGGCGTACTCCCGGCAATATTGTAGCTATTCGGCCCATGAAGGATGGGGTTATAGCAGATTTTGACGTTACTCAGGAAATGCTGCGGTATTTTATCCGCAAAGCATTGCCCAGATTCATGCCATTTCATCCAAGGGTAGTTGTATGTGTACCTTCGGGCGTAACGGAAGTGGAAAAAAGGGCAGTTGATGAAGCTACCCGTTCTGCAGGGGCTAAGGAGGCTTACCTGGTTGAAGAGCCAATGGCTGCAGCCATTGGAGCGGGTCTTCCGGTTCAGGAGCCAACCGGCAGCATGGTAGTGGATATAGGAGGCGGTACAAGTGAAGTGGCAGTTATATCCTTAGGAGGCATAGTAACAAGCCGTTCCATCCGTATAGGAGGAAACAAGCTGGATGACGCAATAATATCCTATATAAAGAAAGAATACAATCTGATGATTGGCGAGCGGACCGCTGAAGAAATTAAAATTACAATTGGATCTGCCTACCCCAGGGAACAGGAAGAATCCATGGATATCCGTGGCCGTGACTTGGTTACCGGCCTGCCGAAAACTTTGAGGATTACATCCACAGAAGTTATGGAAGCTCTTAGAGAGCCCATAGCAAGCATTGTGGAATCCATAAAGCTGACATTGGAAAAGACTCCGCCAGAGCTGGCATCTGATGTAATGGACAAGGGCATTATGCTGACTGGAGGAGGAGCCCTGCTGAACGGCCTGGATAAACTGGTAAGGCAGGAGACCGGAATGCCGGTGCGCATAGCTGACAATCCGCTGGACTGTGTTGTTGTTGGAGCCGGTAAAGTAATTGAAGAGATAGAGACATTGAAGCGGGTAGCTATATCCACCAAAAACATAAGGTAGGGGGAATAAGCGTTGCCCCAGTTTTTCAAGAGATGGCTGCTGGTGATTGTCATTCTGCTGGCAATCCTGTTAACTGTGCTGATTATAATAACTTCGGGACAACGAGATAATTTAACGGCGATAGAAGGGGTTGTTGGGAATTTCATTGCCCCTGTTCAGGGATTCATGTATCGCATAGCTACATCTATATCTAATTTTATTCAATATATAGGTGAAAGGCGGCAGTTGTCGGAGCAGTATGAATACCTTAAGGACAGAGTTGCACAATTGGAAGAGCAGCAGCTATTAATGGATGAAGTAATCAGAGAAAATCAACGGCTTAAGAGATTGCTGGATTTTAAAGAGGAAAATGAACAATTTAAGGTTTCCGGAGTCAGAATAACCGGCAAGAATCCCGGAAACTGGTTCAATACTCTTACAATAGACGCAGGATCAAATCAGGGTATAACTGTCAACATGGCTGTTGTCAACGATCAGGGATTAATCGGCCGGGTAATAGATGTAGGAAGCAATTGGGCTAAGGTAAGAACCATTGTGGACAGTCAAAGCTCAGTGAGTGCAATAATTGAAAGAACCCGGGACAATGGCATGGTTAAGGGCAATAATTCACTTACCTTTGAAGATGGATTGTGCCGGATGATAAACCTGCCGCTGGACTCAGACGTTGTTGTGGGAGACAGGGTAATTACATCAGGACTGGGTGAGATATTTCCGAAGGGGATTTATATCGGTGAGGTTATAGAAGTGGTGGATGAAAAAAGAGATATGTATAAAACAGCTATAATCAAGCCCGGTGCAGACTTTCAAAGGTTAGAGGAAGTTCTTGTAATCCGAACCGTGAACAAATGAAAGAGGCAGGAGTATTTGCATGAAGTATTGGGTAATAGCAGCTATTCTGCTGTTAAACATCATTATTCAGTCCACCCTGCTTCCCTTCCTGCAAATTGTGGGCACACAGCCCGATACTTTAATCATGCTGGTTACCGGCTTCAGCCTGTTGGATGGCAGCGGAATAGGCATGACAATTGGGCTTGCAGGCGGCCTTATCCAGGATATAATGTACGGCGGATCGGTGGGACTTAATGCTATTCATTATATGTTAATCGGATACCTGATTGGTCTTGTGCATGATAAGATTTTCGTAGACAAACTGATTGTACCTGTATTCTTTGTTTTCTGCAGCTCTGTTCTCAGAGGCCTTATGATGATGGGTTATCTGTATTTTACGCGGGCGGAAGTACCGTTAAACTTCGGCTTTACCCTGGTGATTCTGCCCGAAGCTTTATATACAGCCGCTGTTATGCCTTTAGTCTTTTATCTGCTAACCCTCTTGTTCAGCAAAAGCTTCATGAAAAAAAAGTGGCATTTCAGGAGAAGATGACTTCTCCTTTTTTATTTGAGTGTATCATGGTAGAATATATATGTTCGATATACCCGAGGGGAATGGTTGACCTGTTATGATGATGAAAAAGCTGTTGAAATTGATTAAGAACCGGTACTTTATTTTCGGTTTGATTATAACAATTATGTTTGGAATACTGGGATTTCGTCTTGCATACCTAACAGTGGATATGGGCGAGTATTATTACAAAATGGCTCAGGAACGGAAAAAAATAGAGGTTACCCTGAAAGGGGCCAGAGGCAATATCCTGGACCGCAACGGCATCCCTTTGGCTGTAAACCGTCAGATTTATGTTGCGCAGGTTGACCGGAAATGGCTGCCAGCAGGTGATGAGGAAATAAACAGCATTCTCATGCAAGCAATAGAAATCATTGAACAGAACGGCGATAACATACTGGATAACATACCCATTAAAAACGGAGTTAAGGTTTACGAGGATATTGTACCTTATGTTGTCGATGGTTATTATTATGACTTTGGAACTGAAGATGCAGAAACTCACATTAAGCGATACAACACCTGGAGGAAAGAAGCCGGCATAAGCAGGGATCTCCCGGCCGATCAGATGCTGGCCTACTTACGTGAGCGTTATAAAGTAGATCCGTCCGTTTCAGACGAGCTGGCCAGGAAGATAATATCTATCCGCCTGGATATGTATTTTAACCGCTATAAGCAGGACGAGCCCATAAAGATTGCTGAAGATATCAGCAGCAGGACTGTTTCGCATTTAGAAACCTATGCGGATGAACTGCCCGGTATACAGACAGTAATAGAACTGGGGAGGTATTATCCATATGGCACCAGTGCCCAGCACATTGTAGGCTATGTAGGAAGGATTACGCAAAACAATATAGACTCCTACCAAAAGCTTTACGGCAAGTCGCCTGCTGAGGATGGCTATAATATTTACAGCGACAAATACGGACAGGAAGGAATTGAAGCGTATGCCGAAAAATGGCTGACCGGCAATACCTTTGACAAGCACGGGTACCTGGAAGCGGAAGTGGATGCTTCCCGGCGGGTTATTAAGGTTTTGGATCAAAAACTGCCAAAGAATGGAAATGATGTGGTACTGACATTGGATATACGGCTTCAAAGGATGGCAGAAACTGTCCTGGCTGAATACATTGAGAAAATGAGGGAAGGCATTGAGCCCTATGAAGGGGACAACCAGGCACCATTGGCCAATACCGGTGCTGCTGTTATACTTGATGTGGATACCGGGGAAATCCTGGCCATGGCCAGCTATGCAAACAGCAAATATGTATATGACCTGAATGATTTTGCAAGGGGTATCACAAAGACCGAGTACAGCAACCTGCAAAACGATCCCTCCAGACCACTTTTTCCAATAGCATTTCAGGGAGGACAGCTGCCGGGTTCAGTATTCAAGATGCTGGTGGGAATTGCTGCATTAGAAGAAGGCAAGGTAACCCCTGGAGAAACCATACTGGACCGTTTCAGGCTCAGGCCTTCTGCACCTGCCTGTTCGTCTAAAAACGGACATGGAAGGATAAATCTGATGGACGCTCTTAAGGTATCCTGCAACTATTATTTTACTGCTATAGGCGACCGTCTGAATATATGGGACCTTCATAAGTGGGCAGTAAGGTTTGGCCTGCATGGGCCTACCGGTCTTGAGATTCTTTCTCTTGACGGCAAAACTGACTTTAATGTTGTAGCCAATCCGGATGTTGTAGAGGGAAACCGGCGCAGAACAGCTTTCAGCAGTGTCAAGCGCATCATGAGCACCAAATACAACATAGAACTGACAGATGAACAGGCATGGGATTTAATTGATATAGACAGGCAGTATACCAAACTGGTCAATTATCTCAGAGATAATGGCTTGTTTAAAGCGGATGATAGAAAAGTTCATGATGCAGCCAATGATCTGCTTAATATATTTTATGAAGGCAGATGGAGTGACTGGGAGTTCCTCCGGGTATTTATAGGGCAAAGTGCCACCAGTGTCACTCCTTTAGCTGTTGCCAGGTACATTGCGGCAATAGCTAATGGGAACCGGGTTATGGAAACCCATGTGGTAAAACAGGTTCGCTCTCCTGAAGGCCAGGTTATTAAGGAAACCAAACCTAAATACGTTAAACTGGATATAAAGGATAGAAATATAGCAGCTATTAAGGAAGGGATGCGGCGAGTTGTTTATGAACGAGGAGGAACCGGATACAACGCATTTGCTGGACTGGATCCTTCCATAACACTGGGAGGCAAAACAGGTACCGCTCAGGTAAAACCAGGTATCGTGGAGCGTAATACTGCATGGTTTACTGCGTTTACGCCATATGATGACCCGGAAATAGCAGTTGCAGTGGTAGTGCCGAACGGTAAGACTGCAGGAAACACAGCTCACATTGCAAGGCGCATAATAGAGGAATACTACAAGATAACGAGGAGTGAGCAGGGCAATGCTCTTCCTGATACCAATGAACTGGTTCGGTAACAGTAAAAATGTTGCAGTCAAATAGAGGATTTTGTGTTAATTTGTAGAATGTAAATAAGATTAGTAATGAGCAGTGACAACGGGGGATATGGGACAATATGACACAACAGCCGGTTGTTTTTAAAGGTACTCGTAAAGGACTCAGTATCTACATCGCTAATGATGCAAAGATAGAAGATATCCGCAGTGCAGCAGACAGCAAGCTAAAATCCGGAAAGCCTTTTTTTGACGGAGCAACGGTTAATTTAACCTTTTTAGGCAGAGAATTTAATTCCCAGGAGCAATCACAGCTGCTGGAGCTTTTTGCCCAGTATATGAAAATCGGCACCGTGGAGTTCACACAGGCTCCAGCCAGGCAGGAGGAATACCCTTCTGATGATCATTATAATTTCTTTGACGGTATTGAGGAAGGAATGGCCCGGTTTGTCCGGGGTACGGTGAGGAGCGGTCAGCGGATTTTCTATGAAGGTAATATTGTAGTAATCGGCGATGTTAACCCCGGGGGTGAAGTAATAGCCGGAGGCAATATACTTGTTCTTGGTACATTGAGGGGTATAGCCTATGCGGGGGCTACCGGCAATTCAAGCGCAGTGGTAGCTTCTTATTGCCTGCAGCCCACTCAGCTGAGAATAGCTGGTTATATAACCCGGGCGCCTGAAGGAGAGACCATAAAGCCGCCTTATCCGGAGGTGGCATACATAAAAGGGGACCAGTTGATCATTGAGCCCTATCTGCCAGGTAAAGGGAAACAAGCAGAATCGATACTGCAAACTAAAGTCTGATATAGGGGGAAATGTACATGGGAGAAGTAATAGTAATCACATCCGGAAAGGGTGGGGTAGGAAAGACTACAACTACTGCCAATATAGGCACTGCTTTAGCCCTTGAAGGAAAAAAGGTTGTGTTGATAGATGCCGATATCGGGCTTCGCAATCTGGATGTTGTAATGGGATTGGAAAACAGAATTGTATATGATCTTGTAGATGTGGTAGAAGGGACCTGCAGGCTTAAGCAGGCCCTGATTAGGGACAAGCGTTTCAATGGTTTGCATTTGCTGCCGGCAGCCCAAACCCGGGATAAAAATGCCGTCACTCCGGCTCAGATGCAAAAGCTTTGTGAAGAACTCAAGCAGCACTTTGACTTTATATTGATAGATTGTCCGGCAGGCATAGAGCAGGGATTTAAAAATGCTATTGCCGGTGCCGACAAGGCTGTTGTTGTTACAGTACCGGAAGTTTCCGCAGTGAGGGATGCGGACAGGATTATAGGACTTTTAGCATCCAATGAGCTGCCCAATCCCCTGCTGATAGTCAATAGACTGCGGATGGATATGGTTAAGCGGGGAGACATGATGGACATCGATGACACTATCGACATCCTGGGGGTTGATCTTTTAGGTGTGGTGCCCGATGATGAAAAGATCATAGTATCCAGCAATCGCGGAGAACCCGCTGTAACTGAGGATTCCTCACTGGCAGGACAGGCATACCGCAATATAGCGAAACGGCTTTTAGGCGAGGATGTTCCTTTAATGAACCTGCAGACTGAGGAAACCTTCATGGATAAATTGCGCAAGCTTTTTTCTGGAAAAAACAAAAAGAAACATTGAAGGGGTGAATGGCATTGCTGGATTTTTTCAAATTTTTCGGTAAGGAAGAAAATAAGAGCAAGGACATAGCAAAAGAAAGACTGAAGCTGGTGCTCATTCATGACCGCGCCAATGTATCCCCCAAATTTCTTGACTTGATTAAAGGCGATATTATAAAGGTAATTTCCAATTACATGGAAATTGATGAAACCGGCTTGGACATACGTTTATCCAGGATTGAGCAGGAAGATGACAATTATACATCAGCACTTGTAGCCAATATACCAATCAAGAGAATGAAGAACATAGGAAAGAACAACGGATAGGAATTACAGGAGGGCAGATGCTCTCCTTTTTGTTTCCTGTGCCGGCCTTCTATTCTCATATATAATTCATTATGATATAATTAGTCATAATCATATAGGATGGAGTAGACTGCATGTTTGATAAGAGGCTGATCAGGAATTTTGACTTCTTTTTGCTTTTTTTAATAATATTAATAACCGGATTGGGTCTGGTAGGAATAGTGCTGGCCACCCGTTCTCCTGTAGAAGGAGCTGACGGTGCTGTTTCAGAAGCTATCGGCAGCTTTAACCTGTATGCGGTAAAGCTTCAGATAATCTGGTTCGCTACCGGGCTGATACTTATGGCCATTGCTGTCAGCATAGACTATCATGTTATCAGTGATCTTTCTCTATATGGTTATCTGGTTGTTATAGGATTGCTGATTGTGGTGCAGTTTTTTGGCACAAAGGGAGGCGGCGCGCAAAGCTGGATTGCCATCGGGCCTTATAGAATGCAGCCCTCCGAGTTTTCAAAAATTGCAGTTATCCTTATGCTGGCACGTATTATATCAAAGAGAGAAGAAAAAGGCATTAATAACTTTACAAGCATACTCCTGCTGCTGCTGGCATTAGCCATCCCATTTGTGTTAATAATTATTCAGCCGGATTTTGGAACCGCCATGGTTTTAATAGTTATTTTTGCGGGTATGATTTTTATTGGCGGAATTAAGTACAGGTTCATTTTAATTGCTATTTGTGCCGGTTTAGCTGTAATACCCGTTGTATGGTTTTCTTTTTTGGATGACTACCAGAAAAACCGCATATTAATATACCTTAATCCAGGCATGGATCCTTTAGGCAGTGGTTACCATGTTCTGCAGTCAATCATGTCCATTGGCTCGGGGCAGCTGACCGGTCGGTTGGGAAGCGGCGGATTTTTATTTGAAAATATGCTGAGTCAGCTGGACTTCCTGCCGGCAAAGGATACAGACTTTATTTTTTCGGTAATTGCCGAAGCACTGGGTTTTGTAGGCGGTATCACAGTTATCCTGCTGTATTTTATGCTCATAATGAGAACCCTGCGGACAGCAACCCGGTCCAGGGATACCTTAGGTTCACTTATATGCATCGGGGTAGCTTCCATGGTTTTGTTCCATGTATTTGAGAATATCGGCATGACAATGGGCATCATGCCAATCACGGGCATTCCGCTGCCATTTATGAGCTACGGAGGCAGCTCCATGTGGACCAATATGGTTTCTTTCGGTCTGGTTCTTAATGTCGGCATGCGCAGGCAGAAGATCAAGTTTTAGGAGGTTGTTTTTTGAATATAGCATTAATTGCCCATGATAAGAAAAAAGAAGATATGATAAATTTATGCATAGCATATCAGCCAATTTTGGAGAAGCACAACCTTTGTGCTACCGGAACTACCGGCAGGCTGATATCCGAAGCTACCGGGCTGAATATCCATCGGTACTTGTCCGGGCCTATGGGAGGAGATCAGCAGATAGGTTCTAAAGTGGCCTACAACAAAATAGATCTGGTGATTTTTTTAAGGGATCCGCTGACTGCTCAGCCCCATGAGCCTGATGTTAATGCTTTGCTCAGGCTTTGTGATGTGCATAATATTCCCCTGGCTACCAATCTGGCCACTGCTGAGGCTATGCTGAAGGCAGTGGAACGGGGAGATCTGGACTGGCGCTATCTGGTAAATCCTCCAGATAAGCAGAATGACTTTACAGAATCTTGAAGCAGTATTCTTTATATGTAGTGCATATTCGGTATTCCTCCTAAATATATTTTATCAAGGAGACATGCATGCAGCTGCTTCAGCTGATATGAGGAGGAACCGTATATGGATGAAAAACAGCCTGTTGTTATACAGGGAAGACCGATAAACAGGGAAAGACCAAGAGAAAGAGCTGAATTCACCCATTATACCCGCCTGGGTTCATCCAGGGTTCAAAGCGGGTCAGGCAGGTATGGGCTGTCTGCTCTGCGGGAAGCCGGCAGCAGCACAGGCCAGGAAAGAATGCGCATTCGCACCGGCACTGCCGGAATTGAGGGGCTGCGTACCCGTATCCGTTCTGCTGCCGGCCGTATCGGCACAGCTGCCGGTCCGCGCCCGAGAAGGCATAATTCGGAAAAAGAATTGCCTAACGGTAATTTAATGATTAAAATAGCAATTTCAGTTATAATTGCTTTCGCTGTATTTTTGCTTAACAGCATCAAGCTGCCTCTTGCACAGTCTTTGGTGGATCATGTAAGGACAGCTATTACTCATGAGTTTGATCTGGAAGAAGCCCTGGGCAAACTGAAATTTGTAGGAGATATCCTCCCTGATAAAGTAAAGGCGGTGTTTGGATATAATACCGGCCAGTCTGAGGATGAAGAAGATGAAATACCAACCTTTGCTTCTCCTGTCCGGGGTGAAGTTGTCCGAAGGTTTGGAGAAAAAGTTGTACAGGAAGGTTCTAACAAGGCATTCACCAATCAGGGCATTGATGTGAAAACAGCTGAAGGCGCATCCATATATGCTGCAGCTGACGGTGTGGTGGCTGCAGTAGAAAAGCATGAGCTGTACGGTCAGTCCATCTGGCTGGATCATGGCAACCGGGTATTTACCTTTTACGGCAGGTGCGGGCAGATAGATGTTAAGCCCGGCCAGAGGGTGCGTACAGGATATAAAATGGGCACCGTTGACCAATCCAATGAAGGGGAATCGGTATTGCATTTTCAGGTATGGATAAATGATAAACCGGAAGACCCGCTTAGTGTCATTAAGACCGGCAAGGATACGGAAGGTCAAGGGGTGTAAACGGATGCGCATCGGCAGGATACTTGATATTGATATCCACATCAGCAAATATTTTCTGCTATTGATAGCTGTTATTCTAGTTACGGGACGCAGCGGTAATCTTACCGCTATTTTTTTCATTCTGCTGATACATGAATCAGCCCATATAATAGCTGCACGGATGTTGAAGCTGAAAGTATACGAAATAGAACTGCTGCCCTTTGGCGGGGCTTTGAAGATTCAGAGCTTGTTTGAGCTTAACCCGGTTCATGAGATTATAGTAGCAGCAGCCGGTCCCTTGTCCAATATCTTTCTGCTGCTTTTTTATTTCGGAGGCATCCAGACAGGGTGGCTGCCTGATAGTATGCCTGACCCGGATTTTGTGAATATTAATTTATTGCTGGCTGGGTTTAATCTGCTGCCTGCCCTGCCATTGGACGGAGGAAGGATCCTGAGAGCAGTTCTGGCCCGTCAAATGGGCATTAAAAGAGCTACACAGATTGCTTCCGGCGTGGGGTTTCTGTTGGCTTTGGTATTGGCTACTGCAGGCTTATATGGGTTATACTATCGTGTATTCAATTATTCTCTTTTTATTTTGTCCGGGTTTATAGCCTACTCAGCGGCAAAAGAGAGAAGGAATGCAACATATGTCATGCTTAAGGATATAACTTATAAAAAGGAATGCCTTCTAAAGGAAGGCAGCATGCCCATACGCAATATTGCCGTTTTGTCCGGTGTGCCGCTTCGGGATGTGGTTAAAAAATTTGTCCCCCAGCGATACCATTATATCCAGGTACTGGATGAACAGCTGAAGGAGAAAGGCTGCCTGAATGAAAGCCAGGTTGTAAGCGGGATATTGGATTACGGCGCTCATGTGCAGGTGGGCAGGCTTTTAAGCAAACGATAGAGGAATTTGGATGCAGATGTAGAAAATAAAATAAGATAAATACGAGGAGGCTTCTTGTTGGACAAGTTATTGCTGGATAAAATCATGGGGCAGGTAAGCAAACCTGCTCGTTATATGGGAAATGAATATAATATGGTGGAGAAGGACCCTGATGATGTAAATATCCGGTTTGCTTTTGCATTTCCGGATGTTTATGAGGTAGGGATGTCTCACCTTGGAATGAAAATATTATATCATTTGATAAATGAGAGAAAAGATACCTATTGTGAAAGAGTATTTGCACCGTGGGTAGATATGGAAGAAAAAATGCGGGAGAACAATATTTCTCTGTTCACCCTGGAGACAAAAGACCCGGTATCCAAATTTGATTTTATAGGTTTTACACTTCAATACGAAATGAGCTATACCAATATATTGAACATGCTGGATTTGGCAGGCATTCCCCTTAAGGCTGAGGACAGGGAGGAAGGCCATCCTTTTGTAATTGCCGGCGGGCCTTGCGCATACAATGCCGAACCCCTGGCTGACTTTGTTGACCTTGTAGCTTTAGGAGAAGGTGAAGAGCTTATAGGGGAACTGCTGGATCTATACGCTGACTGGAAAGCATCTGGTCAAAGCCGCATTTCTTTTCTGGAACAGGCTGCAAGAATTCCGGGAATTTATGTCCCGCGGCTCTATGATGTGAAATACCAGGAGGACGGCAGGATTCTGTCTGTAAAGCCAAACACAAAGGCAGCGCCTGAACGGATTACAAAGCGTATAGTAAAGGATATGGACAAGGTATTTTATCCGGAAAAGATAATAGTACCTTTCATGGATATTGTTCATGACAGGATCATGCTGGAGCTGTTCCGGGGCTGTACCAGGGGCTGCCGTTTTTGTCAGGCGGGAATGATATACCGTCCTATCCGGGAACGGAATTTGGACAGGCTGCTGGAACTGGCTGAAAGGCTGGTACACAGCACCGGTTATGAAGAAATGTCCCTGTCCTCTCTGAGCTCCAGTGACTACTCCCAGCTGGAGGAACTGGTTAAACAGCTGATGGAACGCTTTTCACACAACAGGGTAGCATTGAGCCTGCCATCACTTAGGCTGGATTCATTTGCAAAAGAGTTTATACAGGAGATGCAAAAGGTACGGAAGACAGGCCTTACCTTTGCTCCGGAGGCCGGTACCCAGCGCCTGCGGGATGTGATCAACAAGGGTGTAACCAGGGAGGATCTGGCGAATACAGTAACAGATGCCTTCAGATCAGGCTGGAACAGCATAAAGCTGTATTTTATGATCGGCCTGCCTACCGAGACCGAGGAGGACCTGCAGGGTATAGCTGAACTGGCTAAGCTGGTTGTTGACAGCTATTTCCAGGTAGATCGCGAGATAAGGCAGAAGGGATTAAATGTGACGGTGAGCACCTCATCATTTGTACCCAAACCGTTTACACCCTTTCAATGGGAGCCGCAAGACCCTATAGATCTGCTAAGGGAGAAGCAGCAGTATCTGAAGAATGCCCTAAGGTCAAAATATATTGAATACAACTGGCATGATCCGGAGGTTAGTTTTTTGGAAGCTGTTTTTGCGCGAGGTGACCGCCGGTTGGGCAATGTATTGCTTTCAGCGTGGAGAAAAGGAGCAAGGTTTGACGGATGGGCTGAGCACTTTAAGATGGATGCCTGGATGGAGGCTTTTGGAGAAAACAATATTATGCCTGAATTCTATGCCAATCGAAAAAGAGAAAAAGACGAAATTCTTCCCTGGGATCATATTGATGCCGGAGTCAGCAAGGCGTTCTTGTGGAAGGAATGGCAGAAAGCCCTTAAAGGACAGACTACTCAGGACTGCAGGGTAAACTGCACCGGCTGTGGTGTCAGCAGGCTTGGAGAGGGGCTGTGTTAATGAGAGTTTTAGTTGAATACACCAGGGAAGAACGAGTGAAATACATTTCACATCTTGATTTAATGCGGACAATGCAAAGGGCCGTAAGACGGGCGGGCATCCCAATAGCATATTCACAGGGTTTCAATCCTCATCCGGTAATGGCGTTTGCTTCTGCATTGCCTGTAGGTGTAACCAGCGAAAAAGAATATATGGATATTGTGCTGGAGCAGCCTATGTCGCTGCCTGTATTAAAGGAGCAGCTGAATCATGCACTGCCAAAGGGAATTGCCGTCAGAGAAGCAGTTGTTATAGAAGACAAAACTCCTTCTATGATGAGCTTAATAAAGAGGGCGGACTATAAGGTAACTGCAGCGGGGGTTGACTGGAATCAGGTTATAGAAGCATATACTGGAGCCTCTGAAATTTTGGTGGAGAAAAAAAGTAAAAAAGGGGTTACCACCATAAACCTGAAGGACGCTGTCTATAATATTTGCAAGGATGAAGAAAACGGAGAAGTATTGCATCTTTCATTAAAAGTCGGGGACAGCTCAGGCTTAAATCCTCTGTCCGCTGTTAATGCGCTGCTAAAGCTTTCAGGAGCGGCAAAGAATGAAGGCATTGATCTGACCGCAGCCGTTCATCGTACGGGGATGTATCTTATCCGTGAAGGACAATGGGTCACCCCTCTGGCACTAAACATTGATTAGGGGGCATACGGTGAAGAAGCAGATTATCATAGATGTCCACCACGAACAGATCAGGGTGGCATTCATGGAAGATGAAGATCTAGTAGAAATATATATAGAGGACACGGATAATCAAAGAATAGTAGGCAATATCTACCGTGGGAAGGTAACTAATGTGCTTCCCGGCATGCAGGCTGCCTTTGTGGACATTGGTCTTGAGAAAAATGCATTTTTATATGCAGGGGATATTAACACTGATAAGTCGGTCTTTGAGTTTGCAGGCAGCAGCAGCAAATTGGCCGAGGGGCTGCAAAACCTTTCAATTCGCGATCTGCTGAAAGAAGGCCAGGAACTGACAGTACAGGTTCTGAAAGAGCCTATGGGAACCAAGGGGGCAAGGGTATCCACCCATATAACGCTGCCGGGCAGATACCTTGTACTGATGCCTACCGTAAACTATATAGGAGTATCAAGAAGGATTGAAGACGAGGCAGAAAGGCAGAGGCTGAGAGAGATTGCTGAACAGATCAAGCCGGAAACAATGGGCCTGATAGTACGCACAGCAGCCTTTCAGAAGGAAAGCAAAGATTTTCAGCCGGATATAGATTTTTTAGTAAAACTTTGGTCAAAAATAAAGGATAAGGAGCAGCAAAAAGGCCGTGTGCCCAGACTGCTGCATAAGGATGAGAGCATTATATACCGGACAGTTCGGGATTTGTTTACCGGGGATGTAGACAAACTGGTTATCAACAATTATGAGGAATATAAAAAAATACTGGAATGGATTGACATCATTTCTCCTGCGCTGAAAGACCGGGTGGAGTATTATCAGCAGAACAGGAGTATTTTTGAGGTATACGGCATAGAGGATAAAATAGAAAAGGCCATCCAGAAAAAGGTATGGCTGAAAAACGGCGGATACCTGATTATAGATCCAACCGAAGCTCTTACGGTTATAGATGTTAACACAGGCAAATATGTCGGCGGTGTAAACTTGGAAGAAACGGTGCTTAATACCAACCTGGAAGCAGCTGAGGAAATAGCAAGGCAGATCCGTCTCAGGGATATAGGCGGCATTATAATTATTGATTTTATTGATATGAGTTCGGAAGAGCACAGGCAGCGCGTCATTGATGTGTTGAAATCGGCTCTTAAAAAGGATCGCACAAAAACAAATGTGCTGGGCTTTACCGGGCTGGGACTGGTTGAGATGACCAGGAAGAAGGTGCGCAACCGCCTGACCCATTCTTTGTTGAAACCATGTCCCTATTGCAGCGGAACCGGCAAAGTATATTCCGAGAGCATGGTTCTTGCCAAGCTGGAAAAGGAATTGGAGCGGATGGCCCGGGATCAGGGCCTGTACGGTATTCTGGTGGAAATCCATCCTGCTGTAGCCAGGTTATGGATGGAGGAAGACGGCAGGGGTCTTGAAATATTGGAAAGCGCTCTCAACAGCAGGATTCTGCTGCGAATGAACAGCTCAATGCATGTGGAAGATGCTAATGTACTGCCTATCCGCAGTCATGAAGAAGCCGAAGAAATTGTCAGTATGCTGGAAGATACAGTATATACTACAGGATTTGACTTGTCCAGAACTACAAGCTGATGCCACAGAATATTGGCAAGTGCGATAATTTTTAAAAAGGGGCAAAATAAGAGAATCGGCAGCAATATGAAATTTTGTTGACAAGTAAATGAAATATATGCTAAAATGACCTTTGTGTAGCCGCTCGAATATGGTTTGCAAATCCGTTTTCAGGATACCAGTATTCGGCGAGACTGGTTAGGGGAGGTGCGCTATCTATGTATGCTGTTATTAAGACCGGCGGAAAACAGTACAAGGTTCAGGAAGGTGACATCATCCGGGTTGAAAAACTGGATGTTGAAGAGGGCTCCGTTGTAAAGTTTGAAGAAGTCCTTGCTTTGAGTGATGACAATGGCCTGAAAGTTGGTACTCCTGTTGTGGAAGGTGCCGTGGTAGAAGGCAATGTGCTCAAACAGGGCAAAGGTAAGAAGATTATAGTTTTCAAATACAAGCCGAAGAAGAATTACCGCAGGAAGCAAGGTCATCGTCAGCCCTTTACTCAAATTCAGATCACCAAAATAATAGGATAAGCGGCTGGTAATGATGATTCAGATAATTCTCCTGTCAGATAAGGAAGGTCTGATAAAAGAATTTACAGTAAAAGGACATGCCGGGTATGACCGGCCGGGCAGAGACATTGTATGCGCCGCAGTATCCGCTGTGGTCCAGACTGCGGTAATAGGCTTAACAGATGTTGCAGGCATCAATGTAAGGCATTTTCAGCAGGATGGATTTCTGAAATGTGCTTTGCCTGAGATTAATAATGCTGAAGAAAAGAAAGCGGCAGGCCTGATACTGGATACCATGCTTGCCGGGCTGAAGAGTATCCAAATGGGATACCCGAACCTGATCCTCATTAAGGAAAGGAAGGTGGATTAAATGTTCAGAATGGATTTGCAATTGTTTGCACATAAAAAGGGAGTGGGAAGTTCCCGAAACGGCCGTGACAGCGAATCCAAGCGTCTTGGACCAAAGAGAGCTGACGGACAGTTTGTTCTGGCAGGCAACATCCTGGTAAGACAAAGGGGAACCAAGATTCATCCCGGGACCAATGTAGGCATTGGCAGTGATGATACGCTCTATGCAACCATTGACGGTATTGTTAGATTCGAGAGAAAGGGCAGAGACAAGAAGCAGGTCAGCGTATATCCTGCTGCTGACGGCGTTGCTGCCCAGATGTAATATTTTGCTGACAGTAACCACTGCTTTAACCGGCAGTGGTTTTTTATTGTGAATATAACAAGGTTTATTATCTGTTTTGAGCGCAGTCTTGACGGAGATAATATAAATGTGTATTGTATTATCCTGAAGAAGGTGAAAGGAATGTTTGTAGACAAAGTTAAAATTCATATAAAAGCAGGAAACGGGGGTAATGGTTCCATATCCTTCAGAAGGGAAAAGTATGTTCCAAACGGAGGTCCTGACGGGGGTGACGGAGGCAATGGCGGGAATGTGGTTTTTGTTGTTAATCCGGGACTGCATACATTGATGGACTTCAGATACAAAAAGCACTTTAGGGCGGAGTCCGGGGAAGACGGCCGCAGCAGGAACCAGACCGGACGGGACGGAGAAGATTTGATCATTGAGGTACCGCCAGGCACGGTTGTAAGAGATGAACAGACGGGACTGGTACTGGCTGATCTGAAAACTCCCGGTCAGAGAAAGGTGCTGGCCAGGGGAGGAAAGGGGGGCAAGGGCAATGTTCATTTTGCTACTTCTACACGCCAGGCACCTAAGTTTGCCCGGGAGGGCGGAAAAGGGCAGGAGCGAACTGTTGTATTGGAACTGAAATCCATAGCTGATGTGGGACTGGTGGGCTTTCCCAATGTGGGCAAATCAACCATACTTTCCTCATTGACAGCTGCCCGGCCTAAAATTGCGGACTACCATTTTACCACCCTGACTCCCAACCTGGGCGTGGTAGAGGTAAGGGAAGGCCAGTCATTTGTGATGGCAGACATTCCCGGCATAATAGAAGGGGCTCATGAGGGTGTAGGTCTGGGGCTTGAGTTTTTAAGGCATATAGAGAGAACCAGAATCCTGATTCATGTACTTGATGCTTCCGGTTCCGAAGGGAGAGACCCCTTGGAGGATTTTCACAAAATAAACAAGGAGTTAAGGGAGTACAGTGAAAAATTGGCGGAACGTCCACAGATTATAGCAGCCAATAAATCGGATATTCCGGAAGCAGAGGCCAATATTCAAAGGCTGAAGGCTGCTTTGGAACCCATGGGGTATCCGGTGTTTAAGGTTTCTGCAGCTCAAAACAAGGGCTTTGGACCATTGCTGGATGAAGTGGTTCGTATGCTGGCGGAGCTTCCAGAGCCTGAATCCTTTGAAGAGGAAGTGGATGTATACCGCCTGGACGAAGAAGAGCCTTTTGAAATAACAGTGGAGAACGGAGAGTACCTGGTTACCGGTCCGGCTGTTGACAAGCTGCTGGGAATGGTAAACTTAGAGGATTATGAATCCCTTCAATATTTTCAAAGGATGCTCAGGAAATTAGGCATTATAGATGCCCTAAGAGAAAAGGGCATACAGGACGGAGACACGGTCCGTCTGAGAGACTGGGCTTTTGACTATGTAGACTAACCGATATGAAAGGCGGCTTAGAAATGTTGACAAGCAAGCAAAGAAGTTATCTTCGAAAACTGGCCAACAGCCAGGATGCCATATTTCAGATAGGAAAAGGCGGCATTGGGCCAAATATGGTGAAACAAGTAAATGAAGCATTGGAGGCCAGGGAACTGGTCAAGGTTCATGTTCTGGAAAATTCAGAACTTTCGACAAGAGAGGCCTGTGACATATTGGCTGCTGAAACCGGCGCTGAAGGTGTGCAGGTAGTGGGGAGCAAGTTTGTGATATATAAAAAATCCAGGGAAAATCCCCGGATTCAGCTGCCCTGACTTTTTTCCGCTTTCTGCAGATTCAGCAGCAGGCTGCTTTCTTCCGATTCCGGTGTTACTTTTAAGCTCCGTAACCAGACAAACAGAGCCAGCAGGAAAAATATAACTGAAACAAGTACATAGTATATGGACAGGCTTTTAAAAAGCCTTGACAGTACAAAGAAAAACAGGGAGTAACCCAGATAGGTCTTGATTCTTTTTGGTGTCAGCAATTCCTTCTTTAATGCCAGCAGCTTGTTGCTTTTGCTGATTTCCTTATCTATCAAATTATCTATAGTTTTATCATCAGGAAACATGCCTGCCTGCTCCATTAAGTCAAGCAAGTCTTCCAGGTCAAGTAACTGTATCTTGGTAGCGCTCTTTTTTTCGGCAATTGCCTTGCAGGAATCCGGATATGTTCCGGAAGTAACAAATACAGCCTGCTGGTAGCCTTCTAATTTTACACGGTTTAAGAAATCAGCCAGGTGCTGGGGAGCTACTTCTTTATCATATTTGGCATTGTATAAACCGATGGCGGTTCTTTTTCCATGAAGGGTAGTTTCCAGATAGTCTTCGCAGCTCTTTATATCGGTTATTCCGTCTAGTTGCAGCAGCAATCGAGTGATCTGCCACATGAATTCTTCTGAATTCAACTGCTTAAGCTGTGCGGCCAAGTAATTTCTCCCTGCTTTTCGTCTGGCATCGGCTTTCTTTTTATTATATGATTTACGTTGATTGATAAAAATGGCAAGCGTAAAAAATATCATTACAACCATAGTCAGTATGAGTGCAAGAAGCGGTATTTTAGTCCTGTATACAAACCACATGTACCCGGCTGCAAAAAGAAAAATTTCAGCAAGCATGGTGTTGAAAATCAGGGCAGTAAGGGATTGTTTGCGGTAATAGCGGCTTCTTCGCATTATTTGCAGACACTTTTGATAATGATTGGGAAGACTTTTGAAAAAGTTCTTCAATTACAACACCTCCTAAGGAAATTTTTGACAAAATGAACGGTTTTTAAACATTTTTTAGTGATGGCTGGTCTTTATGAAGATAGATATGTAAAATATAAGATATCACATGCTTTTGGGAGGGGTATTGTGTCTGGTTGTCTTAAGATAGGTATAATGGGCGGGACATTTGATCCGGTGCACAACGCTCATTTGTTTATAGCTGAAACTGTACGGGAAGCTTTCAGCCTTGACAAGGTGCTGTTCATACCTGTTGGTGATCCGCCGCATAAGAGAGTAAATCGTCTGGCACCCGGCGAAGACCGGGTTAATATGCTGAGGGAAGCTGTCCGCAGCAATCCATGGTTTCAGGTAGACGACATGGAGATTAAGCGGCAGGGAATTACATATACCATAGATACCTTGAAAGAGTTAAAAGCGAGATATCCCGGATATGATCTTTGCTACATTATAGGCGGCGATACATTGCTTGATCTGAAAAACTGGAGAGATTTTATGAATGTAGCCAGGCTGTGCAGCTTTATTGTGTACCGTCGGCCGGGATACGAAGATCAGGAAATAAACTCGGTGGCCGACAGGCTTGCCCGTGAATACCAGGCTGATATTGCGTTTGTTGAAGGTCCTGGGCTGGATATATCATCCAGGTATATTAAAAGCAGGCTGTACAGTAACCAAACAATCAGATACCTGGTACCGGAAGCTGTTTATGAATATATAAAGAAACGCAAACTATATAAAGGGGTATAGAAAATGGCTGGTTATGACAGCATAGTAAACGAGCTTAGTAAATGGATTGATGATAAACGGCTGAAACATTCATATGGAGTAAGTGAATGCGCAGCAAAACTGGCTGAGCATTATGGTGCAGACGCAGATAAGGCAAGACTGGCCGGCTTAATTCATGACTGTGCAAAAAACCTTCCTGACCAGGAGGCACTTAGGCTGTGCAAGAAGTATCATTTTCAGCCGGATGCCATATCATGTATGAATAAAGCATTGCTCCATGCTCCCCTTGGAGCATTGTTGGCACAAGAAATTTTTGGGATACATGACCGGGAAATATTGGATGCAATTGCGTGCCATACTACGGGGAAAAAAGGGATGTCGCTATTTGAAAAGATAATATGCCTGGCGGACTACATTGAAGAGGGGCGCAGGTATGAAGGGGTGGACAATATCAGATCCCTTGCCTTTAAGGATATAAATAAGGCATTGCTTACTGCCTTTGAACTGTCCATACGCAATGTGCTGGACAGAGGTAAGCTGCTTCATCCCATGACGGTAGAGTCAAGGAATGCTATACTTTTAGAGATTGAAAATGAAGATAAATCCCGGCAGCTGGCATCTCTTAAGAACCAGCAGCCAATAGAAAGTTGAAAGGGAAATATTTATATACTCAACTTTTATGTGAAAAAAGGAGGCTTTATTTTGTACGATTCCTACAAGCTGGCTCAGGAAATAGCAGATATACTGGATGACAGAAAAGCGGAAAATATTATAGTTTTGGACATAAGCCGTTTGTCCATACTGGCTGATTACTTTGTTATTGCATCCGGCAGGTCAGAGCTTCAGGTAAGTGCTTTGCACGATGAGCTGAATAAAAGGCTGTCAGCTAAGGGTATAAACCCGCTTCACCTGGACCAAAGCAAACGATGGGTTGTATTGGACTACGGTGATATTATAGTCCATATATTTCACCATGAGGAAAGGTCTTTCTACAACCTGGAAAGGCTTTGGGCAGATGCAATGCAGATTCGTTCTTCAGCTGAATAAAGCTGCGTATATGGTTAGTACCTGCGGTACATGAAATATCGTCTGCGTCTTCTTCGGTTTATAATTAATACGGCAATCTTCAGCAGGATAAAAGCCGATATAATACTAACGACTAATATTATCCAGCTAAATCCTGGTTCACCCGGTTCAGGTGTCAGGACATCCAATACAGTTTTACGCTGTACATCCCGTACTGCGGTCAGCGGCGCGGAAGCAAGCAATTTTCCGTTGAGTGTTACATTCAACACTCCAAGCTGCTGGCCTTTGTAAATGGGAGCTTCCAGCCGGGGCATTTCTTCTGTTGATTTTTCAGACAGTAAATCTGTATTCCATATAATTTCCTGTTTTATGAGAGGTATATCTTCCCTATGAAAGACATCTCCAAAATCCTTGGCAGAAATTTGCACTGCAAGACTGCCCCAGTCGTCAGAGGCATAATTGTCAACCGGCAGCGCTTGTATGATAGCACCTTCCCTGAACACCACATGATATTCAAAATTTGAAAAGCCATATTCGAGCATATCCCGTGTTTCTTTCCACTGGCAGTTATGCTGTGAATTTAACACCACTGCTACCAGATCCAGACCATTCTTTGATGCAAAGGTCACCAGGCATTGCCCGGCTTTGCTGGTATAGCCGGTTTTGCCTCCGGTAGCATATTCATAGTATTCGTCTTCGTTTTTATTCAGTATTTTATTTTTGCTCCGCCAATAGCGCGGCTCACCTGTGTCCCAGTATTTTGTGTCCATAGAAATAGTGGAAGCCGCCTGCATGAAAAATTCATTCTTCATAGCTTCTCTGCCGATCATGGCAAGATCGTAGGCAGTGGTATAATGATCTGGGTCATGATATCCATGGGGATTTACAAAATGTGAATTCCTGGCTCCGGCTTTTTTGGCACGGTCGTTCATCAGCATGGCAAAGTAATCCAGGGCTTCCTGGGTGGATAAATTTTTTCCGGATTTTTTCCTGGCAATGTGGACTGCTATGGTATTGGCAGCATCATTGCCTGAGTTTATCATCATACCCAGTACAAGGTCTCTCAGGGTGATCTTTTCACCGATTGTTAATCCAGCCTTTGAACTGTCCCAGGGTACTAAATTGACTTCATCACCTACAGTTACCATTTCATCCAGTTTTCCGTATTCAGCAGCTATCAATGCAGTAAGTATTTTAGTAGTGCTGGCAGGGTATAATCTTTGGTATTCCTGCTTTCCAAACAGAACCTTGCCGGTATTTAATTCTATTATTACAGCCCCTTGTGCAGTCATCTGCTCCAGTGGGTCTGAATTCTCCTGTTCTGTAACAACTGATATATCTATGCCTGTTGCGGTCTTATCTGCTGGTTCACCAAAAACGATTGCTGGAGCTGAACTTATTAAAATAATAGTAATGAGTATATAGCAAATAAATTTAAAAACTGACTTTTTCATGGATAACCCCTTAGATAATTTTCTGTCTATATAAACCGTAAAACAAAATTTATTATACCATAACAACTTGTGTTATTCACCCCTAAAAGATGCATTATATAATATGTTTTTCTATGAATCCCTGATGTATAGAACTTAAATATGAAGGAATTTAACGATTTTCATCGAATAATACTAACATTATTTGGGAATCAGGTGGGATTATGTTTCATTTTGACAGAATACAGCAGAAAATATTCGTTATTATGGGCATATTAATACTGATTCTATCCGGCATTTTAATTTTCAGGGAGTATAATTACCGTGGCAGGCTTTCTGCAGATTTATCCGGCACTTCTCCGCAGATTTGGGAAAACCCCGGCATTGTTCCGTCAAACAAGCCAGCAGAAGAACAGCCTGGAAAACAAGTCCGGTCCGGAGAAACTGAACGTCAAATCATAAAGGTTTATATAACTGGCAAGGTGAAGAACCCGGGTGTAATAACCATGTACGAAGGAGACCGGGTAGATGACGCTATAAAGCTGGCGGGTGGTGCACTGCCTGATGCTGACTTGTCGCGCATTAACCTTGCTATGAAGGTACAGGATGAGGATATGTATTATGTACCCGGCATCGGAGAAGAGATTCCTGATGAAATACTGCTGCCCGGCAGCCAGCAAAGCGCTGGAAGCAAGGTGAATATTAATAAGGCGGATCAGGCCCAATTGGAGACTTTACCGGGTATTGGCCCTGCCAAGGCACAAAAAATTATTGAATACCGGGAGAAGCATGGTGGATTCAAGACAATAGAAGAAATAATGAATGTGTCCGGAATCGGCGAAAAAACATACGAAGCCTTGAAAGATCAAATAGATATCAGGTAGCTGTACAGGAAAAGTATGGCAATCCAAAAAACGGGTAAAATTGATTTTAGAGGCCTTGTATGGTAGAATTATCATATAAATACAGAAAGGATACGATGCTATGGCTAAAAAGATATTAATAGTGGATGATGAACCTGCCATTGTTAAAGGCCTTTCCTTCAGCCTTAAACAGGATGGGTATGAAATAGACGCAGCATATGACGGTGAAGAAGCAATCGAAAAATTCAACAACAACCCCTATGAATTGGTGATATTGGACGTTATGCTTCCCAAACTGGACGGATTGTCTGTATTGCAGCGCATTCGTGAACGTTCCAGAGTACCGGTCATCATGCTGACTGCCAAGGGTGAGGATATGGATAAGATATTAGGCCTGGATTACGGAGCTGATGACTATATAACCAAACCCTTCAACATACTTGAGCTTAAAGCCAGAATTAAGGCTGTTTTCCGCAGGCTGAGCGGTGTAAGCACAGAACAGGTCATCCGTGTAAAGAATATGGAAATTAATCTTTCCAACCGTAGCGTGACTATAGATGGCAAAGAGGTCAATTTAACAGCCAAGGAATTTGATTTGCTGCAATTGTTTGCAACGAATCCTGGAAAGGTGTACAGCCGGGAAAGTCTGCTGGAGATTGTCTGGAAATATGACTACCTGGGTGATTTGAGAACAGTTGATGTGCATATACGCCGACTCCGGGAGAAAATAGAAAAGAATCCCAGCCAACCTGATTTTATATTTACCAAATGGGGAGTTGGATATTATTTTGCGGATAAATAAGCGCTTTTTTTCCAGCCTTCGCTGGAGAATAGCATTTGCTTACCTGATGGTAATAGGGATAGGCTTTTTTATAATCAACATTTCTATCATGGAAATCCTGGAGCAGCATCTGATTGATGATAAAAAGACCGCTTACCAGAAATATTCGATTCAACTGGCCCAGATCATTGCAAATGGTTTTTATGAGCGGGATCCAAACATTTTTTATCAGATTCGGGAGTTCGGCAATGAAATAGATCAGATAGAAGGCGAATCAACCAGGATTCTCATTTTAAATGACAGCGGCATTGTAGAGATGGATTCCTATCAAAGCACCAGCCTGCTGCGCCGGAATCTAAGCGAAGATTATTCGGAAGTATCAAGTGTTTTGCAGGGCGAGTCCGTTCCGGCAAGAGATTTAATTATCGCAACCGGTGACCCGGTAGAATATAAAAGGGTGCTGTATGCATATGCTCCTATTACTCACTATTCAGAAGGCATAATTGGAATGGTGTTTTTATCAACATCATTGGATGGCATTGAATCCATAATGAATGATATACGGAAAGCCATCGTTTTCTTCTCTGCAATAATTAGTGTATCTATTATATTAGTCAGCTTGATACTGTCCGGCTTCATTACCCATCCTATTAAAGAGCTGACTGCTGTAATTACTAAAATGAGCAAGGGGTACTTGAATCAAAGGATTAATATCCGTGGAGGCGGAGAATTGCGCCAGCTTGGAGAAGCCTTTAATATAATGAGCGAAAGGCTGGAAAACCTGGATAATGCTCGTAATGAGTTTGTATCCAATGCATCCCACGAGTTGAAGACACCTTTAAGCGCCATTAAAGTACTTGCGGAATCATTGCTTAATATGGATGTGGACGATCCTGCTATTTATAAGGAATTTTTATCAGATATAAATTTTGAAATTGACAGGTTGAACGCTATTATCACTGACCTTCTTGTGCTGGTCCAGATGGACAAGGAAGGAGCAGCCAGCCAGTTTAAACGGGAGCCGGTGGATTTGAATGAACTTGCAAGAAGAACAATAAAAGGCCTGCAGCTGCTGGCTGAACAGAAAAAAATTCGGCTGGAGCATTTCTCTGAAGAAGAAGTGGTTGTAATGGGTGATATGCTTAAGCTGCAGCAGGTTATATCAAACATAATTGACAATGGCATTAAATATACGCCGGATGGCGGAAGGGTTACAGTAGAGGTATACAACACCCCGGAACATGCTGTTGTCAAGGTTAGCGACACTGGAATCGGCATCAGCCAAAAGGACATTAGCAGGATATTTGACCGGTTCTATAGAGTTGATAAGGCCAGGTCCCGCGCAACCGGAGGTACAGGCCTGGGATTGTCAATTGCAAATAAGATAGTAATGCTGCATCACGGGTTTATCCGGGTTACCAGTGAAGAAAACAAAGGTACTACCTTTTATATAGAACTTCCATATAATTCAGGTACTGAAGTCGAATGATGACGATTAATCGTATTGTTAAGTTTGCTTAACAAAATTGTAAAGTGATACTGATATAATGAGGTATGAGGTTGATGAATATTAGCAGAAAATTGAATATATTAGTACCGGTAATTATAATAATGCTGGCTCTTATAACCGGATGCAGCAGGTTGCTGGGTAACATACCGGGCAATGATAATGAAGGCAGAACTGCCAATCCGCCTCAGGTGAAAGAAAGTCCTGTGCCCATTGACCCTTATGAACAGGCAAAGGAGACACGGATAACATTGTACTTCAAGCATGAAATTGCGGACTTTCTTGTGCCGGAAGAGCGAACAGTACTGCAGGAGAAAAAGAGCACCGAACAGCTTATAGTTGAAGAACTGCTGAAAGGCCCACAAAGCTTTGAAAGGGTGCTGGTAATGCCGCCCGGTACAGAAATAATAGATGTTACCAGGCGAAGCGACACGGTCTTTGTAAACCTGACCGATGATTTTTTAAATCCCATAGACCTGACAGCCATACCAGGCAAGGAGAAAACCCCGGAAGAGGATTATGCAGCGGTACAGGCTGAAATGAAGCGGCTGGCAGTATATTCTATTGTCAATTCATTGACATACCTGGATGGAGTAAATCAGGTAAAGTTAATGGTTAACAACACTCAGCTGTCCTATCGTGAGATGGGAACCGAAATATTGCTGGAAGAGGGCTCGGTATTAAACCCTGATTCCCCCATGGTTGCCTTGCACAGAAACAAGAATGTAAACCAAACTCCGGCTAAAACTGTTAGACTGGTGCTGAATGCACTGACTGCAGAACCGGACTGGGATATAATATACAGGTTTTTATCCGGTAAGACCATGGATGGCAGCAATCTGCCGCCCCTGGACGAGTTTAAAGCTAAAGTTCCGCCTGTAGTGGGAGGCATGATTGCTTTTGAAGGCAGCCCTGTAATAGAAGAGGAATACCTGGTAAACAAGGCTTTTGTAACAGTACAATATACAGATAAAACATCTGAGCCTGCAAAAGAAGTAAATGAGGTACTGACAGTTGATTACATTGATGGTATATGGAAGCTGCGGCTTCCGTCGATCTTCAGTCAGTATAAATAGTTCAGTATAAACAAAGATGGGCAGCCGGAAAGGAGGGACAGCAATGCGTCGTTTAGGACTGCTATGCATAGTCCTCGTCAGTATTATGCTGGTGGCTTGTGCCGGACCGCTGGCAAGGGATAAAGATGATAAAATAAAAGAGTTTAACAGAATAGAACAGGATGATGCTGAGATATCGGGTTCACCTGCGGATTTGGCCGACAGTCCCAGGGTAGGGCAGTATTCAATTCTAAACACCAATGTCAACTTATACTTCCTTGATGAATCCTTAGGACAATTGGTTCCGGAAGTAAGAAGGTTTAATGCAGATTGGAGCAATATGGAACTTGTTGATTTTGCCCTGAAGCAGCTGATTAAGGGACCGGAAACAAGCGGCCTCAGCCCAGTGATTTCAAAGGATGTAAAAATTAACAAGATAGAGTTTGAGGAAAACATCCTGTCAGTGGATTTATCTTCTGAATTCTATGAATCCGATGATTTGGCACTGGCCAGAGCTGCCATAACAAATTCCCTGCTGGATTTGGGAAACTTCAAGTATATAAGGCTGACAATTGATGGCAGGGAGGCATCAGACAGCTTGGGTGCAAATGCCGGATTAACCGGCTTGCTGACCAGGTATCCTGTCAGCATAAATGAGATTTCAGCCTTGGAAGCTCAAAACTTCAGCAATGCCGATGTACGCAAAATAAAATGGGAGCTGTTCTTTCAGGATTATAGCGGATATTATCTGCTTTCTGAAGTAAGGACCATCAATGTCAGGAACAACAACTATGCGGAAGCCATAGTAAATGAATTGATTAAAGGGCCGTCTGCTGAAGGAGAAGGATATTATCCTACAATACCTAAAGGTACTGTTTTAAATAAAACTGAATTCATAAAAGGAAAAGATGACAAAAGCGGAATAGCATTATATTTCTCAAAAGAATTCAGGAATTTGGATGCATCAGGACCTTCTCAGGAAACCTCCATGCTGAGTTCTCTCGTATACAGCCTGACTTCACTGCCCCAGGTGGATTTTATAAAGATTTATTATGAAAACAGTGAAGGTGAATATATAGAAGATCCTATATATAATACTTCACTGGAAAAGGAGTTAACCGTAGATCATTTCCCAAACAGAATTGGGAGACGAGTCCGTGTTTATTTTGGGGATACGCAGAGCATGCTTCTGCACCCCGAATACAGGGCGATAGCATATGATGAAAATAACCTTGCTGCACGTATTTTGGCAGAGCTTGCTACGGATCCGGTTAACCCCGAAAGTGAAAGGGTAATTCCGGCATATATTCAGCCGGGAGATATTTCTGTAAAAGTTGAAGAACAATTGGCAGAAGTGGACATACCATCTGCTTGCTTTGATGCTATAGACATTGACAACAAGAGGATTATCCGGGATTTATATGCAGTAGTGAATACTCTCACTGATCCTGTAAACATGTGCAATATCAGGGAAGTACAATTTACCATAGATGGCAGCGTAGTTGAATCCTATAAAGATATTTCATTGAAGGAACCTTTTGTTATGAACCCGGCTTTGATAAAGACAGAATGAGAATTTCTGCTTTAATAAATTCAATTATATTGCAAACAACCTGTCGATTCATAGGCGGGTTGTTTTATTTTCTGGAGGATATTTTATCCAGCCGGCGAATATCATACTTATTAAGAACTAAGGAGGATATCATATGAAAAAACCTGTCATATATGCTCATAGAGGTGCGTCAGCCTACGCACCGGAAAATACCCGGGCTGCTTTCAGCAAGGCTTTGGATATGCAGGCTGGAGGTATAGAACTGGATGTTCACCTGTCAAAGGACGGCTATCTGGCAGTTTGTCATGACGAAAGAGTAGACCGCACCAGCAGCGGTTCGGGCTGGATAAAGGACATGACATTGAAAGAACTGAAAGAACTGGATTTCGGTTCATGGTTCAGCAATGAGTATGAAGGCGAGCGCATACTGATACTGGAAGAAGTGCTGGAGATGCTTAAAGATTGGGATGGCATTTTAAACATTGAATTAAAATCAGGCATCATTCTATATGAAGGTCTGGAAGAAAAGGTAATAGGCGTGCTTAAAGATTTCGACAGACTGGACAATGTTATCATCTCTTCATTCAATCACTACAGCTTGCTTGCTGTTAAAAAGCATGAACCCAGGCTGAAAATTGGCCTGTTGTATTCAGCAGGCTTAGTAGAGCCTTGGGAGTATGCAAAAAGAGTGGGTGCTGAAGCCGTTCATCCGTTGTATTTCAGCATGCTGCCTCCCATTGTCAATGGCTGCAGGGAACATGGAATAATTACAAATGCATGGACTGTAGACAAACCTGAACATATACGCAATCTTGCCTTGGCCGGAGTGGACGGAATAATAACCAATGTACCGGATGTGGCAAAGGAAATAATAGATCTTTTGTAATAATATTGTAATTTATTCGTAATAACCTTTGTCTACTTCTATACGTCCAAATATGATATAGTTTTATATAGCCATGAGTGTATATATTTGGGAGGAAATTGAATGAAAGTTAAATATCTCCTGATCATTTTACTAGTAGTTGCTGCTATAGTTACTGCCGGATTTGCTTATAAGAATTACCGGGAGCGTTTGGCTGAAGAACAATGGATTGCACATATGACTGATACAGTAGAGCGTGACACCTTTTATGAAGGTCTGTATCTTGACGATGTAGCACTGGGCGGGCTCACTCTCCAGGAAGCTATGGCTATGTTTGAAAAAAGTGCTCAGGACCGCCTGGACAATTTGAAGGTGGAACTGGTATATCAGGATAAGAACTGGACTTTTACCTATGAAGACATTAAAGCTCACATTGACTGGGAAGAAAAACTAAATGAATTATACCAGATTGCAAGGAAAGGCAGCCTGGAAGAGCGATATGAGAAGGTAGAATCCATCCGTGAAAACAATGTACGGATGGAAACCACTCTTACCATGGATATAAGCCAAATCCAGGAAGAAATCAATGCTATTGCAGACAGCCTGGCCATTGAACCGGTTGATGCGCAAATTGACTTTTATCCGGCTAAGGAAGAAAAATTCGTTATTACTCCTGAGTCAGACGGTCAAATGGTGGATGCAGGTACTCTGTATAACTTGGTACAGCAAGTGTTTAACTTCGGACAACCGGGTGAGATAACCATTGAGCCTGTAGTGGTAGAAGCAAAGGTTCGTGCGGCTGACCTGGAAAAGGCTACTGCAAAAATAGTTACTTTCTACACTGACATGAGTGGCAGTACCGAAAACCGTATGCACAATATCGGGCTTGCACTGAAAAAAATCAGCGGAACAAAAGTGAACCCGGGCGAGGTTTTCTCCTTTAACGGTACTGTTGGACCCAGGACCGAAAAAGCAGGGTTTAAGCTTGCCGGAGTCATAATGCCGGACAAGAGCCTGCAGGACGGCATAGGCGGCGGCATATGCCAGGCTTCTTCCACCGTATTTAATGCAGTTGCTCTTGCAGGACTGGAAATCGTGGAGAGATATCACCATTCCTTCCCCATATCCTACCTGCCGGCAGGAATGGATGCCACAGTATCCTGGGGCGGTGCAGACTTCAAGTTCAGGAATAACAAAAATACACCTGTTTTTATCCATGCATACAGAAAAGGTACCCGTGCCTATGTAGAAATATACGGGGAACCAATTCCCAACAACGGCCAATACAAGCTTGTAACCGAACTGACTCAAAAATACGCTGCTCCTGCACCAAAGAGGGTACTTGATACTGAAGGCAAATATGTTAGTGCAGCAGGCGGAGAGTATGAGTACGTCAAGTCCAGGGAAGGATTGCGCATAAACACTTACAGAGTGCTGTACGAAAACGGGAAGCGGGTTTCTTCAGAGCTGCTGTGCAAAAACTATTACCAGCCGATACAGGGCATTATCTATTACAGAGAGCCTGCTGCAACACCGAAACCTACGGACAAGCCGGGCACAACAACAGAACCTACAAAGAAACCAGAACAGCCCGATCCGTCACCGACAGCTGAGCCGACGCCAACACCAAAACCATCACCGACACCTGAACCTTCAGAACCTGCTGATAACGGCGATGACGGTGAAAATTGATACACTAAAGAATAAATGCTCATAAAGAAGGAGGTATGTTTGATACATGCCTCTTTGTTTTATCTATTGAAAAGCATAAATATTAAATATATTATTTTTTCTGCATGCTGGCATAATATCGATATAGGCATTTTTGAAAGGGGACTGTTAATGGTTAATAAAGTTACTGTAAATTGGAATGGCAGAGAAATCAAGGTAAACAGCGGCACTACCCTGCAGGAATTCGCCAGAGAATATTCGGAATCGACTGCACCTATAGTATTAGCTGCAAAAGTTGATAATAAAGTGAGAGAACTATCCTATCCCATAACGCAGGATTGCAAAGTTGAAACAATAGATTTGTCAATGAAGGATGGCGAGCGCATATATGCACGAAGCCTGGTATTTGTATTTATACGGGCATGCAGGGAATTATTTCCGGATTGCAAAGTAACTATTGAGCATTCCTTTGGCGGCGGTTTGTATTGCGAGGTTCATGGAGATTTTACTCTGACGCCCCGGAGGGTCGAACGAATAGAGAAGCAAATGCGTGACATAATCCAGAACGATGAACCCTTTGAAAAAATAGACATGCCAAAAGAAAAGGCAAACAAAATATTTGAAGAGATGGGCTGGTTTGACAAAATTGAAATCATGAAGTACCGGCCGGAAGATACCATAAGCTTGTACCGATGCGGCTGGATGACTGATTATCTGTTTGGATATATGGTGCCTTCCACCGGTTACCTTAAGGAGTTTGGGCTGAAATTTTACCTGCCGGGGGTCATTCTGCAATTTCCCTGCTGTGATGATCCAATCCAGATACGCCCCTTCCACGACAATCCGAAGCTGTTCAAGGTATTTCGCCAGGCTGAAAAATGGTCTACTGCCCTGGGGATTAGAAATATTGCTGATCTGAACAAGTGCATAGAAGAAGGAAGAGGGCCTGAACTGATCAGAATTTGTGAGGCCTATCATGAGAAGCAGATTGCAGCAATTGCAGATTTAATAGCTCAGCAGAAGGATGATGTAAGGCTGATACTGATTGCTGGCCCTTCCTCTTCCGGTAAAACCACCTTTGCGCAGCGGCTCAGGGTGCAGCTTATGGTTAACGGCCTGTATCCTGTTCCAATTTCCATGGATAATTATTTCTTTAACCGTGATCAGGTGCCGGTAGACGAAAACGGGGAACAGGACCTGGAGTCCATTGATGTTATTGATCTGGAGTTGTTTAACGAGCATATGACCCGCCTAATTCAGGGCCAGGAAGTTGAAATCCCCCACTATAATTTCGTGACAGGAAAAAGAGAATATATAGGTAATGTAATTAAATTGTCACATGATCAGCCGATAATTGTTGAGGGAATTCATGGACTGAACGAAAAGCTGACAGAGATGATACCCAGTGAAAATAAATATAAGATATATATTAGTGCATTAACTCAGCTAAATGTGGATGATCATAACCGGATACCAACCACTGATGCAAGGCTGATTCGAAGAATGGTGCGGGATTATCAGTTCCGCGGCACTCCTATAGAGGATACTTTAGGCATGTGGCCATTTGTAAGGAGAGGGGAGGAGAGGAATATATTCCCCTTCCAGGAGTCTGCCGATATCATGTTCAATTCAGCCCTGCTTTATGAACTGGCGGTTCTGAAGCCTTTTATACTGCCATTGCTGGATAATGTAACAGAAGATAGTATATATTACCCGGAAGTAAACAGATTAAAGAAGTTTCTTAAATATTTCGTTGACCTGGGTCCTGCCGATATTCCCAACAATTCAATTATAAGAGAGTTCATAGGAGGAAGTGTTTTCGGGGTGTAATCAGCAAACTGGCGGAATGCAGACATAGATAAAAATATATATGCTGCCGGGATGAATATTGTTAAATTTGCCTGATACCATCGCGTTCATTGTCTTTACAACATATAGGGACATTGGTATAATATAAGGCAAAGCATGAGTTAAGGGTGGTGGGTATTAAGTGGACGACGGTCCTTGTAATTATTATAATGGCTTTTGGAAAAATACGGGTTATGTAATAAGACAATGAGTCCCTTCTGATATCTTGGCTGGGATTTATTGTCTTTTTGTTTTTAACCAATTATTTTTCCATGGAGGGCGAAGTGTTTTGTTAACTCAAATTATAGTCATTATTGTATTAATTATGCTTAATGCTTATTTTGCAGGTTCAGAAATGGCCCTGGTTTCATTGAATGATACTAAAATCAGGATAATGGCAGAAGAAGGCAATAAGAAAGCTGTAATGGTCAGGAATCTGCTTAATGAGCCAAGCAAATTCCTGTCTACGATACAAGTTGGAATTACATTGGCAGGATTCCTTTCCAGTGCATTTGCATCAGAAGCTTTTGCCGACAGGCTTGTAGAGTGGCTGTTTTCTATTGGCATATCAATGCCGGCAGGTGTTTTGAAACCTGCTGCGGTAGTTCTGATAACCCTTGTATTATCTTATTTTACACTTGTGTTTGGGGAGCTGGTGCCAAAGCGTCTGGCAATGCAGAATGCAGAAAAGCTGTCTCTCAAGGTTGTAGGCCCGCTGCGTGTATTGGCAGCTGTTACATCTCCCATCGTAAAGCTCCTTACGGTATCCACTAACTTTTTTGTCAAGGTTGCAGGCGGAAACCCTAACGCTGAAACCGAGGAGGTAACCGAGGAAGAAATCCGCATGATGATTGACGTAGGTGAGGAAAAGGGTTCAATAGATGAAATTGAAAAAGAGTTTATAAACAATGTTTTTGACTTTGATGACAAAGTAGTGGCAGATATCATGACTCACAGGACCAGGGTGGCAGCCATACCGGTTGATGCCAGCCTGGATGAAATTTTAGAGCTTATAAATTCTGAAAAGTATACCAGAATCCCTGTATATGATGATACAATAGATAATATAGTAGGTATTCTTCATGCAAAGGATATACTACAGTTTCTGACCAATAAAAACGAAACTGCTTTTGATATCCATAAGCTGATGAGAAAGCCATATTTTGTACCTGAATCCAAAAAGCTGGATGATTTATTCAGAGAGCTGCAGGTAAAAAAAATACACATGGTTGTAGTTGTAGATGAATATGGTGGTACAGCAGGAATTATTACTGTTGAAGATCTGCTGGAGGAGATTGTCGGGAATATTTTTGATGAGTATGACGAAGAAGAACAAAAGTATGAAAAACTGGATGACTCCACTTATATTTTCGACGGATCCATCAGCCTGGAACAGGTAGCTGAGATTATAGGCGTAACGCTGCCGGTGGAGGATTATGATACTTTGAGCGGATATATAATAGGCCAGCTCGGGCAGATTCCTGATGAAGGAGAAAAGCCTGTAGTGGAAATGGATAACCTTGTCTTCAAGGTAGAAGAAATAGATGAGAAAATGATCTCTAAAATTAAGGTTTGCAAGGCATAATTGCTGTACTGCATTATATGCTGTACTAAAAGGGAAGGTTGGGTTATATTTTGCTTTCTGATTTTTTAAAGGGTTTGGTTATTGGGATCGGCGCTATTGCACCAGGCATAAGCGGGGGTTCCTTAGCAGTTATACTTGGAATTTACGAAAGAATTACCGGTGCCATAGCTAATATGTTTGATGATTTCTGGAAAAAGGTAAAAGAGTTTCTGCCCATGGCAGCAGGCGGAGTAATAGGTGTTGTGGGATTCAGCAATATTGTCACTTTTTTGTTTAAGAATTATGAGATAGAAGTTAAATATCTGTTTATAGGCTTGATGGCGGGAACATTCCCATCGCTGCGCAGACAAGCTGACAAGCATGGGTTTAAAATTATCTATTTAGTTCCCTTTGTGATTACGCTGGCTGCTGCTATATGGTTCGCTGTTTCGGAAAATACAGAAGCAGGCAGTTCTGTCGTATACAGGGCAGATGTTATTATGCTGGCTGTATATGGTGCAATTATAGGCTTTGGCACAATAATACCGGGAATCAGCGCTTCATTTTTATTGATGTACCTGGGTGCTTATGATATACTCATGGAAGGTATTTCCCGTCTTAACCCGGCAATTTTAATACCGGCCGGTTTAGGTTTTGTTGTCAGCATTTTGGCTTTTTCAAAACTGATAAACCTGTTGTTCAAAAAGGCCTATGGTTATACCTATTACGCTGTATTTGGCTTAACCCTGGGATCTGTTCTGGCTATATTTCCCGGGTTTGAACTGGGCTGGCGCTATCTGCTGTGTACGCTTCTGCTGGTCGCGGGATTTGCCCTTTCATTGTATTTAAGCCGTTTTGAAGCTAAAGAAAGCTGAAAAAAATCAGGGGGTTTTTTGTTGAAAAAGCAAAATAGAATATTATCAATTTTAATTATATGCGTATTCGTGGCATTTCTCACTTCATGCTTTTTTAATCTGCTGCCGTGGAATGATGATGTGGATTCACCGTCTGAGACCGAACCGGTCAATGGGGAGGACCCGTCACAAACAATTGAGCCGACTCCTGAGCCTTCGCCTACACTCAGAGGAAGAACAACCCTGAGGATTAAAGCGGTAGGAGATATTATGATGCATATGCCGCAGGTCAGAGCAGGCAAAAAATCTGACGGCACATATGATTTCAGCCATTTTTTTGAAGACATAAAGCCCTTCCTGGAAAACGGCGACATTGTCATGGGCAACCTGGAAACTACCATAAGCAATGATGAAAAGGGTTATGGCGGATATCCCATGTTTCGTACTCCGGAAGCATTGCTGCAGGCTTTAAAAAATGCCGGATTTAATGTACTGACAACAGCAAATAATCATACGCTGGATGGCAAGGAATTCGGTGCAGTCAACACCTTGGACAAGCTTGATGAATATGGCCTGCTCCATACGGGCAGCGCTCGCAGCCAGGAAGAGCGGGATCGGGTATTAATCGTGGAAAAGAATGATATAAAGGCAGGAATTCTTGCCTACACCTATGGTACCAACGGAATGGAAGTTACCATTCCAAAAGACAAGCTTCCATATATGGTAAATTACATTGATCGGGACATGATGCGCCAGGATGTCAACAGAGCCCGGGAAGCAGGAGCAGAAATAATAATAGTCTGCATCCACTGGGGTGACGAATATGTCAGGAAACCCAACGACTTCCAAAAGGAAACTGCGGATTATCTTATATCCTTAGGCGTAGACATCATCTTAGGCAGTCATGCTCATGTTCTGCAGCCAATGGAACGAAGGAAAGTTACCTTGGATGATGGTACGGAAAAGGAAATATTCTTAATTTATTCACTTGGCAATTTCATTTCCAATCAACGGGACAGATATACGGACAGCGGTGTTATTATAGACTTGGAAATTATAAAGGATTATGACAAGGGCACCATTGAATTGGGCGGAATTTCATATACGCCAACCTGGGTATACAGGTTTGATAAAAACGGAAAGCCGGATTACAGGATACTGCCGGTGAAGCAATTCATGAATGATGAGGACAGCCTGAAGGGTGCTGATTTAGAGCGCATACGGGCTGTATGGAATGAAACAACCTCGCACTTGGGCGATGAAGGTTTCAGTGCAGAGTGATGTAAATACAATATGCTCTCCCTGGTGTCAGCTATAAATTGGAATGCAGGCATCAGGGAGAGCATTTTTATTCAGAACATCATTTGCTTTCATTAAGCGGCTCGCCAATAATGAATCTGAAATGCTTCAGGAATAATTTTATTACAATTACATAAATAGGTATCATAATGAGGCTGGCGATAATACGAGGCGGAACCAGAACTAAAAATGCTTTATCAAACATCATGCTGAGCCATAAGGTATTTAATATCATTGATATAATTATTGTTGTAATGCTTATGACTATTGTCAGGGAAAGCCAGGTCCAGCCTTTTTTAACAAGTTTGCCCATAAATCCGGGAAGAAAGCCGGCCAGGGCAGCTGACAGGGTAAAACCCGGGAAGTAAGGTCCTTGCGGGTTAATGGGGAACCCTAATAAATCAGCCAGTGCCCCGCAGATAGCACCGTACATTGGTCCGAGGATGATACTGCTGAGGAACAGGGGAATTTCTCCAAAACTCAAACGGAGAGCCGGCAGTCCTGCAATTGGTACTATTTGGCCTAAAACCCGGGTTAACACAATATTCAGTGCAATAAATGATCCGGCAAATGCAATTCTTCTTGCTGTATTTGTCATAAAAAAAATACACCTCCTCTCTTTCGAATGTGTGCATTAGCCACATCCAAAGAGATTTGTGTACTTGTAATTCTCCTGACTGTGGCAGCGGATGCGGAAGGGTACCGCGGACTATAAAAGCCCTTCGTTCAGGGGCAACCTCCCATCCCCTGACACTTTACGCACCATTCCTACTCTGCACTTTTTACTATGCACTTTTTGCAGGATTATTATAACAAAATTCCGAAATACAGACAATATTAAAATTACTTTAGCGAATAAGGAGATGCATAAATATGTTTTCTTTGTATTAAATTGGATTATTATATAATAATTAAAAAATTTATTGTATAATAATGTAGAAAACTGATATATTATGAATTTCATTCCATACGGGGGAAACAAATGCTGACATATTTGGATTTGCTGAATAAAATCGGTTTAAAAAGATTGCATTATACGATTGTTTCATATGTACTTTCCATCATCGTAACTATCGT
Source organism: Clostridiales bacterium (assembly GCA_012842605.1). Classification (GTDB taxonomy): domain Bacteria; phylum Bacillota; class Clostridia; order Caldicoprobacterales; family DTU083; genus DUSN01. The sequence continues at coordinate 84,376 of DUSN01000070.1, forward strand.
AGTTTATACTACCGGCGGCACCACAATGGTTTATACAAATCTGATGTATCTGCCAATAACACTTATTTCAATAACAAGCAGCAGGTTACAGGCTGTAGTTCATTCACTAATCAGCGGGTTACTGCTGGGACCACTTATGCCTCTTGATGTTTCATCCGGTGTCATGCAGAAAGCAGAAAACTGGATAATAAGAATAGTCATATATTTTCTGGTTGCGTTTGTTATAGGGCTGTTTAAAGAGTATTACGAGAAGGAATTCAATCTTAATATGCAGATTCAGAAACGATTGGCTGAAGCCAATATGGCCACAGTTTATGCCATGGCCAAGTTAACTGAGTGCAGAGATGACGATACAGGCCTCCATATAGAGCGGGTAGCTGCTTTATGCAGGCTGCTTGCAGAAAAACTGCAGCAGCTTCCGGAATATAAGGACTATGTTACAGACAATTATATAGAAAACTTGTACAGGGCATGTCATCTTCATGATATTGGCAAGATTGGCATGCCTGATAATATTTTGCTGAAAACAGGCAGGCTCTCACCAGATGAGTACAATTTAATGAAAACACATACAATAATCGGTTCTGAAACGCTTAATGAAGTTCAAAAAAAATATCCAAACAATATGTTTCTGAAATTAGCAATAAAAATATCCAGGTCTCATCATGAAAAATGGGATGGCAGCGGTTATCCCGACGGATTAAAGGGAGAGGATATTCCATTGTCCGCCAGGATTATGGCTGTCATAGATGTCTATGATGCGCTGCGCTCCAAACGAGTATATAAGCCTGCTTATTCCCATGAAAGCAGTCTTGAAACTATTAAGCAGGGCAGCGAAACACATTTTGACCCGCTCTTGGTAAGAATCTTTCTTGAAAACGAAAGTGAATTCAAAGAAATCTATGATAATTTCTCCAAATCTCATTTAACAAATTAAGACAGGTAGGATTTTTGATTTTTTTAGAGAATACTTATATTATTGAGGTGATTTTGCTTGAGCCATTTTTTTGCCTATCTGTCCAGGATGAAATTTATACAGCGCTGGGGTTTGATGCGTAATGTCCGCCAGGAAAACATCCAGGAGCACAGCCTGCAAGCTGCAATGATAGCGCATAGCCTAGCTGTCATTAAAAATAAATTATTCGGCGGAATGGTTGATCCTGAAAGGGTACTGCTTCTTGCTGTTTATCATGAAGCAAGCGAGGTTATAACAGGGGACTTGGCGACACCTATCAAATATTTCAATCCGGAAATCAGAAAAGCATACAAGGATATAGAAAAAGTCGCAAATGAAAGGCTTTTTTCCATGCTTCCCGAGGAATTGAAGCCGGACTATGAGAGCGTTTTTTTTCCTGTTCAGGAGGATGATGAACACTGGAAGCTTGTAAAAGCAGCTGATAAAATATGTGCATACTTAAAATGCATTGAAGAGCTGAAGGCAGGCAATGCTGAGTTCTCTAAAGCAGAGAAGGCTATACAAAGGGATTTGGCTGAATTGAGCCGGCCGGAGGTTAATTATTTCCTGGAACAATTCTTACACAGTTTTTACTTGACACTGGATGAACTGAATTGATTCATATCTGAAAATAAAACAAGAGGTGATGAGTAGTGAAGGAACTTAATATATTGGCGTTTGACCTGGGTGCAAGCAGCGGCAGGGGGCTCATTGGGCGCTTTAACGGGAACAGACTCGAGGTAGAGGAGCTGCACCGTTTTTCAAACGATCCGGTTACTGTTACAGGCCATACCTATTGGGATGTCTTAAGGCTTTACTGGGAGATTCAACAGGGATTGCTGAAATTCGCTAACAGAAAAGAGGGAAGCATTGCTTCCATCGGCATTGATACCTGGGGAGTTGACTATGGCCTGCTGGATAAATCAGGTCAACTGATGGGCAACCCCTACCATTATCGTGATATTCGTACTGAGGGAATGTTTGAGGAAGCATTTATGCGGGTTCCTAAAGAGGAAATTTTCAGACAGACCGGTATTGCTTTTCAGAAATTCAATACTCTATATCAGCTGTTATCCATGCAATTAGACAATCCGGAAATGCTGGAAAAGGCATCCACCATGCTGTTCATGCCCGACCTATTGACATATTTCCTTACCGGAGAAAAAAATACCGAGTTTACTGAGGCTACAACCAGTCAGATGCTGGATGCCGCCACCGGCCAATGGAACCGGGGTCTTTTATGTGCTTTGGGAATTCCTGATCACTTCCTGACTGAAATTGATTATCCTGGATCAGCCAGAGGCAGGGTAAAACAAGAAATAGCTTCTCTGCTTGGAATCAATGAAGCTCCTATGTTTGCAGTAGCTACTCATGATACCGGATCTGCTGTAGCTGCCGTACCGGCTGTAGAAGGCAGTTATGTTTTCTTAAGCAGTGGTACATGGTCACTAATGGGTGTAGAAGTGGATAAGCCTGTAATAAATGAAAAGACTTTGATGTGGAATTATACCAATGAAGGATGTGTCGGCGGTACATATCGTTTATTGAAGAATATTATGGGCTTATGGATTATCCAGGAATGCAAACGTGAATGGGATCGCAGGGGAGAAGTTTACTCCTTTGATGATATGGTGCGGATGGCTGAAGCAAGCACTCCATTCCTGGCGTTTATTGATCCTGATGATGACTTGTTTTATAATGCCGGTGATATGCCGGCTAAGGTTCAGCAGTACTGCAAGCAGACCAATCAGGCAGTACCGCAGAGCAAGGGCGAGATTATACGCTGCATCTATGAAAGCCTTGCACTGAAATATCGCTGGTCGTTTGAGCGGCTGGAAGACATCTTGGAAAAATCATTGGATGTACTTCATATTGTTGGCGGAGGAACCAAAAATCAACTGTTGAATCAGTTTACAGCAAATGCCTTGAAAAAACCTGTTATCTGCGGCCCGACAGAAGCAACCGCAATAGGTAATATTATGGTTCAGGCAATGGCGTTGGGAGAAGTAAAGAATCAAAATGAAATACGCCAGATTGTCAAGAGTTCTTTCCCGACTGAGGATTATCTGCCCGAGAAGACTGATGCATGGGATGAAGCATATGCAAGATTCCTAAAAGTCTTAAAGGATTAAAACACAGCAAATTTATCCCAACTCAACCAGTATGCCAATCGAATTAGCAGATATTTTCACTGCTAAATTTGATATTAGTGGACATAATATGAACACAAGGGTTCGAGATAACCATTGACATCAAACTAATTGATATAAAGGGTTATTGTGCGGTACCCTTCAAATTGACTTAGTTTTCAGCTCTGTTTTACCTTTGGTTTGTCTTGGGCCCTTTTTCAGAGAATCCCTCTCTCTGAGGGATTCTCCTTGTGTTTTTGGCAGGCTCATTTTGAGGTTGACAAATGCTCTGCTATGAGTTATTATAATAAACGCCGAGGGGCACTACAGTGGGGAGTTAGCTCAGCAGGCTAGAGCGCCACGTTGACATCGTGGAGGTCGTTGGTTCGATCCCAATACTTCCCACCATTTATATCGCGGGGTAGAGCAGCTGGTAGCTCGTCGGGCTCATAACCCGGAGGTCGGGGGTTCAAATCCCTCCCCCGCAACCAAATCAAGTACCGTTGCCGATACAGAATCGGTAACGGTATTATTTTTTGTTGCTGCACCACCGTTGCGATACATGAAGCAGAATTGCCGGAAACCGGCCAGGACATTTACATTCTCAAATTTTCTAATTGACAATACCTATTGTTTAAGAATATAATTATATAGTTGAACAAAGGCGTTCATATGGGTATATTATACTCAGTATGGACGTCTTTTCTTTTTTTGTTGGAGGTTGAAATAACATGACAAAGTATATTTTTGTAACCGGAGGTGTAGTTTCAGGACTTGGCAAGGGGATTACAGCAGCTTCTCTCGGCAGGCTGCTCAAGATGCGCGGGTTGAAGGTAGCTGCCCAAAAACTGGATCCCTATATAAACGTAGATCCAGGCACCATGAGCCCTTATCAGCATGGCGAGGTTTATGTGACAGAGGATGGTGCTGAGACCGATCTGGACCTGGGACATTATGAGCGTTTCATCGATGAGGACCTGAACAAATATTCAAATCTTACCACCGGAAAAGTCTACTGGAATGTAATAAATAAAGAACGCCGCGGAGAATACCTGGGATCCACAGTGCAGGTCATACCTCATATCACCAATGAGATTAAAGAGTTTATCTACCGTGTAGGCAGACAGACCGGTGCAGATGTGGTTATTACCGAAATCGGCGGTACAATTGGTGATATTGAAAGCCAGCCGTTTATTGAAGCTGTACGTCAGATCTCGCTTGAAGTAGGCCGTGGAAACAGCTTGTTCATCCATGTTACATTGGTGCCGTATCTTAACAGCTCTCATGAGCATAAATCCAAACCAACGCAGCATTCTGTAAGAGAACTGCAAGGGATGGGCATTAAGCCGGACATTATCGTCCTGCGCAGCAACGAGCCTATAACCGACGAGGACATCTTCCGCAAGATAGCGCTTTTTTGTAATGTAAAGCCTGACTGTGTTATAGAAAACCGCACCGTTGACTGTCTTTATGAAGTACCTCTGATGCTGGAAAAGGCTGATTTTTCAGGTATCGTTTGCCGGGAATTGGGACTGAACACTCCGGAACCGGATCTGAAGGAATGGACTGACATGATAGAGCGTATAAAAAAGCCTGCCGGAAGTGTGACGATTGGTTTGGTAGGGAAGTATACTCAGCTCCATGATGCGTACTTGTCCGTGGTGGAAGCACTTCGCCATGCCGGATATGCTCATCAGGTCAATGTAGCAATACAATGGATTGATTCCAAAACGCTGGAACCGGAGACAGTTTCCACTATACTGGCAGGTCTTGACGGCATTATTGTTCCAGGCGGCTTTGGCGACCGGGGCATTGAGGGTATGATATTAGCTGCAAAATATGCCCGTGAGCATCGTATACCTTATTTTGGCATATGCCTTGGTATGCAGATTGCGGTCATCGAATTTGCACGGAATGTAGCAGGTATTCCTGATGCCAATTCCGGCGAGTTTGATGAGCTGTGCAAAAATAAAGTCATTGATTTCATGCCAGGCCAGAGTGATGAAATAGACAAAGGCGGCACGCTGCGGCTTGGTGCATATGTCTGTGAAATCAAACCGGGAACAACCATGGAAAGATGCTATGGAGCAGGATCTATCTCAGAACGCCACCGCCACCGCTATGAATTCAACAACGACTACCGTAAACTCCTGACAGACGCTGGTCTTACAATCAGCGGTCTTTCTCCGGACGGAAGACTGGTGGAAACAGTGGAACTGTCTGACAGGCCTTTCTTTGTAGGCGTGCAGTATCATCCTGAATTCAAATCAAGACCAAACAAACCCCATCCGCTCTTTAAGGGATTCATTGGAGCAGCAATACAGTTTGAAAAGGAAAAGAACTCAATGGCTGCTAATGCTTATTGAAGCGGTTAAACTGAAATACTAAAACTGTAACACAACCGGAATATAAAAACTGAAATACTGACAATGCGGGGATTAGCAGCAATTGGACAGTCATTATGAATGAATGGGAGGTCGAAATATGCTGATACCTAACATGAATTATGCCAAATTAAAGGATTCCTATCTCTTTTACAATATAGCTCAGAAGATTAAGGCATATAGTTCTAAAAATCCAAATGCCAGGCTGTATCGTCTGGGAGTTGGGGATGTTACGCTGCCTTTATGCGAGGTAGTGATTAAAAGCCTGCATGAAGCGGTTGATGATCAGGCTGTAAAAGAGCGCTTTCATGGATACATGCCGGAATGCGGGGCGCCATTCCTAAGACAGGCGATTGCCCGGCACTATGCACAGCGCGGTATATCGCTGTCCGAAGAGGAAGTGTTTGTCTCAAGCGGTGCAAGCGATGAGTTAGGAGATATAATTGATCTGTTTGACCGGGATACCAGTGTTCTCATCATGGAGCCTGCATATCCGGCTTATGTGGATGCAAATATTATGGCAGGACGAAAGATAATTCGCCTTGCCTCTGACAGCAGCAGCGGATTCCTGCCTGAACCGGATGATAATATAATTGCCGATGTAATTTATATCTGCTCACCCAACAATCCTACCGGAGCAGTTTTTACCCGTGAAAAGCTGCAGAAATGGGTGGATTATGCGAACAATAACGGTTCCATCATTCTCTTTGATGCGGCATATGAGGCTTTTATAGAAGATAAGGAGCTGCCGCGCAGTATTTTTGAACTTGATGGTGCTGATACCTGCAGTATTGAGATTTGCTCCTTATCAAAAACAGCAGGATTTACAGGCACGAGGCTTGGATATACAGTGATTCCTAAAGCGCTGGAACGGAATGGAATGAATCTGAACGCTATGTGGGTACGCAATAGGACAACTAAAACCAACGGGGTTTCCTACATCATTCAAAAAGGAGCTGCGGCTGTTTTTACCCCGGAAGGGCAAGAACAGGTACATCGTAGTTTAGCAGTGTATAAAAATAATGCAGCTGTTTTGTCAGCTGCCCTTGATAAAATCGGTTTATGGTACTGCGGCGGGAAAAATGCGCCGTATATCTGGATGAAATGTCCCCATGGCATGACAAGCTGGGAATTTTTTGACTATCTGCTGAATGAGATACAGGTAATTGGAACACCGGGTGCCGGATTTGGAGAATGCGGGGAAGGATTTTTCAGGTTTTCTGCATTTGGTACAGCAGATGATACTACTGAAGCAGCAAACCGTCTGATTAATCTATTAAAATAGCGAGGTGATCAAAATGAGAAATTATCAGCAGGAATTTGAAAAAAGAGTGGAATTTATTAAAAAAATTCTTGATAAGAGCGGTACTGAAGGTATAGTATACGGCAACAGCGGAGGCAAGGATTCCGCATTAGTAGGCATTCTCTGCAAAGCAGCCTGTGATAATACAATCGGTATCATTATGCCCTGCACATCAAAACGTAATTATGGGATTGACATGGAGGATGCAAAAACGGTTGCCGGCCGGTATAATATAGAAACCCGCATAATTGATTTGTCGCCTGTTAAAGAAGCATTTATATCACAGGTTACTTCTGCAGTTGAACTCAATCAGAAGGCTCTGTTCAATATTGCTCCGAGGATTCGAATGATGACATTATATGCCATAGCTGCTGCTGAAAACCGGCTTGTTGCAGGTACTGGCAATCGCAGCGAGGCATACGTCGGGTATTTCACCAAGTGGGGTGACGGTGCACATGATTTTAATCCCATTGCAGATTTAACCGTCAGGGAAATCTATGAATTTCTCCGTTACCTTGACGCACCAGGCTGCATTATAGAAAAGGCACCCTCTGCAGGTTTGTTTGACGGACAGACAGATGAATCAGAGATGGGCATTACTTATAATACACTGGATGAATACCTGCTCGGTGGAAGTGTTAGTGAGGAAGATGCCCTGGTGATTCAGAAAATGCATGAGTTAAGCGAGCATAAGCGAAAAGGAATAATTGTTTATCAGCCATAGCCTTCTCAGGGGGGAATGGAACATATCCTGCTTGGAGGTATGCGAAGCGGGATTACTGCTCATGGAGACAATACTGACTTTATAGACAAGTGTGAGGCTGTTTGGCAGAACTCAAAAAGCTGGCACCGTGACTTAACACTCTGTCCATCAGACAGCCTTCCGAGGGAAAATGCAGTACCTGTTGTCATCTTAACCGAAGGTGAGCCGGTTGGCGGAAACCGGGTGCTGGTCGTACGTTTTGACATTCTATAAAAATTAGAATATATTTGTTAATTATTTATCAAAATCCGTTGACTTTGCAATACAGGAAGCTATATAATTAATATGAAATGCATACAGTCGTTCCTGACGCATTTGGGTACGTCCCGGATGGAAAGGCGGCGGATTTGTGAATTTATGATATAGGATTTTATAATTCCGCGCCTTTGGCGTGGATTTTTTATTGCAAATTTGTTAAAGGGGTGACTTATGGATAACAGAATATCAGTTATAAGTATTATTGTGGAGGACACCAGCGTGGCGGCTGAGGTAAATAAACTGCTTCACGATTTCGGTAATTACATAGTAGGGAGAATGGGTATACCATATAGGGACCGAGGCATTTCAATAATATGCGTAGTTATGGATGCGCCGGGAGATATAGTAAGTTCTCTGTCGGGAAAGCTTGGAATGCTTAAAGGCGTAAGCACAAAAACAGTAGTTGCAAAACAAAATAAAACAACCAAAAAGGAAGGATAACCATGAAAAAAGTATTTTCTATAGTTTTATCAGCAGTTTTATTAACAATTATTCTGGCCGGATGCCAGACAGCTCAAGATAACAACAAACCCGAAACCACATCAACTCCTGAACCTACACCAGCAGCTGCCCAGACTCCTGAACCCACACCTGCCGGAAATGAGAGCGGAGATGGGACAGAGCCGGTCAACATTAGAGTAGGCGGACTGAAGGGACCTACTTCCATAGGATTGGTTAAGCTGATGGAGTCAGCAGAAGCAGGTGAAGCTGCAAACAATTATACCTTTACCATTTCAGGCTCAGCAGATGAAGTTACACCCAAGCTTGTCAAGGGAGAGCTTGATATGGCAGCAGTGCCTGCAAACCTAGCATCGGTTCTGTACAACAATACAAACGGTGATATAAAGCTGCTTGCTGTAAATACCTTAGGTGTTGTTTATATTGTTGAAAAGGGAAATGAAATACAATCCTTTGAAGATCTCAAGGGCAAGACCATTTATGCAACGGGTAAGGGTTCAACACCTGAGTATACCCTCAGATACCTGCTTTCCGAGAATGGGATTGACCCAGACAAGGATGTTACGCTTGAATGGAAGTCTGAGCCTACCGAGGTTGTAGCGCTTTTCTCCGAGATAGATTACGGTGTGGCCATGATGCCTCAGCCTTATGTTACAGTTGCCCAGACCCAGATTGAAGGATTGCGCACAGCAATAGACCTTGCAAATGAATGGGATGCACTTGACAACGGCAGTGATCTGATTACCGGAGTACTGGTGGCAAGGAAGGATTTTGTTGAAAAATACCCTGAGCAGGTAGCGGCATTTCTTGATGAGTATAAGCAGTCCATAGAATATGTAAATGCCAATATCCCTGAAGCAGCCCAGCTGGTGGAAAAGTTTGGCATAGTAAAGGCTGCAGTAGCAGAAAAAGCCATACCATACTGCAATATACGCTTTATGGAAGGTGCTGAAATGAAGGCTTCCATGCAGGGGTATCTGAGTGTGCTGTTTGATCAAAATCCAAAATCCATAGGCGGGAAACTTCCCGAAGATGATTTCTATTATGAAAGATAATAAGCAAGGACAAGAGAAATATAATATACCCGAAAAATCCCGGTTAGAAAAGATAGCGGCAGCTGCATTTGCCCTGCTTGTATGGCAGGCTGGTGCTATGCTGCTTAACAACAGCATGCTGCTTGCCGCTCCATTAACTGTAGTTAAAAGGCTGTACAGTCTCTGTATGGAGGGTGATTTGTTCAGCGTTGCCGGCTATTCACTGATCAGGATTGTTTCGGGATTTCTGCTGGCGCTGGCAGCGGGAGGCATACTGGCCGTAATTGCTGCCCGGTTCCGCCTTGCAGAGGTCATGATATGGCCTTTTATTGCAGCGATTAAGTCTGTACCGGTAGCATCATTTATAATTCTGTGCTTGATTTGGCTGAACTCAGGGACCCTTTCGATATTTATTGCTTTTTTGATGGTAATTCCCGTTGTGTACACAAATATGCTTCAGGGAATCAAAAGCACCGACAGTAAAATGCTGGAAATGGCAGAAGTTTTTAGTGTAAGCTGGCTGAAAAGAATTAAGTATATTTACTTGCCGCAGCTAAAGCCGTATATTTTATCAGCCTGCAGTGTATCAATCGGATTATCATGGAAAGCCGGAACAGCAGCTGAAGTCATTGGTATTCCTGAAGGTTCAATCGGTGAAATGCTTTATGAGGCAAAGGTGTATTTCAGCTCGGGTGATCTGCTGGCATGGACAGTGGTTATTATTGCAGCCAGCATTGCTTTTGAAAAATTATTCTTGCTTCTTTTAAGGTATTCCTTTGAAAGACTGGAGAGATCCTGATATGGACATCATAGTTTCAAATCTTTCAAAAAGCTTTGGTGTAAACCCAGTGCTGGTTGATTTCAATGCAATCTTTCCCGGGCATGAGCTGACCTGTATAATGGGCCCGTCAGGCTGTGGAAAAACTACCCTGCTTAATATTTTAATGGGATTAATAAAGCCCGACAGCGGGACCGTCAGCGGGGTTCCCAGGCTGAAAAGCGCTGTTTTCCAGGAGGACAGGCTTTGTGAAAGCTTCAATGCCGTTTCTAATGTGCGGCTGGTCTGCAGCAGGAAGGTTGAAACCGGCAGGATAGTATCTCATCTTGAACGCATAGGTCTTAAGGGCAGCCTTGAGCAGCCGGTAAGTGAATTAAGCGGCGGTATGAAGCGAAGAGTGGCCATAGTGCGAGCCATACTTGCAAATAGCGATATTATATTTCTTGATGAACCATTCAAGGGCCTCGATGTTGATACCAAAAAAACAGTCATGCAGTACTTAAAGGACAATTTGCAAGGCAGGACTGTCATAATGGTAACCCATAATATTGATGAGGTGAATGCATTAGGCGGCAGGGTTATAAAAATGACAGGGAAGGACGTTAAGAACTGAAGCAATGAAATATTTAAATGTAGTAGAAGGTATATTTTTGAAAAGACCTAACCGGTTTACAGCCCATGTCATGGTTGATGGAAAAGAAGAAATTGCTCATGTGAAAAATACAGGCAGGTGCAGGGAATTATTAGTTCCAGGTACCGTGGTATACCTCCAGGTGCATGACATATCCAGCCGCAAAACCAAGTACTCCCTGGTTACCGTTAAAAAGGGCGGATTGCTTATAAACATAGACAGCCAGGCACCTAATAAAGTTATGCAGGAATATTTAGCACAAACAAAGGGTCTGCCTGGCTTGAATAATCTTATCAGCCGGATCAAGCCGGAAGCAGCTTACGGCAGTTCGCGTTTTGATTTTCAAGTATCAGCAGGTGCTCAGCAGGCATTCCTGGAAATAAAAGGCGTAACCCTGGAACAGGATGGCATAGCGAAATTTCCGGATGCCCCCACAGAACGGGGGGTAAAGCATATCCGGGAATTAATGGAAGCGGCTGGCAAAGGATTTCTGGCGTACGTTATATTTGTAGTACAGATGAAGGGCATAAAATACGTAACGCCCAATGACCGGACACATCGGGAGTTCGGGCTGGCTCTTCGCGAAGCATACAGGGCAGGAGTTAATATTCTTGCATACGACTGCTGTGTTAAACCTGATGAGTTGAGCATAGATCAGCCTGTACCGGTAGTACTGCAGGAATTTGATATATTCTCATAAAACGAAAATTATGGTAATATTGTAAATATCATAGTATCAAAACAAAATCTAAATAATAAATACAAAAAGAAGGTAATGTGATGGAAATTAAAGTCTTATCTATTGGAAACAGTTTTTCACAGGATGCCCACAGGTATTTGCATGGGATTGCAAAAGCAGACGGTGTCAATATGAAATGTGTGAATCTGTTTATAGGCGGATGCACCCTTTCCATGCATTATAAAAATATGATCAGCGACGCAAAAGAATATTGGCTTGAGTTCAACGGAGAAGTTACCGGATTTAAAACTACCATTAAGGAAGCCCTGCTAAGTGATGACTGGGACTTCATCACACTTCAGCAGGCGAGTTATCAAAGCTATTCCTATGATACATACCAGCCTTACCTGCAGGAACTGGCAAAGTACATCAGGTACCATGCACCTAAATCAAAGCTTTTGCTGCATCAGACCTGGGCTTATGAACAGGGCAGTGAAAGGTTAAGCAGCGTAGGATATGAAGACCAGGCTGACATGTTCAGGGATCTTAAAGCAGCATACGAAAGAGCCGGGGAGGACATCAGAGCAGATGGTATTATTCCTGCGGGCCAATGCCTGCAGAATCTTTTGGCCAATGGAATACAGAAGGTCCATCGTGATACTTTCCACTTGGATCTGGGTGTGGGAAGGTATGCTGTTGGCTTAACATGGTATGGATTTTTAACAAGGCGAAGTATAAGGGGCAATAAGTTTAATGAATTTGATCAGCCTATTTCAGAAAGAGAGATAGAAATTGCCTGTACATCTGCTGAGCAGGCTTTGGATAGGTGACCATTATACTGTTTGTATTGTAAAAATATAAATTATAAAGATGGAATATGGTTAACACAACACTTTGATATGCATTTTTGGTATGCTATAATACATATGAATAACAATGCATATCATCCGAGGTGAGAGAAAGTGTATAAAGAAATCGATTTTATTGAGATAAAAAAGCAATTGAATAAAATGATAATTTTAGTGGCAGCAATCTTTTTTGCATTCCTTATTCCGTCTGTAGCTTTTATGCTGCGTCTGCCCCAATGGATTGGCGCAGTTTTCCTGTCAGTTGGCGTAAGTCTTGTAATTTTCATCTGGGGAGTCTATGGGACACCCACGTTAAATTATTACCGCTATATTAAGGACATAATGGAAGGCCGTATCCGTGAGACAAAGGGGATTGTGGCCAATATAGCACAAGAGCCTGTATACAAGGATAACAGGCTGCTGTATTATGAAATCCTGATTAATGATTTAGAAGATGATGTTGAGAGAGTTCTGCTGTACGATGAAAACAAAGGTAAGCCAAATTTGGAAGTGGGAAGCAAATATTTATTCCGTACATTTCAGAATTTCATTACTAATATAGAGTCACTCTGATTCACCGTCCAGGATGGGGCTGTCACTGAATATTTTATTCTGCCCCAGTATCTTGCCATCCTGGGTAATATATATAATCGTACAGTGTTCGCATGGGTGATTAACAGGATCTTCACTGTCATATAACCGAACTTCCAGGTAATCACCCGAATATTCTATAGTTTTATTGCCGATAAGAGAAATCTTAGCTGCTGTTTTTCCTGCTTCATGATACTCAATATAGGTTTCCTGGAAGGATACTGTTTCTCCTAAGCTTTTTAAGTAATTAGCTGCTATATTAATAGCCTTCAAATCATCCATCCGGATCAGAAATGTGCTGCCTTTGAAAGCAGTATCGTGCGGTTCCTGGTCCTGGGTGTTTTTTTGTGTATTTGCTGCATTGCAGGAAACATAAGCAAAAATGATAAACAATAATATTAAAGTCAACAGTATCACATTCCTATTTTTCATATACAACTCTCCCATGTTTTTGCTGGTAAAATTATATGCAGGCATACAATGCTAGAATTCCTTATCTATGTTTATTTTTATGGCAGGAAGGAATATAATTGCAAAAGGTAGAATATATGCACCAATAAGTTTTTTCTGGAAAGGAGGAAGGGGTTAACCCTGACTAGATGAATCAAGTTAAAAAACTGCCTAAAAGAGATGAAGTTCCCAATGAGTTAAAGTGGAGGCTGGAGGATATCTATCCCGATTTAAATGCCTGGGAACAGGATTATAAATGGGTTAAAGAGACTATTCCCCAAGCCGGAGCAATAAAAGGTACCCTTGGTCAATCCGCTGATATGCTGCAAAAAGGACTGGATTACTATGCGGATGTTTCTATGAAGGTTGAGAAACTGTATTCTTATGCTCATATGAAGAAAGATGAGGATAACGGCAATACATCAGCACAAGCCTTGCTTGACAGGGCATACGGCCTTCTGGTGGAAGTCAAAAGCGCAGTATCTTTCCTTATACCGGAGATACTGAGCATACCCGATGAAAAACTGAATGACTTTATCAATTCTCGGGAAAGTCTGAAGGTTTATGACCAATTTTTGAACGAAATAACCCGCCAGCGTGAGCATATTCTTCCTGCCGAACAGGAGGAGATTCTCGCTATGGCAGGGGAATTGGCCGCGGCACCCAGTAATATTTTCAGCATGATAAATAATGCTGACCTGAAATTTCCCAATGTTCATGATGAAAATGGCGAGGAAATAGAGCTTACAAAGGGCAGGTACATACAGTTGATGGAAAGCCGCAATCGAAACGTGCGCCGTGAGGCATTCCAGACTTTGTATCAAACATATGCACAGCAGAAAAATACCATAGCATCGACATTGAATTCCAGCATAAAGAAAGATATATTTTTCAGCAGGGTAAGGAAATATCCATCCACTCTGGAAGCTTCTCTGGATGAGAACAATATTCCGGTATCGGTTTATGACAACTTAATTGAAGCAGTAGGGCAGAATCTTGATGCCATGTACAAGTATGTCTCCCTGCGTAAGAAGGCCTTAGGTCTGGATGAGCTGCATATGTACGATCTATACGTACCAATTGTAAAAGACATTGAGATGAAGATACCCTATGACAGGGCTAAGGAAATGGTGTATGAAGGGCTGAAACCTCTGGGAGAGGGATATTTGTCCATACTTAGTGAAGGTTATAACGGCGGCTGGATTGATGTAATGGAGAATGAAGGGAAGACCAGCGGGGCATATTCATGGGGATGCTATTCTGCTCATCCCTATGTACTTCTGAATTATCAGGATAATGTGGATAATGTCTTTACACTGGCTCATGAAATGGGTCATGCCATACATACCTATTTGTCCAATAAAAACCAGCCCTATATCAAGGCTGAGTATAAGATATTTGTGGCTGAGGTAGCTTCAACCTTGAATGAAATCCTGCTGACAGAGCATCTTTTAAATACATTGGAGGACAGCAAACAGAAAGCGTATATTCTGAATCATTACCTGGAACAATTCAGGGGTACGGTATACCGTCAGACCATGTTTGCCGAGTTTGAAAAAATAGTGCATGGCATGGCGGAATCAGGGCAGCCATTGACCTGCGAAAGCATGTCAAAGGTATATAAGGACTTGAATGTTAAATATTATGGTCCCGACATGGTTGTGGATGACGAAATCAGCATGGAGTGGATGCGGATTCCCCATTTCTATAGAGCTTTCTATGTATATCAATATTCTACCGGCTTCTGTGCAGCTGCAGCTCTTGCCAGCCAGATACTCAAAGAGGGAAGTCCGGCAGTGGAGCGTTATATTAATTTCCTGTCCAGCGGGGGTTCGGATTATCCAATAAACCTCCTTAAGAAAGCAGGCGTAGATATGACAACCACCCAGCCAGTAAGTACGGCATTAAAGAATTTCTCAAGCCTGGTGGACCGGTTGGAACAGTTGATATTATAAACTTATAATACTGGTATAGTTTTTACAGAGGATGATGTATAAGCAAAGAGGCAGCATAAGAAGGTAACTTCTCATGTGCTGCCTCATTTTGCAGTTAGTATAGCTTAAGCAGGTTATGTTCAGCTTTCAACCGGATCCTCTAGCTTTTCTTCCACCTGTTTTTTCAGTTTCCATTCCCAGTCCAGAGTATTCTTGCCCATCAGGTACAGGATGGGGCAGAATCTGGTAATCCCTTCTGCTACCTTCATTGAGCCAAGAAGAGAAAGGGTTTTGGAAGAGCCCATTATGCCAATACTCAGCAAGGTAAGACCGCCTGTAATCCGGAGGTATGCATCTAATTCACCAACATTTTTTACCATTTGGTTCACCATCCTTTTGCATTGTTGGGGAAACGGTTTTCTTTATTTTTCCCAAACAGCATCAAGGTATTCAAACCATAGCCATTAATGATTTTAATTATTGACGGATTTATTATTGTTTTCTGTTGTTGATTTCTGCTCAGGCGCATCGGTGTGGTACAGGATAACAGTTGACTTCCGGTTGTTCCGGTAATATACGGATGAATTTTTAGTCCCTAATCTGTCAGCTTCGTCCATAAGCCTTTTTGGATCAATTGAATAGTCAAATTTGTCCGGGTTAACCGGCACCAGACCTTTTGGCCTGCAATACTTAAGCAAATCGGTCTCTAAAATCAAATCTGAAATGTAAAGCTGCTGCAGGGCCTTTTGCTTCATTTCTGCGGCCATGTTATGCACATTTTCATCGTCAGGAACTAATTCTCCTGTCCGGGTATCGTATATACGGTCTCCGATATAAGTATATTTAGGAGAAATTATGTCTCCGTTGCGAAAAACAACTATTTCCTCTCTGCCTGGTGAAAGCAAATCCTGACCCATAAGTATCTGTGACTGGGTGTCAATACCCAGCAGGTGAAGCACAGTAGGCAGGATATCAATCTGGCCGCCAAAGGTCTCATTTATATAACCCTCTCCCAGGCCGGGAATATGAATTATAAACGGAACTCTTTTCATTTGTGCATCATCGAACTCAGTCCAGGTATCAGGGTCACGGCTCAGCAGTGGAGCCAGGGTCTTGTTCCTGTAATCCGAGATGCCAAAATGATCACCATACAGTACAATGATGGAATTTTCATATATATGGGATGCTTTCAGATAGTTGAAGAACTCTTCCAAAGCCTGGTCTGTGTAGTTGGATGTTGCAAAATAACCATTTATAGAATCATCCGGAGTATTCCCCAGGGGAAAGCTGTCATTGTTTTCATCATAGGGGAAGGGAAAATGATTGGATAAAGTAACAAATTTAGCATAGAAAGGCTGCTGCAGCTGCTCCAGGTATTGTACTGACTGCTGGAAGAACAGCTTGTCCTTAAGACCGTATTCGGTTGTATTTTCCTCGGTCAGTATAAAGTCATTTGCATCAAAAAAGTAATCATAACCAAGGCTTTTATACATATCATTACGATTCCAGAATGAGCCTGAATTGCCATGGAAAGCAGCACTGGTATATCCTGCCAGGCTGCGCAGGATCTGGGGAGAGGCATAATATGTGTTATTAGCCTGCTTAATAAAAGCAGCGCCCCTTGGAAGGCCGAACAGGGATGTTTCAACCATCAGCTCTGCATCACTGCTTTTGCCCTGGCCTATCTGAGTAAAAAGGTTGGCAAAGCTGATGCTGTCCTTGCTGTGATAGAGACGGTTCAGGAAGGGCAGGACTTCCCATTCCTTTCCATTTTCATCAGTATATTTATAGTCAATCAGGAACTGCTGGAGGCTTTCCATATGAATGACTATCAGGTTTCTTCCCCTGGCAGCGCCAAAAAAACTTTTATCGGGAGATGCATACCGATTTGATGCATAAGCTGTAACCTCCTTAATGTCTTCCTTGTCTGGGGTTTCAGCAAAGATCTCAGTCTTTATCGTCTGAATACTGTCATATACTGTAAAAGCATTTATTCCCAGGTATTTAACGATATAGTTGCGGTCAAAGGTGCGGGTAAGCAGCATAGGACGGCTGATTTCCGCAAGAACAAGGTTGACCAGAAAGATTATGATTGAGCATACAAGGGCTTTTCGCCCGCAAGGTTTTGAAAAAAACAGCTTTTCATCCGCTTCAGCCAGTTTGGAATCTTTCTTCCTGATAAGCAATAATAAACAAGGTATATCTATTAAGTATAACAGGTCATGCCACTTAAGCAATGAAACAACACCGTTAATGAAATTGCTGCCGCCGACAAATATGCTCTTAGCCTCCGTCATTGTAGAATATGTAAGAAAATCAGCAAATTCCCTGTAATAGAGGATATTTGCATATAGCAAGAGAGTGCTGAGTATATGTATCAGAGCTATAATCCTGTGACCGGTTTTTGCATTTCTGGCAAACAAACTTAAGGACATAAAGAATAATGTACCCGCAATCGGATTTACAAAAAGGATAAGATGCTGGTACCATCCCTTGACACCTAAGTCAAAATCAATCAGGTAGCTTATATAAGTCTTAGCCCATATTAAGAGTATAGCTAAAATGAATACACAACTGTATTTATGATAAAGGTTCAATAATTTTTGCTTCATATTGACAAATCACCTCCAATTAGAAGGAAATATAAAAACTGCAGTATTGGGAGCTGCAGTTTTTGCTTACCTGCTGCATGAATTGCGGAACTAAGAATCACTGATTGTTCAGGTAAGGTTCAAACATTAAACCGGAACAATACTACATCTCCGTCCTTCACGACGTAATCCCTGCCTTCGGACCTAACCAGTCCCTTTTCTTTGGCGGCATGGTATGACCCTGCTTCCATGAGTGTATCGTAATGAACTACCTCTGCGCGGATAAAGCCTCTTTCAAAGTCTGAATGAATTTTACCGGCTGCCTGGGGGGCTTTTGTGCCCTGTTTGATTGTCCAGGCACGAACTTCAGTAGGTCCTGCAGTCAGGAAGCTGATAAGCCCCAGCAAACGGTAACAGCGTTTGACCAGACGGTCTAAGCCTGACTCTGATATTCCAAGCTCTTCTAAAAACATTTTTTTCTCGTCGGGTTCCAGCTGTGCTATTTCCTCCTCAACCTTTGCACTGATAACAAGCACTTCAGAATTTTCCTTTTGTGCATAGTCCATGACTTGCTTGACCATGGGGATTTCTTCAGGATTTTTCAGGATACTGTCTTCTGCAATATTAGCAGCATATATAACCGGTTTAGACGTAAGAAGGAACATTTGGTTCACTATCTCAGTTTCTTCTTCTTTTAAGGGAACATTGCGGGCAGGTATGCCTTTCTCCAGGTTTGCCTTGATTTTTTCCATCAAGTCCAGTTCCATCTGATATTTTTTATCACCCTTCAGCATTTTTCGGGTCCTGTCCATGCGCCTTTCAAGGCTCTCCAAATCTGCGAAGATCAGCTCCAGATTTATGGTTTCAATATCACGTATAGGATCTATAGTTTCATCTACATGAGTTATATTCCCATCTTCAAAGCACCTTACCACATGGACGATGGCATCTACTTCACGGATGTGGGCAAGGAATTTGTTGCCCAGTCCTTCCCCGCGGCTGGCTCCTCTTACCAGGCCGGCTATATCTACAAACTCAATAACAGTAGGAGTAACTTTCTCAGGTTTATACATTTCAGCCAGTTTGTCCAGGCGCTCATCCGGGACTGCAACTACACCTACATTGGGTTCTATGGTACAAAACGGGTAGTTGGCCGATTCGGCACCCGCTTTGGTTATGGCGTTAAACAGAGTACTTTTGCCCACATTGGGCAATCCAACTATTCCAAGCTTCATTTGAATATCCTCCAGCTAACCTTGTTGTTCAAATTAAGATTATATACCACTTGTCCATGGTTATCAACCGACAAATTGTGAAAGCTTTAACGCAAAAACAGGCAAATCACACTATACAGGCTTATAAATCAGCCATTTGAATGATATAATATTTATAATTTAATAGGGGGGAGTAGATGTATGCTTAAACAAGATATGCAAATAATCAGGGAACTTGTAAAGCAGATTGCTGAAATAGCGGCACTTCCGGTACAGGAAGAAAAACGCACTCTATGGAGGAAACTAAACGGTAAACGACCGGAACGGCCCATGGTAATGATAGACCAGGTATGCTGGCATGAAATGAATGTAAATGATGAACTGACGCTTCAATGTGAGGATGATGAACTGCGGCGCTGGGAGCTGCAGCTGAGAAGAACACTGTATCAGTGGAAGCATTTTCCTGTTGATATGGTGGTTGAAGATTTCATTCGAGTGCCTAAGGCAATATCAGGAATGGATTTTGGAGTTAAGGTAAAGGAAACAGTATTGCCAACAGACAAATCTAATGATGTTGTATCACATTCTTATATAAACCAATTTGAATCTATGGATGATCTGGAAAAAATAAAAATGCCGGTTGTCACTCATGACAGTGCAGAGACTGCCAGGCGTATGGCTTTGGCTGATGAAATGTTCGGAGGCATTTTGAAAATCCGGGAAGAAGGGGCGGATCCATACCTGTCTGTATGGGATCCTGTTGCAACATGGATGGGTGTGGAAAATGTACTGTATGGTCTTGTAGAGAATCCGGATTTAATGCACGCAATAGCAAAAAGAATGGTAGACGGATACATTTCAATGCTGGACCAGCTTGAAAATCAGGGGCTGCTGTGCCATCCTCAATCCTATATCCATTGCACAGGAGCCTGGACAGATGAACTGCCCAGCAAAGAATTTGATCCATCAAGGCCAAAAACCAAGGATATATGGATGTTTGGGCTGGCTCAGCTATTCTCAAGCGTATCTCCCAGGATGTTTTATGAGTTTGAAATTGAGGTGTGCAGACCGATATTTGAACGTTTTGGACTGGTGTATTATGGCTGCTGCGATCCTCTTGACGGAAAAATGAAAGAAGTACGTGCAATTCCCAACCTAAGGAAGGTGTCTATGAGCCCATGGGCGAATAAGGAGCGTGGTGCGGAGCAGATTGGAAGAGATTATGTTTATTCCTGCAAGCCCAACCCTGCATATTTGGCAGCGGGTACCTTTGACGAGGAACTTGTGCGCCGTGATTTGCTGGAGACAAAGAAAATATGTGAAAAATATGGCTGTGCTTTGGAAATTATCCTAAAAGACATAAGCACCGTGACTTATCAGCCTCATCGTTTGTGGCGTTGGGCAGAGATTGCCATGGAGGTGGCACAGAGCTGACTATATGAATAAAGCTGCAATAGCAAGAAATAAATAATAAAATGGATCCTGCAGACGGATCCATTTTTGCTGGTATAAAAAAGCAGGGCATCTGCCAACTGACAGATGCCCAGGCCTGAATGCCATTGCTGTTTTTCACAGAGAATTCAGGCTGCACAATTAATCATACAATAACGGAGCTATTGATTCATCATCCATATTTTCAGCAGTGTAGAATTGACATCCGGTGTCAACAAATTCATCGAGTTTTTCTCCCTGTATTGCCTTAACAGCCAACTCTACAGCATAGTATCCAATCATGTAAGGATCCTGGGTAACTGAACCATAGAACCAGCCGTTTCTGATGGCATTCTTCTGAGGTGCACCTGCATCAAAGCCTACAACAATAAGATCTTTATACTTTCCGTTTTCCTTATTCAACTCCTGACCGTCTGAGGTGCAAGAAAGCACTGCTGATACGGACAGCTCGTTAGAAAGGAACAGTGCGATAAGATTTTCTTTAGCCAGCATACCCTGTGCCGTAGTTTGACCATCAGTTATATTTGTGGTTGCGGGAACCTGTACGAGAAGCTCTACTGCCATATCCTTCTCACTGGCTTTTGCGTATTTGTCATGACCGGTAATTGCGACAGCACCCGGATGGATGGTCTCAACTTGTTCTTTCATTTTATTTAGGAAACCTACGGTACGTCCTACAACAGAAGCGGAGGTAGCGTCTTGAGAAAGAACTCCGATAATTACTGGCTTCTCAGGAGTTGCTGCTTCAATCTTAGCTTTTATTTCCGGAATCTTGAAGATTTCTTCGGCAGCAAGAGCACCACCAGCTTCATTATCGGTAGATGCAGTAGAAATAATAGTACCTTCGGGAGCATTCGGTACACCGGAGTCAAATCCGATTACAGGGATTCCTTTTTCTTTGGCTTGCTTTAGTTGCTCAGTTACTGATTCGGTATCCAAGGCAGCAAGGGCGATTGCTTTTGGATTTTTGGCCAGCGCAGCGTTGATCTGATCAATTTGTATGCTGATATCGGATTCGGATGGGGGACCGTCAAAAGTTATATTGACATTGTACTTTTTTGCAGCATCTTCAGAACCTTTTTTAACTGTCTGCCAGAACTGATGCTGGAAACCTTTTGAAATTATGGCAATGTAGGCACCTTCAGCAGATTTGCCTCCGGTTGACGGAGCCTTGCTGCATGATGCAAAAACTAAGCTGGTAATAATGAGTAAAGCAAGCAGAGTAATTAGTTTTTTCTTCATGATAAAACCTCCTATTTTTTTATTTCATTGGGAATGTCCCATGAAATACTGCTTTACCTCGCATCGAAATTTTTTCTGCTTTGGCAATACGATAATTATCTAAAAGGACTGCTCCGATTACTACAATTCCGGTAATGAATGTCTGCCAGTGAGCTTGAAGACCCATTGACATCAAGCCTTGCTTGAGAGTGCTCATTACAAAGACACCTATCATGGTGCCCGACAAGCTTCCCACACCCCCGGTCATGGATGTACCGCCTATTACTACGCCTGCAATTGCAAGAAGCTCCAATCCGTTTCCGGTGCTGGGAATAATGGTGGTATAGACGGAGGCATAAAATATTCCTGCCAGTCCGCTGAAAAATCCTGAAAGAGTGTAGATCATAGTCAGCATGCGCTGTACTTTGATACCGGAAAGCCGCGCAGCTTCCCTATTGGAGCCGATAGCAAAGGTATATCTGCCGAATCGGGTTTTATTGAGCAGGACAGAGGCTATAGCAAAGGCAGCAGCCAACCAGACAGCACCAATAGGAAAACCGGAGGAAGTTTTATAAAATATGTACTTGAACCAACCGTCCGGTGAGTCTATGGTGGGGAAGCGCATGGTCATAACCTTAGTGACGATAGCGCCAAAACCCATGCCGGACATCATGGTGCCTAATGTAGCAATGAAGGGAGGCAGCTTTAGATATGCAATTAATATACCGTTAATAGCGCCAATAATGGTAGACACCGCTATAGTAAGCAAAAGAGCCGAAACTATGTCCCAGCCCCATAAATTGTATGCAGCTCCTCCAATCAGCGCACCACACATCATAGTTGTTCCCAGGGACAGGTCGATTCCTCCCGTAATGATGACAAAGGTTACACCGATTGCCATAAAACCTATAAAATAAGATGCATCAAGAATGTTGACCAGTGCTGTGAATGAAAAAAAGTTGTTTCCGAAAATGGAGAAAAAAACATAAAGAATAACCAGTACACTGACAGCCAAAAGCTTTTGAACTCCCAGATGTGTCTTGTTTGAATTCTTAATATCCATAAATACACCTCACATATTCATAGTCGCATAGGACATGATTTTTTCCTGGGTTGCTTCATCAATGCTAAGCTCGCCGGTAACCCTGCCTTCACACATGACAATAATACGGTCGCACATACGCAGAAGCTCCGGTATTTCAGAGGACACCATTATGATGGATTTGTTTTCGGCAGCCAGTTGATGAATAAGCCCATAGATTTCACTTTTTGCACCAACATCAATTCCCCTTGTCGGTTCATCGAATATAAATATGTCGCTGTTTCTGATCAGCCATTTTGCTACAACGATTTTCTGCTGATTGCCGCCTGATAGGTTTTTTACCAACTGTGTTATGCTGGGAGTTTTTATGGACAATTTCTCTATGTATTCATTTGTGACTTTCTTTACCTGTTTATCATCTACAAAGAACATTTTGGAATATTCTTCAAGGTTGGCCATAACTGCATTGTCTTTTACTGAAAGACCTATGGCAAGGCCAAAGGCCCTTCGATCTTCCGAAAGATAACTGATGCCATGGGCTATTGCGTCACTGGGAGAAGTAATGTTAACTTTTTTTCTGTTTATTAAGATTTCTCCGCTTTCCAAAGGATCTGCGCCGAATATTGCACGCATGGTTTCAGTGCGCCCGGCACCCATTAACCCTGCAAAACCCAGTATTTCTCCACGCCTTAATGTAAATGATACATTACTGACATTGGGAGCAACTAGGTTTCTTACCTCCAGTACAACAGGAGCATCTTCCGGAACATTGCTTTTTGATTTGGGCTGATCATATATTATGCGTCCTACCATCATTGATATGATTTGCTGTTTTGTAACATCGTGTATATTTACTGTATCTACATACTGTCCATCACGTAAGACGGTAATGCGATCTGCAATATGGGGGAGTTCATCAAGTCGATGAGTAATATAAATGATACTATGGCCTCTGGCTTTCAAGTCACGGATAAACTTGAACAATTCCTGGATTTCACCCTCGGTTAAGGCTGCTGAAGGTTCATCCATAATGAGCAGGGAACTGTCAAAGGATAGTGCCTTAGCAATTTCAACCATTTGCTGTTTAGCTATGGTAAGATTGCTTACCCTGGTTGCCGGATCAATGTCAATCTTTAATGATTTCAGCAGCTCGCCTGCCATTTGGTTGATTTTTCGTTCATCCAGGAATATTCCCTTCATTGGTTCTCTGCCGATATAAATATTTTGTGCTACTGTTAAGTGAGGCATAAGGTTCAGCTCTTGATGGATCATGTTTATGCCCAGAGCCTGAGCTTCCTGTGGAGTTTTTATATCTACTTCTCTGCCACGGAAAAATATCTGACCATGGTCTTTTTCATGTATGCCAGTCAGAACTTTCATTAAAGTGGACTTTCCCGCTCCATTTTCACCGATGAGGGCATGAACCTCACCTGCATAAATTGTCAGGGAAACATTGTTGAGGGCATGTACCCCGGCAAAATGCTTGTGGATGTTTTTCATCTCCAATAAAACATCGGGCACAAAACCACCCCATCTCATGAATTGAATGCTTATTTGCTGTTTAATATGTATTCAGAATGCATTGCAAAAATTCATTAATAGAATATTAAAGAAGGGACGTGAATATATCAAAAAATGACAGCATATTACAAGATTATCTGAAAAAGAGCAGAGAATATTATACCTGTCAATACTGTCAGGAAAAGATTTTTTGTTTTGGCTGCTACCAGAATACATGGGATAGAAGACAACAGAGCTGTATTGTCCAGGGACAGAGAAAGACTGCCTCCGGGAAGCAGCAGGGCAGGAAGGAGCAAAGCCGACAGCACGGCAACCGGGATATGTTTAAGCCAGCGAACGACAATAGATGGCATGGATATCCGGGTTAGCACTATGAGGGGCAGTATACGAGGCAGCTGGGTAACTATGCTCATACCTATGATTAAAAAGAAAATTTCCCTTTTCATTTTTCCAGACACACTCCAATAAAAGCAGCCACAATGGTTGCGGTAATAATATTAAAGTTATTTTTCATGAAATAAGCCAGAGCAACTGACAATACCCCGGATGAAATGGCAACAAAAATATCCTTTCGGTCCTTTATCTGCATGAACAAAAGACCTATAAACATGGCAGACAGAGCAAAATCCAGCCCCCATTTTTCCGGATTGGCAATATGGCTTCCCACTATACTGCCCAGAACAGTGCTCATGATCCAGATAATATGAGACAGGCCGTACAATCCAAGATAGAAGTATGGAGATGCCTTTCCCGTTGCAGTTTCAGCATAACCCGCAGCATAGGTTTCATCTGTAATTCCTATGCTTATAAGTGTAAGCAGTGGGGATGAAATATGCTTCAAATATGGTGACATGGAAGCGCTCATCAATAAATGCCTCAGATTGATCAGGAAGGTAGTAACAATAATAGTAATATAAGCTGAACCGGAAGCCAGCATGGCCGAAGCAATGAACTGCGCTGAGCCTGCATATACAAGCAGTGACATGAAGAAAATATCAACAGGAGAAAGACCTTGCTGAGAAGCCAGAATGCCAAAGGCAAGACCGATGGGCAAATAGCCGAGAGTAACAGGAATGGCTGTCTTTATTCCCTTAATGAACTCTTTATTCAATATACCAATCTCCAATCCTTAAGCTGAAAGAAAATGACAATAATCGTAATACGTTATAAATGAATATTAATACATATCATAAAGTAAAACAAAGCAAATGACAAGTGTCAGCACAAAACCCTTAATAAGGTTTAGTGTTTT
This sequence comes from Clostridiales bacterium, assembly GCA_012842605.1. GTDB lineage: Bacteria > Bacillota > Clostridia > Caldicoprobacterales > DTU083 > DUSN01. Next base: position 109,865 of record DUSN01000070.1, read on the forward strand.
ATATCTGCTTTATTTGCGGAAAATGTTTTATATAACGGAATTTGTTTAATAATATAAAGTAAATATGAATAAAAAAGATAGTAACTGAGAACAAAGGAGGGGACCATCGTGGGAATTCAAAATTATTCCTATGAAGATGTAGTGGAGTATGCAGTATTAATTGAGCAAAGGGGAATAAAACTTTATACCCGGGCTGCAGAAGGAACCAAAAATGAGCCGGCAAGGAATATACTGCTGCATCTGGCAGAGCAGGAAAGAAAGCATGAAGAGTATTTTCTTAAGTTGAAGGAAAACGTACATACCGGAGGAAGCCGTAAGGTTGATGTTGAAGATGAAACAATCGGCTATTTGAGTGCACTTGCAAAAAGCGAAATATTTCCGGACAGTGAAGACAGTTTTCAAGAGCGCTTTAAAACATTAAAGGATGTAGTGGATTTTGGGAAACAGGCTGAAAAGGATTCTATACTTTTTTACAACGAGCTTATAACTTTAGGATGGGATGAACGTACTAAGGATATTCTGCGTGCTATAATCAGAGAAGAGAAAAAGCATCTTGTTCAATTGGCAGAACTAAATGAATTAATAGCTGAAAGGGATATATATTATTAAAAACATAGATGTTAAGTTGCCTGACATGGCAGCAAAACATAGAGCATTTTCATGAAATATCAGTGTAATAAAGAAAAAGCCTGGAAATCATACAAAATGGTATTCCAGGCATCTTTGCTTAAATTGGCGTTTTTTAACTAAATCCAAACATATAGGATGATTCCCAATGCAGCACAAATCAGAATCATAAGAGCCGGATGGATTTTAAGCTTCATAATTCCGGCCAGGGCTAGGACAAAGATCACAATGCTCCTCCAGTTAATGCTCATAGTTAAATTACCTGCCGTTCTGCTTATAAAGGCATTCCTGGCAATTGTGTAGGTGGAGGAAGAAATAAGTCCTATCACAGCAGGACGCAAGCCTGATAAAATTGCCTTAACAACAGGATGATCCTTTACCCTTGTGAAGTATTTAGCTACCAGGACAACTATTATAAACGAAGGAACTACTACGCCTATTGTAGCTGCTGCACCGCCGATAAGCCCCATCTGGCGGACGCCGATAAAGGTGGCGGAGTTGATGGCAAAAGGCCCCGGGGTCATTTCAGATATAGCAATGATATCTATAACTCCTTCAAGGGTAAGCCAATTGCGCTTAGTGATTTCCTGTGTAATAAGGGGAATCATTGCATAGCCGCCTCCCACTGTAAACAATCCTATTTTTGCGAATATCAGGAAGAGTTCAATTAAAATTCTCATTTAGCGGTTTTCCTCCCCTTCTTTTTTATTTTTGTTTCGGATTGCCATTGAAACAAGGCCTATAACACCGGCTGCAAGCAAAACCGGAATGGCCGGAGCCCCAAAGACTGTCAATGCCAGGAAGGCAGCCATAGCCAATACCAGTGCATAGCCATTCCTGATTCCGGTTTTCCCCAGCTTGAACACCACATGGCACATTAATGCAGCAACCCCTGCCTGGATACCGTAAAAAGCTTCATTAACGAAGGGGTATTCCTTGAAATTATATAGAAACATTGCAATTACTGCTATTAATATATAAGAAGGGAGCACCACACCCAGCGTTGCAGCCAGTGCACCAAAAATGCCTGCAACCCGGTATCCTACAAAGGTAGAGGAGTTAACCGCAATAACACCGGGTACCGATTGTACTATAGCAAAAATATCAATTATGTCTTCACTCTTGATCCATTTGTTATTTTCAACAATTTCACGCTCAATATAGGGAATCATGGCATAACCGCCGCCGAAAGTAAAAGCTCCTATCCGGAAAAAGACAGTGAATAGTTTAAGGGATTTTTTCAAAGTACTTGAACTCATTTATTTTTCTCCTTAGAAAAAATATTCCTTTATAGTATAAGTTCATTAACAAGATTTATCAAGAGAGATGCGGGTAGGGAATTCATGGTCAATGGATGGGAATAATTAGAAATGTTGGATTATTTTCTTGACATGCAATACCGGTATATATACAATTAATCTGTAAATGCAAATCATATGCATTTGCATTAAGGAGGACAAGAATAGTGAGTCATATTCATTTGCCTGACGGTGTTCTGCCACCGGTTATATGGATTCCCGGTTTTATTATATGTTTTGCATTGCTTTATCTTCTGGCTAAACGAGTTAAAAGAGACGAAGTGAGAAAGAAAATGCCATTTGCAGGCGTAATAGGAGCATTAATGCTTATATTTATGTCTGTTCCATTGGGCATAATCCCGGTGCATCTGAGCCTGACGGTGCTCTGCGGGATACTGGCCGGCCCAGGTCTTGGGTTCATAGCTGTATTTGCGGTTAATACCATACTTGCATTGATAGGGCACGGCGGCTTTACAGTTATTGGTGTCAATACGCTGCTGATGGGCAGTGAGATTATTCTGGGCTTTTATATTTTCAGATTGCTGAGCCAGAAAGCAGGCAAAACCATTTCTGCCGTTTTAGCCAATATTGTTGCCTTGTTGGTATCCACATCGCTGATGATAACTATAATAGGTTCTGCTGCAGGCTTGACAAATGCGCTGCCCCTTATCGGGCATGATGAGGAACATGCTGCTGAAGTTCAGGAGCCTGATAATGGAGAAGTGGACAGACAGCAGGGAGAAGAACCGGACCAGGAGGTAAGATATTTATTTTTTACGGGCTGGACAGCTGTTGCAGCTATTCTGCTTGTGGGCATTATTATTGAATCACTGGTAACGGGTTTGATTGTCAGGTTTTTTGCCAAAGTCAGGCCGGATTTGCTGGATGCTGCTACTCATGTGTAAAGATGAGATTCAAGAGGAGATGAAGACATGCATATTGCTGCAGTAGATCAAATGGCCAATAACGGAAACAGTTTAATGCATCGATTAAGTCCTGTTACCAAGGTTTGCATGACATTTTTGCTTCTATCTGCTTTAATTTTTTCAGACAGCATCCCAAAAGCTGTTTTTTTGCTGGTACTTGCTTCAGCCCTAATACTGGCATCCAGGGCAAATATACGGGAAGTACTGCATCTTGCTGCCTATCCTCTCATATTCAGTGTGTTATTTGCTTTGATTCTGCTGGGGCATTCGTGGAAAGGCGGATTGATGGTAATACTAAAAGCGTTGGGGGCTGCTGCCAATATGCTGCTTCTCATTACTACAACTCCCTATACCGACATATTTGGTGTTTTTTCATATGTTTTGCCCGGAATTATAATTGATGTGTTCATCTTTACCTATAGATCACTTTTTATTCTGCTGGATAAGCTGGAAGACATGGTAAAAAGCATCCGGCTAAGAGGCGGACTGCATCCTTTGAAGCTGTTGTTCAACTTAAGAAATATTGCAGGTGCTTTGGGTGTCATGACAATACATGCTTTTGACTTAAGTGAGAGAATGTACCGCATATATTCCCTGAGGGGGTACTCAGGCAAAATACCTATAACACGGGAATGGCAGCATCTGCGGTTGCCCGATTTTTTACTGCTGCTGGTTTCAATTGCTGTTTTAACGGGAGTGTTGATTTAATGGATCATTTAATAAAAGTACAATGCATACGTCATGTTTATCCGGACAAGACTGAGGTCAGCCTGTGCGGCCTGGATTTTGTTGTAAATCCAGGAGACCGGGTAGTTATTCTGGGTCCCAACGGCGCAGGGAAAACCACTCTTCTGTCCCACATACTGGGCTTGTTGTCACCGGTGGAGGGACATGTTGAAGTAATGGGAATGCGTCCGGATAAATACTTTCATATTATAAGGAAGCATATAGGCATAGTTTTTCAGAATGTTGATGAGCAGATAATAGGTCCGCGGGTGTATGACGATATTGCCTTTTCATTGAGAAATGAAAGGAAAACCAGGCAGGAAGTAGATGAAAGGGTGCATGAGGTAGCGGAGTTATTGGAACTTAATGATATCCTGGACAAAATACCACATTATTTAAGCGGCGGTCAGAAGAAAAAGGTTGCCCTGGCAGGAGCTATATCCATGATGCCTGATATTCTTATTTTGGATGAGCCGTTCGATGGACTTGACCCTAAATCCAAAGCAGAAATGATAGCTTTGCTGAACCGTCTTAATAAGGAGAACGGAATTACACTGGTGATTACTACCCATGATATCAATATTGTGCCTCAGATTGCGGATCTCATCTATGTCATCAACAATGGACAGATAGTAACCAAGGGCAGTCCCAGGGAAGTATTTGGGCAGGTGGACCTGCTGAGGGAAGCCAATCTGGAACCGCCCATTTTGATGGATTTGTTTGATCGTCTTCATAAAAAAGGTTTTCAGCTGGAAATGCCGAATAATATGGAAGACGCCGTAGAACAGCTGGAAAAATTGATGAATGCCTACAGCTAATAAATCCGGAAGGTGAAGGTGTAATGAACAAGAACCTTTTTTCAGATAACAGTCTGGTTTTCTTTGACGGAGCCATGGGTACCATGCTGCAGGAAAAGGGATGGAACAGCAGCCAGCCGCCGGAAGTCTGCAATATAGTTAGTCCCGAATTGGTGGAATCAGTTCACCAGGCTTATGTTAAAGCCGGGGCTGATATAATTACTGCCAATACCTTTGGTGCAAATCCCTTTAAAATGGGACCCTTGGGATACTCAGCAGAAGAAGTAGTCAGAAAGGGAGTAGCAATCGCCAGGAGGGCAGCTGCCGGCAGGCTTGTAGCCCTGGATATAGGTCCTTTGGGTCAGTTGATGGCTCCCATGGGTGCCTTGTCCTTCAATGACGCCTATGAGAATTTTGCTGTTCAGGTAAAAGCAGGTACGGAAGCAGGAGCAGACCTTATCCTGATAGAGACCATGTCGGATTTATATGAAGCAAAGGCAGCTGTACTGGCAGCTAAAGAGTTAAGCTCCCTGCCGGTTATTTGTACCCTTGCTTTTCAGAAAAACGGCAGAACTCTCATGGGAAACGATCCCCTGACTGTTGTAACGGTATTGGAAGCTTTGGGAGCAGATGCCATAGGCGTAAACTGTTCACTGGGCCCTGAGGAATTGCTTCCAGTGGTCGGTAAGCTTACAGAGCATGCTCATGTCCCGGTGCTGGTCCAGGCCAATGCCGGGCTGCCACAGCTTATAGACGGAAGAGTGGTTTATCCTCTAAACCCCCTTTCGTTTGCTGAGTCAGCGGAAAAGATGGTCTTAATGGGTGTTAAAATGCTGGGTGGATGCTGCGGAACCAATCCAGAATATATCAAAGCCTTGCGCAATCGATTAGGTAATTATCAATGGAAACAGCCGCAAAATCAAAGGATAACGGCAGTTGCTTCATCCAGGAAGACATTGTCACTGGAAAAAGGCTTACACATTATAGGTCAAAGAATAAACCCTGCAGGACGGCAGGATCTGATACAGGCTCTTAGCAGCAATGAATTTGATGTATTGTATGAAGAGGCACTTCTGCAGGAGCAGGCCGGTGCAGACATACTTGATATCAATGTTTATACCGGATTGACTGATGAAGCTGAAACCATGGAGAAGGCAGTGGAATACATTCAGTCTTTGACTCACACTCCTCTTCAGCTGGACAGTGCAGACTACAGGGCACTGGAAGCAGGTGCAAGGGTGGTAAATGGGAAACCCATTCTTAACTCCGTTAACGGATGCAGACAGGCAATGGAGCAGATTTTTCCCATTGCCCGCAAATATGGTGCCTGTGTAATCGGCATGACGATGGATGAGGACGGCATTCCGGAAAATGCAGAGAGAAGACTGGCTATAGCGGAAAAAATACTTGATACTGCATTATCCTATGGGCTGCATAAGGAAGATATTATAATTGACACAATTGTTCAAAGCGCAGCCCGCCTGCCAGGAAATGCCATGGAAACTCTAAAGGCAGTTTCATTGGTTAAGAGGGAGTTGGGACTGAAAACTGTACTGGGCATCAGCAATATTTCCTATGGGATGAAAAACAGGCCATCGCTGAATGCTGCATTTCTGGCGATGGCCCTGGGTGCGGGGCTGGATTTGGTTATAGCTGATCCTGCTTCACAGCAGATAGCTGAACTTATTAAGACAGTTGACCTGTTGACCGGAGCTGCGGAATAATCATAGGGCAGTTTCCACCCGGACACATTTGCCCATCACTGTTATATCCTGTATATTGACCGCCTCTGCAGACAAAGTACCTCCCCGCGGAGAGCCAAGCAGCAGCCGCTTGTTGTCCAGCGGCTTGGCTTCGCATATTTGCACTTTTTCCTGCCGGCGGATCAAATATATTCCTGCCTTTTGAATTTCATTCATTTTATGGATCAGTACCAGGTCTCCCTCCTGAAAGCGGGACCGTTCTCCCTGTTTTTCATCCAGCTTAATGTAAAATGCTTTATCCTGGGGAATGCCTTCCACTTTATTATCCTGAATTACAAGTTTCTTCGAAGAAATAACTTTTGATAAGGTGGAATCATAAACAGGTACATCCCGGATAATGGATGTAAAGGCTTGTTCCCACTGAGGAGCAGGTGCCTGAGTTATGCCTGAGTTTCTGTGCTCAAAACTGCTGTGAACCGGCTTTGCAGTTTCAGCAGGCTTGTTTTCCGCCTTTCTTTCTTCCAGTGAAGCATAGAAGTCTCCGTTTTCATTCAGGTTGACACCTAATATCTTGGAAAGACGGGTGGCCAGGTTTTCATTTAAAATTCGCTTGCCTTCTTCAACTTCCAGCAGGAATTTTTCTGAAACACCTGCTTTCTTGGCTAAATCTTTAGGCAACAGCCCTTTTTTTGTGCGTATATCCGCTAATTTTTGCCCCAAACGGCTCATTCATCTCACCTTTGCTTATTATATTTCAGTTTTAAAATGAATAAAACCATAGATTGAAGATCACATAAATATTTCAGTACAGCGTAGGTGCAATATGAGATGTGATGCTTGCTTATGGTTAACATCAATACTATCACAAACCAATAAACTTTTAAATATATGAATTTTTTGTCTTTCCATCATCCATTGCCATATACGGCCATTTTTAGTAAAATTGTATTAACCGGCTGATTAGGCTTTGCATTTGCTGCAAAAGGTCTTGTTCCATGAAAAGGAAATTAAAATTATGGTTAAGATATAGCTGTATTTTATAATTACAGCTGACAGATGAGGAGGAAATTTCAATGTATGTTGTATTATTGGGCCCTCCGGGCTCAGGTAAGGGAACCCAGGGCAGTATCATAGCAGAGCAGCTTCGCATTAGTCATTTATCCACTGGGGATTTATTCAGGGAAATACTGCAGAATCCATCGCATCCATTGTATCCACAGGTACAGGTGGTTGATGAGGGGAAGCTGGTATCCGATGATGTGGTTAACCTGGTAGTGGAGGACGGTATCAGAAAGCCTGAATACAGGAATGGCGTTATCTTTGACGGTTATCCCAGAACCATTGCCCAGGCCCGGGCATTGGACTGCATGCTGGCTGCTATGGATAAAAAGGTTGATCTGGTACTTGACCTGGATGTAACCCAGGATGTTCTTTTATTTCGTATTTTAGGCAGGCAGGTATGCCCAAAATGCAAAAAGGTTTTCCATGAAAGACAGGGATTTAAAAACTGTCCGGATTGCGGAGGGCCGCTGGTCCGAAGAAATGATGACAACGAGGAAACCATATTGCAGCGTCTTGAGGAATACAGAAAAAAAACAGCACCGCTTCAGGAGTATTACAGTAAAAGCAAAGCTGTGTACATAAAGCTGTACATAGATGATGCTTCCAAGACGGCGGAGGATGTCAACAAGGAGATTTTGGAACTTATGAAGCAGAACAATGTGCTGTATGAGGTAGTATGAGTGTATCCATATTTGCAATCGGAGATTTGCACCTGTCAGGTGCATTGAATAAACCAATGGATGTTTTTGGAAAACACTGGGAAGACCATTGGAACAGAATCAGGCAGGACTGGATTGAGCGGGTTGCTCCACAGGATATAGTACTGATTCCCGGAGACATCAGCTGGGCGATGCAGCTGTCAGATGCCATGGTAGATCTGAATGATATAGGAAACCTGCCCGGTCACAAAATCATGATCAGGGGAAATCATGATTATTGGTGGTCATCGGTATCCAAAATACGAAGTATTCTTCCCCCGTTTATGCATGCCCTGCAAAATGACAGCCTATCATTGGAAGGATTTGTTTTCTGCGGTACCAGGGGCTGGATTAACCCGGGCATGAAGGAATTTACCGAACAGGATGCAAGGATATACCGCCGGGAGCTGATACGTTTGGAGTTGTCCTTAAGCAGTGCCTTGGCAGCCGGGCATGAGGCAGGCAGCAGTCTTATTGTACTGCTCCATTATCCTCCCTTTGATGAAAGAGGATACAGCACCGATATGGTAAGGCTGCTTTCGCAATACAAGCCTTCCCATGTAGTATACGGACACCTGCATGGAGAAGGCATTAAAAATGCATTTGAGGGAATATATGAAGGCACTGAGTATCATTTGGTATCATGTGACCATTTGGGTTTCCGTCTGAAGCAAATTATATAGTCACCATGCTTATTAGTAAATAACTATCATATATGATTTCATAATTAAAAAAAGATGCTGATTAAACGGAGTGCAGCGAGTCAAAACAGCTGCACTCTTTTTTATTTTTTTAAAATTTGTGGAAGGAATTTTAGAACATATATAGAATATTAATCAAAAGTGGTGTAAAGTGGAGGAAAGTGGTGTGAATATCCACAACTAAACCATGATATTTTCTGGAAGGGAGGGAAAGAATTTGTTCATTGGGGAATACCAGCATACAATTGACTCCAAAGGCAGGGTAATAATGCCAGCTAAGTTCCGTGAGGAATTGGGTGAAAAATTTGTTGTGACCAAGGGTTTGGACAATTGTTTGTTTGTATATCCCAATGAAGAATGGCGAAACCTAGAACAGAAACTGCGCACCCTGCCTCTTACAAGCAAGGAAGCACGCGCTTTTATCAGGTTTTTCTTTGCGGGTGCAGCAGAGTGTGAAGTGGATAAGCAAGGAAGAATACTCATTCCGGCCAACCTGAGAGAACACGCTTCCCTTGAAAAGGATATTGTAATAATTGGTGTATCCGGCAGGGTGGAAATCTGGAGCAAAGAGGCTTGGGATGCCTACAATAACGATTCCAGCCTGGATCAGGATGCAATAGTGGAAAAAATGGCGGAATTGGGCATTTAGTTCCAGGTAAGGAGAGACAGCTTGCAATGAATTTTCACCATATACCTGTATTGCTGCAGGAAACACTGGAATACCTTAACCCAATGCCTGGCGGTATTTATGTAGACGGTACATTGGGCGGCGGGGGGCATGCTCTGGAGGTTCTGAAGAGAATTGCTCCTTCCGGAAAACTGATTGGGATAGACCGGGACCTGCAAGCTATTGAAGCTGCTGCCGGGAAACTGAAAGAATTTCGAGATTCTTTTACTCCTGTTCATGGTAACTATGCCGATATAAAAGAGATACTGTCGGACCTGAACATACAGGAAGTTGACGGAGTACTGCTGGATTTGGGAGTATCCTCTTACCAGCTTGACACGCCGGAGCGTGGATTTTCCTACCATGAAGATGTCCGGCTGGATATGCGGATGGATACCACGCAGGAATTCAGTGCTTATGAGCTGGTTAATGAATTTTCCCTGGATGAACTGGCCCGTATTATAAGGGAATATGGAGAAGAACGCTGGGCCAGAAGGATAGCCGAATTTATCATAAAAAACAGGCCAATACACACAACCGGGCAGCTGGCAGAGGTCATCAAGATGGCAATTCCCGCCTCAGCCAGGCGTGATGGGCCTCATCCGGCCAGGCGTACATTTCAGGCCATTCGGATTGCAGTTAACCAGGAACTCAGCCTGCTTGAGGATGCGGTCCGAAGTGCAGCAGAAGTGCTGAAACCGGGCGGCAGGCTGTGTGTCATAACCTTTCATTCCCTGGAGGACAGAATTGTAAAAAACACCTTTAAAAGCTTGATGAACCCATGTACATGTCCTCCCGGAGCACCGGTCTGCATATGCGGAAAGCAGCCGGTTGCAGAGATACTTACAAGAAAACCCGTTATTCCCGGGCGGGAAGAACTGGAAATAAACCCCCGGTCCCGCAGCGCAAAACTTAGAGTATGCCAAAAGCTGCAGCGGGATTACTAATAACATAAACAGCGGGGAGGCTGAATAAAAATGTTAGTAGCGGAAAAATACGCATATTTGGAGGAAATGGTTCCTGTTGCAGAACCTGTACGGAGGGAAGCACCCAGCCGGCAGGAAAAACCCAGGCAAGTACCGGTCAGAAAGCATCAAACACTTAACAAGTTTCTGACCTTAAGTATGGTTTTGATATGCTTTGCAGCCGCCAGTTTCATAGTTTTCCGGTATGCTTTGATATCAGAGAATCACAGGGCAATTCTGGCTCTGGAGAAGACTCTGGAGCAAGAAAAAATCCGGAAAGAAAAATTGGAGGTAGAACTGTCCTATTGTAAGGATCTGAATACTATCGAGTTTTTAGCAGCAGAGCTGGGCATGAAATATCCTGGTGAAGGCCAGGTCCAGTATGTGAGCCTCCCTGAACCTGATGAAGGAATGGAGCAGGCTGAAGCACCGGTTGATTCCGGAAAAAGCATATGGAGCCGCTTGCTGGGTATCTTCAACTAAAAGCTGTTTCTTGCTTCTTGGAAGGGGGGTTTGCTGGTGTCTGCACCGGCAGTGACCAATCGAAGGAGACTTCTGGTTTATTTACTGGCAGTTTCCTTGATTTTATTTGCTTTAATTATACGAAACGGCTATATTCAGCTTATATGGGGCAAAGAGCTTTATGAAAAGGCATTGGATCAGTGGACCAGGTCGTTGGATGTATACCCGCAAAGAGGAATAATATATGACAGAAACAAGTCTGTACTGGCTCAAAGCGCCAGTGCAGACAGTATAGCAGTGCGTCCCAGCCAGTTGGCGGACGCAAGGGATACAGCGGAAAAGCTGGCAGAGATACTTGATTTGGATGCGGAAGAGCTGTATAAAAAGATTTCAGACACATCCAAATCCGAAGTATGGGTAAAAAGACAGCTGACGCGGGAGGAATCTGTCAGAGTCCGCGAACTTAATATAAAAGGCATTTATTTCACTGATGAGCCTAAACGGTATTATCCAAACGGCAATCTTGCTTCTCATGTTTTGGGATTCACAATGAAATATGCAGAGCCGGGGGAAGGAATTAAAGGCCAGGAAGGAATTGAGTTATATTACGATAAATACCTGAAAGGCGTTTCCGGCCAGATTATGATGGAAACCGATACCAAGGGCAGGGAGACTCCGACTAATGTTAAAAGGATGGTTCCACCCATAGACGGCTGGAATGTCATTCTGACAATTGATCAGGTTATACAGCATTTTGCTGAAAAAGCAGTTTCTGATGCTATGGATCAGTACCGCGCAAACAAGATATACTGCATTGTTATGGATCCAAAGACCGGAGATATCCTTGCCATGGCTAACCGTCCGGATTTTGACCCCAATAACCCGCCCCGCGAGCTGGGTTATGAGGGAATGGAAGCCTTAATTAAAAACTTTGCAGTAAAAGACAATATGGACCCGGGCTCAACATTCAAGATAATTACCGCAGCTTCCGCATTGGAGGAAGGAATTGTAACTGTAAACTCCACTTTTAATGACCCTGGTTACCGGATAGTGGACGGCCAGAGAATTAGGTGCTGGAAGGCAGGAGGACACGGTCACCAGAATTTGTACCAAGTAGTCCAGAATTCATGCAACCCGGCCTTCATGGACATGGCATTGGGACTTGGCGTGGAAAGATTCTACGATTATATAGAAGCCTTTGGATTTGGCAGCAAAACCGGCGTTGATATAGCCGGTGAAGAAAAAGGCGTTGTCATGAAGGAAGATTCCGTGAAAAACGTTGACCTGGCCCGCATGGGCTTTGGTCAGGCAATAGCCGTTACTCCGCTGCAGCTTATAAATGCCGTTTCTGCTGTAGTAAACGGAGGTACCCTGATGCAGCCGCGATTGGTGAAGGCATTGGAATTTGATGACGGAAATGAACACATATATGAAGAAATAGGGCCGGTAGCGGTTCGCAGGGTTATATCAGAAAAGACATCTGCAACTATGCGCGAAATACTCGAGAGCGTGGTAACCAAGGGAAGCGGCAGAAATGCTTATATACCGGGTTACAGGGTGGGAGGCAAAACCGGTACAGCCCAGAAATACAGCCCGGACGGAGGCATTAAGCAGGGAGCAGTAATTGCTTCCTTCATCGGCTTTGCGCCGGTCGATGATCCGCAGGTTGTGGTTCTGTTCATGGTGGATGAACCCAAGGTTGCAGTAGACTTCGGAAGCGTTGTAGCTGCACCTTATGTGAAGATGATACTGGAAGACACATTAAATTACCTGGGTGTTGAACCGGTATTTGATGAAAAAACCGAGAGAGAAACCAGGATGGTTACCGTCCCCGATGTAACAAACAAGAGTCTGACTGAAGCATCGAAAATTCTCCGGGACGCAGGATTGGATTACCTTGCCGAGCAAACCGGCACTGTTGTTACCAAGCAGGTGCCGCTGCCGGGCGCAGAGGTACTGGAGAATACAACAGTTCTATTATATACCGGCACAGGCAGCGAAGGATCCGGTCAGAATAATGAAGAATCTGATTTGGTTGAAGTCCCTGATGTAACCAGAAAATCAATCAGGGAAGCCAATAATATATTGACATCAAAAGGGCTTAAATTGAGAGTAGAGGGTTCGGGTCTGGCAGTCAGCCAGGATCCTGCACCTGGAATTATGGTAGAGCCCGGAACAACTATAAACGTGCGCTTCGAGGCACCTCAGTAAAGGTGCCCGAAGGTATGGTTTGGAAATATTCTGTATATACTTACAAATACAATATACTGCCTGCATAGACTGGCATCCGGGAGGAATGGGAATGATACTCAGAGAATTACTAAAAGGGATAAATGTTCTTCGTACCGAAGGTTCTTTGGACATCGATATCAAGGAGATTTTTTATGATTCGAGACAGGTGACCCCCGGGTCATTGTTTTTTTGTATTGAAGGATACAAAGCAGACGGGCATGACTTTGCGCCTATGGCAGTAGAAAAGGGTGCAGTGGCAGTATTGCTGCAAAAGGACGTTAAATTGCCTGACGGTATAACTAAGGTTTTTGTGGAAGATACACGCAAGTCCATGGGTTACATATCGTCTGCCTTTTATGGAAACCCAACCGAGAATCTTATATTATTTGGAGTAACAGGCACTAATGGTAAAACCACCACAACCTATATGATAAAGTCAATTTTGGAACAATCAGGGAAAAAGACGGGGTTAATCGGCACTATTACCAATATGATTGGTGACAGGAAGATTCCGGCTGAAAGAACCACGCCTGAATCACCTGATCTGCAGAAGCTGTTCCATGAAATGCTGCAGGAAAAGGCAGATGCCGCTGTAATGGAGGTGTCTTCCCATTCACTGGAATTAAGCCGGGTAGTAGGCTGCATTTTTGAAGTGGGAATATTTACAAACCTGACACAGGATCACCTGGACTTCCACGGCACCCTGGACAACTACAGGGAAGCCAAGGCAAAGCTGTTTGATCAAAGCCGTATTGCAGTGATTAACGTTGACGATGAGAGCGGAAGAATGATTCTTGACCGGCTGGAAAGCCATGCATTTACATATGGAATTTACAAACCTGCAGATATATTTGCCCGTGATATTGAGATAACCGCTGAAGGGGTATCATTCAACCTTCATATCCTGGGAGGCAAGATTGGAGTCAACCTGCGCATACCGGGAATATTCAGCGTTTATAATGCTCTGGCCGCTGCTTCTGCCTGCTATGCCGCAGGAGTTTCCCTGGATGACATTCAGGCCGGCCTGGAAAGTATTCGCGGCGTTCCGGGAAGGTTTGAGCTGCTGGATACCGGTACCGATTATTCGGTCATTCTGGATTACGCCCATACTCCTGACGGCCTGGAAAATATACTGAAGACTGCAAGGGATCTGACGCAGGGCAGAATAGTGACACTGTTTGGCTGCGGCGGTGACCGTGATTCGGCAAAACGCCCTTTGATGGGAGAAGTGACCGGCAAATACTCAGACTTTTGCATTGTAACATCGGATAACCCCCGCAGCGAAGATCCTATGAAAATTATTAATGATATTCTGCCGGGGTTGAAAAAAACCGGATGTCCGTATATAGTAATTGAAGACAGGCGGCAAGCCATAGAATATGCTTTAAAAAATGCGAAAAAAAATGATGTCATTATTCTGGCGGGCAAAGGCCATGAAACCTATCAGCAGATAAAAGGGAAAACCATACATTTCGATGAAAAAGAAATAGTGGCTGAGATACTTGGAAGGGAGAAAATTTGATGAAACACCTGTCTATACAGGAAGTAGCAGTTGCTGTTAAAGGTGAGATAATAAGAAATGGCAGTGATCCTGTCATAACAGGTGTCTCAACAGATACACGTACCATTGAGCCGGGGAAGTTGTTTGTACCGCTGGAAGGCGAACGGTTTGACGGTCATGACTTTTTGGTGCAGGCTGCTGAAAAAGGTGCTGTAGCAGTTTTGACACATAAACTTAATAAAACTTTGCCCGAAGGAGTACATACCATATTAGTAAAGGATACGTTAACAGCACTGCAGAAACTTTCAGCCTGGTATTTGCGTCTTATGAACGTACCAATTGTGGCAGTTACTGGCAGTACCGGAAAAACCACAACTAAAGACATGATTTGCAGCGTATTGTCAGAAAAATACAGTGTCCTGAAAACTAAAGGCAATTTTAATAATCAAATTGGGCTGCCATTGACCTTGTTTGGATTGGAATCTTACCACCAGGCAGCAGTTTTGGAGATGGGCATGAGCGGTTTCGGTGAAATCAGCCGTCTTGCAGCAATCGCACCTCCGAAAGTAGCAGTTATAACGAATATTGGAGTATCACATATAGAAAAGCTGGGAAGCCGTGAAAATATTTTAAAGGCCAAGTCTGAAATTTATGATGGCTTTCATGAGGGCTGCACTCTTATAATTAATAACGATAACGACCTGCTTCACAGGGAGGGTAATCGCTTAAAGCAGAACGGCGTACCCTATTCTGTTGTTCGATTTGGAATCGAGGCGGATGCTGAATACCGTGCTGATGATATCCAGGCGCTTGGTGAGGCAGGAATTGAATATACTCTGACTATAGGCCGGGAAAAATACCGGATCAGGCTAAATGTGCCCGGAAAGCACAATGTTTACAACAGTCTTGCTGCTATAGCAGTAGGCAGGACCTTTGGAATGGATATGCCGGATATAAAGGCTGGCTTATTGAAATTTGCCAGCAGTGAGATGCGCTTGAATATTTTTAGTTTAAATCCCGAAGCAGATATAAAGATAATTGATGACGCATATAATTCCAGTCCGGATTCAGTTAAGGCGGCTTTAAAAATACTGGAGGAAATGGACGGAAAAAGGAAGATTGCAATCTTGGGCGACATGCTGGAGATGGGTGATTACTCCCGGGAAGCTCATATGTCTGTAGGGCAGGCTGTCGCAGAATGCCGGGTTGATGTCCTGGTAACCAAGGGCAAGGACAGCGCCTGGATAGGCGAAGGTGCTGTTAGAGCAGGCATGAACGTCAATTTTATCTGTCATGAGCAGAGCAATCAGGGTGTTATCAATTGGCTGAAAGACAATTTGCAAAAGGGAGACAGAATATTAGTGAAAGGGTCCAGGGGCATGCATATGGAGAAAATTGTATCATTTCTGAAAAATAGGAGGGATTTGGAATGAGATACTATGCCACCGTTGTCATACTGGCTTTTTTATCTACTCTGCTGATGGGCATTTTATTGATTCCATGGCTGAGAAGGCTTAAATTAGGCCAGACAGTAAGGGATGACGGTCCTAAAACCCATCTTTCCAAATCCGGAACTCCTCAAATGGGCGGAATTATATTCTTGATTCCCTTAATCCTTATCAGCTTGCTATTGCCTAAGGGAAACCGTGAATATGTTATGGTGGCTGCCATTACTACAGCAGCATTCGGCATCATTGGTTTCATTGATGATTATATAAAGGTAGTAAAAAAACGTTCTCTTGGCCTTCGCGGTTACCAGAAAATTATCAGCCAGCTGGTGGTGGCGGTAGGATTGGCATTTTATGCATACAACAATGAATATATCGGAAGCAGCATGATCATACCCTTCTTAGGAACTGAATGGGATCTTGGAATTTTCTATATTCCTGTGGCTGTTTTTATCATTATAGGCACAGTAAACAGTGTGAACCTGACTGACGGATTAGACGGGCTGTGTTCAGGAGTTACCCTTATTGTATCCGCCACCCTGAGCATTATCATAACTTCAGCATGGCAGATGGCTGATGAGCAAGGTTTGTCATGGCTGGCTGACAATTATCAGGATCTGATTGTGTTTTCTGCAGCTTTAACAGGTGTCTGCCTGGGCTTCTTGAGGTATAATGCATATCCTGCTCAGGTGTTCATGGGTGATACCGGAGCTTTTGGATTGGGCGGGGCTGTCTCCGCTTTGTCTATTTTGCTCCGGATTCCGCTTTGGCTGCCGATTATAGGCGGGGTTTATATGGCTGAATCCATTTCAGACATAATACAAGTGGCATCTTTCAAGCTGCGGGGCAAGCGGGTTTTCAAAATGGCGCCCCTGCATCATCATTTTGAGCTTTTAGGCATGCCTGAAACCAAGGTGGTTTCCATGTTTATGATTGCAACAGCGGTTCTGTGCCTGTTTGCATTATTGAGTATTTAGGAGGACATTTATATGGAATTGAACGGTAGAACCGTGCTTGTAGTCGGTCTGGCCAGAAGCGGGGTTTCAGCTGCCAGGCTTCTTTATGAAATGGGTGCACAGGTTTTAGTAAGCGACAGGAAAAGCGAAGCCGACATCATGGATGCGGTTAATGAACTGAAGAGCCATACTGATTGTGAATTTTATCTGGGGCAGGATCCGGATCATCTCGTTGATCAAGTGGACTTGATAGTAATTAGTCCCGGTGTACCTGCTGATTCCCCGTTTATAGTAAAGGCTGCTGATATGGGAACAGAAGTGATAAGTGAAGTGGAACTGGCGTATAGATTATGTAAGGCTCCTATAGTAGCGGTAACAGGCACCAACGGAAAGACCACCACCACTGCGCTTATCGGAGAGATTCTGAAGGCAGCCGGCATTACCACTCATGTAGTTGGAAATATAGGGATACCTTTTTCAGGAAAGGTAAAGGAAATTGCTCAAGATCACATGGTAGTGGCTGAAATAAGCAGCTTTCAGCTTGAGACCATCGTCCACTTTAAACCCAGGATATCTCTGATACTAAATATAACAGAGGACCATTTGACCCGTCATAAGACCATGGAAAATTACATAGCTGCCAAGTGCCGCATATTTGAGAATCAGGGCAGTGAAGATTATCTGGTTTTAAACGGGGACGACAGCATACTTACAGATATAAACCCAGGCAACGGTGTTAAGGTCTTTTATTTCAGCCGAAAACGGATATTAACAGAAGGAGCCTGGCTGGAAAACGGGCAGATTATAATGAACACAGGCAAAGGCCCTGTTGTGGTCTGTCCTGCATCACAGGTAGGAATCCCCGGTGCTCATAATCTGGAAAATGCATTGGCTGCCGTTGTGGCATCGGGACTTGCAGGAGCAAAGCCTGAGATAATTGCCAAAGTATTGCATGAATTCCCAGGCGTGGAGCACCGTATTGAAAAAGTGGATACCATCAATGGCATAACCTTCTACAATGATTCAAAAGGTACAAACCCCGACTCTTCCATTAAGGCTGTTCAGTCCATGACACGTCCTACAATTCTGATTGCCGGAGGTATGGATAAGCACAGCAGCTTTTCAGAGTTTGTTGACAGCTTTGGAGACACGGTTAAGGCATTGGTGCTGCTGGGGGAGACTGCCGAAAAAATTGCAAAAACTGCAAGAGAAAAGGGATTTGAAAACATTTACATGTCAAAAACGCTGCAGGAAGCAGTAGAAAAATCCTATGAACTTGCCTCTCCCGGTTACAATGTACTCCTTTCCCCGGCCTGTGCAAGCTGGGATATGTTTAAGGACTATGAAGAGAGAGGAAGGTTGTTCAAGGAGGCAGTCAAGGCATTGAGGAGGTAGAAAGGTGAATAAAAAGCCTGTTGATTTTACCATACTTTTAACTACTGTAATACTGGTTGCTTTCGGTGTAGTAATGGTTTTCAGTGCCAGCTTCTATTATTCCTCCGAACGCTGGGGAGACGGTTTGTATTTCTTCAAACGTCAATGCTTGTGGGCAGTCGTCGGGTTTGCCGGGATGTATATAGCTTCACGAATAGACTATTCAAAGCTGCAAAGGTATTCCAGGCTGTTTTTGATAATCAGCGTCATTATGTTGATATTGGTCCTGATCATTGGAGAAGAACGAAACAATGCCAAGCGCTGGCTTGGAATCGGCAGTATGACTATCCAGCCTGCTGAGATAGCGAAATTTGCAATGATTTTATTCATATCTGACACCATTGCAAAAGGCAAAGGCAGGATAAAGTATTTCTTTAAAGGCATGCTGCCTATACTGCTTGTTGCCGGCCTTATATTCGGCCTTATAATTCTGCAGCCTAATATGAGCACTGCAGGCAGCATTCTGATTCTTACCATGCTCATGCTTTTTGTAGGAGGAGCCAATCTGTGGCACCTTGGCGGTTTGATTGCGGTTGGTGCCGGTGGTGCAGTTGTACTGACCATGATAGAAGACTACCGGGTATCCCGTTTTACTGCATTCATGGATCCCTGGGCAGACCCCTTAGGCGGCGGCTGGCAGTTGATACAGTCTTTATATTCCCTGGGCTCAGGCGGTTTGTTCGGGCTGGGGCTGGCAAAAAGCAGGCAAAAATACTTATACCTGCCCTATCCGGAAACCGACTTTATATTTGCCATAATCGGAGAAGAACTGGGGTTCCTGGGGGCAACCATTCTGATTTTGCTCTTTTTGACTCTTATATGGAGAGGAATCAGGGTAGCCTTAACAGCACCGGATTTGTTTGGTAGCCTGCTGGCGACCGGAATCATTTCCATGATTGCAATACAGGTTATTATTAATATAGCGGTTGTAACAGCTTCAATGCCCCCCACCGGGCTGCCATTGCCATTTATAAGCTACGGCGGGTCGTCTCTTGCCATTTTTTTAACCAGCATAGGCGTTCTGTTGAACATATCAAGGCATTGCAAAGCTGCCTGACAGGTGGAAATGCAATCAGCTGTTACCTTACTCCGGAATGTAACACCTGAATTTTCCATGCATAGTATGGTATTAAATCGGGATTTATGCTTAAATCCCGTGATGCCATTGTAAGCGGAAGAAAGAGGTGTAAAATATGGGAAAGTTTCGAATCCGGGGAGGTAGGAGACTCGAAGGAGACATCCGGGTAATTGGAGCTAAGAACGCAATCTTGCCAATTCTGGCAGCGGTAATACTTACCCGAAAAACAGTTGTATTGTATGATTTCCCCCGTCTCGCGGATGTTGAAAATATGTTATTGATATTGCAATCCATAGGGTGTCAGGTAAAAAGAGAAGGTACCACTCTCATAGTTGATCCATCCAATGTGAACAGTTGGGTGATACCTGACAGGCATGTTAAGGAAATCCGTTCTTCCATTGTTATGCTTGGTGCAGTGCTGGCAAGAATGAAGAAGGCAAAAATTACTTATCCCGGAGGCTGCGAAATCGGGCAGCGCCCCATAAACCTGCACCTGCATGGTCTTAGACAACTGGGTGTAATAATTGACGAATCACATGGTTATCTGGAGTGCGAGGCTGCCAACATGGTGGGAGCCGATATCCACCTTGATTATCCAAGTGTAGGAGCAACTGAAAATATCATGCTGGCTGCAACTTGTGCAAAGGGACGGACCATAATCAGAAACGCCGCTAAGGAGCCGGAAATCATCGACCTGCAGAATTTTATCAACAGCATGGGCGGCAAAGTCCATGGAGCAGGCAGCAATACCATAATTATTGATGGAGTTGACTCCTTTCATGAAACGGAATACACCGTAATACCTGACCGGATTGTAGCAGGCACCTACTTGATGGCAGCTGCTATCACAGGCAGCGAACTTGTTGTTCATAATGTAAACCTGGAGCATATACAATCTATAGTGACAAAGCTTAGAGAATCAGGCTGCATGATAACCCCTTATAAGGGAACGGATGCAGGCGCGGTTAAGATTAAGGCACCGCAGAGACTTTGGGCTATAGAACATACAAAGACATACCCCTATCCAGGTTTTCCAACTGACATGCAGGCATTGCTCATGAGTGTTTTAACTGTAGCTAAAGGAACAAGCATAATTACCGAGAATATATTTGAGAACAGATTCAAGCATGTACCTGAGCTTATACGCATGGGCGCCAATATTCGCACAGAAGGAAAGATTGCAGTTATACAGGGTGTGCCGGTTCTGAAAGGCGCAGAGGTCAGCGCAAGCGACCTGAGAGGAGGAGCTGCGCTGGTTATAGCAGGTTTAAAGGCAGAAGGAGAAACCATTGTAGACAATATTCATCATATTGAAAGAGGATATGAAAACCTGGACCTTTGCCTGCGCAGTATTGGTGCTGATATTGAAAGAATATAGAAAAATTGGATTAGCCATAAAACTTTGCTGAAAAGCAAGGTTTTATGGTAAAATTCCAATCTTAAGCGAGCGGGTTCCTGCGGAGGATAAATTATGGGTTACAATGGGACAAGAAAACGAATACTGATGTTTCTGATATTATTGGTTTGTATTGCAGCAGTGGTGTTTATTGGCACTGAAGTTTTCCAGGTTGAAAATATTGTTATTCTTGGTAGCGGTACCTTGGATGATGATGTTATAATAAACCTGTCGGGAATATCTTATGGCGACAATATATTTAAAATTAACAAGGAAAAGGTCAGACAGCGGATAGAGGGGAACGCTCCCTTTCCTATGGTACAAGCTATTTCCATAAGATTGCCTGATGAGGTAATAATTGCAGTGGAGGAAAGGGTACCGGCCGCTGTGATTCCTTACTTAAGCTCCAATATAATCATAGATTCCAGCGGATTCATCCTGGATATTGTTAAGCAAACCAATGAATTGTCCTATCCCACAATAGAGGGCATGCATATCAGCCGTCTTATTAAGGGAAGCGTCCTGGAGACAGCTGAGAGCGATAGTTATAAATTTAAAATAATGATCCGCATGCTGGAAGCTATAGCCAAATGGGAAATAGGCAGCATGATTCAGACAATATATCTGGATGATCCCGATCATGTAGAGCTTGTAACCCGGGATGATGTTCACGTTACTTTAGGACAAGCATTGGAACTTGACAGAAAGCTTGGATGGCTGCAATCCGATGCTTATACGGAAGTTTTAAACAGGGATGAAAAGGGCACACTTGATGTTAGTGTACCGGGAAAAGCAGTATTTCATCCTGAACCGGCTGCAGATGATGAGCAAGGGGAAGACGGTGATCAAACCAATGAAGAGGACGGCTCGTAGAATGAGGTGATGTATTGAAGAATTTATTAGGCGGAAAAATTGCAATAATGCTGGTCAGCATAATATTGGGACTGATGCTGGCTGCTCAGTTTAAAAATGTACAGAATGTCGGCGGAAACGTATCTCTTCAGCGAGCACAGGAACTTACCAGCCAAATTCAAAAACTTAATCAGGATATTGCAAATCAGCAGAATCTCATTGCCGAACTGGAAAACCGGATTGCAGAATATGAAAATGCAGCAAAGGATGAAGGCAAGCTCACCGAAACCCTGAACAAGGATTTGGAACGTGCCCGTATACTTGCAGGTCTGGTAGAGCTGGAGGGAGCGGGCGTCATTGTAACAGTGAACGTCATACCTTTTGAGGACTGGGGAGAAACCGGCATTGTTCGCAATGTATATCATGAAGATCTGTTAATGCTGGTAAATGAATTGAATGCTGCCGGTGCTGAGGCTCTTGCTATAAACGGTGAAAGAATAGTTTCCACCACCGAGATACGAAGTGCCGGAGATTATATAGTTATCAACACCAACAGGTACACAGCACCCTTTGAAATTAAAGCCCTGGGCAATCCGGAAACCCTGGAAGCTTCCCTTAAGCTGTTGGGCGGCGTAGCAGACATTTTGGGAGAGGAACTGGAGATAACTATCCGAAGAGAAGATAAAATTCGTATTCCCAAATATAACAGGCCTTTGCATTATGAATACGCCGTTCCTGTACAATAGGAACCGGGGGGATCAGGATGAGTAAAAATGACAGCACCATCTGGCTTATTACATTGGTTTGCATATTGCTTGGTTTTTTTGCAGTCAGAGCGTTTGAAGGTCCAAAGGTAGGAGCGGAAATAGGGGAAATAGCTTCTCTGGAAAAAATAGAAAAGCTGGTGAATGAGAAAAAGGAATTGGAGTTAAAGAAGCAGGAAATGGATGAAATTATCAAACAGAAGGAGAACCGGCTTAAAGAGTACGAAGAGAATATTGCAGAATTAAACACTCAGTATCAGCAGATCCAAATGGAAATACAGGAAGCAAGGCTGGTTGCTGGACTGCTTCCGGTTGAAGGCCCGGGAGTAGAGATAGTGTTAAATGATCGCAAGCGGGATTCCTTCCTGTCCAATAATCCGCATATTATTTCATACTTTATAGTTCATGACAGCGATATGCTTCATGTTGTCAATGAATTGCGGAGTGCCGGCGCAGAAGCAATTGCAATCAACGGCACCAGAATTATGGCTAATTCCCGTATCAGCTGCGGCGGACCAACCATAAATGTTGGCAAATACCAAAGATTTGCACCCCCATTTATTATACAAGCGATTGGGAATCCGGACCGGCTTATGGCAAGTTTCCAGCAGGAGGACAGCATATACCATGACTTGCAGGCATGGGGACTGGAGTTTCAGATCAGGAAAGTTGACCGGATAATAATTCCCCGCTATTTGGGTGAGCTGGAATATATATATGCAAAAACTATACAGGAGGATGAATAATATGTGGCTGCCTCTGATTGGCATTATAATTGGAATTGTATTGGGAATGATGCTGCCTATTAAAATTCCGACAGCATATTCTTCTTATATGTCTATTGCGGTACTGGCGGCCCTTGACTCAGTATTTGGAGGAATTCGATCCTCGCTGGATAAGCAGTTTGAAGCTGATGTATTCATATCCGGCTTTTTTGGCAATGCTGTGCTTGCAGCCGGCCTGGCTTATATAGGTGATCGTTTGGATGTTCCTATTTATCTGTGTGCTATATTTGTATTTGGTTACCGCTTGTTCAACAACTTTGCTCTTATCAGGAGGCATTTTTTGGGCCAGCTTAGAAAAAAGTCATTTTTGAAGGATAACTCAGGCAAATAATTATTTAACTTTGCATCAATTTGTGATAACATATTCACAAGGTTGTATACTACCAGGAAAAGTGAGGTTTCCTTCATTGAGCAAAGCTGTCATGGCAATTGAGCTTGGCACAACGAAAGTATCAGTGCTGGCATGTAGAATTAGCCGCAATGGCAGCCTGGAGTTATCCGGTTTAGGACAAGCCGGATACAGTGGTATTCAGGACGACGGCTGGATGTCAGATAAAACAATATACCATGTATTGGACGCTGCTGTAGGACAAGCCCGGAAAATGGCCGGCCTTAAAATAGACCAATGTGTTTTAGGCATTCCAAATGAGTTTTGCGGGGTAGTCAGTAACACAAAAGAAATAAACCTTGGTCGCACGGTATCCAAAAAGGATGTAATGGAGCTGCGCAAGCTGGTATCAAGTTACCCGCTGCCGTCACCGTGGAAAATAAACAATGTGTCATATGGCAGTTTTCTGGTGGACGGCAAGCCGGTAGGCAACCCATTGGGTCTGCCATGTGAACAGCTGGGCCTGCAGGCTTCTGTAATATGCATCCGGGCTGATTTTGCACGAAATATAACTCGTATACTGAATACACTGAATTTAGAAGTATACCGGTGGATACCTACTTCATATGCTTGCGGCGAAGCGTTGATCACTCAGGAAGAAAGAGAAAAGGGAGTTATTTGGATAGATGTCGGAGGAGAGTCCACTGACTTAGCAGTATACAAAAATGGCATTCCTGTGTTATATGACTGGATTTCTCTTGGAGGGGCCGCTATAACCCGGGATGTTGCCACCGGTACAGGGGCATCTGCCCAGGAATCGGAAAAACTCAAGAAATACTGCGTTCTGGGACTTGCATATAAAACAGACTCTGATGCTTCCGAAATGAATATGTCTATTCGCAGCGGCAAGAACATCCAGAATATTCCTATGGAGTTTTTGCAGGAAATTGTAGAAGCCAGGATAGAAGAACTGTTGGAGATGGTACGGGATCGGATCACAGCAGAAGACCTGTGGAAAGAATGCCATGGGGTAGTGCTGGCAGGGGGAGGTTTGGCGTTATATCGCGGAATCCGCGAGTTTGCTTCCCATACATTGGGATTGCCGGTGAGATTGGGTGTTCCCGATACAATTGGATTATCCTGTCCATCACTTTCAGCCGTATATTCCCTTGGCTGGAGCGGGTTGAAGTATTTTCCCGACGGCAGGGGAAGTATCAAAAGTGTGCTGATAAACTGGCTGAAAAAATTCAGATATTAATTATTTAAGTTTTATATACTCAACACATAAAGGGGAGGGTACGGCGTGCTTGAATTTGATATCGATATGGATCAATTTGCACAGATAAAGGTAATTGGAGTAGGAGGAGCAGGCAACAACGCAGTTAACCGGATGATTCAGCATGGCTTGAAAGGTGTGGATTTTATCTCAATTAATACAGATAAACAGGCATTATACCTTTCACAGGCAACGCAGAAAATTCAAATCGGAGAGAAGCTCACCAAAGGACTTGGAGCAGGAGCTAATCCGGAGATTGGCCAAAAAGCTGCTGAAGAAAGCAGTGAAGAGATTGTGCAGGCAATAAAAGGCTCGGATATGGTTTTTGTAACAGCCGGAATGGGCGGAGGCACCGGTACAGGGGCAGCACCGGTGGTGGCAGAACTGGCCAAGGATCTGGGAATTCTGACAGTAGGTGTAGTTACCAAGCCGTTTCTGTTTGAAGGACGTCAGCGCGCTCTTAATGCGGAAAAGGGAATTGCCCTGCTGAAGGAAAGGGTGGATACACTGGTTACTATACCAAATGACAGGCTGCTTCAGGTGGTAGAGAAACGCACATCCATGCTGGAAGCATTCAAGGTTGCAGATGACGTGCTGCGACAAGGTGTACAGGGTATATCCGACCTGATTGCCGTACCCGGTCTGGTTAACCTTGATTTTGCAGATGTTCGCACTATTATGAAGGAAAAAGGTTTGGCTCATATGGGTATTGGCAGGGGCAGCGGTGACAACAGGGCAATAGATGCAGCAAAACAGGCTATTCAAAGCCCGTTGCTGGAGACAACTATTGAAGGTGCCAGGGGCGTTCTGCTTAATATCACCGGAGGTCCTAACCTGGGTCTGTATGAAGTTAACGAGGCAGCTGAGCTGGTAGCACAGGCAGCAGATCCGGATGCCAATATAATATTTGGAGCTGTTATTGACGAAAAACTTGATGACGAAATCCAAATAATTGTTATAGCTACAGGATTTGAAAAGACCGCTGAAAAACAGGAACGCAAAAAAGTTGAGAAGGTTATGGAAGCAGTTGCTGCCAGCCGGGATGGCTCTGATGACCTTGATATTCCTACTTTCTTAAGGAGAAACCGACTCAGATAGTTTAGCTTTTCTGGTACAATAATCTATATGCTAAGGTATCATAAATAACGACAATAATATCCATTTATTGTCGTTATTTTTTTGTCTTTCAATCCACCGTTCTACAGGATTCTTTTTTGCAATAAGTTATAATAAGGACAACGAAGGGTAATTGGACCTTAAGGACGGGGTCGGGGTGAAATACTTTTATCTTGACGTTATTTGGCTGGATAACCTGTTGGTTAACTTCATCATTTTATGGGTTACCTGGAAGCTTTCCGGAAACGCTGCCCCTATGTGGAGGCTATGGTGTTCTGCCGGCATAGGTGCATTTTACGCTGCGTTCCTGGTTCTGCCCGGTTTTTCTGTCCTGTCCGGGCTTCTCTTTAAAGTTTTGCTGTCCCTGGTTATGCTGGCTTTAGGTTTTCAAATCCGCTCCATAAAAGATTTCCTGAAATTGCTGGGTTATTTTTATGGAATAACTTTTCTGCTGGGCGGAGCGGCATTCGGCTTCTATTATTTTTTTGACGCTGGTATAGAAGTTGCAGGCGGCGTGTTTATAATCAGGGACTATCCGGTTAAGGTGCTTATATTCTCAGTTGTTTTCATAATAATGCTGTACCGCTGGCTGTGGCCCCTCCTGCGGTTTCAGATCAACAGGCACCAATTGGTCTACCAGACTGAGGTATGGTTTGACAACCGCAGCATGATTGTTGAAGCATTAATGGATACGGGGAATGAACTGACTGACCCTATTTCCGGCTGCCCGGTAATAGTTGTGGAATTTGAACTGATAAAGTCCATTCTTCCGCAAGAGGTTCAAAAGATATATCTTCAAGGCTGCGAAGAGCATCTGGAATATATTACCAAGGTAATGGCAGAATCAACATGGATAAACCGGTTCCATATTGTGCCCTATCATACATTGGACCACTCCGGCAGCATGCTTCTTGCATTCAGGCCGGACCGAGTACGGGTTATGCTGAACGGTTCCTGGTTAGAAACAAGGGATGCTTTAATAGGAATCCGAAACAGGAAACTATCTGCCAATGATGAATATCACGCATTAATTCAACCACACATTATCCCATAACAGGAGGAATTATTCATGTCCCTGTATCGTAAACTGAAGATGTACTGTCGTGTTTTTTGGATAAAAGTCATCAGCAGACTGAAAGTACTAAAAAGCCGGATTATATATTATATCAGCGGCAGTGAAGCCCTGCCTCCTCCTTTATCAAATGAAGAGGAAAATCTGCTTGTAACCAGGCTGGGCAAGGGTGACATTTCAGTCAAAAGTACTTTAATTGAACGGAACCTGCGTTTGGTGGTTTATATAGCCAGGAAATTTGAAAATACCGGGGTGGGTGTGGAGGATTTGATTTCCATAGGAACCATTGGTCTTATAAAGGCTGTCAACACCTTTGACCCGGCAAAAAAGATCAAGCTGGCTACATATGCATCCCGCTGCATTGAAAATGAAATCCTGATGTATTTGCGGCGAAATGGCAAGATGAAATCTGAAATATCATTTGATGAACCTTTAAACATTGACTGGGATGGCAATGAGCTGCTCTTGTCCGATATCCTGGGTACTGATAATGACCTTGTCTATAAATATATAGAAGACGAGGTTGACAAGGAATTATTGAATCTGGCCATGAAACACCTCAGCCGCCGGGAAAGATGCATTATTGAGCTGAGGTTCGGACTGAGGGACGGTTCTGAAAAGACTCAGAAGGAAGTTGCCGATTTGCTTGGAATTTCGCAATCATATATCTCCAGGCTGGAAAAAAGGATAATCAAACGTTTGAAAAAGGAAATCGGCCGCATGGTTTGAACGAATAAATAACTCCATCCGAGGCAATACTTTCTTTATGAAGGACATCCTGATTTCTCAGGATAAGGGATGGAGGGAAATGCATGCACACGAATAAAGTCGAAATTTGCGGTGTCAATACTTCACAACTTCCGGTTCTCAGCAATGAGAAAATGAAAGAACTGTTTTCGCGTATGCATGCCGGAGACGAGAGCGCAAGGGAGGAGTTTATACAAGGCAATTTACGATTGGTACTAAGCGTCATTCAAAGGTTCAACAACAGAGGCGAACACATTGATGACTTGTTTCAGGTTGGATGCATTGGGCTTATCAAGGCTATTGACAATTTTGATGTAACGCAAAACGTGCGCTTTTCTACCTATGCAGTGCCAATGATAATCGGCGAAATACGCAGGTATCTTCGGGACAATAACTCCATCCGGGTAAGCCGGTCCCTCAGGGATATAGCATACAAAGCCCTGCAGGTGCGGGATCAGTTGATAAACAAGAATTCCAAAGAACCCACTGTTACTGAAATAGCCAAGGAACTTGACCTGCCCAGGGAAGAAGTTGTGTTTGCCCTGGATGCAATACAGGATCCCATATCTTTATTTGAGCCTATATACCATGACGGCGGAGATGCCATATTTGTTATGGACCAGGTAAGCGATGAGAAGAATCAGGATGAAAGCTGGCTTGAAGGAATTGCTCTTAAGGAAGCTATGAAGAAGCTGAATGACAGGGAAAAGCTGATATTGACCCTCCGGTTTTTTGATGGCCGTACACAGATGGAAGTTGCGGAAGAAATAGGAATATCTCAGGCGCAGGTTTCCCGCCTGGAAAAAACCGCACTCAACCATATGAGAAAATATATCTGATTATCCATAAATGCATGCAAGCTGTCTCATTATTGAGACAGCTTTTTTGTCATTTTTTTACCGGATTATAAATAGGATAGAAGGAGAGTACAGATTGGGAGCGGGGTGATTTCTTTGCCTAAATCATCGGATTTCCGGACTAAAGAAGTGATCAATATCCGGGACGGCAGACGTCTTGGCAACATCATTGATATGGAATTCAATCTAAGTGAAGGCAGGATTACAGCCATAGTAGTCCCCGGTGCCAGCCGTTTCCTGGGGCTTTTAAAAGAAGAAGATGATTTGGTGATTCCCTGGGAAAAAATCAAAAAAATAGGGGACGATGTTATACTGGTGGACATAGAGACACGATCAACCGGGCTGTAGGAGTACTGTTAAAACTTATGTGGACTAAAGGGCAGAAAAATAATATAATGGGTACAAAAGCATGTCTTTATGGGAGGTACATAGGATGAAGTGCCCTTTTTGCAATACCGCAGACAGCAAGGTGGTGGATTCCCGGCCAACCGATGAAGGATCGGTAATTCGCCGGAGACGTGAATGCATTAAATGCGGCAAACGATTTACAACATATGAAAAAATAGAGTACCTTCCCATACTGGTAGTAAAAAAGGATGGCAGGCGGGAAGCATTTGACAGCAATAAAATCATGACAGGCCTTTTAAAAGCCTGTGAAAAACGGCCGGTTTCAGTCCGTGATCTTGAGGCTGCCGTACAGGATATTGAGAAGCAAGTTTACAACTCACTGGAACAAGAGGTTACCAGCAAGCAAATCGGTGAAATGGTCATGGAGAAGCTGAAGGCATTGGATGAGGTGGCTTTTGTCCGTTTCGCTTCGGTTTATCGCCAGTTTAAGGATATAAATACATTCATGGATGAGTTGAAAAAGCTGCTGGAGGAAAAATAAGGACAGCCAATGTTCTAAATGTACCTGAAAGGAGTCATAAACAAAATTCAGTAACGATGAACAATATTTCTGGACGAATAGGATTTAAAGAAAACAACTGGGATGGGCTTGTCTATT
The DNA here is from genome assembly GCA_012842605.1 of Clostridiales bacterium. GTDB lineage: Bacteria > Bacillota > Clostridia > Caldicoprobacterales > DTU083 > DUSN01. The sequence goes on from DUSN01000070.1 coordinate 139,345, forward strand.
ATACTATCCCCTCCTTTGAGCAAACCGGACTGGTCAAGCATGGTTTCAGTTCACGGCTGGGCGGTGTCAGTACCGGGGAATGCACCAGCCTTAATCTGGGATTTAAGCGAAAAGACAACCCTGAAAATGTCAGGGAAAATTTCAATAGATTTTGCAGTGCTTTGGGAATTTTACCGGATCAGATGGTGTTCTCTGATCAAGTACACAAAGACAAGGTCTTGAAAGTAGATTTATATCACCAGGGCATGGGTTTCACTAAGCAATCGGAAATCCGGGAAACAGACGGGCTGATTGCACATCAGCCGGGACTGGCTTTAGTGACCTTTTATGCCGACTGTGTTCCATTATTTTTTCTTGATCCGGTAAAGAAAATAATTGGGTTAAGCCATTCAGGCTGGCGGGGCACGGTTGCCAAAATAGGCAGGCAGACATTGAGAGCTATGGAAGAGCACTATGGCACCAGAGTATCGGACTGCCTGGTTGGAATCGGACCTTCAATCGGGCCGTGCTGCTTTGAAGTAGACCTGCCGGTAGCTGAGGAATTTGCCAAAGCGTATCCGGACAGGCAGGAGGAGATAATTAAGCCTTTCGGGAATAAGTATTATATTGATTTGTGGAAAGCAAATATAATCCAGTTAAAGGATTATGGTGTACCGGAAGATAACATAACAACGGCATCATTGTGTACTTGCTGCAATAAGGATATTTTTTTCAGCCACAGGGGAGACAAAGGGAAGACAGGCAGTTTGGCCGCCCTGTTGATGCTGGCATAACAATCTGCTGATAAAAACCGGTTTCTGGCATATGAATGTCAGAAACCGGTTTTTTTAATTTTAGAAAAATGCTTGTAAAGCATACTAGCACTTTCAGCAGGGAATTATAAGTTTGTACTCAATTTGATAAAAAGAGGTGATTGTTTATGCCCTTGGGATTAACACTTTTAGTTGTGGCAACCATTTTGGTTTTATTCGGTGTGGGGCATCAAGTTCTCGACCGAATGAGGCTTAATGACAAAACTGCTGTTTTATTTATGGCAGGAATTTTTATAGGCGGTTTGCTGCCTGATATTTCATTGGGAAGGAATTTTTCCATTAACCTTGGAGGAGCTGTTATACCATTTATTCTTGCAGTGTACTTATTTGCTAAAGCCGGAACAGGCAGGGAAAAGGCCAGGGCTGTATTGGCTTCTCTGGTAGCAGGAGCTGCCATTTATCTGGCAGGAAGGCTGCTTCCCCATGAACCGGAATCAATGATCTTTGACCCTAATTATGCATATGGAATTATTGCCGGCGTAACTGCCTATCTATTTGGACGTTCCAGGAGAGCATCCTTTATTGCCGGTATAATGGGTGTGATTCTCGCAGATATTGCTCAGGGTATCGAGAATGTGATCAGAAACATACCAGCTCCAGTCAGACTGGGGTCGGCAGGGGCAGTGGATGCAGTGGTTATTTCAGGACTACTGGCAGTGTTGCTGGCTGAATTTGTCGGTGAATTGCGTGAAAGACTGCAAGGAGGCACTGAAAAGAAAAACATGCGTTTTGATCATGCTGAGTTTACCAGTGCCATTGGTGCAGAAGACAAACCGGAAGATAATGCTGACAAACCGGAAGATAAAACAGATAATGCCGAAGCAAACAAACAGGAGGAAGATAGTCGGGAAGTATGCAATGAAGGGGATAATCCAAAAAATGATGATGGGCAGAAGGAGGGACAAACATGAAAAAAACATTGAGCAGTCTTATAGTATCGGTACTTCTTTTGCTAACAGTACTTCCCGGTACTGCATCTGCTGATGACTGGTTTGAACCCGATCCGGGCTATTACACCATTTTAGATGAGAATGGCAGGGAACTAACCGTAATGGCTCGTGAGATTTCGGTGGATGATGAGTATGTCAGCGGTGACAATAAGCATTATATTGTAACCAGGGTTGATAAAAAGAAAAGGATAGCTTATACTGAATTACTTGGCGAAATAACACTGCCCGCTGCAGTACAGGACAGCCAGGCTGCTGCTCAGCAGGATCAGGGGAATATTGTGCTCTATTGCACCCATAATGATGAATCCTATGTTCCCTCTGACGGTACCGAAAGCATAAAGGGAGACGGCGGGATTAATGATGTTGCCAAAGCTTTTGCTGAAAATTTGAAGAAAAAGGGTATAAATGCAATATTCAAGGAAGAAAAACATGATCCCCATGATGCGGGTGCCTACCGCAGATCCCGCAAAACAGCCGTTCAGCTGATAAAATCAAATATGCCGGTCCGTGCAGTATTTGATATTCACAGGGATGCGGTGCCTAAGAGCCACTATATTGCTGAGGTTGACGGCCAGGATATGTGCAAGATCCGCATTGTGATCGGGCGCCGAAATCAAAACCGGAAGGCAAACGAGGAATTGGCTTATAAGATCAAATCGGTAGCAGATAAGTCTTTTCCCGGACTGGTAAAGGACATTTTCTTCGGGAAGGGTTCATATAACCAGGAACTGTCCCCCAGATCCCTGCTTTTTGAGGTGGGAACATATGAAAACTCCAAAGAAGCAGCCCAGAAATCAACAGCGTACTTGGCCGAAGTTGTTTCAAAAGCCCTTTATGGAGGTACTGTAAAAGAACAGGATCAGGAATCCGGTGAATCAAAGGGCAGGGAAACCAGAATACGGCCCATAAATCAGGAAACTGAAACCAGAGAAAGCTCAGGCGGCAGAAGCGGACTTGGCTGGCTATTTGTTGTTGTGGCTGTTGGCGTTGCAGGCTTTTTATTAATCAGCATGGGCGGAAGAGAACTGGCATCAAAATTTAAAGGTTCTTCGAGACAGGAATTCAGCAGCTTTCTCGGACGTAAGAAAAAGAAAAAATAGGCAGCAGCTATAACCTGTTCCGGGAGGTATTAGTGCGAATTATTTATTACAGTTATTGGGGAACATACGCAGCTTATACCATGGCGGCACTGCATACCGGCATATACCCGGCAGACAGCCTGCCGCCTCGGGAGTATGTGGCAGCTCAGTATGAACTGTGCTGCAGATATGGTGAACAGGCAGGAAACTTAATATTTGTAGGTCTGGATGATCAGCTCAGGGAAGTCTACAGCTTAGGGTGCCGGCAGCATGGGGATATGATAATCCGGGCCATTAACAACATTAATATAATATTTGATATTAGGGAGCCAGTCAGCTTTTTTTCAGCAGAAAAACAGGAGGGAATGCTTCCCGGCCTTTTGCAAAGGCTCCGGCTTAATAGAAACAGCTTTACGGAAGATTTATTTTATATATGGTTTAGAAAACATTATGCCAACTGCCGGCGAGAGGTTCAATATGCCAGGGAATCCTTAAAGGACGGGATAGTCTTATGAAATTGTTTTACTGTTGTTACGGAGGTGCTCACACCTCCGTTACTTGTGCATCCATTCACTTAGGGTATCTGCCCTGCGACAGGGTACCGGACGCATGTGAGTTCCGGAAAGTTCCTTTCTATGACAAAATGGACCATCACGAACTGGGAACCCCGGTGTTTATGGGAAAGGATGAACTGGGCTGCGATGTTTACATAATAGGCATGAAGAATGCCAGGCAGCTTGTTATCCCTGCTATGAAAAGCTATTTAAATTCATGCGGCATTGATCAAAAGGATCTTTTCCTTGTAAACGCCCTGGTGAAGCTTCATCCCATTACTTCTATGGGCGGAGTAGCTTCACGAAAATTTGGCATTTTGGTATTGGGAAGACCTATGACAATATGGGGAATTCGCAGAACCTACCCTAAGTTTGTTGAACTTGTGAGCAATGTAAAAGAAAACTTGCGCTGCAGGCAGGAATTGTCTTGACTTGATGTGAATTATGGCTGATAATGATAATGTTACACTGATTAGTATCTGGTACTAAAAACAGATAATAGATTTTATTGAAACGGAAAGATGATCATGAATGGCCATAAGATTACAGATGTAATAAGAGGTTCCATTGCCGAGGAAGCAGGGCTGGAGAAGAATGACATTCTGCTTGCAATCAATGGAACTGAAATAATAGATGTTATTGATTATATAGAATGGATGGAAAGAGAAGAACTTGAACTTCATATACGCAAAGCCGACGGAGAGGAATGGATAGTAGAAATAGAAAAAGATCCCGGTGAAGATTTGGGGCTAAAGTTTGAATATGACCTTATGGACAAGGAACGATATTGCAGAAATAAATGCATTTTCTGCTTTGTGGATCAACTGCCCAGGGGAATGCGAAGCAGCTTGTATTATAAAGATGATGACTGGCGTTTATCTTTTCTGGTAGGAAACTATATTACTTTAACCAACTTGTCGGAATGCGATGTTGACCGGATTGTGGAAAAGCACATCAGCCCCCTGTATATATCTGTTCATACTACCAACCCGGAGCTTAGAAAGAGGATGCTCAACAACAGGTTTGCCGGGGATGTTTTAAGATATATGCATCGAATGGCTGATGCCGGCATTCAGCTGCATACCCAGATAGTGCTTTGCCCCGGATGGAATGACGGATCTGAACTGGACAGGACCATATCCGACTTATGGAACCTTCGCAGATCAGTACAATCCCTTGCGGTAGTTCCGGTTGGCCTGACCTGTCACCGGGAAAATCTTGCATTGCTTAATCCTTTTAAACCTGGGCAGGCCATGGAAGTAATTAAACAGGTAGAAGGCTGGCAAAGTAAATTTCGTTCTCTTTGGAATAATGGTTTTGTTTATGCAGCTGACGAATTTTATGTACTGGCCGGGGCAGAATTTCCGGCCTATGAATACTATGATGATTTTCCGCAGGTAGAGAACGGCGTAGGTCTCACCGTGCAGTTTCGTGCGGAATTTTATGAGGCATTGGCATATATTTCGGACAGCGGCAGGGAAACAAAGCCTGTAAGGCAGACTGTTGTTACCGGGAAATCAGCTTATCAAATAATCAAGGATATGGTTGACCAAGCAAATGCCAAATTTGGTGCACACAATAATGTAATTGCTGTCGAAAACCGTTTCTTTGGTTCCAGTGTTACAGTGGCCGGCCTTGTTACCGGCGGCGATATTATGTCAGCCATTGCTGCAAAGGATGTTGGTGAGCGCATCCTTATTCCTGACGCTATGCTTAGAAAAGGTCAGGATGTATTTCTTGACGATGTAACCCTTTCCCAGGTATCTGAAAAGTCGGGCGTTCCGGTTATACCCGTTCCGGTTCGGGGGGACGAATTTTTATACGCATTGTTGAACTGTCAATCCGAGGAGGTTGTCTGATGGCAAAACCTATGGTTGCAATAGTGGGCCGGCCTAATGTGGGAAAGTCCACCCTGTTTAATCAACTGGCCGGAAGAAGAATTTCCATAGTTGAAGATACTCCCGGTGTTACCCGGGATAGGATTTATGCCGATACAGAGTGGCTGAATTATAAATTTACCATGATAGATACCGGGGGAATAGAACCGGGCAGTCAGGATGAAATGCTTCAGCAAATGAAGAATCAGGCAGAAATAGCCATTGAAACTGCGGATGTCATTCTTTTTATAACCGATGGAAAAGAAGGTATTACTTCTGCAGACAGAGATGTGGCTGATATGCTGCGTAAATGCAGTAAACCTGTTGTGCTGGTTGTCAATAAAATCGATACACCTGATGAAGAAGCCAATGTTTTTGAATTCTACAACTTAGGCATAGGCGATCCCATATCAATATCTGCTTCTCATAAAAGAGGATTTGGTGATATGCTGGACCGTATTGTTGAGCATTTCAGCCCCAATGACCTGGAAGATGAAGATGAAGATGTTATAAAAATAGCAGTAGTTGGAAAACCTAATGCAGGCAAATCTTCTTTAGTAAACCGTATCTTAGGGGAGGAAAGAGTAATCGTAAGCGATATTCCGGGCACCACCCGGGATGCTGTTGATACACCCTTTGAGTTGGATGGCCAGAGGTATGTAATTATTGATACGGCAGGTATCCGCAGAAAAAGCAGGATTAACGATACACTGGAGCGGTATTCCGTAATCCGTGCTCTCAGTGCCATAAGACGATGCGACGTAGCGCTGATTGTAATCGACACAACTCAGGAAGTGACGGAGCAGGATTCCAAGATCGCCGGTTTGGTACATGAGGAAGGAAAAGGCTCTGTTCTGGTCATGAATAAGTGGGATGCCATAGAAAAGGATACCAATACCATGAACCAATACAGGAAAAGGCTGATGAATGATTTAAGCTTTATGACTTATGCTCCCAGTATTTTTGTTTCAGCTAAAACCGGGCAAAGAGTTGACCGGATCATGGAACTGGTAAAATATGTATATAGTCAATGCACCTTCCGCATCTCTACCGGTGTTTTAAATGACTGCCTGGCAGATGCCATTGCTGTCAATGAACCGCCTTCCGACAAGGGCAGACGGCTTAAGATATTGTATGGAACTCAGGTTTCGGTTAAACCGCCTACATTTGTACTTTTTGTAAATGATCCGGAACTTATGCATTTTTCCTATGAGCGCTATCTGGAGAATTATTTCCGCAAGACCTTTGGCCTGGAGGGCACACCCCTTCGTATAATTGTTCGGGAGAAAACCAAATAGGGGGATACGTATGATAAGATACATAATTGCTGCCTTAATAGGTTATTTTGTAGGGAATATTGCATCCTCATATTTTGCAGGCAAAATTATGAAGAATATAGACATCCGTGAGCATGGCAGCGGAAATGCAGGTGCTACCAATACTTTTCGGGTACTGGGTGCAAAAGCTGGTGTCATTGTATTCATCTGCGATATATTAAAGGGCATACTGGCTGTCTATATTGGGCTTTGGCTGACCGGAGACAAACTGGGAGGCATGCTGGCAGGCGGTGCGGCAATTTTAGGCCACAACTGGCCTGTCTTCCTGAATTTTAAAGGCGGGAAGGGCATTGCCAGTTCTTTTGGCTTAATACTGATTCTGTTTCCAAAGATCGGACTGATTCTGTTTTTGATAGCAGGAACATTGGTGCTCCTTACCCGGTATGTATCCGTAGGTTCAATTAGTGGAGCCATCTTGTTTCCTATTTTTCTGGTCATTTACGGAGAACCATGGGAGATTTGCATGATAGGGCTCTTTTTGGCGCTGATCGCACTGCTCAGGCACAAGGACAATATTATCAGATTATCCGAGGGCAAGGAAAATAAAATTACATTCACCAAAAAAACAGGCAGGTGAGCAGTCATATCTGACATTATTTCAGTAATAGGTGCAGGAAGCTGGGGTACAGCACTGGCTGTCCTGCTTGCGGGAAAAGGCTGCAAAGTAAAGCTCTGGGTTTATAAAAAAGAAGATTTTGATAATATTGCTTTCAGCAGAGAAAACAGCAGATACCTGCCCGGTGTAACTTTACCTTCAAATATACAGGTTTCCATGGATTTAAAGGAATGTGTATCCGGCATGGAAATAATAGTACTGGCAGTACCTTCACAGGCGGTGAGGGAAACAGCCAGCAAAATTTCGGAATATATTGCTCATAATGCAATAATTATTAATGCTGCAAAAGGCCTGGAGATTAATACTCACAAAAGAATGTCACAGGTTATAGAGGAGGAGATACCCCATGCCCGGATTGCGGTGCTTTCGGGACCCAGTCATGCTGAGGAAGTAGCCCGGCAAATTCCCACTACGGTGGTATGCAGTTCTGAAGATATGAAAGCCGCTGAACTGGTACAGGATGTTTTCATGGCTCCTTTTTTCAGGGTTTATACAAACCCTGATATTATTGGAGTGGAGACCGGCGGTGCATTGAAGAATATAATTGCTCTTGCAGCCGGAATCAGTGATGGACTTGGCTATGGTGACAATACCAAAGCAGCTTTGATGACACGCGGGGTCTCAGAAATAGCAAGGCTGGGCCAGGCTATGGGAGGATCCATACTTACTTTTGCGGGCTTGACCGGAATCGGCGATCTCATTGTAACCTGCACCAGTATGCACAGCAGAAACCGGAGAGCCGGAATCCTGATAGGCCAGGGCAAATCATTGGAGGAAGCTTTGAAGGCAGTGGGCATGGTAGTAGAAGGGGTTAACACCTGCAAGGCTGCATATGAACTGGCTCAGCATCTTGGAGTAGAAATGCCCATTACCGAGCAGCTTTATCACATTCTATTTATGGGCAAGGATCCTGCATCATCTGTTAATGACCTAATGCTGCGGGACAAGACATATGAAAGCGAGGATTCCATCAATCAGTTGAATAAGAATTGGTTATAGACATTTTTTCACTGACAACTTGTCATATTCCCTCTCTGCTTCCCATATACATAAAGTATGATAACAGCACCAAAACCGAATTCCTAGAAGGGGGAGGGAATGTTGATGGAAAAATTTGACCTGTACCGGGATATTGCCGAACGAACTGACGGAGATATATACATAGGCGTGGTGGGACCGGTTCGAACGGGAAAATCAACATTGATAAAGAGGGTCATGGATTTATTGGTCCTTCCTAATATTGAAAACGAATTTAAAAGAGAAAGATCCCGGGATGAGTTGCCCCAAAGCGGTGCAGGCCGCACCATAATGACCACACAACCCAAATTTGTACCAAATGAAGCCGTTCAAATATCCTTGCAGGAGAATGCAAATCTCAATATTCGAATGGTTGATTGCGTTGGCTATCTGGTAAAAGGGGCTATAGGGCATATGGAAGGGGAAGCTCCGAGAATGGTAAGGACTCCCTGGTTTGATTATGATATACCTTTTGAAGAAGCAGCTGAAATAGGTACCCGTAAGGTGATTGCAGATCATTCTACAATTGGACTGGTGGTAACCACTGACGGCAGTATAACGGAAATACCCAGATCCAATTATGTTGAAGCTGAAGAACGTGTTGTCAGGGAACTGAAAGAACTTAACAAACCTTTCATTATGATTCTTAATTCCAAGTATCCTGACGCAGAGGAAACCGTTAAACTTAAGAGTGCTCTCGAAGAGAAGTATGATGTGCCGGTGCTGGCTTTGGATGTTCTTAACTTAGGTGAAGATGATATACACAATATTTTAAGTCACGCATTGTTTGAATTTCCTATTACCGAAATCAAGGTGGATGTGCCTAAGTGGGTATTAAGTCTGGATGACGATCACTGGCTTATTAAGTATGTTATGGACGCAGCCAGGACAGCATCTGCAGAAGCATTGCGTATCCGGGATGTGGATACCTTCGGAAAATCACTGGATGATTCTGATTTTATGGAACGTCCTAAGATAGACAATATAGATTTGGGCACCGGCAATGTCCGGGTAAAAATGGATGCCAGGGAAGGATTGTTCTATAGGGTGCTGGGTGAAGAGTGTGGATATAAGATAGAAGGCGATTATCAGATGATCGGCCTGATGAAAGAATTAGCTCATGCCAAGCGTGAATATGATCGTATAGCCCAGGCACTTAGGGATGTCAGGGAGACCGGCTATGGTCTGGTTCCGCCTACCATGGATGAACTAACCCTGGAAGAGCCCGAAATTATCAAGCAGGGAGGCCGTTTTGGCGTTCGCCTGAGAGCAAGCGCACCTTCATTGCATTTTATCAGAGCAGATATCGAGACCGAAGTTTCTCCCATCGTGGGTACTGAAAAACAAAGCGAGGAACTGGTTAAGTATCTTCTGGATGAGTTTGAGAGCGATCCCTCCAAACTGTGGAAATCCAATATTTTCGGCAAATCACTCCATGAGCTTGTAACTGAAGGTCTTTCCAATAAGCTGATGAGAATGCCGGAAGATGCCCAATTCAAGATACAGGAAACACTGCAGAGAATAATCAACGAGGGCAGCGGCGGATTGATCTGTATAATACTGTAGCAACTCAAAAACCATATTATAAAAAAGCCTTATAGATAAAAATTAATACAGCCTTAAGTATAGAAGTACTTGAGGCTTTCTTATGTTTAAATTGCAAGTAGGGTTTGATTATTATTTGACAATAGAATATAATATTGGTAATAATTCGATAGAAACAGGAGGAAAATTGGATGAACAATATCGACCAGCTTTGCATTAATTCCATACGCATATTATCAGCAGAAGGCGTGGAAAAGGCAAAATCCGGTCATCCCGGAATGCCGATGGGAGCTGCTCCAATGGCATATACACTGTGGGCAAAGGTATTAAAGCACAACCCGGCTGATCCCCAATGGAAGGACAGGGATCGTTTCATCCTTTCAGCTGGGCATGGTTCCATGTTGATTTATTCATTGCTTCATTTATTCGGTTATGATTTGAGTATTGATGATCTTATGAACTTCAGGCAATGGGGCAGCAAGACACCGGGTCATCCGGAATACGGTCACACTGTTGGCGTAGAGGTTACCACGGGTCCTTTGGGACAAGGCATTGCCAATGCCGTAGGCATGGCTATGGCAGAGGCTCATCTGGCTGCGAAGTTCAACAGGCCTGGTTATGAAATTGTAAACCATTATACATATGCATTGTGCGGGGACGGGTGCATGATGGAGGGTATTGCCAGTGAGGCGGCTTCTTTGGCCGGAACTTTAAAGCTAGGCAAACTTATTGTGCTCTATGATTCCAACTCCATTACCATAGAAGGAAGTACTGACCTTGCCTTTACCGAAGATGTAGGCAAACGTTTTGAGGCATATGGCTGGCAGGTATTACGAGTAGAAGACGGCAATGATGTTGACGCCATTGAAGCTGCTCTGAAAGAGTCAAAACAAGAAACAAGCAAACCCAGCCTGATTATTATTACAACTGAGATTGGCTATGGAGCACCTGCAAAACAGGGAAAAGCATCTGCCCACGGAGAGCCTCTGGGTGAAGAGAACATCAGGGCAGCCAAGGAATTCTTGAAGTATCATACCGACGGTTCTTTCTACGTTCCCCAGGAAGTCAGGGAGCATATGAAGGGTATCATTGAAAAGGGCAAAAATGCCCAGGAACAATGGAATGAGTTAATGGAATCCTACAAAAAGGAATATCCGGACCTTGCTGCTGAATGGGAAGCCTGGCATAAACCCGGCTTGCAGGTTGATCTGCTCAATGATGAAGCATTCTGGCACTTTGAAGGCAAGGCAGCCACACGTTCCTCCTCTGGCGATGTGCTAAATCGTCTTGCAAAGGTAATTCCTAACCTGATAGGCGGCTCAGCAGACCTGGCTCCTTCAAATAAATCTGTTATGAAAGGCAGAGAGGACTTCTCAGCTGATAATTATTCAGGTTCAAACCTGCATTTCGGCATTCGTGAGCATGCAATGGCAGCCATTGCCAATGGAATGACTGTTCATGGCGGACTGAAGGTTTATGTAGCTACTTTCTTTGTATTCAGTGATTATATGAAAGCGGCTATGAGACTGTCAGCTATAATGAACCTGCCGGTTCTTTATATTCTCACCCATGACAGCATCGGCGTTGGTGAAGACGGACCAACCCATCAGCCTATTGAGCACATGGCATCACTTAGAAGCATTCCCAACTTTACAGTTATACGTCCTGCAGATTCCAGGGAAACTGCTGCTGCATATATATCGGCATTGACCAGGACCAATGGCCCGACTGCTCTGGTTCTGACCCGGCAGAACTTGCCATTGCTGGAAGGGACAGGCCCCAATGCGCTGAAGGGAGCATATATCCTGGCTGATTCAGAAAAGGATACGCCAGATATAATTCTTATGGCATCCGGCTCTGAAGTGCAATTGATAGTGGAAGCTCAAAAGCAGCTGAAGGAACAGGGCATTGATGCGAGAGTGGTAAGCATGCCTTCCTGGGAGATTTTTGAGGAGCAGCCTGAAGAGTACAAAGAAAAGGTACTGCCGAAAAATGTAAGAGCACGGTTAGCTGTTGAAGCCGGATCCTCCTTCGGGTGGCATAAATATGTCGGTCTGGACGGAGATATGGTATCAATAGATCACTTTGGTGCATCTGCACCAGCTGAAGTCCTGTTCAGGGAATTTGGCTTTACTGTTGAGAATGTAGTCAGCAAGGCTCTGAAGGTGCTTGGAAAGTAAAAGTTCTTTGCTTTGCTGTTTAAAGCAAGCAAAGTATCTTGCACTGAAAACCGATTTATACCCCCGGTATGCTTTGTGTGAACATATCGGGGGTATTTTGATGATTTTATAGACTCATTGGCAGATGATTCTACTTTGCGTAGGTAGTAATATCTAATGAAAAATGATAAGCTGATAACGTAAAGGAGATGATATGCATGAACAAGTATGTAACCGGCACAATAATAAAGCAGCTTCGGGAAAAAAGAAATATTACCCAGTCAGAGCTTGCTAAAACCTTAAATGTAAGTGATAAAACGGTATCCAAATGGGAAACAGGAAGGGGATATCCTGACATAACACTTATTGAGCCAATTGCAAAAACACTGGGAATATCAGTAATAGAGCTGTTGTCAGGGGATAATATAATAAACAGCAATCGTTCATTTAATATGCTGAAGATTAAGTTCTATGTCTGTCCAATTTGTGGCAACATTATTACAGCCACCGGTGAGAGCGTAATCAGCTGCTGTGGAATAACACTGCCGCCCCTGGAGGCTGAAATGCCGGATGAAGAGCACAACCTTGCAAAAGAGAGGGTAGAGGATGAGTATTATGTATCCCTGGAGCATAATATGACAAAGGAACACTATATATCGTTTATTGCAGCAATATATGACGATGGCGTTCAGATTGTCAAGCTTTATCCTGAAGGAAATGCCGAAGCGCGCTTTAAGGCCGGAAGAGTCAGGATGTTTTATTACTATTGCAATAAGCACGGTCTGTTCAAGATTACAAGATGATCGGCAGGAAAACGGCCTGTACATTATGAACCCGGGTATTGTTCAAGAAAATGCGTTATTAAAATTAATGGTGACAGCTGTCATTTCAGCCTGTCACCATTTTTCTCTTACCAATATTCTTATCAGGTTCTTTTATAGTCCCTGTATAGATTTTCAATAGACCTGTCATAAGTTTTTTCACCGGCTTTAGAAAAAAAGCATCCGGGTACTTCTCCGCTCCTGCGGTGGTAGGCTACACATTCGCAGCATTTTCCATGACGGGAACACGAAATATATGTACAAGTACATTTAATAGTATTATTACAAGCCATTTTAATCCCCCGTAATTTATATAAACATTATAGGAAAAAATGGGCAGCGTTTCAACAAAAAGCTGATTTTTTGCATCTTATTATGGTATAATATGAAACAACAAGACTTATATCTCCAAATTTTATGATTCAAGTTACTTATATCAATTCCATTTGCATAAGCCCATTCTTACCGGTATTTCCTATTGGAATAGAAAAGTAATCTTGGAGCATTACATACTGGAATAAAATTCAAATCAATTTTTTTAATAATGAAAGATATTTACAGGAGGTTTAAATGAATATATTAATTGCAGACGACGAGTATGACATACGCAACTTAGTTAAAATCAGTCTTGAGGAGAATGGTTATACAGTCTTGACAGCGCAAAACGGCAGGGAAGCATGGGATATTCTATCAGCAAAAGACGTTCATCTTGCAATCCTTGACGTAATGATGCCAATTATGGACGGATTTAACCTTCTCCGTAAAATACGGGAACATAGCACAATTCCCGTTATATTCCTGACCGCAAGGACGGATGAAATGGATAAGGTGCTGGGACTGGGCCTGGGTGCTGACGACTATCTTGCCAAACCCTTTTCCATAGCTGAGTTAGTTGCCCGCGTAGGTGCGCAGCTAAGACGCAGCAATGAGTATTTAACACCGAAGGAAAAATCCGCTTCAGTTATAACATACGGGAATTTATCCGTTGACAAGGAAAAATGCTGTGCCTTTAAGGACGGAGAACCAATAGAGCTTGGTGCAAAAGAGTACAAGCTGCTTTTGTACTTTATAGAACACCCGGAGAGGGTTTTTACAAAACGGCAGCTTTATCAGGCAGTATGGGACGAGGACTACTATTTTGATGATAATACAATAATGGTGCATATCAGCCGAATAAGGAACCGGATAGAGGACGATCCGCAAAATCCGAAGTATCTGAAAACCATTCGCGGCATCGGCTACAAGCTCCATTATACCGGTGAAAAGCAATGAAAAAGAAAATTTCCAATCAATTTTTCAGGAACTTCTTAGTAATATTCTTGCTGACCATACTGGATACTATACTGGCATTTATGCTTCTGTCCTTTGCCAGCGGATTGATTGCAGGTTCTCTGGCAAAAAACCGGTATCCGGCCAGCGCAATAGTTAAAGAGGATTATAATCAGATTGATGCATCTGCTGTCGTAGAAAATGGCGGCGGCGTACAGGTTATAGACAAGGAATGCCGGGTAGTCTATTCGAAGGGCCTTGATACTATTGGAAAGGATAAGCTGACTGTTGAAGAATTCACAGCTTTTTTAAAAGACAGCAAAAGCAAGCCATATCATTACGATATCCTTTATCATCCTGAAGGCCGGTTCTGGCTGATTGTTACCTTTCCCACATCTATCCGGCTGGATTTTGCCCTGGTGTATAATAAGGCAGCTGCTGCCGGTGATTTAATGCGGGCGGGTTGGGTTATTGCATTTGTTGTGCTTATTTATCTTTCCATCCTTGCATTGTTCGCCTTTATCTATTCAAGGATTACTGCAGCAAGCATAACCATTCCGCTGCATAAGCTGTGTGATGGTACAAGGCTCTTGCGTGAAGGCGACTACTCTGTGCGGGTGGATTTGCGTCTTAAAAATGAGTTTGCTGAACTTCAAAACACATTTAACGACATGGCAGCCCGTATTGAGCATGAAATTTCTTTACGAAAAAAATCGGAAGAGGACAGGCGCCGCTTGATTCTCGATATCTCCCATGACCTTAAAAATCCTATGTCCAGCATACAGGGCTATGTGGAACTGCTCATGAAGAACTCAGATATAACTAAACAGGAACGGGATCAATACCTTGAGATTATTCTTAACAACAGTAAAAGGGCCAATCGGCTGCTAATGGAATTGTTTGAGCTTTCACAATTAGACAGTCCGGAGTTTTCACTGAAACTGGAAAGAACTGATATCTGTGAGCACATCCGGCAAATATGCGGGGAGCTTGTGCCACAGCTGGAGAAGGCGGGCTTTGAATACGATTTTAATATACCTGAAGACAGCATTTTTGCTCTGCTGGATTTAGACAGGTTCAGCCGGCTTATAGAAAATCTTGCAAGTAATGCGATACGGTATAATCCAAAGGGGACACTGGTTACCGTAAGCCTTGCTTTAAAGGGTAATCAGATTTTTATTGATTTAAGCGATGATGGGATAGGTATTCCGGATCATCTTGCTGAACATATATTTAAGCCTTTTGTCCGGGCAGACGACTCCCGCAACTCTAAAACCGGCGGCAGCGGATTGGGACTTTCCATAGCGAAAAAAATTGCCAATGCACACGGAGGAGATTTGACTCTGTTGCCCGGCAAGAGTAAGGGCAGCACCTTCCGTATTACGATTCCTGCAATTTAAGATAGATTTAAGGTATACATCAGCTGTATGTAAGGTTCGATTGCTATGATAGCTATGAACCTAAAATACAGCTGATTTTTTTATTAGGAGGTGAACAGCGATGAAGCATGAACCAACAGATGCAGAAATCTATCTGACAAAGCTTGCGTTTTTCCTTTGCAGGAAATCTGTCTATAAAGCGTTTGCTGACCGCCTGCCTCTGGAAGGCGGGGAGCACGTGCTTGATTTTGGGTGCGGCATGGGGACGGTTGCCTACTACACAGCTAAAAAGCTGCCCTGCGGGCATTTGACCTGCCTGGATATTTCTTTAAGATGGCTGAATGTTTGCCGCAAAACACTTCGGAGATACAGTAATATCAATTATTTGCTGTGGGAATCCCCTGTGCTTGAAAAGGAATGCTTTGACGTTGTGTACTGCCACTTTGCTCTGCATGATATTCCGGATAGGGATTTGGAAGTCGTCATACCTGTGCTTGCTGAATCTCTCAGGCCGGGCGGTGTACTCGCTTTTCGTGAGCCGCTGAATGAAACAGGAAAACTAAGCCTTGTTAAGCGACTGGTTGAGCAAAGCAAGCTGTTCCTCAAAGACAGCCGCATAACAGACATTCCGTTAATGGGGAATGTACTTGAAAGCTTATACATTAAACAATAATGGAGGTGTACCATGTTTCAGGTATTTCTATTTATAACCTTAACCGTATTATCGCTTGCTGCACTTGCAGGGATTTTGCTCATGTCAGCCTGTTATGCCATCACACGGATAAGAAAAAAGACAAATTCAAAGCAGTTATTGCGTTTAAGAAAAACAGCGATCGTTTTCGCCATAGCGATAATATTAAACGCGGGGTTAATTGCCGTTTCGCAGTTCACTGCTTCTACTCCGCCCATTGTTGATGAAAAAGGAAATACGCCTAAAAACAGCGTTGCAGAGCTAAGAAGGCTTGAACTGAACGGAAGAAAGCAATGGATCAGCATAAGAGGCTGGGATAAAACAGCACCGGTTCTGCTCTTTTTAGCAGGCGGTCCGGGTGGTACGCAGATGGCGGCTGTACGGCATGAGCTGGCAGAGCTGGAGAAGCATTTTATTGTTGTGAACTGGGACCAGCCCGGCTCCGGAAAATCCTATTACGCAGAAAAAACGAAAAACATTACTGTTCAAACCTATATCCAGGATGGTTATGCCTTGACGGAATATCTAAAGGAGCGATTTTCACAGGAAAAGATCTATCTGATGGGCGAATCGTGGGGAAGTGCACTGGGGATTTTCCTTGCTGATAAGTATCCGGAGTCCTATCATGCATTCATCGGCACCGGGCAAATGATAGACTTTGAAGAAACCGAGATAATGGATTACGCAAAGGCTCTGGAAATAGCGGAGTTCAAAGGTGATACGGACCTCATAGACAGGCTTAAGGCAAATGGAGAACCGCCTTATTACGGAAAGGACGTGACATGGAAAAGTGCAGTGTACCTGAATTATCTCAGCGCTTATATGGCTGTCAATCCCGATATTCACA
The DNA here is from genome assembly GCA_012842605.1 of Clostridiales bacterium. Taxonomy (GTDB): domain Bacteria; phylum Bacillota; class Clostridia; order Caldicoprobacterales; family DTU083; genus DUSN01. The sequence goes on from DUSN01000070.1 coordinate 156,298, forward strand.
ACCCTGGATATAATACCCTTCGGGATATAGGCTCATCTGAGTATGGGCTGCTTGATAAAATCAACTTTTTCCGCGGCATAGTCAACACATATAATCATGTATACCAGCAGCTTTATAACATCGATTTGAGAACGGATTATACGAAGCTGAACATACCCGTCTATTTCATCTTAGGACGTCATGATGTCAATGCACCAACTGTGCTGGCGGAGGAGTATGTACAGGTTTTGGATGCACCTAAGAAAGAGATTATATGGTTTGAGAATTCCGGACACAGCCCGTGGATCAACGAACGGGGTAAATTTATAAAGGAGGTATTGTCATGCTTTATGGAAATCAAGACAAGAGAATAAGGACTCAGAATATAAAGCTTTATATTTTTCTGCCGCTGATGATTGCCGTCATTCTGGCACTCTCAGCTTGCAATGCAGCAAAGGGCAGCATTGTGATTTTAGAGAATCCAAATGGCAAAGGGTTCACAATGGATTTCAACAAGTGGAGTTCAAAAAACAAGTGCGAAATATCCCTGAACAAGGGAGATGTGCTGCAGTTTGATGTAGCCCGCGAAGCCGGAGAAATTTATCTTACGGTCAGCGGCAAGAACGGCAGTGAACCTTATACGGGGAATGATGTAAAGTCGGGCATATTCACCGTAACTGTACACGAAACGGATCAGTATGTTGTGCACATTACCGGTAAAGACGCAACCGGCAAGGTTACTGTTAAAAATGCAGATGAATGAGCTGAATAAACAGTTGCTATCTATATGAGCGTTTCATGCAGCATCAAAAATTGAGTATAATTTTGTTAAGCGAAAGGATGACAGATACGAAGCAATACGAGTATTTATGTGTCAGGATTCGGGGCTGGAGTAAGGACTACTCCAGGAGACTGAACGAATACGGCAGGGACGGCTGGGAACTCGTACAGGTAGTTTCTGGCTGGCATTACTTCAAGAGAGAAGTTAGATAAGATGCAGTAATATCCTGCCTATAGCGGAATAAATAGTTAAAGTAATCAGCTGCTCTGCGAATTAGAATATGCATTTAACAAGGCACTCTATGCTGATTTACGCAGAGTGCCTTTGAAATTTTTCAGTATATGTAGAAAGGAGAATAAAATGAGAAAGTATAAATGGAGTGAAAAGAAACATCTGATAGTATTTTTGATCTTGATTTTAGTTATAGCTGCCGGATTCGGTGGTTACAGCATTTATGGCTTATATAAGATTAACCAGATACCGGAAATGACATTTGATGAAATGCTTGCATATACGACCAAAGGCAATAAGGATGCAGTCATTACGGTAGGAATTGTTGACAACGGAAATATGACATACAATGTGTATGGTGAGAACGGCAATGAACTTGCTAAAGAAGAGCATATCTATGAAATTGGATCCATTACCAAAACATTTACAGCATCCTTGCTTTGCAAGGCTGTCAGCGAAGGAATTATCAGCCTTGATGACTCGATTGATGAATATTTAGATCTTCCGGAAAAGGATTATTATCCGACTATCAGGAGGTTGGCAACTCACACATCCGGGTATAAAGGATACTATTTTGAAAAGCCTATGATCGCCAACTTCCTGCATAATGAAAATGGCTTTAACGGAATTTCTGAAGAAATGCTTATAAGCAGGCTCGGCAAAATCACATTGGATGATGCAGACTATGCTTTTAACTATTCCAACTTCGGGATGGCCGTTTTAGGAGCAGTTCTGGAACAGGTATATAATGAAGATTATACTAAATTGATGAATGATTATATTTCGGAGGATTTAGGGCTTGCCAATACAAGAATATCAGATGGATCCGCTGATTTGAAAAATTATTGGAAATGGTCGGAATCAGATGCATATATGCCGGCCGGTGCATTATTGTCAAGCATTACGGATATGATGCAGTATGCATCTATGCAGATTAACGGGATTCCGGATTATGTTTCAGCAGCACATGAAGCTTTGGCTGAGGTTAATACTTCATCTTCTTCTTATGAAAAGATGGGTATAAATATAGACAGTATTGGTGTTGGCTGGGTGATTGACAATAAGAACAGCATAATCTGGCATAACGGAGGAACAAGCAGCTATAACAGCTATATTGGCTTTAATAAAGAAAAGCAGATAGGAGTAGTAGTTTTATCAAATTTGCCGCCGAAATACAGAATACCTGCAGCTGTAATGGGTGCTAAACTTCTGACTTCTTTAATTAATGAATAAAGAAATAACTTAGTGTAATGGATTTATATTTAAGCGAATACCATTTTCGCGGTCTGCTGTTAAGACCGGATATATATGAAGCAGGATGCTCTGGAGCTGATATTTTGATTTAGATATCACCACAGAAAGATCGCTGTCACAGCATATATGTTTGAATGCTGTGATTACGATCTTTTTTGGTTGTCTATAAAGGTGCAGTATCATATAATTAAAGATATTACAATAGTTAAGCCGCATTCAATGCATTTTTACAGTACAAGCCTTATGAGGTGAACAGCTTGAAGAAATATAAAATTATGAATGAAGAAATAGATTCCATCGAGTTAAAATGCCTTGTAGTCAGCAGGGGAGTAAAAGTAGCAAAAGAAGTTTATAAAAGCTTTTCTAAAACTCATCGCATAGGCGTTAATCCATTGATGTGCAATTGTTTTATGCTGTCTGACGGAACCATCGTTCAGCTTACCGATATGAGCTTTCACTTAAAATATCTTACGGGTATATTGTCATGGGATAATCTGAAGCTGTTGAGATATGCATCTGAACTGGAAACTCCGTTTTCATTAAAGGTATACAATGGGAAGCCTGCTCTTTTTTATAAAAATGAATTTGTAGAAGTAGTATCATTGCCGCCCAAAAATGATTTCTATTATCAGAAAACTACTTCAGGATTGCCTTTTATCGGGAATGCAGTATTGCAGGGATGCGACTGGGTAGCATTTCAATGCTTGTGGCCGTGTGAATATGCTGCAGCGGGAAAGCCCTGCGAGTTCTGTTTTTCCGGCGGCGATTTTGAAAACTTAGCTAAGAAAAAGAAGCCATTGCCAAAGCCGGTTGACCCGAACGATGCTGCTGAAATCGTAAAGTATGCAATTGAAAAATGCGGTTGCAGCAGCGTGCAGATAACAGGCGGTTCAACATTTGATCATGTAAAGGAATACAAATATATTGCTTCATATCTGAAAGCTATTAATGAGGTTGTCGGCAGGAAAAATATTAAGGGCGATATTTTGTTATACATAACGCCGCCAAAGGATTTGAGCGTTATTGATGAATATTTTGTGCTTGGAGTCAGCAAGATTGCCTGCAGCATTGAACTATGGGATGAAAAACTTGCTAAGACAGTAACCCCGGGGAAAATTGATTTTACGACTCGCAGCAGACACCTGAAGGCACTTGAGTATATCAGTCAAAAATATGGTGCAGGTAAGGCTTTCTCGAATTTTATTATTGGAATTGAACCGTTTGAAACATTAAAAGAAGGTGCAACCTATCTCGCTCAAAGAGGTATAATTCCCACTGCTTCAATCTGGATGCCCATGGGAAGACCTGTAAACGGAAGCATGCAGGCACCAGGAATTGAATATTATCGCAAGGTAATAGAGCTGTTTGCTGAGCTATATCAGAAATATAATCTGGAACCGTCAAAATGCTGCGGTCTTAATGTTTGCATGGAGAGGGACATATGGAATTATTCCAGGACCCAGAAAATGGAGATGTACTGTTGAGAGTAAACGATGTTATAAGAATTACAGGATAATCGATTATGTTGTAATATAAAATGCATTATTATTATTGACTCTGCCCTTGGGACACGGTTTACAATTAGCTCAGGGGGCAGAGATATATGAACTTAATGAAAAAGCTGTTGTACAAACGTATCAGGCTGGTAATACCGGCCTTAGGCATTTGCATTCTTTCAACTGCATTAACCTTATGCTGGAATCTGCAGCTAAGTGCTATTATCAATATTGTCAACTCAAACGGCATTATAACATCCGGCAGGATAATTGCTGCAATAATTACAGTTATAGCTTGTATGACAATCTCTTATATGCTTAGCATGATTTCGGGATGGATATGCGAAACAATGGCACATGATCTCCGAATGGGATATGCCGGGCATTTCACTTCACTGTCATTACTGGAAATTGATAACTTAAACTCAGGGGAGCAGCTTTCAATGCTTCAAAATGAAATAGGTGATATATACGCATTTTTACATAATAACCTATTCTCATTTGCAGATGATGCTGTAAAATTCATTGCCACATTTATATGGATGCTTTGGCTCAATCCCAGTTTGACCCTGCTTTTCAATATACCAACTGTATTTATTACGTTGTATACTGCCTACGCCAGCAAGGTCATTGGCAAAGCAGTTCATAGAAGTCAGCAGGCAAATGCGCACATGAATGGCTTTGCTGATACTTTAATTGCAGTCTTTCCAATTCTGCGTCTGTTTGATGCAGCTCAGCTTATCAGAGCTCAATACAACGCGGCACTTGACCAATGGGAAAGTGCAAGAGTTATAGAGGAAAACACACGGGCTAAGCTAATGTCGTTGTCAGCTGTATTGTCCTGCATTCCTCTGCTTCTGCTTACACTGATTGGAGGAACTCAGACAGTCAAGGGTTCAACAGCCATTGGCACCTTGTATGTATTCATCAATCTTTCCGGGAATGTGTCCGGTATAATGATGAACATGCCGGGACGAATTGCCATGTTTCGTAAATTCTCTGCTGATATGATGCGAATAGAACCATTTGTTTCAATCCAAACCGGGAGGATAAGAAAATGAGTATATATGTTGAAAACCTGTCCTTTGCTTATGGTGATAAGCAGATTTTGCGAGAAATAAATTTGAATGTCAAAAACGGTGAAAGCATTAGAATAATCGGTGTAAGCGGATGCGGGAAGAGCACGCTGCTTAAGCTGCTGGCCGGCTTGTATAAAGCTCAGGATGGCATTATCGAGGTTCAGGGGGAAAGGAACCCGGAGCAAATACGAAGACAAGTGTCTGTGGTTATGCAAAACCCTATGCTGTTCCCTGCAAGTATTAAGGATAACATTACCTGCGGTCATCCTATGAGCAATGAGACAATAAAACGGGCCTGTGATGCAGCACAGCTTTCGGATTGGATTGCCTCTCTGCCGGATGGAATTGATACTTATGTAGGTGAACGGGGTGGAAAGGTGTCAGGGGGACAGGCGCAGCGTATAGCGATTGCCCGTGCAATTGCCAAAGATGCACCGGTTGTTCTGCTGGATGAAGCGACAAGTGCACTTGACGGTGATACCAGCAAGGCAGTTATAGCTGCTCTTGAAAGCCTCACAAAAGGAAAGACCGTTGTCAGTGTAAGCCACAGGCCGGATGACTTAATGGAGTATAATCGAATATACCGGCTGGAAGGTGGGAGGCTTTTTAATGCATAGCAATATAAAAGCAACTCGGGATATGTTTCGAATGGCCGGCAGGACACGACGTTTTAGCATTTTAACATTGCTGCGCTGTCCCTTTGATGCTTTGCGTACGATTGTTCAGGCAAACTTTTTAATGCATGCCTTTGATGCCATAAACAGCGGAAATCTGAATGAACTGTATCATGCCTGTGGATTATTTGGAGTTTTATGTTTGTTTCTTTTCTTATATAATGGAACTGTATGGATGTTATACGCAGAGTATGTTACAAGATGGGTTGGAGCAATACGGCGAAAGCTGTTTGAGCATATTTCCGGCCTTTCTTTGCAGCAGGTTGAAGCAAAACCGACAGGGGAGTGGATTGCAAGGCTGAACAGCGATGTTAATGCTGCAACAGCATTGCTGAACCAAAACATGCACCTGCCCCATGCAATAGTATCATTTGTAAATATCTGCGTTACTTCTGTGATTCTGGTTCTTGTTAATCCGGAGCTTTTCAGCCTGATTATAGTGTTTGTCGCCTCACATATACTTTTAAATCAGCTTTTTATTGCCAAACCTTTGATGAGGCTGTCAATGAATGTCCAGGAAGCCGCAGCAGAAAATGCTGCAGAAATGAATGCGCTTATTACCTGTGCTGATACAGCCATACTATATGATGTACAGGATTTTTTGCTGAAGCGTTTTGAGAAGAGCAGCCTGGAGCTTAGAAAAGAGAAGATGAAAATCCAGCACCGCAAAGCCATGGAAAGCGGACTGCTGTCACTGATGGGTATGAGCGGCTATCTAGTCATCCTGCTTTTTGGCTGGAGATGGATTAAAGCAGGATTAATGACCTTTGGAGAGCTTGTGGCAGTTTTTCAATACAGGGGCGGCTTGCTGGCAGGTTCTATGATGTTCATAACCAGCTTGATGAATGTCAGATCAGCTCAGGCAGGGGTAAAGAGGATCAATGAAACAATGAGCTTAAGCCGGGAGGAATAAGTATGGAAGAACAGTTAATGAAGATAGGTCAGATTGCAGCCTTTTTTAATGTGTCTGTTAAGGCTATTCGCATATATGAGAAAAAGGGAATTATTGTGCCTGCGAAGATAGATCCTGACACAGGGTACCGTTATTATACGGCAGACCAGGTACAAAAGCTTGCAGCGCTGCTTGAGCTGAAATTGCTTGGGTTTTCATTATCTGAGATAAAAAACATACTATCGGAAGGGGCAAATAACAGCGATCTTTTGGATGCGCTGGTAAAAAAGCGTATGGTATGGCAGGATGCAATAGCTGCCGCTGAGAATAAGATAGATGCCATTGATAAAATCATTGATCGCATTAAGACATCAAAGGGATCAACCAAATTGCAGGAATTAACCGATGAACAGCGGGCATGGCTTCTTTCCAGGATGGTATGTGTAGAAGACCTGCATGGCCAGAATGTATTAAGTGAAGCACTATGGTTATGACAGAAAAGGGGCATAAATGAGATAAACTCATTTATGCCCTTGCTATATTAAAACTTATCTTCATCCTGGAGAGCATCATATCCTTCCTCACCGGTTCTGATCTTAATTACATTTTCAACATCATAGATAAATATCTTGCCGTCACCCACATTGCCTGTATACAGCGATTTCTTTACGGTATCGACTAATGTTTGAGTGGGTATCTTGCATACAACTATGTCTATCTGAATCTTAGGCAGGAGTCTTGTTTTTACCGGTGCACCGCGGAAGTACTCCGTGTTCCCTTTTTGCATACCATAGCCAAGTACATTGGTAACAGTCAGTCCTGTTATGCCTAGTTTGTCCAGATCGGCCTGGAGCTTTGTGAATTTATCCTGGTTAGTGATTATGGTGACCTTTGTCATCTTTGGATTGGGCCGTGCCTTGTTAACTACCGGTATAGCTTCATCAGGTGTTACCACCTCAGCGCCGGATTTAGGTGCTTCAAATGATATTGCTGCTGATGTGATGTCAATGCCGTTGGGAGTTTCAATAATAGGAGCAACTAAAGCAAAGTCTGGATATGCGGAGTTTCCATGTTCACCAATGTCAAGTCCCCGAATCTCCTCTTCAAGGCTGACGCGGATACCAAGGGTCTTTTTAATTAGGATCCATGTTAATGCTGAGGTGACAAAAACAAATGCACCGACAGCTATTACACCGAGAATCTCTACACCCAGCAGCGACAGGCCGCCTCCAAAGAATAAGCCGTTTACTGTGGAAAGGCTGGTTACACCTTCCTGGGCGAATAGGCCTACACAGATAGTACCGAAGACACCGCAAACCAGATGGACAGAGGTAGCGCCTACGGGGTCGTCAACCTTTACCCTGTCAAAGAAAAGCACTGCAAATACGACGATTACACCGGCTATTGCACCTATAATCAATGAGGTTGTAACACTTACATATGCACAGCTGCCGGTAATACCAACAAGACCTGCCAGACAGCCGTTGATGGTCATGCCAAGATCCGGCTTGCCGATAAAAATCCATGCTGTGGCAGTTGTTGTAAGTATTGCTGCGATGGCTGCCGTGTTTGTAGTTACAACGATATGCATAACATCACCGGGGTTCTGGAAACTCATGGTTGATCCCGGGTTAAATCCGAACCATCCCAGCCAAAGAACGAAAAGACCTATAACTGCAAGTGACATGTTATGGCCCGGGATTGCCTTGGGCTTGCCGTCTTTACCATATTTACCATGACGTGGCCCAAGTAAAATGGCACCTGTAAGAGCAGCCCAGCCGCCCACCGAGTGTACAACGGTGTCACCCGCAAAGTCCAGGAAGCCGAGGTTGGCCAGCCAGCCGCCGCCCCATATCCAGTGACCGACGATCGGATATATGATAAGTGTCAGTATGAAGGAAAATACAATAAAGGAGATATACTTGACACGCTCTGCCACTGCTCCGGATACTATGGTTGCAGCAGTGCCGCAGAAGACCAGCTGGAAGAAGAACTTGCCCCAGAATGGTACATTGGATGTCAGGGTATCTCTGTAGAAATCAAGATTAGAATTGCCTAAAATAAACAGGTTCTGCGTACCGATAAGCGGGTTGTCTCCGCCGAACATCAAGCCCCAGCCCAGCAGCATGAAGCCCAGCGATGATACAGCGAATACGATAAAGTTTTTTGACAGGATATTAACTGTGTTTTTTGATCTGGCAAAACCAGATTCGACAGCTGCGAAGCCAAGGTTCATAAAGAACACCAGCACAGCTGCCAGCATTACCCATAGGGTATCAACAATCATAGTAGTACTCATAAACCATTCCTCCCCTTAAATATTAAAAGGCGTGTATTCTATTACAGCATCCGGTAACCGTAATAAAACCACGCCTTTGTGCACATAAAGCTTTAAATTAGTTATTAACTTGTTATATAAACTTCGGATTATAAAACTAAAATAACTAAGGCGCTATGGGTATTAGCCCACAGCGCCTTTGCTATTGTCAAAATTATAGCTAATGCATTTTTAAATGTCAATATATAAATTTAAAAAATGTACAAGCTGTATAGATGTACAGCCAGCTTATATTTGATATTTTTTGGCAATAGTGGTATGCTTTACATATTAAAATTTAAAAAGGGGGACATGCTGTGCAATTCAGGCGGGCTGACGGAGCGGATATTTCCCAGATGATAAATATGCGTTTGGCATATTTATCGGAAGATTATGACGGGTTGACAGAGGAGCAAACCAGTGCAATAAAATCACAGCTGTCAGATTATTTCAAGAAACACTTAAACCAGGATTTGATTGTTTTTGTCTGTGAAGACGGTAATGCAATAGTATCAACCGTATTCCTCCTGATTGTTGAAAGACCTGCTAACCCCGGCTATATAACCGGCTTAACCGGTACCATACTGAATGTATATACATTACCTCAATACCGAAAAAGAGGGCTGGCCGGTAGTTTGATGAAAATGGCGATAGAGGAGGCAAAGTGCAGAAATCTTTCTTACCTGGACTTGAAGGCTACGCAGGCCGGTTATTCATTATACAGAAAGCTGGGTTTTGCTCCTGATGAGTCCAAGTATGTTTCTATGAAATATATAGTAAATCAAAACAGCCAGGGAGACATCATTGATACATGAGGAGCATAATGTATGAAACTGTTCGTAATGGCAACAGTTAAATATATATGAATGATAAGGAGTTGTGATGATGGTAATAGTTTATGAGTCAAAAACCGGTTTTACCAGGAGATATGCTGATATGCTTTCTGCAAAAACCGGAATCAAGGCATATCCAACCAAAGAAATATCCAATGTTGATAAGAATGAGGAAATCATTTTTATGGGATGGATGATGGCCGGAAAGGTACAAGGTCTTAAAAAAGTACGAAACCTCAATATAAAAGCTGTTTGTGCAACGGGCACCGCTCGCTGCGCTGAACCATCCACTGAAGCAGTTATTGAAAGAAATCGAATAGATAATCTGCCGTTTTTCTATCTCCGCGGCGGCTGCCTGCCTTTGAAACAGTTAAAGGGAATGGATAAATTTATATTGTCCTTGTTTGTCAAAATGCTTAAAAGACGCAAGGATAAAGATGAAGAAACAATAGAAGCAATTGACCATATAGAAAACGGGTTTGACGGAGTTAAAGAGGAGAATCTCCAGCCTGTGCTTGAATGGCTGAAGACTGAATCGTGAATACAATGAATAATTTGATGTTCTTATAAAGAATGAGGGTAAATGCCTTGCATGCAAAAGAATATGCAGAATATATGACAAATCATATAAAGAATGATTAGATATTGTCATTAACACATGTTTTGCCTCAGCATATATTGTTAGTGTGAACAAAGGCGTTCATCAGATAATGTATTGTACATTGTCTGGTAACGCCTTTTATTTTTTATTCAGTGAATGAGGTGCTTTTATGTGCGGTATAGCGGGATTCTGCAATTACGAAATTGATTATACTCAAAAAAAAGAGTTTTGGAATGATACCTTAATAAGAATGAGAAAATCTATTGCTCACCGCGGCAATGACAGTGAAGGTGAATATTTAAGAAAACATATAGGGCTCAGCCATACCCGCCTGTCAATAAGGGATTTATGTTTCGGCGGGCAGCCTATGGTAAGAAATATTGGCGAAACTGAATATGCAATTGTTTATAACGGGGAAATATATAATACTGATGAGTTAATGCCGGAACTTAAAAATGCAGGATATAGTTTTGAGACAACATCTGACACAGAGGTTATCCTTTATGCCTATATTCATTATGGTATTGATTTTGTCAGCAAATTGAACGGCATTTTTGCCTTCGCAATTTGGGACAGCAGACTTGAAACGCTCACATTATATCGTGACCGCGTTGGTGTAAAACCGCTGTTTTATACAATTAAGGATAACACTATAGTCTTTGGTTCTGAAATAAAAGCTATTTTTTGCTTTCCGGGCATAATGCCTAAAATTGATATAAACAGTTTCAGAGAGATATTTGGAGTGGGACCGGCGCGAACAGCGGGAAACGGCGTTTTCTGCGGTATTAATGAAGTAAAGCCTGGTGAGTATATTGTTTATTCGAAGAACTGTATGAAGTCTGTTCAGTATTGGATGTTGGAAAGCCAGGTCCATTCAGACAATTATCAGCAGACTGTGGAAAAGGTATCATTTTTAGTGCGTGATGCTATTCGAAGGCAGATGGTTTCAGATGTTCCGGTTTGCAGCTTTTTATCAGGAGGGATTGATTCAAGCATTGTAACTGCCGTAGCTTCTGATTTTTTATCTGAAAGAGGCATGCAGCTTAATACATTTTCATTTGATTTTAAGGATAACAATCTCTTTTTTAAATCAAATGCATTTCAGCCTGAACGCGACAGACCATATGTAGATATAATGCTTTCGTATTATAACTTAAACCATACTTACCTCGAATGCAATGAGAGCCAGTTGGTTGATCTGCTTTATGCGGCTGTTGATGCAAAGGACTTACCGGGTATGGCTGATATAGATGTATCACTTTTGTACTTCTGCTCATTGGTTAAGAAGCATAATAAAGTTGCTTTGACAGGTGAATGTGCTGACGAGATTTTTGGAGGGTATCCCTGGTTCTATAAGGATGAACTTATGTGGACAAACGGATTTCCATGGTCAAAGGATGTAAACACCAGAACATTGCTGTTAGCTGATGATTTTATCAAGGAGCTTGAATTGAATGAATATATTTTTTCAAAATACACTGATTCACTTAAGGAAGTTCCTTATCTTGAGGGTGATGAAAGTATTGACAGAAGGCGCAGAGAAATAACGTATCTTAATATTAAATGGTTCATGCAGACCTTGCTTGACAGAATGGACAGAGCAAGCATGTATTCCGGACTTGAGGCCAGAGTACCATATGCCGATCATAGAATTATAGAATATGTTTTTAATGTTCCCTGGGATATGAAATACAGGCAGGGCATGGAGAAGGCCCTTTTAAGAGAAGCGTGCAAAGACTTGCTGCCTGAAAAGCTTTTATTGCGTAAAAAAAGCCCTTATCCCAAGACATACAATCCTAACTATGAGCGACTGCTTGCGCAAGTGTTATCGGATATTATAAACAATCCTAATTCACCCATTATGTCCTATGTTGACAAGAAAAAAGTGCTTACTTTTATGCAGGCTCCTGCTGAGTATGGCAAGCCATGGTTTGGTCAGCTGATGGCAGCACCCCAGCTAATGGCTTATATTATCCAGGTTAACTACTGGCTGGAGAAATATTCTCCTGTTTTTTCATAAAGGCTATTGTGACTAAAAGTATTGCTGATAGCAGCAATATAGGCATGAAAACATTTAGAATCAATATAAGCATTATTAAGAGAATAGAAGTTTGGGAAATTATATGGCATAAGCTATATGGGACGAATTAGGAATTTCTTCATACTTGAATGATATGCAGCGATTATCCGAGTCCCATTTTTTATGCAAATTTACTCCAGACAAACCTGCTCAATAATTAAATGATTTACAGCATTAATATTGTACCGTACAAACCATATGTGATATATTAAATCTAATATCACACAGTAACCTTTTCAACTTAAATTAACGGGGAGAAAGCAGCATGAAAATCGGAGTAATATCAGACATACATAATAATATTATTGCTCTTGATCGAGTGTTAGATTATTTTGAAGAGAATAATTGCAAATATATTATATGCTGTGGAGATATAATAGGCATTGGGCCGCATCCGGAAGAAACCGTCAGACGGCTTATGTTACTCAGCAATCTGATCTGTGTCAGAGGCAACCACGAAGATTACTTAAGCTGCACAATGGATAATATGCCATTTCCCGCAAAAATGAAGCCGGGGGAAGCAATGTATCACAGATGGGAGCATAGCATGCTGAGCGAAGAATCCAAAAGCTTTTTATATCAGCTGCCGCGGGAAAGAAGTATAACTATATCAGGAACCCATATTTATGCTGTTCATTACAGTATAGGCAGCAGCAATACCTATAATACTCCTGAAAAGAATCTGACTCTCTGCCAGTGTGAGCATATGTTCAGCAATATTGATGCAGATGTAGTTCTGTTCGGACACAGCCACAAAAATTCCGTACATCAAAATGAAAAGACACTGTACATAAATATAGGTTCCCTTGGTTGTCCGTCAAAAAGCAAAAATATGGCCAGAGCCGGAATGCTTAACCTGACAGAAGGCAAAGCGGTTTTTGAAAATGTTGAGCTTGCTTATGACGTAAGCGCAGTTATTAATGAAATAGACAGACTAAACTATCCCGCAAACAATGAAGTTAAGCAAATTTTCTACGGCTTGTGACCTCATATCTTTATAAAAACCGGCTTCATTTCCGCAAAAGACGTCATATAGTCAAATCCGGCATATTTGAGACATTCGAGAGCTATTTTATTTTCATAGCCCACATACTGAACGGAGTGTGCGTCAGACCCTACCGTTACAATTTCTCCTCCCAGTTCTCGAAACCATTTTAATATATCCGGATGGGGATGGGGCTGCCTGGATGGATGCCTGAAACCTGCTGTATTTAGCTCCAGTCCCTTGCCCTTTTGTACCAGCATATTGAGAATTGCCTCTATTAATTCTTTTCCTATCTTATGGTCTGCAGGGTCATATTCAAAAGGTGTATATCGCCTGAGATAATCCAGATGTCCCAGCACATTGAAATCATCATAATATTGGAAAAGCTCCAGTATCTGGTTGTAATAGTCCGTATAGCTTTTTATTCTGTCACGGGTGTTAAAATAAACCCTGTAATAGGGATCTTCTCCTTGTACTAAATGTACGGAAGCAATAACAAAGTCAAAAGGATAATCAGCAACTAAAGCTGATGCCTTGCCCAGGGTCCAGTCCTGCAATCCGATTTCTATACCCGCTTTTACATTTAGCCGGCCTTTGAACTGATCTTTTACTTTTTCCAGATTAATCAGATATTGATTCATATCTTTGATCTGAAATGCAAGGGGGTTGTCCGGCAGATCTATATCCATGTGATCTGTAATTGCAATTTCCTTCAAGCCAACTATAACAGCCTGCTGGCAGGCTTCTTCCATGGTCATTTCTCCGTCAGCTGAGAATATTGTATGCATATGGTAATCCAGCATATTATTCACCTGTTTCTTAGTTTTTGCTCTTAATTGCAGACAAAATTGATGCTGCTGATAATTTTTGAGCACAATACGTATTGTATAGTCAGTATTTCCTTTAGTCAACAGCATATAAAACAAATGAAAAAATTTACTGAAAATTTGTTGACAGGTATATATATAAAGTTTATAATAATTTAATATAATAAAGTGATAAACAGATAAAGCAATAAAGCGGTGAAGGTTATGAACAGCTCTGTTAATAAGTGGATGCAGCAAATCCCGGAAGGTGTACAAGATACCCTTCCTGATGAATGCTATAACAGAAGGATAATAGAAAACAAGCTGCGTCAATGGTTTCATTTGAGCGGTTTTAATGAAATTGATACGCCCTTGTTTGAGTACCTGGACTTATTTTGCGGAAACACTGCATCAATAGAACAGGAGGAAATGTATAAATTTTTCGAGCCCGGAAGCCGCATTATGGTGCTGAGACCGGATATTACCATGCCTATTGCCCGTATAGCTGCAACCAAAATGAAGAATCAACCTCTTCCTATACGTTTGTCATATATAGGAAATGTATATAGATATGAGGTTCAGAGGCAGATCCGGCAGAGAGAATTTGCGCAGGCAGGAATTGAGCTGTTAGGTTCCCGCAAACCTGAAGCAGATGCTGAAGTAATTGCACTGGCAATTGAATCTTTGCTGAAATTAGGGCTTAATGAGTTCCAGATTGATATTGGACAGGTGGAATATTTTAAGGGTTTATTGGAGGATGCAGGGCTGGATGAGCAGCAATCTGAAAACCTGCGCCGCCTTACAGATCAAAAAAACAGGCTGGCATTGGAGATGCAGCTGAAGGAACTGCCAATTTCCGATGAAACAAAGAATAACCTGCTTAAAGTCCCCATGCTGTTTGGGAGCGAAGAGGTATTAAAGAATGCAATGGAGCTTGCCAAAACTGAGCGCTGCATTAAATCTCTGGAAAATATAGAACAAATATACAGCATGCTTAAAAATATAGGTTTATCAAAATACATTACCATAGATATGGGAATGGTTCAAAGCTTGAACTATTACACCGGCATGATTTTCAGAGGCATGATCAAGGACATGGGATACCCGGTCTGCGGCGGCGGGCGATATGATTCATTGATTTCTGAGTTTGGAATAGAAATGCCTGCTACTGGCTTTGCACTGGAAATAAGACGCATACTATTGGCACTGGACAGGCAAGGCAGATTGGATGTATTGCCTGAAACAGATATACTGTTTGTTTATGATCCAAAGACCGATAAGGAAGGATACGAATTACTGCAGGATCTTAAATCGAAGGGGTTGAGGGTTGAGGTATTTCTGCCCGGTGAAAACGGTCAAACTCCCGAAGAATACGCCGGTAAAAAAGGGATTTCCAAAATACTGCTGCGATCCGGCGGACAGACTGAAGAACTCATTGTATGAAGGGAGTGCTTTTCCTATGATAACAATAGCCCTGGCCAAAGGCCGCCTGGCAGATCAGACTATGGATCTGCTGGAACAGCTGGGAATGGACTTAAGTGAAATCAGAAAAGAATCCAGGAAACTGATTTTTAACACTAACGATGGTTTCATTCGGTTTATTATGGTAAAGCCCAGCGATGTGCCTGTCTATGTTGAATATGGCACTGCAGATATAGGTATCGCCGGAAAAGATACCCTGCTGGAAGAAGGCAGGCAGCTTTATGAGATGCTGGATTTAAAAATAGGCCGCTGTAAACTGGTAGTAGCAGGGTATCCGGAAAGAAGGCAATCCGGTATCATAAATACCCATATAAGGGTGGCAACTAAATACCCGAACATTACCCGGAACTATTTCTCGAGCCGGGGAGAAAACGTGGATATTATAAAGTTGAATGGATCAGTAGAATTAGGCCCCTTAACAGGATTGTCAGATGTGATTTTGGATATAGTTGAAAGCGGCAAGACCCTGGCAGAAAACGGTCTTGTTGTACTGGAAGAGGTCTGCCCGATCAGTGCCAGACTGGTCGTAAACCAGGTAAGCCTTAAGACCAAGCATGACGAAATTAAAGCAATTATAGACGGACTGAGAAAACTGCTGGAAGGAGAAGCGTTATGATTCGATATATTGATGCAAGAGGTAAAGATACCCCGTGGGTAATAAATGAGCTGAAACGGCCTTCCCAGTTGGAAGCTGATCAGGAACGGAAAGTTGTACTGTCCATTTTAAAATCGGTTAAAGAAGAAGGAGATGCTGCCCTGCTCAGGTTTGCCAGGAAGTTTGACAAGGCAGAATTATCCGGACCTGATGCCTTAATTGTGGCGGAAGAGGAAATTCAAAGTGCATATGATAAAACAAGTCCCAGGCTTCTGAAGATATTGGATAAGGCTGCTGAGAGAATCAGACGCTTTCATGAAAAGCAGAAGCAGGAAACATGGATCTCATTTGAAGAACAGGGAATTATGCTAGGCCAGAAGATAGCTCCCTTGAAAAGGGTGGGGGTGTATGTGCCCGGGGGAAGGGCTGCATATCCATCTTCGGTACTGATGAATGTTATTCCTGCTCAAGTTGCAGGTGTACAGGAAATTGTCATGGTAACTCCGCCCAGGCCGGATGGAACAGTTCATCCTTCCATACTTGCTGCCGCAAAAGTGGCAGGGGTAAGGCAAGTTTACCGTACAGGCGGAGCTCAAGCAATCGGTGCATTGGCTTATGGTACGCAAACCATTCCCAAGGTTGATAAAATTGTAGGTCCCGGCAATATATACGTGGCACTGGCTAAAAGGGAAGTATTCGGTCTTGCAGACATTGATATGATTGCAGGCCCAAGCGAAATAGTGGTTATTGCTGATAAGACTGCAAAACCTTCTTTTGTAGCCGCTGATTTGATATCCCAGGCTGAACATGATCCCATGGCAACTTCTATTCTAATAACGAATTGCAAGGAAATTATTTCAGGTACAAAGCAGGAACTGGAAAGGCAGGCAGCGAAACAACCATTGATAGACACAATTCGCTCTTCCTTGCAAAACTATGGTGCATGTGTCCTTGTAGAATCCATAAGCAAAGCCGTTAAACTGTCCAATGCCCTGGCACCGGAGCACCTGGAGCTGGCTGTTGCAAACCCAATGGAGCTGCTGTCAGAGGTTCAGAATGCCGGTGCAATTTTCCTTGGCCACTATTCTCCTGAACCGGTAGGAGATTATATGGCCGGTCCTAATCATGTTCTTCCCACCAGTGGTACGGCACGATTTTATTCTCCTCTCAGTGTAGATGATTTTGTCAAAAAGTCCAGCATTATTTACTATGACAGATCAGCTTTGAAACGGATTCACCAGGACGTGGCGGATTTTGCGCGGATGGAAGGGCTGTCAGCCCATGCAAATGCCATGGAAGTGAGGTATGAAAATGATGATGAAGGGATATTTACGTGAGGATCTTAAGGGTATAAAACCTTACCAGACAGAGAAACACAAATGTACCTTAAAGCTGGATGCTAATGAAAGTCCATATCCCATTCCATTGGAAATCAGAGCACAACTGGCATCCGAACTGTTAAACGGCAATGATTATCATCAATATCCGGACCCGAATGCAGACAGGCTGAGGGATTTGCTTGCTGAAATTCATCAGCTGAATCGGGATAATATACTGATAGGGAACGGTTCTGATGAACTGCTGCATATAATCACTACAGCCTTTGCGGGCTGGGGAGACAAAGTGTTATGCCCTCTGCCCGGTTTTAGCATGGTATCCTATTATGCCAGGCTGGCTGGAGCTGTCCCGGTGGATTACCGTCTGAATGACAGGTTTCAATATGACGTATCAGAGATAGAGAAGGCCTTGGATACTTACAAACCCAAGATTCTTCATATATGCTCACCAAACAATCCCACAGGAAGCACCCTGCCGGTTTCGGATATCTATTATCTTGCCCGCCGCTTTGACGGTGTAGTTGTTGTAGACGAAGCCTACTATGAGTTCTGCGGAAAATCTGCAGTATCTCTTATACACTTATGCCCCAACCTGGTGGTGCTGCGTACCTTTTCCAAAGCCATTGGCATAGCAGGACTCAGGGTAGGGTATATGATCAGCAGCAAATCCCTGGCAAATGAAATTTACAAAGCAAAGCCACCCTATAATGTCAACAGCTTTTCCCAAAGAGCGGCAGAATTGATGCTGGCTCATCCGGAAATTCAAAGGGAGCGTGTGAAAAAGATCATTGAAGCCCGGGATTGGCTTTACCAGGCATTGGACGGCCTGCGCGGGGTGGATCCATATCCTTCTGAAGCCAACTTTATTTTGTTCAAGGTAAAGCAAGGCGATTTAGTATATCGCGGCCTCCTGGAAAAAGGCATAGTGGTAAGACATTTTGAAGGAAGTCCGATATTGAAAAATCATCTAAGAATCACCATCGGAAGAGCAGAGGACAATAAGTATATCATACAAAGTCTGGCAGATATTCTGGCAAACCTGGAGGGCTGGTAATGAATCGAAAGGGCAGTGAAAAACGTACGACAAAAGAAACCTGCGTTACTGTTGCTATTGATCTTGATGGCAGCGGTACAGCAGAATGCAAAACCGGAATAGGATTTTTGGACCATATGCTGACGCTGTTTTCCGCTCATGGCGGTTTTGACCTGCAGGTTGAAGCAAAAGGCGATCTGGAGGTTGACGGCCACCATACGGTTGAGGATGTAGGGATTGTACTGGGCAAAGCACTGAGCCAAGCGCTGGGCGATAAGAAGGGAATACAAAGATACGGCACAATTTTTATCCCCATGGATGAGTCCCTTGTTATGGTAAGCCTTGACATTAGCGGCCGGCCGTACCTGCACATGGAATTTCCTGCTCTGGCACCAATGGTGGGAGACTTTGACAC
Organism: Clostridiales bacterium; assembly: GCA_012842605.1. Classification (GTDB taxonomy): domain Bacteria; phylum Bacillota; class Clostridia; order Caldicoprobacterales; family DTU083; genus DUSN01. Next base: position 175,168 of record DUSN01000070.1, read on the forward strand.
ACAGCTGCTGGAAGAGTTTTTCCGGGCCTTTACTGTCCACAGCGGGATCACTCTTCATATTCGTGTGCTTTATGGAAGAAATACCCACCATATGATAGAAGCCGCATTCAAGGCTTTGGGCAGAAGTTTGCGGCAGGCTGTGAACATTATGCATAACAGCAGCCATATTCCGTCCACAAAAGGTTTGATCGATTAGCGAATAGGTGAAGTATAGATGATATTGCTCAAGAATTGCAGATGATATAACGAATGAAGAAAATGTATAACCTGGAAGGATGATAGCATGATTATACTTCCGGCAGTTGACATTAAGGGCGGCCGATGTGTACGGCTGCTTCAAGGCCGGGCGGAATGTGAAACGGTATATGGCTCAGATCCTGTAGAAATGGCACGCAGTTGGGAAAGACAAGGTGCGGAGTTCCTTCATGTTGTAGACCTGGATGGGGCTTTTTATGGATTTTCTCCCAACGAAGAACTGATTTCAAGCATGGTAAAAGAAGTATCAATTCCTATACAATTGGGAGGAGGAATCCGTTCCATGGAAAAAATCCGGCGTATGCTGGATGAGTATGGAGTTAAAAGGGTTATCTTAGGTACTGCTGCTGTGGAGAACACAGAACTGCTTCAGCATGCTGCGGCAAAATACCCTGGCCGGATTGTGGTGGGTATTGATGCTAATCAAGGAAAGGCAGCAATCAAAGGCTGGGTTGAAGCCACAGACATATCAGCCGTTGACCTGGGACTTATGGTGAAAAAAATGGGAATAGAAACCGTTGTTTATACCGATATATCTAAAGATGGCATGTTAAGCGGCCCAAACTTAGAGGGAATCAATGAAATGATAGAAAAAACAGGGCTGAATATAATTGCCTCGGGCGGCATAAGCAGTCTGAAGGACTTACAGCAGATTAAAGAAACCGGCGCTGCAGGTGCTATTATCGGCAAGGCTTTATATACCGGGGAAATTCGTTTGTCTGATGCATTAAATACTTGAAGGAGTGAACAGAATGCAGCAAGTAAGAGTAATACCCTGCCTGGACATGATGGGCGGCCGCGTGGTCAAGGGGGTAAACTTTGTAAACATGAAGGATGCAGGTGATCCTGTGGAGATTGCAGCGGTTTACAGCAAAGCCGGTGCTGATGAGCTTGTTTTTCTTGATATTACCGCAACCCAGCAGGGCAGGGGAACACTTCTGGATTTAGTGAAAAAAACCGCTGAACAGGCGGCTGTCCCATTTGCTGTAGGGGGCGGCATACGGGATCTTGCAGATATGGAAGCAGTCCTGAAAGCAGGCGCAGATAAAGTGTCTGTCAATTCAGCAGCCTTGAAGCGGCCGGAATTGATATCCGAAGCAGCAGCAAGGTTTGGAAGTCAACGCATAGTGGTGGCAATAGATGCAAAACGTCGGAGCGACGGGGGCTATGATGTGTATATGAACGGCGGAAGCGTAAACGCCAATCGGGATGTTGTGGAATGGGCAAGGGAGGTTGAATCACTGGGAGCCGGTGAAATTCTGCTTACCAGCATGGATAAAGACGGGACGAAGGATGGATATGATATTGAGCTGACCAGGGCGGTCTCACAGGCGGTGAAAATCCCGGTCATTGCTTCTGGCGGCGCAGGAAAACTGGAGCATTTTGCTGAAGCTGTTTTGGAAGGCGGTGCCTCCGCAGTATTGGCGGCTTCATTGTTTCATTACGGGGAATACTCAATTATGGATGTAAAGAGATACCTGATGAGTAAGGGAATACCTGTCAGGATGGAGTGTTAAGTATGCTGCTTGATGAGCAATTGCGCTTTGATGAAAATGGCCTTATACCTGCTGTAATACAGGATGCGGAATCCGGCGAAGTATTGATGCTGGGCTATATGAACAGGGAAGCGCTGGAAAAAAGCCTGCAAACAGGGAAGACTCATTTCTGGAGCAGAAGTCGTCAAAAGCTGTGGATGAAGGGAGAAACTTCCGGCCATATCCAGACAATTGAAGAAGTATATTTCGACTGCGATAAGGATGCTCTGCTGTTTAAAGTAAAACAGGCTGTTGCAGCTTGTCATACCGGGCATTATTCCTGTTTCCACAGCAAAATCAATGATGAATATGATATAATAAAAATAGACGAGCCGGTTTTTGAACCTGAAAATGTTTACGGTAACACAGTTTCTATCCTGAAAGAACTATATAATGTAGTGGCAGATCGAAGGCTCCATCCAAAGGAAGGCTCATATACCAACTATCTTTTTGAGAAAGGTTTGGATAAGATTCTTAAAAAGGTAGGGGAAGAAACATCGGAAGTTATCATAGCATCAAAAAACCGTTCAAAGGATGAAGTCGTCTACGAAGTGTCTGATTTATTATATCATCTGATGGTTTTATTGGTAGAGCAAGGCATTACTTTAGAGGATGTATACAGTGAGCTTAAAAGAAGAAGATGATTGCAGCAGTGCCGGCAAGTAATAGATGTATAAACTGCAATAGGAATACTGGTAATAGCCCCGAATATTTATTGATAAAAAAGAGGTTGACTTTCTAAAAGACATATAATATAATCTTTATTGTCGCTGAAAAACAGCGTTATTTTATGGGAGCATAGCTCAGCTGGGAGAGCACCTGCCTTACAAGCAGGGGGTCATAGGTTCGAGCCCTATTGCTCCCACCATGTGGCCCGGTAGTTCAGCAGGTTAGAATGCCAGCCTGTCACGCTGGAGGTCGAGGGTTCGAGCCCCTTCCGGGTCGCCATTTTGATTTTCGCCTCGGTAGCTCAGTCGGTAGAGCAGTAGACTGAAAATCTACGTGTCGGTGGTTCGATTCCGCCCCGAGGCACCATTTAATTTTATATGGAGGAGTACCCAAGCGGCCAAAGGGGGCAGACTGTAAATCTGTTAGCACAGCTTTCGGTGGTTCGAATCCACCCTCCTCCACCAGCGAAAGTGGTGGAATTGGCAGACGCGCTAGATTCAGGGTCTAGTGGTAGCAATACCGTGCGGGTTCGACTCCCGCCTTTCGCACCAGAACAAAAAAGCTGTACAGAGAACAGCTTTTTTTATTTTAGAAACATAATATACAATTAGAATAACAACAAGCAAAGTCTCAGCCTTTCGGCCGGAAGATCAAAGCTGCAAAGAAGCCGAATATAATAGCTGCAGAAATACCCGCACTGGTAACTTCGAATATCCCGGTCAAGACTCCAATAAGACCGTTACGTTCGGCTTCTGCCAATGCACCTTTTAGCAGTGCGTTGCCAAAGCTGCATATAGGAGTAGTTGCCCCTGCACCGGCAAAATTGACCAAAGGTTCATATAATCCCAATCCGCCTAAAATTGCTCCGGCCACAACCAATGTTGTCATAGTATGAGCCGGTGTCATTTTAAATACATCCATCATAATTTGCCCTATTGCACAAATAGCTCCCCCTACGAGAAAAGCCCAAATATATTTTTCCATATCATTACTCCTTTACTGTATATACTCAATTGAAACTGCATGAGCTATACAAGGTATGCTTTCCTTTTGCTGATATGACATGGGAGAAAGCAACGCCCCGGTAGCAGCTATTAAAATACGCGTCAGCTCACCTTTTTTCATTCTGTTTAAAAAGTGCCCGTAAGTTACTGTAGCGCTGCAGGCGCAGCCGCTGCCGCCAGAGAAAACTTTCGGATCGTTTCCATAGATTAAAATACCGCAGTCGGTATACAGACCTTCTTTGAGCTTAATTCCTTTTTTTCTGAATAATTCCTGAGCTATAGCATAACCAGTAAAGCCTAAATCGCCGGTAGCTATTAAATCATAATAATCAGGATCGATGTTCATTTCATTAAGATGTATTTCAATGGTATCAACAGCAGCAGGAGCCATTGCACTGCCCATATTAAACGGGTCCGAAATCCCCATATCTACAACTCGGCCGATTGTAGCTGACACTACCCGTGGTCCGTCTCCATTCTTTCCAAGAACAACAGCCCCCGCACCGGTTACTGTCCATTGAGCTGTTGGTGGTTTCTGCGCTCCATATTCAGTGGGATAGCGGAACTGTTTTTCAGCTGCTGCATTATGACTTGCAGTGGCAGCAATAACATAATTTGCACCATCATTGTCAATTAATTTGCTTGCAACTGCCAATCCTTCCATTGATGTCGAACATGCACCGAACAGCCCTAAATATGGAATAGATAAATCTCTGGCGGCAAAACTGCTGGAGGTTATTTGATTATCAAGATCACCGCTAACCAGAAAATTTATGTCCTCAGTTTTTAATCCTGCTTTTTCAAGCGCTTTCTGACAGGCATGTTCCAATAGTTTCACTTCAGCTTTTTCAAAGCTGTCCTGACCAACCCAAAGATCCTCATGAAAATAGTCAAAGTCCTCAGCCAGCGGGCTTTTTGCTTCAAACGGCCCTCCGACTGCAGCAGATGCCAATATAACCGGCTTGCATTCGAATTTCCATGACTGACGGCCAATTAGCATGATTATCCTCCTATTGCTTTAATCAGCAGTTTTATAATAGCTACAACAAATGCCGAAAATGTGCCAAAAACTATTACCGGTCCTGCTATTTTGAACATATTGCCTCCCACACCAAGGACAAAACCTTCACTGCGATGCTCTATGGCAGCAGAAGCTATGCTGTTTGCAAACCCGGTAATAGGCACTGCAGTGCCGGCACCGGCCCATTGCGCAATATGATCGTAAACACCTAAACCGGTAAATAAGGCAGACAAAATAATCAGCACAGCTGATGCCGGATTTCCTGCCTGAGATTTTTCAAAATTAAAATAATTGATAAATACATTTTGCAAAAACTGTGCAAAGGTGCAAATCAAACCGCCGGTTATAAAAGCCCGGAAGATATTAGGCAATGCTTTCCTTTTGGGTTCTATTTTTTTTGCTAAGTTTTGGTAGTCTTTTTGCACGGGTGTTGCTTTTTTCTTTTTAGCCATAATATCCATCACCCTTCATACTTTTATCTTTATTTTTATTATTTCTTGAACGTATTAAATAATTCAGCAATCGAGTAGGAGGTAGGTGATAAATTCACCTACCGACCTCTCACACCACCGTACAAACGGTTCACGTATACGGCGGTTCCTTAGTTTACGCAGACTTTACGATAATAATCAGAAAAGAATAGGT
>DUSN01000071.1 GCA_012842605.1 Clostridiales bacterium
ACTAATCCCGTTGGGTGTTGAGTTTGTATTTGTGGTTATTTACTAATTCGACATTCAAACGGGATTTCCTTTTGGTTTGGTAAATTTTATGAAAAAGTTTTAAGACTTTTTCAATGAGAACTAATTAAATGTCTTTCCATCACTATCCATGCAGATCCCATACATACCGCAAACAATTTTACTTTCTTCGCTATGAATATGTTCATGCCAAAACTTTGGAATATCATCATAGGAAGTTTCATTGTTAAAACTTCTTACTCGGCCCATAACAGTAAACTGCGCTTTTTCAACAATCTTGTACTCCAGCATTGTACCACCCTCCAATGTTAATTTAATTTTTAGCCGTGCAAATGATTTTAAGTTTGCACCCTTTAATCTTGCTACTGAAGGGGGTATACCATGAAATTTGGTGAATGCACGGGTAAAGCTTTCAGAAGAATCATAGCCGTACTTTACGGCTACATCGATGATCCTGGCATTTGATTCGGATAGTTCTTGCGCTGCAAGGCTTAGTCTTCGATTTCTAATATATTCTCCAACCGTAAAACCGCATAGTGTGCTGAATACTCTCTGAAAATGGAACGCTGAAACAAACGCTTTTTCTGCAATATCTTGAATATCCAGTTCCTCTGTCAGATTATCCTCAATATACTCAATTGCTCTTTGTATACCCTCTATCCACCCTATCACATATAAACCCCTTTCCGTAGTTACCTTATTTTAACATTCATCTAAGAACCATACCTGACTTTTTATGCCATTAATTGCAAGCTCTTTGGGAAAGAGCCGGGTCAAAAGGTGTGAATAAGAGTCAATTTGATATGGGATTTTATCAATATACCAGTTAGTACAAGTTAAACATCATAATAACTGATGAAATAAAGTTTAGATAACCATGCAGCAGCCAACTTGTAGTATGCTGTAATGTAACAGGTTTCTAAAAACTGCGACTCCAGATCACCGAAGGATCTATATGCTTGATATCAGGTGAACAGGTTCTTGCCATGACTCCAGCCAGTTCTTCCGTCATTTTCTTAATTTGATTTTTTACACCCTCTGCCCCGTTCTCCCGCAAAGGCTCTATAATAATTCTTCCTGCACATACTGCGTCAGCCCCCAATGCCAAAGCTTTAAATACATCCATACCATTGGATATTCCGCAGTCAACAAAGATTGGAATTCTATGATTAATGACTCTGGCAATCCTGGGAAGAATCATCAATGGCGGCACTGCATAGTTAATAATTCCATGATGGTGTGAAACAACTATACCTTTCACTCCTGCTTCAAGGCATTTATACGCATCCTGCTCGCTTAGTACACCTTTTATTATAAAGGGAAGCTTTGTAGCCTTTACAAAACTTTTAATCTCTTCAAGGGATTTAGGAGCCATTTGCATTCCAAGAACATTATCATACTGCCCATTTCCGGCAAAAGAATGATCAATATCCATCCCAACTGCCATTACTCCGCATCGTTCTGCATGCTCAATTTTATGGAAGATATAATCATTGTCAGCATAGGGTTTAATAATTTTTATTGTTCTTGCTCCGGTAGCTGTTATAGCTTCCAACTCCGCTTCATCTCCCATGCCTGCCCAGTTCACTGCATTTGCTGCAAGAGCTCCTTTTGCCATTTCAACCATTCCGTTTTCACGTACATTGTTCAGATGAGACAATGCAGCCATCATAATGGGAGTATCAAAAACTTCTCCATATAATTCAAGCTTAGTAGATGGCAAAACTGAATCTATATGCCTCATTTCTACCAGCAATGAATCAAAATATTCCCTTGTTATTTCATTTGAATCCCACTTTTTAATCATATGATCTGCTCCTTCCGTATTAAAATGCTGTTACTTTACTCCCTGTTTTCTCTGTACCAGAAGCGCAAGGATGCTTTTCTCCAGTCAGGATGGAGAAAGTATTAGCCTTTCATCTCACCGCACAGATTTTTCTCCATAAGATATTTTATTTTATCAGCTGTATAGCCTTTGCTGAAAAGATAGTATAATTTAGCAACCGCAGCTTCGGTTGTAATGTCATACCCGCTAACAGCACCGGCATTTTTAAGAGCCATGCTTGTTTCATATTCACCAAGTGAAACAGACCCTTGAGGACATTGTGAACATACTGTAACTATCGTACCATTTTCAAAGGCCTTTTTTATAATTGGCAGCAAGGCTCCGCTGTATCCCGGGATATTACCGGCACCAAAAGTTTCTATAACTATTCCCTTTAGTTTTTCTGTAAGTATCGGTTCAAAAAGCTCAAACTGGATTCCCGGGAATACTTTAATAACTCCAATAGGAATTTTATCAAAAGGAACATAAGAAAACTCTTCTGTATCTTTCTCTTTAAGGTATGCTTTATTGTATGAAATTGATATTCCTGCTTCAGCAAGGACCGGGTAGTTTGGTGATACAAAAGCAATAAGCCCTTCTGAAGAATATTTAATTGTCCGATTTCCTCTTAAAAGCTTATTTCCAAAATATATACACACCTCGTAAACCATGTCCGATGCAGCAATTAATAATGATGTTATAATGTTATCCCTTCCATCACTTCGGATTTCATAAAGAGGGATTTGAGATCCTGTAATAATTACCGGCTTGGAGTTATGCTCAAGCATAAATGAAAGCGCTGAAGCAGTATATGCCATTGTATCTGTGCCGTGCAGTACAACAAATCCGTCATATTTATCATACGCATCAGCAATAAGTTTTCCAATCTTGTTCCATTCAGCGACAGTCATGTTTGAAGAATCAAGCAGTTCATCCAATTCCATAAGGTCCCATGAAGGCATGCCTTCTGCCCTTAACAGGTCCATATTATGAAGAAGGTTTGAAAAAGATTTCCGGTCTGGCTTATAACCTTCTGATGTTTTAATCATTCCTATAGTTCCGCCGGTATTTATAATTAATATTCTTTTCATATCTGAACCCCATTCAATTTAGGTTTATCATTCAAAAGCCGGTTTATATAAAGCAATCATATTAACTTGCCTATCTTATCATTAGATCAAAACCCTGTTTGCGGATAACATTCAGTATTTCCTGGCGTTTAACATTATGCTGTTTTAGTCTGCTTACCACCTGATTGCTGAAGCTGTCTACTGTTCTGCCGGGTTCTCTTAAATCGTAATAAGTACGCATTTCTTCATCATACTCTTTGATTTCATCAAGATATTTCTCAAAAGTAGTGTAGGTATTTTCAAAAACCCTAAGTCTCATTTCCATTCTGGGTTTGAGCTGAGGATTCTGATTAGGATACCCTAAACCAAGTCCTACAACTGGGAAGGTTAACTTGGGCAGTTTCAGAAGTTCGCAAATTTTCTCTGAATCATTAAGGATGCTTCCCAAATACACTGTTCCCAATCCCATCGATTCTGCAGCAATTACAACATTTTGAGCCATGATACATGCATCGGTAAAGGCTGCAAAGAAACGGTCCATATCTCTTGCGTTTTCAACAAAGCAATTCTTTTCTCTGGCTATTTGATTGTTCCTGTATTGATCTGCAATGAAAATGAGGAGCTCGGGGGCTCTTGCTACATATTCCTGGTTACAGATCCTGGCGATCTCAGATTTAATTTTTGGATCTGTAACACGAATAATGGATGAGGCTTGCATACCGGTAGATGTCGCTGTACGCCTTGCTGCTTCCATTAATTCTTCAAAAACCTCAGGAAGTATCTTTTGGTCTGTAAACTCCCGAATTGTACGATGGGCAAGCTGTGTCTTTATAGTCTCATTTGTACCTTTCATCGTGATCCTCCTTTGCATTTTTCTATTATATTTATAAACTCTAAGTTTTTATACAAGGTTTTATCTGCACAATAGCTTTTGTGTTACTATATCTGAATATATCTCCATACCGCTGGTATTTGCAATATGGATCACATCTTTAAATTTTTCACTCCCGGGCAGGAAAATAGTAAGCAAATTCTCTTCCAGTAGAATACGATCAGGATTAAAAATTACATCCTGGTATCCATCAAAAATAGCCACATAAAAGATTTCTGATTCAACAATATCCTGAAAGAAATGGCTGCCATAAGAAAGCTCCGGCATAAAACCTTCTTTTTTAGAAGAATACTCGCATAGAACTTTCATATTACATAATTCCGTAAAGTGCACCGGTACCCCAAGAGATGGTGTAGTGCTCCCCCACCTGCCCGGGCCTACCAGCATGGCATTTTTGCCTTTCATTTCTCTATTAATTAAGCCTATTTGCCTGGCCACCTCATATTTTCCCTGTTCACTTAGCTTTAGGTATGCATTCGCATTGATCAATATAACATAATCGATTGGCAGGCGTACGCTTCCGCCCATGAAGTTGCCTATACTTGAGAAGAAGCAATCCTTGACATCCTTCAATTCCGGAATCTTCACCGTCTTACCCAGGCCTTTCGTCTGCAATGGGCGGCATTGTAAGAGATTTATTCTAAAGGCGTTATCCTTATTAAAGTTAGCAGTAAATTCAATATCAACCGGGTAATCATATGCTTTTGACAATAAAGCTAACATTTCTCTCATTATTGCAGCAAACTTTGTATCTGTAAAAAGCTTTTTAAAATCAAGCAGATAAGGTGTCTTAAAATCCGTATATCCCAGTTCACGCATGCGGGCTGCGGCAGCATAGTCAGGGCTAAAAAACAATTTCTTGTCTGCTTTTAATGGAAGGCCTAAAACCTCATCCAAATCTTTACTTTCCAGAGTGTTTTTTGCAAGCGAAAGAAGATCCAATCGATGCTGGGAGAATTTCTTCTGATCTTCAGAGTTCATAGGAGGAATTCTAAGCGGTTTATCAAGGCTTACTACCTTCACATAATCTCCATCTGTCCGATCCACTGCTCTGGTACCCAGTCCAAATACAAGACGGAGCATCCCTGCATTCATATCTATGCTTTTATCCCAGACATAAAGGTTCGAAGAATTCCCTACACCTGCTATATGAGGGAAAAAATAGTCTCCATGCCTGTCTCCTGATACACGCTGAACTAGTATGGCCATTTGCTCATCCTGCATTGCCAGTCCTCGGTTCATTCTATAGTTTAGTGCATCTTCATTCATGGTACTTGCATAAACGATGCGTACTGCCTGTTCAAATGCTTCATAACGCTCCTGTGGTGTTCCCTGATTCACACAGAAAACACTCTCATATTTGCCGGCAAATGCATTTCCAAAGTTATCTTCAAGCAAAGAACTGGAACGAACAATTATAGGAGACTGACCGAAATACTCCAGCATTTGAACAAATTGCTCCTGAATATCCTTTGGAAAGGTTCCGTGCAAAAGCTTTTCTTTAAGTTCTGCAGCATACTTATAGTAGCCTTCTGGTGTTTTTTGCTTAGTCCGAAGTCTCCACCAGCCATTTTGGACAATATAAGTGTAAAAAACATCGGAACCGATATAAAATGAATCATGAGGCTCCAGGAGTGATGTAAAGCGATCATCACCTTCCACTTCCAGTATTTTTCTTGCCAGCAGCATACCAACACTCTTGCCGCCAATAAAACCGGTACCAATCTCTCTGGATGCAATGCTGAGAATATCTTTTAAGGTGAAGTATCGGTCACATAACTGAAACATTCGAGAATCACTGCCAATAAGCATATGCATTAGACGCTTCTTTACTTTGTCCTGTTGTTCTCGGGAAGAGGTCAGCATCTTTTTCGCTTCACTAAAGATAGTATTCCAATGATCCAGTCTCATTTCCCCGCGATTAATGCTGTTAAAAAGCTCGGAAGCATCCAGACTGGATGTAATACAGATAGCTTCCTGGCCTTGGATTAAGTGTGGGAAAAACATGGTAGGCGAGTAACGCTGCCATACTTTGAGCGGGTGTATATAGATTTTATCATTAATTTGATATAAATCCAGGAGAAGCTGGGTCGTTTCACGAATACCGGCAATGGTGTTATAGGTATGGAAATTTCGCTTAATGGCAAAATATGCAACCGTATCCAGTTCGTACAAATACGGACAGGTAGCCTTAAAAAAATTACCAATCATCAAATCCGAATGCCAGTAATTTAATAAATCAGTAAGACAGTCAAAAACATAGAAAACCCTTTTTCCCTGCTCTTTAATAAGATTGTGTATTTCAATGGCAAAACTTTCAAAGCCTTTTCTTGCATCAACATGATAAGTTTTAATATCCTGGCTTGCTTCCAGTATAGGTTCATGATTGGCAAACCGGATGTATACCAGGCTAATGTTTTCTGTTTTTGCATTTTCAGCAAAAAAATTAGCCATTCTTCTGTAATCTGAAATTGATTCCACTTGCCATACTACGTTATCTCCAAATCGCAAGTGATCAATTACCTGATCAAAACCTTTTATCCCAGTGCTGACTCTGTCGTATAAATGCATGGCACGCCTCATTTTTGCATAATGATATTTTCTAATTATCTAATACTTTTGTTTCTTCTATTCTATCCACCCGTGATATCAATACGGCATATTCCACATGGCTTGGACTACTTGGTTTATGTCTTTATTGATTTTTTACCTTTTTTCGTGAAAAATATGCAATCAAAGAGGCATATCGAATGATAACCATTGTTTTATAACCATTGTTTTCTCAACTCTTCATAAGCTTTTGGTAAAGCGGACTGGATAAGCTTATCTGACAGAGCAATTGTGTCTTTATCTATCTTGATATTATCATAACTCCACATTGATGGATATATCACAACTTTTTTCTTTTTTACTCCATTAAATAATACAATACTATTCATATCTAATCTGGACTCCACTACTCCATCTAACTCAAGCAGTTTTTTTAGGGGTTGAAATATAGTCCACTGTTGTTCAGTTGATATTGCAGGTGCTAACTCTCCCTTTTCCCCCCATAAAAGTAACTGCAAAGCCGATTTTCTGTCAAGAAGCGCTTCAATCCGTTGATTCCAATAATGCTTCAGACAATTACGGCAAGCTTCATCACAGTTGCATTTTTCTAATAGTTGTCTTACTTCTGCTATTATTTCATTTAACCTTTCCCGAACACCTGATGAATAACCAGCACCACTTGAAAGACTATCATATAAATATATATCGACCCAAACTTTATGTTCTCCGTAACGAATCCGGTAACCCGATCTGATATCGTTAAATTCAATATCTATAACTCTGCTGACTGCAAGTGCGAATGCTTCACTAAGTGTTACAGCAGCCCGCTTAAGCCATAACCTGCTCTGTACATCTATCTTATTTGGATCAATTAAGAATTCCAGTACAACCATGTCTGTCAGAAAATAGTGTCCAATATATACTTTTTCAGTAGATTGATGCTTACATCTTGGGCCGGCCTTGACGTAAGGGTGCCTGTATGGTCTACCTATTTTTTCTACACTTAAAACTTCATCTCCTGCAACAGCAGCCCCGCATTCTTTACATACACTAAATGCTTTCCCCTGTGGACCTTTATTAAGTACAATTATTGTTTGACTTTCTCTATTCGCAATTCTGATATTCTTAAACTCTGTTTTTTGCATATCATCTTCTAAAGGTGTAGTTGAATAACATGGTTCTTCTGCAAATGAATGTTCGCTTTCTGCTTCTGACTCTTTTATGCTTTCACCATTCAGGGGGGCAAATCCCCATGGTTTCAGCATTCTTATTTCAGATTGTACTTTTGCTTTTCGACAAAATGGACAATCACCGTTTTTAGGATAATTAATACCAAACCATCCACATGCTTGGTCAGGACACTCATAAAGTTTTTTAATATAATTCTGATCATCAAAGTATGGTGCAGCTTGTTTTTCAAAGTAGTATGGTTTGAATTTTGAATTAAAGCTATATATCCCTCCAACCTTATAAGTTCTCTTATTAACCACAAGCACTTTTCCAGGTGCATATTCACTTATAGCAATATCCAGTGCTCTCTCAGGTTTTTGCTCTATTTTTGAACCATTTTCTTTTTCAATATAAAATCCTACTACATTTTTAGGAAATGAATATGTTGGCAAAACACCTTCCTCAAATAATACATCAAGTACGGTTTTTTTCTCTCCATTATCAGAACTAAACAATTCTGGCCTTTTCTCTACCATTTCCTTAATTTTATCCAGTTCAGCAATCATCCATTTCTTAAACTTATCTGCAATAAATGAATACTTTTTGGGCAAAAGTAGAAAAACATCTGCTTCTTTTAATGTCCAGTAAGTCAAATACTCTTTGTATCTTGAATATAATTCTTTAAAAAAATCTACAACCGGGTATTCATCTATGCTTGCTCCAAAACTTGACATAAAACTATTAATCGCCACCATGCTTATATGCCTTTTTAACAGTTTTTCATTTTCAACATCAATCCACGGTTTCCTCAGTTTACCGGCAATTATTCCCCTAGGGTTGGTAAAATAATAATTGTCATGTGGCCCATCCTGTGCATATGTGACAATTGTTGAAATAGATGATCCTCTTCTTCCTGCCCGGCCAGCTCTTTGCTGATAATTTTGTCGCAAAGGCGGCACATTACGCATTCCAATTGCAGTTAATGAACCAATATCAATACCTACCTCCATAGTGGTAGTGCAGCTTAATATATCAACCGGCGTTTCATTATCTATTGGTATATCCTGAAACAGCATTTCATATTTCTCTGTTGTTGACCACATTTCATTCCGCTGATCTTTATGTGAAAGCTGAGCGGTATGTTCTTCAGTATTTATTGTCTTTATTGTATTTTTCCCATGTTTGGCATTCCAAATAGCTTCAATTACAGGTTTATTCCAAAATGCATATCTTTCAAGATCATATTTCGTCATTTCATATATTTTTTCGCTACCACAGAAAGTACATCTTCCCCACAAATTATACGCATAAACACCGGAACATTTTCTACATCTATACCATACATGATTACTATCATAAGATAGCTTTACTTTTTCAAGGTTTAGATAATATGTATCTGTTCCTTCTCCTTTCTGTAAATAATTTTGCTTGAAGCTAAAATACATAGATTTTATCTGCTCATCTGAATAACCTTTCTCTTTAAGGATTTTAACGATATGCCGCGTAAAGATTGTGCTTTCCTTAACTCCAAATCTTTCATATTCCTTTTTTATTATTCCATTCCTTACTGTGTCTGGTATAATATGCCCAATAGCCAACGAGTCTTTGGCAATAGCAGTTGCCCAGCATGAAAAGAGCACAGCCAATTCTTCCAAAGAGATGTCTATACCGTTGTCTTCCATATCATAAATAATATCTCTTAAATCGGCTTCATCACTTGCTTCAAGCCAGCATATTCCGTAGTCTGACAACGCCCTATACTGATCGCAAATAAGCTTTAATAATTGCTCGTGATAAAGACCTGGTTGTGGATTAAAATCACGATGCAACCTTTCATAGTCTAGTTGTTTGGCACGAGATCTAT
>DUSN01000072.1 GCA_012842605.1 Clostridiales bacterium
CATGTTCACTTATGACCTGTACCCTTACATAAAGCTCGGAGTCGTCTATTTTATACTCACCGTACTCACCGGTCTGCCTGGACAAAATCCTGCCGTCTTTACCTATAAATACATATGTGTTTTCCTTCACATATGTATCCTTTGAACCGGCTGAAATATGAATTCGACCGTCTTCATACGAAAAGTCATTCAGAATTAAGCCGGTAGATACATAAAAGCATCCTGCATCAATGGATTCTCTAACACTTGCATGGTCTTTTTCAGCATAAATCATGCTCCAGGATTTAGCCAGATCATACCATCTATGAAAATCATCATTGCCAAATCCCCAGACCAGCTTACCCTGTGAAAGCAGATAGTCCCATGTATCAGCAGCCAGTCCTGTACCATTAAGCCGGAAAATAACTGAATTGAATATTTCTATGCCCGTATATCCTTTCAGTAAATCAATATCTTTCCATGGCCAGTATTCCTTGCGCTGCCAATTAGGATGGCACAGTATTACAAATCCTCCCTGCTTTCTGCATTCATCCACAGCTTCCTGATGAGTGCCTTTTATTACAGAAGTATTGCTTATGCACAGCATATGAGGGTCTGTACTGTATTCAAAGCCATTTATCAGAACGATGTCATATTTTTCTTGATATTCATGGACATCTGTAAACAAATCATGATTTGAAATCGTAAGTACATCGTAACCGCCGTCCTTATATGCAGCAATTACGTCATCTATTTCATATGCGCCGCAGGTGTTTTCCCCTGTACCTGCATGGGTGTGGAAATTTGCTCTCAGCCATCTTCCATTGCTTTTGTTTACCTTATCATATGGATTGATATACATAAACCTGACCTCCTAATTTTTAAGTCCTGCTTCATTTGACATAATGATATCAGCCTTTGCCGGTATAAATGCTTAGTATATTGTATCATCATATATATACAATTTCCAGATGCCATCCTGGTACATTTCAATTCTATATTTTCGCTGGTGCTCTTTTTGTCCGTAAATTTCTGCAAAAGCAAGCCGCAAAGAATAAATTTATAAAATATGCTTCCTTTAATATTTGAAAAATTCATATAGATAGAATATGATAATATAAAAAATACTTTGGAGGAAAAAAGCATGGATTTAAAAATGAGATGGAGTCTTGATGAACTATATACATCTTTTCAGTCAGAAAGCTTTAACAATGATATTGAAAAACTTGACCAGCTGATTAAAGAAGTAAAGGCATGGGCAAAAACCAATCTGAAAAATCATGAAGATGCAAAAAGCAAAGCAGAATACTACATAAGCAAGGAAATTCAGTTATCACAATTGTTTTCAAAACTGATGGCATATTCAAGTCTTACTGTCAGCGTAGAAGCAAAAAACCAGGATGCATTGAAGGCCATGGATAAGCTTCATGTTAAGCATAATGAGCTTGTAGAATCATCCGTTGCATTTGAAAAATGGCTTTCCTCTGTTGAAAACCTGGATAAACTTATTGAGTGTTCAGATATATTGAAGGAACATGAGTTTTACTTGAGGCAAATCGTAGAAAGATCAAAGTATCTCCTGAGTGAGGAACTGGAAGTATTAATTGCTAAAATGTCCAACACAGGATCCAAGGCATGGGAAAAATTGCAAAATGTACTCACCTCTACCCTTTTGGTTGATATGGAGATTGACGGTGAGCAAAAACAGCTTCCTCTTCCGGTAGTACGCAACATGGCCTATGACAGCAATGCAGACACCCGAAGAAAAGCTTATGAAGCAGAACTGAAAGCCTATAAAAAAATTGAGGAGTCTTCTGCCGCATGCCTTAACGGCATTAAAGGCGAAGTGCTGACTGTGTCTGAACTTAGAGGATATAATTCACCATTGGAAGAAACAATTATAAAATCCAGGATTGATCAGCTAACCCTGGATACAATGCTGGAAGCGATGAAAGAAAGCCTGCCGGATTTTCACAGGTACTATCGCAAAAAAGCAGAAATTCTTGGACACAAAAACGGCCTGCCCTTTTTTGATTTGTTTGCACCAATAGGAAAACTGGATATGAAATTTACTTATGATGAGGCCAGGAAGTATATAGTTGACAAATTCAGAACCTTTAGCGACAAACTGGCGGATTTTGCTGATAAAGCATTTGAGAAAAGGTGGATAGATGCTGAACAAAGGGAAGGAAAACGCGGAGGTGCTTGCTGCTTTAATCTTTTTGCCATAGGAGAAAGCAGGATTTTATCCAATTTCAGCGGCAGCTTCAGCAGCATGACTACATTGGCTCATGAACTTGGGCATGGATACCATGGACATTGTCTAAAAAGCGAATCCATTCTGAACTGCAATTATACCATGCCCATAGCAGAAACAGCCTCCATTTTTTGTGAAACTATTATTATGAATGCAGCTTTGAAAGAAGCCACTCCTGAACAGGCTTTCAGCATACTGGAAATGAACATCTCTGATGCCGGTCAGGTAATAGTGGATATCTACAGCAGGTTCATTTTTGAAAGTGCCGTATTCAACACCAGAAAAGATCATTCTCTTTCTGTTGAAGAAATAAAAGAACTTATGATACAGGCTCAAAAACAAGCTTATGGCGACAGCCTTGACCACAATTACCTGCATCCTTATATGTGGATTTGTAAACCGCACTATTTTTTCACCGGACGTAATTTTTACAATTTCCCCTATGCATTCGGTTTGCTGTTCTCTAAAGGGGTATATGCAGAATACTTGAAACGCGGCAAAGACTTTGTTCCGGAATACGACAGGCTCTTAAATGCAACAGGCAGGAATAATATAATTGATGTAGCAAGAATGGTGGGCATTGATATTCATTCCATCGACTTCTGGAGAAGTTCTCTGAATCTGATAAGAAATGACATTAACAGGTTTATTGAGCTGGCAAATGAATTGCTTTCTTGACAGAAGCCCGCAAATCGCATATATTTATAAGCAAAAAACAAAAATCGAGGTTAGATATGATCAGCATAAGAAACGAATGCAAAGATCCGCATTTCAACCTGGCATTAGAGGAATATGTATTTTACAATTTTGATCCCAGTGAAGAATATGTGATTTTATGGCAAAACGAGCCATCGGTAATTATCGGCAGGAATCAAAACACCATTGAAGAGATTAATGCAAAATTTATCAAGGAAAACAATATACATGTCGTCAGGAGAATGTCCGGAGGCGGTGCTGTTTACCATGACCTTGGCAACCTCAATTTTACTTTTATTGTGAACAGCGATCAGGATGTTGCAAGCAATTTCAGGAAATTTACCGAGCCAGTTGTATCAGCATTGGACAAGTTAGGTGTAAAGGCTGAGTTTTCCGGCAGGAATGACATAACCATTGACGGCAGAAAATTTTCAGGAAATGCACAGCATTATTCGAAAAACAGGCTGCTTCACCATGGGACCATATTATTCGATTCAGATTTAACTGTAGTTCAGGAAGCTTTAAATGTTAAAATAGACAAGCTGCAATCCAAGGGTGTAAAGTCTGTAAGGAGCAGAGTCACAAATGTGGCTCCATATTTGAAGGAAAAGATTACTGTAGAAGAATTCAAAGACGTTTTACTTAAATTTATATTAAATGATGAACACTACAAGGACAAGGAATATATATTGACAGAAGCTGATTTGGCAGCTGTGAGAGCTCTCATGGAAAAGAAATATCTAACCTGGGAATGGAACTATGGTGAATCCCCTGCATTTGAAATTGAAAAAAGCAGAAGATTTGACGGCGGAAACCTTTCGCTGAAGTTCAATGTAGAAGACGGTTATCTGATAGATTTAAAAATATATGGCGACTTTTTTGGAAAAAAAGATCCTGCTGACATAGAAAAATTACTTAAAAATCAGCTGTATCAGGATGAATCTATCCGCAGACTGCTTAAGAGCATTGATGACTTCAATGAATATTTCTCAGGTATTACAATTGATAACTTTATAGAATGCATGTTTTACTAAAAACAACAGCTCATTATACTGCCGCTTCCTGCAAGCACAGAAACGTATTTCACAACAGGAACATACAATATTATATAGCTGCTTGACAGGAGGTGAGCATATGGGCTTTGGATTCAGTGACAGTTGCAAACGTGATGGAAGAAGAGACGATGATACCTTGATTATTATAGCGATCATTCTCCTCTTGATTGTTCTGGCAAATGGAAACAGTTTCAGATTGTTCAGTGAAGAATGATTCAACAGCCCCAACAAAAAAGGCTGCGTATATACGCGGCCTTTTGCTGTATATAATTTTTTAGGGAGCAAGAGGTTCTACGACTATTATTCCGAAAGGTTCACTCAAATTGCCTGAAAACTCACCAATATGGCTTGGATCTCTCGGATCCTCCGACAGATCAAAAACCTCTATACTATTATCATTTTCATTGACTACGTAAAGCAGATCTATAAATATCGCCATCTCTGTGGGACCACTGAGCAAGCCTGAACCAAACCGCCTTACAAACTGAGGATTTTCCGGATCTTCAATATTATAGACAGATATAGTATTTCCATGTGCTCCATCAAAGTTTGCCACATAAAGTGTATTGCCGAATACAGCCAAACCAATAGGATGAGTGATTTCGTCTGAATCGCCGAATTCACCTATACGCACAGGACTTTCCGGATCTGTAATATCATATATTTCAATAGTAGAGTCGAAGGCATTTGATATATATAAAATGTTAGCAAAATTAGCCAAACCGTTAGGCAGGTTCAACTCACCTCCTCCAAATTCGGTTACCTTCTGCGGGTTATGCGGGTCAATACCGGTATGATATACTGCCACCGTTGAAGTATTCAGGTTTGTTATAAAAAGATAAGCACCGAATAAAAGAATAGCGTTTGGATTACTCAAGTCTCCTCCGCCGAAATTTCCTACAGGCACTGGGTTGGTTCTGTTTGTTATGTCAAATATTTGAACATTCTGAGGACCGCCTGCATTTACAACATATAAAGTGTTTGCCTCTATAGCCATTCCGCAGGGTGAACTGAGTAAACCTTCGCCGAATAATCCTACGCTAGGTGGATTTTCTGCATTGGTAGATAAATCGAATATTTCAATATTGTCTGTGTTAATATTGGTAACATAAAGAAACGTCCTTCTGAAACTCATATACAATCCCCCCTTTATCATACTACTTCCATAATATGTTGAATAAAACTGATAGTTACATATATAGTAAAATTCCGGATTAGTTGATATTTTCTCAACACTTTACCGCAGTAATGAAGAATACCTATAAAAACAAACAGACGGCAGATCCATAAAGGTACTGCCGCCTGATTATCAACAGACAAGGCTGTCAGCCTGCAAAGTCTTTTATTGTTCCAACTTTAATTTTTTCTATTATTCTTAATGCTAAAATATACTCCAATTAACATGATAACCGCAAATACAATCAGATAAAACACAACAGCAATGCCATGAGCAAGGATGGCTGCTACTACCATGAATAAACAGCTTAGAATTGAAAGAATTGGCATGACAAACCGCTTAACCGGTGACAAGTCCTTTTCTTTTTTAATCAGCATAATGAAAATCGGGATATATGCTGCATACAGCGTAACTATAGGAAGTTCTGACGTATCAAAGGAGAAAGGACCAAACCATGAGTCGGTTAAAATTGCTCCATAGAAATACAGCAGCCAGAAAGCACAGAGCAGTAAACCAAAGATTGAGGAGTTGGTTGGCATATTGGTAACCCTGTCAACCTGCTTGAATGTTTCCGGCAGGGGGCCTCTGTTGCGGGCAGCTAAGGAATACATTCCGCGGGTGCAGCCAATCATTAACCCGTTCAGGGTACCTAAGCATGAAATAATTACAAAAACGAAAATCAGTGACCCGCCTACTCTGCCAAATATATTCTGGAATGCCATCTTTGCCCCTGATTGCCCGCTTTCCATCAGGGCTTCAGTGCTGACAGCACCGGCAAGGCCGATGTAATAGAAAATATAAACAAAAACTACTATGAGTGAACCAAGAATCAGTGCTATCGGCAGATTTCTCTTGGAATCTATAAGCTCTGAATTGATAGAGGTTGCAATAATCCAGCCTTCATAGGCAAATGCTACTGCTACTACTGATGCGAACAATCCTCCGCCGATTCCAATGCTGGTATCGACCGTTGTTGAAAAGTTTTCAATGGTCATGCCGTTTACCAAACCAACTATGGTTCCTACTACTGCCATAAGCATTAACGGTATGAGTTTAATAATCGTAGCTGAAACCTGGAATTTTCCTCCTATGACAGGTGACAGAGCATTAATTGCATAACTGGCTACCAGATAGAAACAAGCTATAGTCATGCATGAACCACCTGTAATATCCCATCCAAGAAGCACACAAGTATAGCGGGCTGAAACCCATGCCAGCACAGAGGTGAGTGTTGGATTGTAAATGACTGCCATAAACCAGCCCACATAGTAGCCATATTTGCTGCCAACGGCTGCTTCTGCGTAGTCCACTATGCCATTAACCTTCTCATATTTAGTGGCCATAATGGCAAATGTATAAGAGCATATAATCATTATAAGACCAACGATACCCCACGCAGCAATACCCAGCGGCATGTTGCCTCCGGTGGCTTTCAATACAGCTTCTGCTTTGAAAAAGACTCCGCTGCCGATGACGATGCCAACCACCATTGCAATGGCTGTAATCAATCCATATTTTTTCGTTAATTCATTCTCCATCATATACCACCTTTACTTTAAAATAAAGATATCATTATTACATCATGCCAGTTGCATTCTGACAAGAGGTTTTTGAATAAAATTTTAATTTTTGCATAAAAATAAATTTTATTTATCATCAAACCGCTTTAGCTGATCCAGCTGGAATTTCCATTGCGGTGTAACAAGACTGTCTTTATTCTTTAGAGAATACCATGGGCTGATACTCTCATCCATAGGGTTTATAAGAATCTGAGTTTGCTGAGCCGGCATATATGACTGTGCCAGCAGAAATATTTTTTCTCCAAGATGATTTTCAGCCATATCTACTACTATAACAGCATGACCGGGACTTCCGCCTACTATAAACACATCTCCTATCATGATGTCAGATATCAGAACCGGCTTCAGTTCCTTTTCCAGGGACAGTGTGCTGGAATAAGACATTACTATATCCATAAACCTTCTAAAGTCATTATATGTATTTGATGGCGAATCTGCTTTGTAATAGCTGGCATTATTACCCTGAACTTTTATCCGGTACCCTTCCATCCATTTCTTATACTCCGCAAGGAATCCGGAAACAAAATGAAATGATATGTCATCATATCTCCCATTTTGGTAGAGATACTCAGCCCTTAGCAGCATAATGGCATCTGCACATTGATGCAAATCCCTGCCTCCTATATCTACATCCAATACACTGTCATAAACCCCCTCAGAAGGTTTTTCCCTGCCGTTGTAGTATAAGGCCTTTTCGCCATAGGGCTTTAATTTCTGATTTCTCAAGAATTCACCGAAACTTCCTTCATCAACTTTAGTCCTGGTAAATCCCTCCGGTACAAGGTATCTTTCTCCTATAGTCGTACCTGCTTCATTTACATATTTTTTTATACTGTTTTCAACTGAATTATCAGCGGTATGGTCTGTGTTGTCACCGTTTTCTTTATTATCACTGTTATCTTTATTGTTTTGGCCGTCTTGATTAGGAATATCATCTGGAGTATTAGGAATATCAGGAGTACGCTCTGATGCAAGATGCGGCATAGCAGTTCGAGTGAAATCAGAAATAAACCAATATATTCCACCGGCAAACAATACTGCTATGGTGAAAGCAATCAATCTCCTTCTCATTAATTGAACTCCAATCATTTATTATTATGTTTTTTAAAAGCTTTATTTTACTATAATATATTATCTACTAAAGCATAGCATATTTACTATAATTGCTTTTACATAATTACGTATTCTACATTCAATCTGGATGTCCTTTTTCACAAAGCAATAATTACAGCTTAAAACCAGTAATTTAATACAGCCAACAGGCAAACAAAATAAACCCGCAGCTCTTGATTTGCATATAATATGCACTCTGTCATAAGCTGCGGTTTTCACCATTTTAAATGAAATATTATAGAGTTTCGAAGTCTATCCGTTAAAAACAGCTGTCATTTTCCATTTTTCTTAATGCCTCCAGGCACTTTTGCACACCTTCAAGCGGGGCATACAAAGCCTCACTTTCATACTCAACAATGTACCATTCTGTATTCCCATGTTCTTTGCACCATGACATAAACTCTGCCCATGGAATATCATCATCGCCTATCATCGTGTCATAGCCTTCATGCGGATTTTCGCAACCCTTTTTATACGGCTTTAAGTGTACGCTTACTGCCCGGCCTGCATAGTCAGCTATTGTATCCATGAGGTCTGCACCGCCGCACAGCACATGTCCAATGTCAACCTGCATTATTACAGATGAATCTGTATTGGAAAAGAACATATGGAAAGGTTTTTCCCCATCCATATCATATAACTCAGCAAAATGGTTATGATAACCTATTTTCATCCCGTGTTTTTGCAGCTTTTCTGACAAGCCGTTGAATTCTTCTGCTGCTGACAGCCATGCTTCTTTAGAATAGGTTAAATTATGCGGCAAGCCTGGAATGATGACATACTTATTGCCTAAATCTTTGAAATAAGCAATGGTCTCATTTAGTTGATCACCCTGGAGATAGTGCCAGGGAGTATGCCACCCGCAAATTTTCAAACCGATGTTATCAAGGACTTGTTTTACTTCCTGTGCAGGATATTTGAATTCGCCGAAGAACTCTACAGCTTCATATCCCATTTCTTTCACTTTTGACAATGTACCCTGTAAATCCTTTTCCAGATCTTTCCTGACGGAATACAACTGCAACCCATAGCGATATTTCATTGATGATACCTCCATTTTTGTGTTTCTGATAACAACAGGATTTTTCTTAACCTTATTAGTTCATCTTGATATTTTCCAATGGCCGTTTAGTAAATTATATCATATTAAACCAATTTTTATCTGTATAAAAAGGTGATTTATTTTTATAAGTTTTTACTTTTTAAATTATTTAAATTCATCAGGAATGTCAGTTACTGTATCTGCTTTATATAAAGAATAAACTGACATCATTACATCGTAATATTCTATAATCCATTCATCTGATGAATAGCCTTTTACCTCAAATACTTTATGCTTTTTGTCGCCATCAACGATTCCTATTTGCTTGCCTCTAAGCGAATCTTTTGGCAATGCACTATAAAACGAATAGGTAATACTGCCCCGCTGCAACTTTGAGCCATCGTTAAGTTCATGGAAATTTTCATACTCCTTGTCATTACAAGAAGAAAAAATTGTCATCAGCAGAATTATAATCAATAACAATGATTTTTTCATAAACAAGTCTCTCCTTCAGATTATATGAATAAGCTTAGTTTAGAAATATTATATATGTGTCAAAAATACCTGCGGACTTTTTTACAGTACTCCATGTATTCTTCACCATATACCTTTTTCAAAGAATTTTCCTCCCGATGAATCTGGCGATTAAAAAGCCATATGCCTGCAATTAAGTACAGCAATAATATCCAGTTTGAAAAAATCAAAAATATCCCAAGCAATATAATACCAAGAGCAGTATAAATCGGATTGCGGCTGATTGCAAAAGTGCCTGTTGTTATTAAAGGACCCGGTTGTTCCTCATCTATGCCAACTCTAAAACTCTTGCTAAAAGAAATCAGTGTTAACAGGAAAAATGTCAGCCCTATCATGCACAACACTACGCCAAACCAACGAACAATCTCATTTCTGAATAATTCGGTTCCCAGTTTGGGCAAGTTAAAAACACTGGAAAACACTATATAAAAAAACAGCAAAACAAATGGAATAATCAAGAAATCTTTTTTATCCTTCTGACCAAACTTCATGGCTTTAATCCCCATCTTACGCAATTGCAAAACACGAGACAAAACCATTGTCATAAGTAAGAGCAGCGTTGCTATTGCAAAATACCCCTGTATAATTACCGCTCCCTATCTTTGTCATACATAATTATACATCACCCATTTCCACTATTCCATCATCCTAATATTTTCCTATTTTCTCTCTCATTTAAGATAAAAAAGTCGTGTCATGAACAGGAAAAAGTGCCTTATAACTTACTCCTTAACCCTACTCTACCTAAAATTAAATCATGGCTGCAATAAGGCTTCCTGCCCTATTTTCACCATGACTTTTAACATGACTCTTTACAATAACACAGCTTCTTTTTACTAGTGACACAAGTTTTATAGGTTACACAAAAACACCATATTTTGGTCGTCTTCTATTCAACTGTAACGCTTTTTGCTAAATTCCGAGGTTTGTCTATATCAAGACCTTTATTGGCAGCAACATAATAGCTGAACAACTGAAGCACAATGACTGACAATGAAGGCGAGAACAGATCATTGATTTTTGGCAGTTCGACAATTGACAGCTTCTCATCAGGAACAGCCTTAATGCAGTTTCCTATGAAAAGCACCTTTGCACCGCGGCTGATAACCTGTTCTACATTACTGTAGATTTTCCCATACAAGCTCTCATTAGTTGAAATTGCTACAACCAGTGTATCTTCCTCAATAAGTGAAATGGTTCCGTGTTTCAATTCACCGCCTGCATATGCTTCAGAGTGAATATAGGATATCTCCTTTAGTTTCAGCGAGCCTTCCATGGCAATGGCGTAATCTATATTCCTGCCAATGAAAAATATACTTTTGTAGCCTACACAGGTAGAAGCATACATTTGGATAAAATCAATTTGTTCAAGCAGTTTGGCTGCCTTATCGGGCAGAGAGGCAATTTCTTTAAAATACTCTTCTGCTTGCTCACTGTTTATCCTGCCAAGTTTTGCAGCAAACTTTACGGCTAAAAAATACAGCATAAGCAGCTGAGCTGAAAAAGCTTTAGTGGTGGCTACAGCTATCTCAGGGCCTGCCAGTGTATACAATGTATAGTCGGTTTCTTTTGCAATAGTACTGCCAATCACATTGACAATAGACAATGTAACGGCTCCCTTTCGCTTAGCTTCCCTCATGGCAGCTATGGTATCAGCAGTTTCTCCGGACTGGCTGACCAAAATGACTAATGTGTTTTGGTCGACAATAGCATCCTTGTACCGAAACTCACTGGCAAGGTCTACCTCAACGGGCAGCCTGCAAAGCCGTTCCATTACATATTTTGCAACCATGCCTGCGTTGTAAGCTGAACCGCATGCGGTAATCACAATTTTATTAAAGTTTGTAATATCCAGACTGTCAATTATTCTTCTATTATCCCCGTCACCAAGCACAGATTGGATGGTATCATGCAATACCTTAGGCTGTTCCATAATCTCTTTCAGCATGAAATGCTCATATCCGCCCTTTTCTGCGCTGTCTATGCTCCATGTAATGGTTTCAAGGTGCTTCTCAAGCGGTTCCTTATCGGTGTTATAGAATTTTACGCCTTCCCTTGTCAATACTGCTATTTCCTTATCGTTAAGGTAATAGACCTTATTGGTATGAGAAAGAACGGCGGGTACATCAGATGCGATAAAATTCCCGCTATCTGAAACACCTATAATCAATGGATTGTCTTTCTTGATGGCAATAAGCTTGTCTGGATCGTCAAGGCACATAATGCCAAGTGCATAGGAACCTTCAAGAGCATTGGCTACCTTGATGACTGTATCCATTATATCGCCTGTGTGATAGTACTCAGCAAGCTGAGCAATAACCTCACTGTCAGTCTGGGAAACAAACTGAATTCCTTTTTGCTCCAGTCTCTCTTTAAGCTGTTTATAATTTTCAATAATTCCGTTATGGACAATGGCTATTTTATTCTGACTCCCCAAGTGAGGATGGGAGTTAATGTCCGATGGTTCACCATGCGTAGCCCATCTGGTATGTCCTATCCCAAGAAATCCTGATATCGGGCGCGCATTTACAGCTGTTTCCAGTTCTGACAGGCGGCCTTTTTGCTTAACAACGGAAAAGCCTTTATTATCCATTACTGCAATGCCTGAAGAATCATATCCGCGGTATTCGAGCTTTTTTAGTCCGTCTAAAATGATTGGCACTGCGTTTTCGCTGCCTATATAACCGATAATGCCACACATAAAATTTCCTCCTCTATTACGCAACTGACTATAAGTTTTTTGTATTTACCCTAATAATAAATATTGTGCTTATTCGCTGCTTTTGCATACATTTTTATGAATTGGACTGCCTCATTATTGCTACATTATAAGTAAACAATTCGGCTGTCATGATGCCATCAGATACACCCGGATCATTGTTCATCATTTGATATGCCTCTTCTATAGAATCAGCTTCTATGATAACTACTCCAAATGTTTTCTCATCAAGTCCGCATGTTTTTCCTGCCAGGATCAGTTTACCCTCAGCTAACAAGTTTTGCAGATAGGCAAAGTGCTTGTCAATAATTTTTTCTTCCTGCTCTGTCCAGTTTTCTTCTTTAAGCAGTCGTGGTATTGGTCTTAATACGTATATAAACTGTGATTGTCTTTTTTCCTGCTCCATTTTATTTCAATACTCTCCTTTATGGTAAATTTTATTTAATAAATAATCATTTATTACTCCGTTACCTTCAGTGATCTGAAATATTTCTTATTAAGGGGCAAGTGGTAAAATAAAGCTGTTGCGGCAATGCCTGCCAGCAATAATATGATGCTTAAGACAAATGGCAGTTTTCTTGAAATATCGCTGAGCAGGCCGGCTATATATCCAAATGGTACACTGATCAGCATAACCGTCGTTTGCAGCAAGGCCATTATTCCCGAGCGCTCCTCAGGATCAGCATGGATAGCAACCAACGATTCTCTGAGCGTATTTAACACAGCACTTCCCAATGCATCAAAAATTAAGGAAAGCGATAATAAAACATATCCCCATATACCTAAGTTTCTGATTGAGATCAGTAAAACACAGCCAATTATGGAACTGATGAATCCCCCATACAATGGCCATTCCAGCCTGGTTTGCTTTATATGTGAGATTACCGTAAAGAAAAGCACAATGGAAAGGATGCTGCGTATCATCGGAAATATGGGCAGCAGTGCATCCGGAATGCCAATATGGCGTGATGTAATAATCTGCCAGAAGGTCATTGTAATCATGGATACTATCTCTACTAAAATGCTAACGATTATAGCAAATACAGTACCCTTTGAATTCCGTATCTTAAGCAATGCATTTCTATAACCCGACAGCATCTCGCTCATTGACTTATTGCGAGATGCTTCTCTTCTTATTCTGCCAATACCTGTTTCAGTAGAGAACTTATATAGAATAAGTATCTTTGCAGTCATTATAATAAAAGCATTTATATACAATATTCTTATGGCAGGCACTAGAGTCAGCCTGGACACCAGGATTGAGGAAATCGGAGCAAACAATGCAGAGAGATTTCCGGCTATTATTACCCATGAATATATTTGGGTTATCTTGTCTTTCGGTGCATCTTCTACCAGCAGACAATCCCAGGATACAACCGGTATTTTCATCATGCCGTTAAGCAATGCTGCCACTACAAAAAACCAAAAACCCTGGCTGAATGCCCAAATAAGGCACGGTACACTCCAGGCAAGGAAATCAAACAGCGCAGTGCTCTTCCTTCGCCCCATTTTATCAACGACAGCACCTGATAAAAATGAAAATATCATCTGTGAAAACATGTATATTGAAGAGATAATCCCCACCTGTACATCACTCATGCCGAAAGTAAGCATGTATACCGATGCATAAGGCAGACACAGATTCATTGAAAGTCCCCACATAGGTTCGGTATAAACGCAGGCACGGGAATTGCCGCGCAGTTCTATCAATGTACGAAACAATTTATGTTTCAGCAGTAATTTCTTCATTCATTAGCCTCTCAGTTATTACCATATCAATAGTTATTTATCAGTGCTTTATATTTTAATTGAACAATGCACCGGCATTGTTTGCCTATAATATTAAACCAGATACTATTCTATATTTAATTTTCATTTATGGCAATTATTTTATTAAATACTGCACAGAAAGCCTTCGGAAATCCCGAAGGCTTTCTGTATTGGATTTCAGCCCTCATCTATAGAGTCCAGCCTTGCTTCCATGGCAAATAAGCAATATCGGAAATTTCTTCTGAGTTGTCAGCTTCTCAGGATCTTCTCCATAGATTTGCCTTTAGCCAGTTCATCAATCAATTTATCAAGCCAGCGGATTTTTTGCATAAGCGGGTCCTCTATTTCCTCTACACGAACACCGCAGATTACCCCCTTGATTTTCTGTGCATTTGGATTCATTAACGGTGCTTCAGCAAAGAAAGTTTCGAAATTAACTCCCTTCTCTATTTGCGCCTGCATGCTGTCTTTATCATACCCGGTCAGCCAGCAGATGACCGTATCAACATCTTCCTTTGTGCGGCCTTTTCTCTCTGCCTTTTGCACATACATCGGATAAACGGTTGAAAATGCTGTTTTGAATATTCTGTGTTCCATATTGTTTTCTCTCCCTTGGTTTTTTCTTTTGTTCTTACCAAAAGTATCAGATATTATTTATACAATCACCATTTATATCAACCCGGTCGTCTAATGACGCTTTCCAAGCTTCCAACCTGTTATCTGCCAGAATTTCATTAATACAATCCTCTGTGCCGCCAATATAGGTCCACATCATATCAACCTCTGTAGCTGCACACCAGGCACGATCTGCCGGCCACCATATGCCTGCTGCTTGTATTGGAACCGAAGGTGTTTGGATGGAAGCAGTATCTATTCGACCTTTTATTAAATAATAACTGCGATCCGGCAAATGAAAACGCGCCGTTTTATTTGTCAGTTTTTCCAACTCCGGAAAACCCCAGCCATCCCATATTGCAAAATAGCAATTATCAGGCGTACTCGTGTATTTACGCAATATCTCTTTCAATATTTTGGCCTGCCTTTCCGGAAGACGCCCTGTATAAGGTGCAGTCAGTCCCTTCAGGCATTTATCCGAGTTGTTGAAATTGGCAATAGTGTGCCACTGCATTTGAGAATGCGGCGTTCGTCCAGTATACTTCGTAATTTCTGACCAGGTTATCTCTCTGTCTTCATCTTCTAAATATGCCGGATGAAAAAGACGGGTATATGCCGCAAACCCGCGGGGTATTATTGCTGCGGCATAGTTGGCATATTTTGAACGACTCCAAGGTTTCTCAACGGATTCTATCAACCATTGTGCTTCTGCTGCACTGTTTTCTGATGTCAAATAAAAATCATCCGCCATATGCCAACTCACCTCTCTGCTTTTTATTAGTTGTAAATTATCTACTCATAATTTTTCTGTGTTCTTTAATTAATTGGTAAGGTTAATGCGCCCTTGCAAGTAAACCTATTAATAAAATAAGTACTTCTAAATTATACCATAGTTTTCACAATATTATAAATATACCCCTTTCATTAAATCATACAGCAAGGTTGATAAGAAATATAAATTTCAAGGGATTGTCAATTTCTATTACACTATTAACACAGTGATAAAAAATATAATAATATATTGTTATTCGATAAATATTTTGCTATAATCGATATAAATAAAATGAGAGGTGCATTTTACGTCATAATGAAATCTGTCTTTGCAGAATTTCTAATTTGCACACTGGGCGGCTTGCCATTCTTCTATATAGTAGCTGAGAAAGATGATGCGCCGGGTTTAATTATTATCGGAATGACAATAGCAGGCATTGCTTTTGTAATTTTTGTATTTGCTTCTGTGCTTAACCGGCTGCTGCAAGATGTCATTGCTATCAAAACCGAAAACGATTTAACGATCTGAGGTGGTTGTAATATGCCAATTATAGTTAATATTGATGTTATGCTTGCTAAAAGAAAGATGAGTGTCACCGAGCTTTCGGAAAGAATAGGGATAACAATGGCCAACCTTTCCATTTTGAAAAATGGAAAGGCTAAGGCCATACGATTTTCCACACTTGAGGCAATTTGCAAAGCTTTAGACTGCCAGCCGGGTGATATTTTAGAGTACAGGAATGATGAAAACAAGCCTGGATAAGTGTTCAATGATTGTTCAGCCATTTGCTTTGAGCATTATTCCAGCGCCAGTAGATCACCGCTGCTATCCATGAACGAGGTATGATTTTTCCAAGGAAAGAAAGTACCCTGTTGAGAATGCCCGGTACATATATGCATTTTCCTGACAATGCACGGTCTATTGTATTGCGTGCAACGCTCTCCAAAGGATTTGTGGTTACATTCCCCCAGAAGCCTTGCGCCTTGATGCTGCACAAAGTCTCCCGGGTCGTTACCATGCCTCCCGGGCACAGCGTCAGTATGTTTACATTCTCTCTTTTCAGTTCCTGACGAAGTGAGACAGCAAAATCCAGCAGAAAACGTTTGGAAGCGGCATACGTAGCTTTCAGCGGCATCGGAAACATAGAGGCCAGACTGGACACAAATACTATGGTAAAAGGTTTGCCGGGCCTTCGTCGTTTTAATATTGCATGGGTAATACGCAGGGTAGCTGCATTGTTCAATGAGACTATCTTAACAAGCTTTTCCCTGTCACGTTCTATAAATCCTCCCTCAAAATCCAAGCCTGCTATGTTTAAGAGCATATCAAAGCGTATTCCATATTTATCTATAACATCAAGCATTTTATCCACACTTTCCGGATTTGTAAGATCGCAGGCTGCTGCTGCCACAACAACATCATACTGCCTTTCCAGCCCGCGCTTTATGCAGAGCAAGCCTTCTTCGTTTATATCAGTCAGAAACATGTTATATCCACGACGTCCGCATTCATTTGCGAGTGCACGGCCTAAACCGCCGGCTGCACCGGTGATCATTACATTCATATCATCTGCACCCTTCCGTAATGAATATCGCAAAGCCGTTCGCTTAATTCAAACAGGCGGTCGGCATTTTCGCTTGTCACCTGCCTGCTGTAGTTCTTTTCCTTGCAAAGGCAGTAGTATAGTCCTTCCGGCGGGATTTCCTGTTCACATAGAAAAGCGAAAGTTCTTGCCGGAATCTCCGGTGATACGCCATACCTCTTGCGAATCGACCATATTAAATTAACAAGGCTGCCTGTTTCCTTATTGCCTATATCTGTGTTTACCAGGCCCGGATCAACTACATATGCCCGGATCCCTGCTGCCGCATAGCGGTCGTTGAGACCTTTGGCAAACAAAATGTTGCACAGTTTTGACTGTTTATAGGCTGTGAGCGGATTATATCTTCGGAACAGCTTCACATTGTCCCAATGCACCTTTATGCCCTTATGAGATTCGCTTCCGGTCATTATTACACGTCCATGTGCTTTTATCAAGGCCGGCATAAGCTTGTATGTCAGCAAAAAGCTTGCAAGATGGTTGAGTGCAAATTGCTGTTCATAGCCTTCCTCAGTAGTCATATACCAGCTTCGTACACAGCCGGCGTTATTTATAAGAGCATACAGTTCTCCGTCGCATCTTTCATTCAGGTACTTATTTATTTCCTCAGCAACCCGGTGGACTTCGCGCTGCTGCATCAAGTCCGCAAGAAAAAAGGTGATATTGGCATCGGGGTTTTCGGATAATATTTTTTCTTCAGCCCGGCTGCAATTAGCCTCACTGCGGGCAACCCCGAGAACATTAAAACCTTTTTTAGTCAAAGTACATGCTGTTTCCAGCCCAATGCCGGAAGAAGCACCGGTTATAACTATGGTTTTCATTTTCTACCTCCTGATTCATTTGACAGCATTGTATCCAAACCAGCCCCATGCATGCCAAAACTCCAGGGCCCCGGATAAAATCACAGATATAGCCATTCCGAGGACAAAACTGGCGGCAAACAGTGCTAACGAAATCAATGCGACAGAACGTATGCGCCTGTTGAATTTTGCCTGGAACTGCGGATTTATGGCAATTGATGGGAGCAAAGCGCTGCCGGAAGCAGCTGCTAAAGTGTTATGATGGAAGCGGCAGTAAGAACGCATGAGCTGGCGAATGAATGCAGCGAAATAAATGCAGCCTTCAGCTGACAATACAAAGAGTGAAGCAAAAGACACTCCGAACACAATCCTGGGCCAATAAGGCATGCTTGGAATCAATGACAAGGGGCTTGTGCCGCTAAACAAACATACAGCAATTGCTGCACTGCATACAGAAAAAGACGCCATTATTGCCTCCCAGGCTATAAGCAAGATGAAGAAAATACCTGCAAAAAAGTCAATGAAACACAGCCCTATAACTGTAGTTATTTTCTTTCCACTGCTCTTTTTATCCACGTCCGAGCTCTCAAACTGAGAAGCAATCAAAGCAGGATTGCCTAATTTAACAGCAATCTCTTCTTCTGAATAACCATCTGCCATCTTGAAAGCAAAGTGCTGTTCATACTCGCTTATAATATCATCTGCATCAGCTATGTTTTTCTTCTTAAGTTCATCAGCTAACTTTGACAAGAATTCATTCTTTGTCATTATCATCAACCTCCAATAAAATCTCTACCCTTTTAGCAAAATCCAGGTATTCTGCCCGTTCTTTTTCATATGTTTCTCGACCCAGTCTTGTTATTGAATAATATTTCCTTGGCGGCCCTCCGCTTTCTTCCTGCATGTAAGTAGTTAACAAACCTTCACTTTTCAGCTTCCTTAGAATCGGATAAACTGTACCGTCTGCTATGTCAATATGTTTTGAAAGGTATTCCGATATTTCATACCCATAGCAATCATGTTTTTTTAAAAGCGACAGCACACACAGTTCCAGTACTCCCTTTTTATATTGTGTGTTCACATACTCACTCCCTTGATATTGCTCAGTAGAATATGTTATCTACTATTAAATTATATTCAATAGTATTTAATATGTCAATGTGTTTTAATATTTTATTCAGACATATTTTTACTTTTGCACAAATATGACTTTAAAAGCAAATAAAGCCGATATTACAATCAGCTTTATTTGCAAGAATGATTATATAAATCATAGGCTAAGTTGTTCCCTATAACCTATGCTTATCCACATCATTTATATAATTCCAACGCACCGAAGCAATCAGGTGTTAAATCGCCTGTTTCAGGATTTCGCGGACTATGTATATTATACATGTATCCTGTTTTTCCATATCTGCCAAGCTTGTTTTCATCATAATGGTCGCTGTCCATGCAAATATGAGTAGCTTTCAGGGCTACAGTTACATCACGGCTGCCTTCAAAATGCTCATGTTCCCACAAAAATTCACATTCAATATTAAGAAAACACTCTGCAATACGAGGGGCATTTACAGTTTTCGCTTTTTCAGCAGTCAATCCTGACATGGTAATCTCATCATTATCAAAGCCATTGTTTTCGATGGTCTTTATGCATTTATCGAATATATCGCGAGAAGGAAAATTAAGAACACAGCATTTAGTTTCTTTTAAACTCTGATATAAATGTCCGCTCTTTGACACTGACCCGATAATACAGATAAATTCGCCGCTGTCTCCAACAAAAGTTGACCATGATTGCAAGCAGGCATTTTCTTTGCCATTTGATTTATATGTTGTTGCTAAAAACAGGGGTGAAGGAATAGCAGTAAGAAAATCCTGCCATGAAAAAACAGCAAATTCACCAGGCCAGGCTTCTGTTATTTTATCAGGCTTTACATTAAATTCCTTTTTCATTTGAATCATTCCTTTCGTTTTTTTAATACAAACACTATCTCATGCCAAAACCCTCAATCCTTTTCATAAGTCTGTATCTGACCGCTAAGCATTAGGTTAAAACCAAATCGCTTATAGAACGGCAGCAGCCTTTCTTCAAATATAACTGAAATCATGTATATTTTTCTATCTTTTAGGTAGGCAATTGTCCTGTTCATAAGCTCAGTCCCAATACCTTTGCCCTGATATTCGGGATGCACCATCAGATCCTGGATGTAAGCATCTGTAACGCCATTTGAAACGGTGTCAATATATCCAATGAGCCTGTCGCTGTCATATACACTTATGTGAAAATAGGAGGTCATAAGATCATTTTCATAACAGCTCTCCATTCGATTCCAGCCAACCGCTTCACGCAGGTCAGCTATCTGCTTAGCAGGAGTCGGATCATTAATAACAAACTTCATATGTTACATCCCCTTGTGGTTATAAACTCACTGTATATTATCATATACTGCGGAAAATATATCAATAAAAAGATCATCGCAAAGAAAAAGACGCTGATTTTTCACAACGTCTTTTCAAGTAATTATTTTAGAATACCCCTGTCTATATGTTCCTTTATACTCATGCTACTCGTTGATCTGCCTTACCGGTCTTGCTTCAATATAGCCTCTGTATCCCATCGGTGCAAGCTGGAACCGGGGGCCGTCTTCATCCGCCCACTTAAACCCGTAAATTTCAGGATTATAGTTATTCATAGCTTCCCACACTTCACCTATTGCGTCCTGGAATTTATCGTCATCATAAGGCTGCCCCTGGAAAATCATCATTTTACATGGTGGAAGGTCAATTAAATCATACCCTTCCGGAACTTCACCTGTATAATTCTCCGGTACTTCTACACCCTGGGCATATACGGATGTTCCGGGTTTTCTCAGGTTTTCAGGCAGCCACATGCCAATAGGCTCGCGCAAT
Source organism: Clostridiales bacterium (assembly GCA_012842605.1). GTDB lineage: Bacteria > Bacillota > Clostridia > Caldicoprobacterales > DTU083 > DUSN01. The sequence goes on from DUSN01000072.1 coordinate 20,620, forward strand.
ATGCTCATCAATATAGTCCTGCATTCGCTGAACAGCATTAATCTTTTCCCAGCTAACCATGATTGCTCCTCCTGTATAAAGAGTAACAGGAAAAACAAAATATTACTTGACTTGTTTTGCTGAATTTAATTAGTATTGTATTACGCTTGGCAAATCTTGCCATGAATATTATAATTTTCAGCCGGGCTGCTTTGGCAATGTTATTACAAACTCAGTTCCTTTATCAACTTCGCTTTTTACTTTAATCTTTCCTTTATGTGCATCGATAATTGTCTTTGTGATTGTAAGTCCTATTCCTGCACCTCCGGTCATCCTGTTTCTTGATTTATCAGCACGATAGAAACGCTCAAAAATATGAGGCAAATCCTCAGGAGGAATGCCCTTCCCGGTATCTTTGACGGTTATCTCCGCAGCATCTTGAGTACCCTTAACAGAAACCTCTACTGTTCCTCCCTGCGGGGTATACTTTATGCTGTTGGACAGCAGATTAACAATTGCCTGACTTATTTTATCCTTGTCAGCAGTTACAATCTCAGTTTCACCGATAAACCTTACATCTATATCTTTACTTATAAAGTCATTTTCGAAGCTTTGGATAATATGCCGGATAAGCTCCGAAATATCAAAGCTTGTCTTAGCAAGAATCAGGTTTTCACTTTCATATTTCGCTAATTTTTCAAGATCTCCTACCAGCCTGTTAATTCTCATAATTTCCTCGTGACAGCTTTTAAGCCTTTCAGCATCAGGTTTCCAAATGCCATCAATCATTGCTTCCATATGACTTTGCAAATTAGCCAGGGGGGTTCTTAACTCATGTGCTACGTCAGCTGTCAGTCTTTTTCGCAAGATTTCCTGATTTTCTAAAGTCTCTGCAAGGTTATTGATGGTTTCAATAAGCTGAGCGGTTTCTTTTGTACTGGATTGTTCAGTTATCCTGTCATCAAAATATCCTTTAGAGATCATTTGAGCTGTGGTTATAGCCCGTGAAATGGGTGAACTCAGCTTTTTTGCCATAACTGAGCCAAAGAGAAAAGATAATACAAGAGAAAAAGCACCTACACCCAAAAGAAGTTTGTTTATTGTATTTATGAATGCAAGATCGCTGTCATTAAGATAATATGGGCCGTAATAACCGATTACTACACTTCCGACTTTGCTCAGCTTGCTTGCTATAGGATACGATTTTTCTACATATTTGCCCTCCCAGTTGGGATAGCGGCTGCTCATGTTCTTTGCTATGTGATCCAGCATCTGCTCGCACAGATCATTATCATGAAGTCTTGCATCCCATATGACTTTTTCTGAGGAATCTATCACCTTTATAATCATTCCTTGCTTCAGTGCATTGATGCAAACATTCTGAATACCTTCCGTATCCCACTTATCGTCAGCCTTGTACTGCTGACTTACCTGAAAAACTATTTCTCTGTTCTTTCGTTCCTGATTTTCTATGATGTAATCCCTAAAGTGCTTATCCAGCAGCAGGTTCGTAATTACACTGATCAGGAGCACGGAAATAAGAACTACAGAAAAGTATGACAACGATAACTTAGTTCTCAAACTGTATTTCATGATATAATCGCCTCTCTATTCACCACCGAAACGGTATCCTACTCCGTGAATGGTCAGAATGTATTTCGGGTTTTTGGGATCGTTTTCTATTTTTTGCCTAATGTTTTTAATATGGCTGTCAATTGTTCTGTCATAACCGTCAAAATCCTCCCCCAGAGCTATATTTATCAATTCTTCTCTGGTGAAGGTCTTATCAAGATACTTAACCATTGTTATCAGAATTTTATATTCATTCGGAGTCAGACTGACGACCTTGCCGTTTCTTTTTACCGCGTATTTCAAGGTATCGATGACCAGTTCATCATTGTTAAATGATATAAGGCTTGACAACGGGACTAATGAGTCGTCTGCCCTTCTCAAAACTGCTTCAACCCTTGCCACTAATTGCCTTGGGCTAAAGGGTTTAGTAACATAATCATCGGCTCCTATTTTCAGTCCTTTTAAAATATCCTCCTCCTCTATTTTTGCTGTAAGCATAATAATAGGCACCCGTGATTTCTTTCTGAGCTCCTGGCAGACCTGTTCACCAGCCATATCGGGAAGCATAAGATCTAAAATAACAAGGGCAGGATTCTCTTTTTCAAATTTATCAAGAGCTTCCTTTCCGTTATATGCTTCACGCACTAAATACCCGCTGTTTTCAAGATATGACTTTACAACTTCTACAATTTTGATTTCGTCATCCACGATTAGTATTTTCTTTGGCTGATTGCTCATTCTATACCTCCAGTAATAGATGATAACATAAAAAATTTAATATATACGAAAAATCCCCTTTACTACAAGGGGATTTCTCGTACACATTATTTATACAACATCGTAACCCTGATCTTCAATCTCGGCTTTTATCCTGTCTATCGTTACCTTCGAACTATCATAATCTACTGTGACAGTTTTACCTTTTAAGTCAACTGTTACTGCACTAACGCCATCAAGAGCACCTACTGATTTTTTTACAGCGTTTTCGCAATGGGAACAAGACATTCCTTCGACCTTTAATACTGTTCTTTCCATTCTTAAACCTCCGTTCTTATTTATTTAATTAATAATTATATAATATTTGATCCATAGTTTCTGCTTATTTATATGGCTTGAATCTTTTCAGCCTCAAAGCATTTGTTAATACCGATACCGAGCTTAGTGACATTGCTGCTGCTGCAAATATCGGGTTTAAGAGCGGCCCGCCGAATAGATACAGTACGCCTGCTGCAATCGGAATACCGGCTGTATTATAAGCAAAAGCCCAGAACAGGTTCTGCTTGATGTTGCGTATCGTATTCTTACTTAACTGGATTGCTGTTGGCACATCCATAAGGTCGCTTTTCATCAGCACAATGTCTGCAGACTCCATAGCTACATCAGTACCTGAACCTATGGCTATACCGATATCAGCCTGTGCAAGTGCAGGTGCGTCATTGATGCCGTCCCCTACCATTGCTACTTTTTTGCCTTCCGCCTGCAGCTTTTTAACCTCATTAGACTTATCCTGCGGAAGAACCTCTGCCAGCACTCTGTTTATACCAACCTGTTTTGCAATAGCTTCGGCAGTTCTTCTGTTATCTCCTGTTATCATGGCAACTTCGATGCCCATTAACTGAAGCTGTTTGATCGCTTTAACACTGCTTTCCTTAACAACGTCTGCCACAGCTATGATACCGGATATTTCATTATTCATCGCAATGTACATTGGTGTTTTTCCTTCATTTGCCAGCCTGTCAGACTCACTGACAAGTTCACCAAGGGATACATTTCTTTCATCCATCAGTTTTCTATTACCTATGAGTACATTCATGCCTTCAATAACAACCTCAATGCCATGTCCGGGAATAGCTTCAAAATTTTCCACTGTCAGGAACCCAAGGTTTTCTTCCTCTGCTTCCCTTATTATAGCCTGGCCTAAAGGATGTTCCGAGCTTTTTTCACCGGAAGCTGCAATTTGAAGCAAACGCTCCCGGGAAATACCGGTGACAGTAACGATATCGGTTACTACTGGTTTGCCTTCAGTTATTGTTCCTGTTTTATCAAAGACAATAGTATTGATCTTGTGAGTGGTTTCGAGAGCTTCTCCGCCTTTTATAAGAATTCCGTATTCCGCTCCTTTTCCTGTCCCAACCATTATGGCAGTCGGTGTGGCAAGTCCTAAAGCACAAGGACAAGCGATAACCAGTACTGAAATAAATATTGTAAGAGCAAATACTAATGACTTACCGGCAATCAGCCATCCTGCAAAGGCAAGTATCGCTATTGCAACTACAATAGGAACAAAGTAACCGGATACAATATCAGCCATTTTTGCAATAGGTGCCTTTGAGCTTTGAGCATCCTCAACCAGCTTGATGATTTGTGCTAAAGCTGTATCGCCGCCTACCTTAGTAGCTTCAAAACGTATCATACCATTTGTATTAATACTTGCAGCATAAACCTTGTCTCCTGCCTTTTTGTCAACAGGTATGCTTTCACCGGTCAGCATGGATTCATCTATCGCCGTGTGTCCGTCTATTACCTCACCGTCTACCGGGATTTTTTCTCCAGGCTTTACTAGTATTATATCACCAATTTCTACCTCATCGATAGGAACTTCTACTTCTTTCCCCTCTTGTATCACAATTGCTGTTTTTGGAGCCAAACCCATCAATTTCTTTATAGCTTCAGATGTCTTGCCCTTTGACACTGCTTCCAGTGTTTTGCCGAGCAATATTAATGTAATAATAACACCTGCTGTTTCAAAATACAGTCCTTCAACAGCGTGGGAATTGCCATTTGATATCTGATAAGTCGAGTATAAGCTGTAGACAATCGCAGCCGATGTACCAATTGCAATCAGGGAATCCATGTTAGGACTTCTCTGCAAAAGCGCTTTAAAACCAACCGTGTAGAATTTATTACCGGCTATGATTATAGGTATAACTAAGGAGGTCTGCACAAGGGCATAAGTTAAAGGATAATGCATAGGTTCAAGAAATCTGGGAACAGGGAAAGGAAGCCATGGAATCATCGGGACCATGGCAAGGTATAACAGGGGTGCAGCGAATATTGCAGATACGATGAATTTTCTCCAGAGAGTTCGTATCTCTTTTTCCTTGCGCAGCCTATCTTCATCAACAGCGGTTTTTTTCTCTATACTTAAAGGTTTATACCCGATTTTTTCAATTGTCTGCTTAATTGCAGATAGTCTGGTTATCTGAGGATTGTACTCAACTGTTGCTTTTTCCGCAGCAAAGTTAACTGAAACCCACAATACCCCCTCCATTTTGCCTATCGCTTTCTCAATTCGATTGGCACATGCAGCGCAGGTCATACCTTCAATAGGTATCGTAACTGTATTCTTTTTCTCTTCCTCTACAACCCCATAGCCAACCTTTACAATAGTTTCTTTGATTTTATCCAAAGATGCCTTTTGGCTATCGTATTCAACAGACAAGTTTTCTGCAGCAAAGTTAACGGATGCTTGTGAAACACCTTCAAGCTTGCCAACAGCCTTTTCAATCCGTTTTGCACATGCGGCACAGGTCATGCCGCTTATTTTAACAATTGTTTTATCCATAGCATTATCACCTTTCAATTATATAGCATATATTGCCATTAATGGCATGAAGGCAGTCCGCTGTAATCTACAATTTCCTGTATAGTCGGAACGTACTGGTTTACTTCTTTCTTTATCGCATCTATATCGATATTATCAATATCGTCAACGACCTTTACAAAACCATAAAATTTGTAATCAGCTGTGGAAAAATCAAAGTCACCGCTGGGAATTATAAGTATTTCATTCTTTCCCTCCCGCATGTTTACTTGGGCATTGTACTTGGGAAATATCAGTGTTCCATTGCTGTTATTTATCTTAACACCTCTAATATTCCATACAGTCTCCAATCCGCTTTGCATTACCACAACTGCCGGAGAGAACCTGTTTTCTTCCATGTTTATTTCCACATACTGTACTCCGTCTTTTATTTTGGCAACGGCAATTTCATCAGTGGGTATCTTATAATCGGATTTTTGATCACCTCCGTTAGGATCAGATGCATCAACATTATTAATATCATCAACTACAGTGATTTTACTCCTGATCATACCCATCCAGCAACTGTATGCAAATGTACCAAATTCTGTCGGTGTAAACTCTATAATATTGTCACCTTCTTCAAGTTTTTTCACCAGGTTGAACTTTGGCACTATGATCTCATTATTGCATCCGTTTATATCACTTTTTTGAGCCTGTATAACCCATTTCACCGGTATACCTTTTTGTACTGTTATAGGTTCATAGCTGCCTGATGACAGCCTTGTTGTTACTACTTGAACATCATCCTGGATTACTGCAACATTGCTGCCTTTAGCAGCATTGCCTGCACCAAATGGCATAGAAGGAACTGAAATGCCTGACAATGCCAGACCTCTGTTTGCCATTACTACACCAAGCACAATTACCAGCACAGCACTTACTTTCATCATTTTGTGCGTAAACTTCCCGCTTAACATTGTGCTTACTGCCCCAAATCCGAACATTAAAGGCACTGTGCCAATACTAAACATGAACATGGACAATGCTCCGGATGCAAAACTTCCGGTACCCAAAGCATAAATCTGCATGGCCTGAAGCGGGCCGCACGGCATCAATCCATTGAGCAATCCCACATAAAAAGGTCCGTATCTGCCATTGCTGTTGTATATTTTTCTGCCAAATATTTTAGGCATCCTGGGGTTTATCTTTCTTAGCCATGGAAATATATTGAGCATATTAAGCCCCATTATCACCATGAATATACCAGATATAACAGCCACTATTCCCTTGGCAGCACCCGAAAAGCTGACAGTGGAACCCAGAGCTCCTACAATGCCTCCGATAATTGTATAAGATACTACCCTGCCGCTGTTATAGAGCAAACTTGGCATTAATATTGACAGCCTGCCGGTATTTTCATTATTGACTTTATAAGAAACACATTGGGATAGGTTTATACCACCGCACATTGCGATACAATGCAGTGAGGTTAATAGTCCAACAATAAACAGGATTCCATACCCCATTGATTGATTAATCTCCGGTATAAAGTTGAACCCCACTGTATTCTTAATAATAACATAAAGAGCAAGCAGTATGATACCAATCCCCAGCAGCTGGTTGATAGTCATTTTATCATTAGCTGGTTTTTCTGCTTTTATTGTCTCTGAAACAACCGCGCTGCCAGGTTTATTCTTTACCACATAATCCTGATTTTCTATCGCTTCAATAATTTGTTCCAGTTCTATTACATTGACATCATAGGTAACATATACATTGGAGCTGCTGAAAACTGCCTTAGATTCTATTACTCCGTCAAGCTTTTTCAGAGCTCTTTCTATTCTCATTTCACAGCTTGTACATGTCATGCCGTCTACCTGAAGAATTTTTCGTACCAATCTCTGTTCCATACCAGGCCCCCTGTAAAGAATATCTTAAACCCTATTTTTTGCTGCTGCTTTGCTGGTTCAGCTGACAACAGTCTAAAGTACCCTTACCAAAGGATTATTCGTTTTCCTTTGCTAGTTTTTCTATGAAATTATTAATAACCTTTTTTATACGTCTCAACACTTTCATCTCTCCCTACTTCCTCCAATTCCCGAACAATCCCTTGTTCGCTTCCAGAAATACTTGCGAAATTACAATGCTTGTGTCATCCTCTGTTTTGTCTTCTGCCGTAATAGGAACAGGATTGCATCCACCCTTTATCTTTTCTACCTGATCAAGCCTGAACCTGTTGCCGCAATTCTGGCATACTAATTCATTGCCTTCCTGCTTATAATAACCTCTGCCGGAATCGTAGCATACCTGGCAAGTATTAAAGGCTGTTCTTACAGTTCCGTCACTTGCCAATACAGCCAGGACTTCCATGTTTGTCCTGCCTGCCTTATAGGGATAGAATTTAACAGTGTCTGAGACTTCACTTTTTAGTATTTTAAGATCGCCTGATTCAGCCCCTGTTACCCCGCCTGAACTGAGTTTGATTATAATTAAACCAGTGACAAGAACTGCAATAACAGCAATTGCAGCAAATGTCTTTTTATAAGTTTTGTGCGTTGTTTTCACTTTTTTGTTTACTTTATTTGATTTACCCATTGTAATACCACCTCGTTCAAGATTAGTAAGAAGTCTGATTTATATTATTCATAACTGAGATTAACACACATTTGTGGAGATTTTATGAAGAAAAGAATTTCTTCCTGCTATTCCCTATTATAAAGATCTAATTGTATAGAACTAATATGAAGATTTTATGAAAACAAGCTGTTTTCAGCTGCTTGCACTGGTATAATTTCTTATGCCTTTTTTTATAGCTGAAATAGATATCAAGAAAAACAGAATTCCTGAAACAGCAGCGGCTATCATATCGGGAATACTGCCTTTATTGAGAAGCAAAGATGCCGGAACATACGCTAATGGAATGGATGGAATCAACATAATGAAAGCATACATTATTTCCTTGCATGAAAATATCTCCTTTGGTTTCTCTGACATGGACATCAGTATAAAATAAATGCCTGTCAAGCCATAAACCTTTATATGTTTAAAAGCAAGTGAATACAGGAGCATCATAAATGAAGTCAGCAAAATGACTGCATTAGCTAAAAAAGCTAAGAACAAAATGACATTCAGTCCCGAAATGCTAATATCCAGAGCACCAATTTTCAGGATTAACACAATTATAGGCGCAATCAAGGACAGCAAGCTTGAATAATCTATACTGCCGGTGTTTATCTGGAAAATTATACTGACCGGTTTTATAAGCATCCTGTCAAAACTTCCACTGGAAATGCTTTCTATGAACCTCAAATGATTTGGATTTATCAATCCGCGGTATATCTGGTTTACAATCATTGAGGTGCAATATAAAATGATCATTTCATTTTGAGACCAGCCCGCTATTGAGTCTACATGAATATAAATAAACTCAACGCATAAAATGCCCAATGTCGTATTTAAAATGCTTTGCATCAGCATAAGTACGAAGTTAGCTCTATATATGGCAAGCGACATAAATGATAATTTAGCCTGCTCTTTTACTAAGTTCAGGTAATACATAAAATGCCTCCTCATCCCCCTATTGCAGAGTATTTTTTGATTCCTGCTCTCCAAACAATCATGTTTAATATCATCAATACAAAAACCCATATCAGATAAACAAGCAGCAAATTAGCTCCTTTTATGAAGGGCAGCTGATTCATGTATAATTTTGCAGGTATATAGCTGAATGCAGCAAAAGGCATCATCTCCAGCGCTTTTACACTCCAGCGCGGAAAAAAATCCAGCGGTATAAACATACCTGACAGGAAGTTTAATATAACTGCAAAGGACCACATAACAGCTTGTGCCTGCTCAAGCCAAAAAGCCATCATTCCCAGCAGCATCCATATGAGATGACTTATAACCGTGCCTATTGCTAGACATATAACTAAGAGGATCGCAGAATGCACTGTTAAGTCCCATGTTAAGTACCTGGCAAAAAAAGGTATGACCAGCAGCATAAATAGAAACTGCTTTGAAAATTCATAAAAAGCATTGGAAAGGTATTTCCAGAAAAGAAACATATTTATGCTGTACGGCTTAATGATAACCTTGCTTAATTCCCCGTTCTTTATCATGCCTGAAATCTCAAAACCACTGCCGATCAGTATAAATGTTCGAAATAAGCTTGAAACAACAAAGAATGTCACCATGTCAGCAATTTTATATCCATTAACTACACCTGTTCCATTGCTCCGGTAAACAAGCAGCCAAAAGACAATTGTAATAAATATGCTGATATTTGACATAACTAATCCCAGAACTGTGTCAAACCGGTATTGAAACGATGTTAATAAATATAGCTTGAAACTATACAGATATTTTTGCATTAAGATATTCTCCCCTCAGCCATAATCTGATTGACAATATTCTTAAAAGGTACATTTGTTATTGATATATCTGTTATATTTCTGTTTTGACCAATCAACTCGGTGACGATGCTTTTATATTGTTCTTTCCGGATAATTAATTTTAAAGTATTATCTTTAAATTCAATAATTTCCCCATACTTTGCAAACTCAAGAGGATTAACGGCTTTGTCAAACACCAGCTGCAACACCTTATTAGTTGAATACAGCCTGGATACTTCACTTATGGAACCATCAAATATTTTCCTTCCTTTAGACAAGAGGATAACCCTGTCACAGGTTTCCTCAATATCATCCATGTAGTGGCTTGTAATAATAATCGTTGTTTTTCTCTCTTCTCTGTATTGGCGAAGAAACTTCCTTATGGCAATCTGGCTGTTTAGATCCAGTCCAATAGTAGGTTCATCAAGAAAAACAATTTCCGGGGAATAGAGAAAACTGTTTATAAGCTCCATTTTCATGCGTTCACCCAAAGAGAGTCTGCGCAGCTGGATATTCAATAAATGCTTCACATTAAGCATCTCTGCAAGCAAATTAATATTCTTATTATATAACTCATTAGGAACCTGATAGACCAGCTTTTGGTATCTGAAGGTATCAACAGCCGGCAAATCCCAGTTAATCTCACTCTTATTGCCCATAACAAAAGCAATCTTTTTTAGAAATTCCTTCTTCCTTTGCGTTGGAGTATAATTTAATACAATGACCTTACCGTATGTAGGATATAGAATGCCTGACAGCATTTTTAGCGTAGTTGTCTTACCTGCTCCGTTTTCTCCAAGCAACCCGATTATTTCGCCTTTTTCTATCGTCATATTGAGATTGATAACCGCATCCTTGTACGTATATTTACGATTGAAAAAGTCTTTAATTGTGTTTTTTACACCTTCCTGCTTTTCGTGTATTCTGTATGATTTGGACAGGTTATATGCATTTATGATACTCATTTTTATCCCCTTTCTTGTTTCTTGCTGTAAGAGCTCTGTCTTACTAATGCAAACATACTAACGACTACTCTTTCTAAATCACCATTAAAAAACTGCAGGGAAACAACGAAGCTTTTTCACCTGCAGTCATATATTAAAACTACTGATAGGACTAGTATAATACCAGACGTGTCACTGTAGTTCATATAAACCCTGACTCAATGGATATAACAAAAAACCGTGCAGTTAAGCACGGTATTGCTTTTTACCCTTATATAGTACAGTAACAACATCTAGTGAGACTAATCCATTTGTATGTTTAATCTTCTTAGACTGATATTATAAATAAGCGAGGTTGAAAGCACCGCTGCTCTTAACTTGATAAAGCGAAAAAAAGCAAAACAATAAAACCCATTAAGGGTAAGAAAACTGCTTTATTCAGCTCATATTCAGTTGATCAAGTTAAGAAATCGCTGGCATTGGATTACCTCACTTTCAACAATTACATGTAATATAATAGCATGTATGTTAAAATTATGCAATATTATCAATCTGTTATATGATAATTGAATATACATTCAATAAGCGTTTTATAACAACGAAAATACAATAGATTAAAGCGATCTTATTAGACTTATATATAAAACAAAAACACTGTTTTTCATAATGTCAGGCAAATGGTACATTTTAGTATAAAAGAATCCAGACTGGATCACTGAAATTATAAGGAGGCATTCACAATGAAGAAAGTAATTATTGTGGGAGCAGGAATTGCCGGGCTTACAGCAGGTATTTACGCACTTCAAAGCGGATTTGATGTTACAATTTATGAAAGCCACACCATTCCGGGCGGTGCATGCACAAGCTGGTGCAGAAAGGGCTATCTATTTGAAGGTGCAATGCACTGGCTGACAGGTTCGTCTCCAAAGACCTCACTAAATAAACTTTGGCGTGAAGTGAGCGCTTTGGATGATAGTGTTAACATTTACAACCGTGATCCTTTCTACACTTTTGAACATAATGGTCAGAGAGCATAACCACTGCCAAACGGAATATTCCGATAGTGCCCAGGCATCGTTTCCTTCAGATGAGCTGCAAGAATGTGACCTTGACCTGCCTGAGCATCCATCACAAAATCACCATCATATTTCTTCATCGCATTTGTCAGATTTCCTGTATCTGGATAAATCTGTAAATATGGAGATCGGATCTCGTTGATATAAACCATTGCTTTTTGGATCGTGTCCATAAATTCGGTTTCCATCGTTTCAAAGCCAAGCATCATTTCTGCTTTAGCTGCCATGCAAACCACATTATGTAGATTGTTAACATACCGCTTTCGGCTTTCATCAGTTGAGATCTCATAATAAACATCATATCCAGCCAGTTGAATCGTTCGAACACCAAGCTCACAGCCAAGATCAATTGCCTGATCGATGATCTCAAACGATCGAGATACAATTGCAGGTTCCTTACTGCCTAACGGATACTTTCGAAGCGCAGACAGGCAGATGCTCTTGACTGGCAAACCAATATCAGCGATTGTCCGACAAAGCTCCTTTTTTTGCGACTGTGAATAATTCAAGCGAGCCAGCTTTTCAGCGCTTTCATCAATGCTGATTTCCATAAAATCAAATCCGACTCGTTTGGCAATGGTAAGCTTTTCCGCGATTGTCATATCATTTGGTAAAGCTTTCTCGTACAGACCAAGTTGATAATCCATTTAACATAACCTTCATTTGATATGCTAAATCGACATGCAAGACGATAAAAAGTGAAGATGAAGTATGATGATCGAACTTCATAAACGTGATGATGTATCTCCAAGATTGAAAATCTTCTATTCTTAAAACCAAGGATTTCAATCATGAAACCAAGTATAGAAACCCAATTTGCTTATAGGATGATCGCTGCACTTCGTGCCGGCAGCTCAATGATGTGGCTTACTATATTCCAGTCCTGATTGTCTATCAAACGATACTTGTCTGGCTTTGAACCATCGTTCCACTCGACATGCACATAAACAGAACAATCTTCATAATTTGCTATTGCGATTCCAAGTGTCGAGTCCTTAGCTTTGAAAACTGAATAGGGATGATATGGCTGACCATCCTGGTATGTTATATTAGCTCCCTGATTGTCAATAAATTCACCATCCCAGAACCATTTTCGATATTCAGTGCGAAGTTTATCCATCAACTTCCCATAAGCAATCGTATCAGGATAGTCATCAAGACATCCTTTGAATTATATGGCTCGTAACTGATGATATAGCGATACAGCAGACATTGATTAATCATATTTCGATCATTAAATCCAGTTACAGCTGTCATATACTGGCTGTATGGCAGCAAATATCTTGCCAATGGCAAATGATTCTTGTTTTCAGACCGAAAGTATGCAAGTTGATAAGTCTCCATTTCCCAGTCATAACAAGCTTCACCTGCAACCAAAAAATTTTTAGGTGTCCCCTGAACTTGCCACATTCTGCGGATAAAGTCCCGGTCTCGATTATATGTTGGCTCCCCATATCGATGTCCATGCTTGGATGAAAAACACGCCCAGGTCGGACTATGATGCTGGCACTCATCAAACAACATGCCATCAGCACCTAAATCAACTAATTATTTATACTCCACCTCACATAATTTCATATAGTTTTCATGATTAAAACATGTTGGTACCAGTCTTTTTGTATTAAGGTCCATCAATTGAGTTCCTGTAAAATAACGATAACCAGGATATAAATAATAATCGCCATATGGATCGATAAACACATATTGATCCATATGATCTTTAAAATTCGGCTGTCCGCGATCGACCCAGACGAATTTTGCAAATAGAATGATTTTAATGCCCAAATCCTGGCACTCTCTTATCGCTTCCTTAAGTTCATCAAAAGTACCAAGCCTTGGATCTGGTGAGTGTGATGGATTTCCCTGATCCTGGCCGCCATCATTCCAACCAACCAACTGGATAGCAGCAACACCATGTTTCTTGCAAACACGGGCAACATCCGGCAAGTCTTTGAATTTCATTCTAAGCTCATCTTCCGGTGAGTTAATATGGATTTGCTGCCATGCGTGAGGTTCGTTTACCCAATCCGGAGCTTGTGCTGGTGTCATCCAACTGTTACGCCACTTTTTATATAGATCTGCGCCTTTATGCCAATCCCCTGTAAAGGAATCCAAAGCAATTGGTGTCAGTTCACGAAATTCACCTGGCATGATATATGGAATATGAAGCGCCGCAAACCTTGTATGAACTGATTTTCCTGCAATATCACTAACTTCAGGTACACGTTGGTCGATTGATGAGCCATAACCAGGACGCAATTCCAGTTCCCAGGTCACTATCTCAGCATCATGCGACTTCAC
>DUSN01000107.1 GCA_012842605.1 Clostridiales bacterium
ACTAATCATGACTTTAGATTAAGGAGGATTCGCTGGGCAGTTAAAGAATTAGAGAAAGAAGGAGAAGAACTGCAATTGTGGAAGATAATGAGGAAGGCTGGAATTAGAAATGAACTTTATATAACTATAGATAGAAAACAATGGTATGATTAGAATATTATACAGATAAAAGAAATTATGTATAATTATGTATAAATATATCATTTATTTAAGTGACAAGGGTGATGTCATGTTAAAAAATAGGTTATTAAAATTTATCAAAGATAAAAAGATTGAGGATAATATTGTATTTAAAATTTTTGAAAAGCATCTTGATGAAATACTAAATTTAAAAGGAAGATTCTTTTGTAGTAATTTTATTAATGATAAAATAGATAAAATAATTAATGGTGAAATTGAAAAATCTTTTTATGATAATTGCTCCCATGAAAAACAATCAGATAACGAACTTGAAAATATCGATAGAAAAATATATATGTCAAAGGTAACAATTAATGGAATTAAAGGATTTGCAAATATTTTTGAATACTGCAAGAAAAGCAAAAATAGTGAATGTTGCTTACAACCTACTTTAGACCTAAAAGACAGAAAATCTGCTGTAATTTTTGGTTGGAATGGAGAAGGTAAAAGTAGTCTGACTGAGAGTATTGAATTTGCACTTACAAATGATGTGGCTGAACAAAAAAGAAGAGGCATATATAATATTTCAGAATATCTTTTAAATACGGATTCTAAAGAGGGCTTTGTGGAAGTGGAATTATTTGAACCCTATAATCCCCCAAAGAGAGTTAAAATAAAAAGAACTATAAAAAATAAAAAAGATAAAAATGTACAAATTTTTAGTGATGATTCTAATGATTTAGAAGCAGACATAAGAAATAGAATAAATTTGTATGAAGAGTTTTTTGAAAAACATTTTATAGAACGTAATCGGTTAGAAAATTTTGTTCTATCTAGAGGTTCTGAAAATAAAGAAGCATATGGTAAACTTATTGGTTTAGATGATTTAAGTGATTTCATAAAAAATGGTTGGAAAAAGTATGATAGTCAATGTAAAGATGAAATATATAAAAAACAAAATGAAGCATTAAAAAAATATGAGGAAATAAAAACTAAATTAGATGACTTAATGAATAAAAGAATTAAAAAACCAATATTAGAAGTAAATGATGAAAATAAAATTATAATAGAAAGTTTGGGGATAGATGATGATAAAAGTTTTGAAATCATTTATGATAAAATAATAGTAGAAATAGAAAAAATAAATAAAGAGATAAACATGATAAACGAAATAGAAAATTTAGTAGAGGATATTCGTAATCATAGAAAGCAATTTGATAACATAAACGAATTAAAAAATCAATTTTTTAGTTCGGAAAATATAGATAATTTAATTGAGTTATATCTGGCAGCAGAAAAAGTTATTACAAATGATAGTAAAGAATGTCCTCTTTGTGGAGGAAATAATTTATATGGACAAAAACTTTTAGAAAGAGTTAAAGAAAAACTTGAGAGTATGAACAGTATACTTCAACTAAAAGAGGCAAGTGATGAAATAGCAGTAACAAGCCCAAAACTATATTCAAAAACATTAAAATATATCAATGATTATCAATTTGATGATTTTAAAAAAGATATGCTAAATGGAAAAGCGGAAGATAAATTAATCTCTAAATATAAAGATTTACCTGCTTTAGAAAAGAGATATCAACACCTCGAGAGTTTAAAAAAAGACTTAATGAATTACAGAGATGAATATAATAAATACCAATCTATCGAAAACCAAATTATATATCTCGAAAAAGAATTAAAAGAACAAGAAATTCAAAAATCAAAAGAACAACAAATTAACCAATTAAAAGATGCATTTCTAAAAGATATAAAGGAGTTCGAACAAGCATTAAATGATTTTTATATTGAGGTATTAAGTGCAGAATTAAGAGATATTAGCCATTTAATTAAAGAGTACTATAATAAATTTGAAACTAATGAAAAAATGGAAACTGTTGAATTAAAAGATAGCGAAAAAGAATTTAAGTTTTATATTCAGTTTACTAAAAATGGTCCTAAATTGGACCCTTTGAGGGTATTAAGTGAAGGTCAATTAAGATGTTTTGGACTGGCTATTCTTATGTCTGTAACTAAAAAATTTAATACTAACTTTTTGATTCTGGATGATATTGTAAATGCTATTGATATAGAGCACAGGTCTAATATTATTAATGTTTTGTGTGAAGAAATGCAGGCACCATATAATAAGCAATTGATTATTACTACGCATGATAAATTGTTTTGGGAGAAATTGGTTAATTCTGCGAAGAATAGAAATAGAATACTTTCTTTTATATTTGAAAATAAATGCATGGTTATTGAAAATACAAAAAACATTGATTTTGAAAAGATAATTCAGGAAAGTATAAAGAAAAAGGATTGTAGAACGGCTTTAGTTTATATGAGAATTTTATTAGAAACTATTATTTATACAATGGCCGATGGCGTGGCGGACGTTAAATTTAAGGATAAAGTATATAAATATGAATTATCAAAAGTTTTTGCTGCTGTTTGTGATTGCTATCCAGAATTAAAACATATATATAATTATTTTATGAATGAAAATAACTATATTTACTGGTCGATTCTAAATCAAGAAAATCATTTTTGGAGTGAACAAAGTATTTCTTTGGACTGCGAAACCATAGAAGATATTTTTAGTAAAGTTAAGTGTGTTAGGAATCTTAAAAATTTTTATGAGTTAACTGAAAGTGATAAAAATGAAATTCGAAGACAAAAAAACCTAAAAAAAATTGACAAAAGTAAGTTCCAGAACATTTCCAAGATTGAGGGTTTTGAATGGTTTGATGAAGATGATAGATGGACACAAGATTTTAAACTTCTTTCAGAGATAATATAAAACTAATGACAGTATTAATTTATAAAATTAATATGTTACATATTTAAGAATAACTATAAAAAGTTTCAAGATAACAAGATACTAAATTGTTAGTTTATGCTTGTGCACTATAATAGATTTTAGATTGAGATATGTTTATACTATGAAAACTAATAAGTATGACTAATGAGTTTCATATATAGCCTTTATACTAAATCCTTGAGACTTGAACCTAACTATGTATATTTAAAATAAACTCCACTCCATGATAATAAAGTTCGCTCCATAAAAATAAAGTTTGTTCCAAAATCCCGTAGCAGATGCAGGAGAAATCTTAATTTGCTGCGGGGTTTGTTTTCTGTAAGAAAGGG
>DUSN01000073.1 GCA_012842605.1 Clostridiales bacterium
CCTATTCTTTTCTGATTATTATCGTAAAGTCTGCGTAAACTAAGGAACCGCCGTATACGTGAACCGTTTGTACGGTGGTGTGAGAGGTCGGTAGGTGAATTTATCACCTACCTCCTACTCGATTAACTATGAACTGGAAAAAAGGCAAAATTAGTGGTATTTTGCGCATAGTATTGGTAAAATGATAGTAAAAACAGGTATATATGAGATCATGTTAACATAATATTATTATGTTAACTATAATATTACTTATATCCGGCAGCAATATTAGTTGACAGCAATTACATTAAGTCAGGGATAATTAGTCATAAGCATTTTTGGCAGACTTGACAGTACAGGCATCTAAAAATTAACTTTGTATGATTGACCTGCAGAATGAGGTTCAAAAATTAAATAAAAATAAAATAAGTTAAAATATAAACAGAAGCTCACGCATTTGACAGGCAGTCGTTGATTTATATATTGAATAACGGATAATAAATAACGGCAAATATGAGATTAGAACTTCAGCTTAAAGCGATGATCAATAAACACACCAGTTAAAGTCGTATTTAATAAATAAATCGAATTCTATAAATACCGTAAAGTTTAATTATAAGCTTAAAAAGCTTAAAATAATCGTATCTAACAGAAACAACAGAAATAAAAAGAATCAATAGAGTTTCTTAACTGAAATCTGAAAGGAAGCAATGTGAATGAAAAATTATAAAATAAATATATGCCCGCATTCAGTAAAAATTACACTCTAAAACATCAGAAGGAGGAAACTACTACTATGCGCAAAATACAAGTTTTACGTAGAGTTTATCAAAAAGTAACACGCAGCAGTATTTTTGTCTGAGATTAATACTGCTGCGCGGCAGCCTTTAGCTTTACTGCTTAATTTACTTTTCCTGTTAGCTTGTGTATTCTTCTTTTTATCTACTTGCCTACACTCACCTTCTGCACCCGCATCCTTCTCCGGTAAACAAGATAACAAGAAGCAGGAAGAAAAATAACAACTCAGATTTGTCATCGCGGAACAATCCGCAATTGCAGAATATTACAACCAACAGAAGGAAG
Source organism: Clostridiales bacterium (assembly GCA_012842605.1). Taxonomy (GTDB): domain Bacteria; phylum Bacillota; class Clostridia; order Caldicoprobacterales; family DTU083; genus DUSN01. Next base: position 1,063 of record DUSN01000073.1, read on the forward strand.
AAGAAAAGCAAACTGTCATCAGAGCCATTGAACAGTCCGCCTAAAATTCCTTCATTGCCCATACTCTTTCCCCCTTTCAATTTTATAAATATTTTAGAGATAACTTTAATACTCTAAATCTACTAACATTATATGAAGAATATTTATCTGTGTGATTACATCCATGAATCATCTTTTTTGCTAATACTTTTTTATATGGTATAATATGTATGTTGATTAATATGACAAATATATGCAAAGAGGTTATACGTATGCAAAATTCAAAGCCTTACAGTATTCATCAGAACAAGCTGAATATTATTAAATTAAGGAGAGTTATAAAAGATCTTCCCCCGTTTTGTGCTGAATATTTCAGAGGAATTGAGCCCCATACCTCTATTCTTACAAGGATCAACTATGGCTATGATCTCAGGTTGTTTTTCCATTTTATAACAAACGAAGTGCCGGAATTTAAAGATAAAACACCACAACAGTTAACTATCGAAGATATGAAAAAGATAGAACCTGTACATTTGGAAATGTTTTTGGAATATATAACCTTGTACAATCGTCCGGGCGACAATGATGCATCAGGAACAGAAAACCATGAATCCGGAAAAGCCAGAAAGCTGTCTGCGATCCGCTCCTGCTTCTCACATTTTTATAAGAAGGGTTACCTGGACCGAAATGTAACTGAATTGGTTGATATACCAAAGATTCATGAAAAAGCAATTATTCGCCTGGACGTAGATGAAGTAGCCAGGCTTCTTGATTCGGTTGAAAATGGTGAAGGGCTGACACCAACCCAAAGAAGATATCATAAATATACACGGCAGAGGGACCTTACTTTGCTAACGCTTTTTTTAGGTACAGGAATACGAATCAGTGAATGTGTCGGACTGAATATTTCAGATTTTGATTTTAACAACAATGGATTTAAAGTTACCCGTAAAGGCGGAAATCAGGTGTTCCTCTATTTTGGCAGCGAGGTTCGTAATGAATTAGATGCATATTTGGAAGAAAGGAAAAAAATTCAGCCCATGCCCGGTCACGAAGACGCATTATTCCTTTCATTGCAGCGCAAACGTCTCAGCCACCGTGCCATTCAGAATCTGGTTAAAAAATATGCCAGGATAATAAGCCCTCTTAAAAAAATATCCCCTCATAAATTAAGAAGTACGTATGGTACTACACTGTACAGGGAAACCGGTGATATCTATCTTGTAGCCGATGTACTTGGTCACAAGGACGTGAATACTACAAGAAAACATTATGCTGCCATCAGCGATGATAAGAGACGAATGGCAGCCCGTGTTGTTAAGCTTAGAGATGATGATAAGGATATATCCAAGTAAAAAATATTTCGCCGGCTACGCATTATACTTAGATGCTGATTATTATGATTATGATGATTTGGCTAAAATCGCAGAGAGTGTTACTTTCTCCGAAGATGCATTTACTGCAAAATAACGTGTTCTGCTTCCTAAACTGAATGTAAACGACACCTTTATGAGGTGTCGTTTGTATTTCCTTTACTATTAAAAACGGGACTAAAGCTCATCAGGTCATGAAAATACTTCTGTAATTAATATTTTTGATCCAACCTTTATAATTCCTATTCCAACTTCCTTAAACCAATCAGTCATAATATTATCTCTGTGTCCCTTTGAACTCATAAAAAGGTCATGAATATCCTGAGCTGTATACCCATTTTCAACGTATCGCTTTTGTATATTTTCTGCATAAATCTCTATGCTATACATTTCTGCAAAATCAAAAGGACTGCCATATACAGGTGAAGTATGGCTGAAATAGTCATTAATAATCATATCAGTTGACTTGATTCTTGCTGCTTTTGTTAGTGCTGAGCTTTTCTTCAGCGTGCTTAATCCAAGTTCTTTCCGGGATTCATTTATTAATCTTATTACTTCATCCTCTATATTTGATAATATGGTGTTAGATTTAACTATTCTGTTGTATTCCTCATCAAGGGTTTTCGCAGGCTGTTCCGGAGCAGGTTCGGGTGTAGGCGTTGGTTTAGGTGTCGGTTTTGATGTTGGTTCAGGAGTAGGTTTAGGTGCAGGCTCAGGAGTAGGCTTAGGAGTCGGTTTTGGTGTAGGAGCAGGTGTAGGTTTAGGCGTGGGAGTAGTTGCAGGTTTAGGTGCAGATGTAGGTTTAGGAGTAGGTTTTTCAGTGGGTTTTTCTGCAGGCTTTTCTGTAGATTTTGGTGCAGGCTCTGCTAAAGCTGAAGGGTTGGCAGTATCGTTGCCATCCGGATTACTGCCCGAAATTTCTTCTCCTGCATCATTCGTTTTAATATTTTCTGAAATGCTTTCTTGCTCTTCCCGGCCTTCTAGTTTTCCTTCATTGTCTTTATTATCTTTATACTGTCCAATATATGGACTGGAAGTCCCAGCAACATCTTCATTTACCTGTTTATGATCCCCGGTTTGATCATTCTCTGTAATGCTTTCGACTGGACCTGAGCATCCTGCAATAATTAATATAATTACAGCTAAAAAGCATCCGATTATTCTTCTTCTGATCAAATAAATTCCTCCTGAAGGTTTTGCTGTCTAGTTATTAATTCGATAATTTCTTCGAAATTCCTTCAGGATATTTTTACAAAATATGAACTTAGATAGATATGAATCAGTCATAAACAGCAGCCGTTTTAATTCTGCTACTGCTGTCATAGACAGGTATACTCAGTTGCTGACCTTCTATGATATTTGGAGTATCCATTTCATTCCACTCTTGTATTTCCATAATATAGTCTCTAATATCTCTGCCTTTTGGCAAGTAAACTTTTGCTATTGTCCATAAAGTATCACCCTTGTTTACATTCCAGCTTACAAAGTAATCAGGCATGTCCTGTGCTTTACCTTTCAGCAGAAAAAACGAGAAAATGGTAATTATAATTAAAAGAATTATTGTAATAAAGAGACATAGTCTGAACCTGGATACCACTTTTAAGGTTTTTCTTCTTCGAACTGGTTTTAGTATTGCAGTGTCTTTTGTATACATATTAAACCTCCCAGAACGTATGTTCTGTTTGTATTATATAAGAACATATGTTCTATGTCAATACTGCTGATAAAAAATTTTTAAAATAAAATTATAGTAACGATATAAAGATTATGAGGCTGATGTTATAAAAATTCCTGCATCTATAACAAAACATAAAGTGAAGAACATATTTTATTTATCGAAAAATCCGGAAAAAATCCGAACATTTGTTTGATTTTTCCTGATTTATATGGTATAATTGCCTTAAATAAACAATTTAATAATTAACAGAGGTGTAAAGCATGTCTCAGGCCCTTAGCGATAAGCAGAAAAAAATACTGGCTTTTTTAAAGCAGGAAATCAGGACAAAGGGTTATCCCCCATCTGTACGTGAGATCTGTGATGCAGTAGGGTTAAAATCAACTTCTACTGTACATGGCTATCTTGAACGCTTAGAGAAGAAGGGTCTTATACGCAGGGACCCGACCAAGCCAAGGGCTATTGAAATATTAGATGACACTACTTATCTGTCAAAAAAGGAATTGGTAAACGTACCCATCGTTGGCAGAGTTACAGCAGGACAGCCAATTTTGGCTGTTGAAAATATAGAAGATACCTTTCCTATCCCGGTGCAATACCTTCACAACAACGATGTTTTTATGCTGTCTGTCCGGGGAGACAGTATGATCGAAGCCGGAATTTTAGACGGGGATTATGTTTTAGTGCAGAAAAAGCCTACTGCAGAAAACGGTGACATTGTTGTTGCGCTTATAGAAGATGAAGCAACAGTTAAGACTTTTTACAAAGAAAAGGATTATATAAGACTTCAGCCTGAAAATTCAAGTATGGAACCCATTATTGTGCGTGATGTTACCATACTTGGAAAAGTAATCGGAGTTATTAGGTTTTTCAATTAGCAAGCGTTTGGTTAATAGAGCGGATATTAGGAAGTGTATTTGTAATAAGGAAGGGTATATTACAATTGAATATACCCTTCCTTTTGCATTCTGCTTAATACTTTCATCAATGCTATCTTTACATGTGCATATGTCAGACCACCCTGCATATAGGCAACATATGGCTTTTTGACAGGAGCATCTGCACTGAGTTCAATGGATGCCCCTTGAACAAAGGTACCTGCTGCCATTATTACCTGATGGTCATAGCCAGGCATGTCCCATGGATATGGTACTACATGTCCTTCAATCGGTGAAGCGGATTGAACAGCCTGGCAAAATGCAATCAATTCTTCTGAAGTATTAAACTCTATAGATTGTATGATATCAGAACGGTATTCAGACCAGTGAGGAAATGTCCGATATCCAAGTTTATCAAATATCTTTCCGGCTAGTATTGCTCCTTTTAAAGCTTCACCAACGGTATGCGGAGCTAAAAACAAGCCCTGGTAAAAATACCCGTAACCATATGGAAATGAGCCTACTTCCCTGCCTATTCCAGGTGAAGTAAGCCTATATGACAGAAGCTCTATTGCTTTTTTTGTGCCGACTGCATATGCTCCCGTAGGGGCAAGCCCGCCGCCGGGGTTTTTAATTAATGAGCCTACTGTTAAATCAGCCAGCGTACTGCTTGGCTCCCTGTCTTCAGTGAACTCACCGTAACAATTATCCACCAATACACTGACATCTTCTCTTATATTCTTTATTAAGTTTACAGCAGATTCTATTTCTTCATATGTCAATGATCTTCTAATCCCGTAACCCCTTGATTTTTGTATCAGTACAGCTTTTATTTCAGAGTCTGACAATGCCTTTTTAACTTCTTCCAAGTCAATTGTGCCTTGCGGATTAAGCTCAATTTGACGGTAATTTATCTTCCACTCTCTAAGGGATCCCGGAACTGTTTCTTTTATGCCTATAACATCATGCAATGTATCATATGGCTCACCAGTAACAGAAAGGAGAGTATCACCCGGACGCAGCAATGCGAAAAGACTGTCGCTGAGAACATGGGTGCCTGATACCCATTGAGGACGTACCAGTGCGTCTTCCCCGCCAAATACATCCCTGAAAACCAGATCAAGGCAGTCTCTGCCATCATCGCCATAGCCATATCCGGAAGTTCCAATAAAATGCCTGAGGCTGATTTTATGCCGCGCGAACACTTCAAGTATCCTGGCCTGATGAAATTCTGCCCTGTCTTCTATAGCTGCAAACATGTGTTTAACTTCTTCCTGAGCCCTGTTTATAAAATCCAGTATTTTAGGATGAACACCTGCTTTTTCCAAATAAAATTTTTTATAATCCAATTGAACACCTCACTAGTTTCGTGCATGCAGAAAGGAACCAGCCGCAGGATGGTTCCCTTTCTTTGATTTATAAATTTATTAGGTTACTCCTTCTCCTGTATGTTATTTCCGAAAGAAACAGGCCGCGCCGGAGTAATGGTGGATATTGCATGTTTATAAATCATCATCTGCTTCCCTTCACTGTCAATAATAACGATAAAATTGTCAAATCCTTTTACTATTCCTCTTAACTGAAACCCATTTGTTAAATGAATCGTCACTGGGATATGTTCTTTACGTATTTGGTTTAAAAATACATCCTGTAATACAACTGTTACTTTATTTGACATTAATAACACCACCTTTTCCTAAATCCATGAAAGTTTTCTTCTGTCTGTCTATTTGTCTTCAATTATACACCATCTATTACCAATTATAAAGATAATTTTTCCTTTATATCCATGACAAGCTGCTCGGCAATGGCTGGCAAACTGTCCTGTCTGTCCATGTCAAGCCACTCGATCCGGCTTTCTCTTTTAAACCATGTTAACTGTCTTTTGGCAAACCTTCTGGTATCCCGTTTTAAAATTTCTACTGCTTCTTCCAGTGTTGCCAAGCCTTCATGATAAGCAATAATTTCTTTATAACCCAGTCCCTGCATGGATACTAGGTTTTTTGTGTAACCTCTCTCCAGTAATCCTTTTACTTCTTCTACCAGCCCTGCTTTCATCATTCTGTCCACACGCAGGTTAATCCTTTCATAAAGTTTCTGCCTGTCCATTGTTAGTCCATACAGCAGAAGATGATAGTCAGAGTCCATTTCTCTGTAATTCTGGCGGTAATTTTCCATAGTGTTCCCCGTAAGATGATAGACTTCCATTGCTCTGATAACCCTTCGAGTGTCATTGGGATGAAGTCTGGCAGCAGTATCCGGATCTATTTCGCTCAGCATGCTGTGAAGATGTTCAGCTCCATACCTTTCCAGAATCTCGTTCAGATAGCTGCGGTATTCAGGGTCTTCTACTGCATCGGTAAAATTCATTGGGTAGATAATTGAATTTATATAAAGTCCGGTTCCCCCCGCCAATACAGGCAATCTGCCCCGTTCTGCTATTTGTCTTATGATCTGGCTTGCTTGTTTTTGATACAAAGCAGCATTATACTCCTCATCAGGATCAACAATATCAATCATATGGTGGGGTATTCCCCGTCTTTCTTCAATGGAAGGCTTTGCAGTACCAATATCCATATATCTATATATCTGCATTGAATCAGCTGAAACAATTTCACCATTCAGCCTGGAAGCAATTTGAATGGCTAAATCAGTCTTTCCGGTTGCAGTAGGGCCTGTAATAACGACCAGAGGTATCTTATCCATGTATCTTCCCCCTACTGAATTCTCTTGAATTTTTTCTCCAGCTCATATTTGCTTAATGATACCAATATTGGCCTGCCATGAGGGCAGGTTAAAGGTACCTTCCTTTGGCCTAAATCCTGGAGCAAGCTGCGAACTTCCTGCTGAGACAATTTGTCATGGGCTTTTACTGCCTTCTTACAGGACATTTTTATTATATCCTCTTCTTGCAGCACCAACCTTTCCTGGCCTGATATGCTATTGCGCAAATCCAGCAGCTCCCGGAACATTTGCCGGATATCATTTTCTTTTATAAGCACCGGAATGCCTCTGATTATGAATGATTTGCCGCCAAAGGGCTCCATATCAAAGCCGACCGCTTTAAAAGAATCTATATTGTCAGACATAATAATGAACTCATCATGGGTCACTTCTATTACATAAGGCGGCAGCAGCTGCTGGCTCAAAACCTGATGATTTTTAACGGACTCCTTCAGTTTCTCATAAATCAGCCGTTCATGAGCAGCATGCTGGTCTATAAAATAGAGCCTGTTATCGCTTTCAACCAGGATATAGGTTGAAAATGCTGTTCCTATAATGTTCATTTTCATGAAATCATAGGCAATAATAGTATTGTCATCCTTTTCATCGTTCATACCGGAATCAGGAAATAAATTATCCTGTATATCTCTTTTTATATGCACAGATTTTGATGATTCCCCTTGCTCCAAAGGTGAAGGGTAATCCTCTTTTATAAAAATACTGCTCTGAATGCCTGAAGATATATTATTAACAGGCTCAGTCTGCTCCGGTTGAAATATGGGTCTGCTATCCCGAACAGGCTTGTTTTCCCGGGAAAATTCAGCAGTTTCTCCTTGTTTGGATTCATTTTCGCTTTTTGCATTTACTGAAAATGCTGAAGGAATATATGGCTTATTTTCTGCTGCTTCTCTTACACTTACCATCAGCAAATTGTATATTCTGTTAGGATCCCTGAAACGCACCTCAGTTTTGGACGGGTGTACATTTACATCTACCTCATTTGCAGGCAGCCTTATATTAAAAACACACCATGGGAAATGATTGATCATGGTATGATCCTTAAGAGCTTCTTCTACACTCTGAGACAGCAAATTGCTTTTTATGTACCTGCCATTTACAAAAAAGGTTTGATGACTGCGATTAGTTCTTGACATTGAAGGTTTGCCGATAAAGCCGGAAATTGCTATATCATTTTCCGGCTTTGCATCTATTGATATCAGCTCATTATTTACTTCTCTGCCGTAAACACTGAATATAGCGTTTAATAGGTTTCCATTACCGGGTGAATGATAAACAGTCTTTCCGTTGCTAATATATTTAATGGAAATATGCGGATTTGCCAGAATTAGTTTCGCCAGCATTTCACTGATAGCTGCTGTCTCGCTGCGAGGTGATCTTAAGAACTTCAGCCTTGCAGGGGTATTAAAAAACAAGTTTCGTACCAGGATAGTTGTGCCTTCCGGACACCCTGTTTCGTTAATGCTTAGAATCTTCCCGCCGTGGTTTACTATATGACAACCAGAGACTGAATCCCGCTTTCTGGTAATCATCTCAACCTGTGTTACGGCTGCTATGCTTGCCAGTGCTTCACCACGAAACCCTAAGGTATGTATCTGGTTCAGGTCTGCCGCTGACGCTATTTTACTGGTTGCATGCCTTTGAAAGGATATTTCTGCATCATCCTGTTCCATTCCGATACCGTTATCAGTAACCCGGATCAGTGATATGCCCCCATTTTCAATTTCTACTGTGATAGCCGTAGCATCTGCATCAATGGAATTTTCCATTAGTTCTTTAACAATGGAGGCAGGTCTTTCTACAACTTCACCTGCTGCTATTTGGTTTATGGTATAATTGTCCAGTTTGCGTATTACAGGCATATTTCCTCCCATTATTCCCTTGCTTTTTGCGCAAGCCTGTGCAGTATCCCGATCGCTTCAATCGGGGTGATGCAGTTTACATCAAGCTCTCTCAACTCTTTTTCTATCTCAGACGGTTCCCTTTGGAACATGTCTATCTGCTGCATGACAACAGCGTCAGGGGAATCATTTTTTATCTTCCTGTTATTTCTTGGCTTGTTGATATCAGATTCTTCCAGTTTCTTTAAAATCTTTTTAGCCCGCTCAATGACTTCCTCAGGCAGGCCTGCCAGCTTGGCTACCTGTATGCCGAAACTTTTGTCCGCCCCTCCTCTGATTATCCTGCGAAGGAAAATAATATTGTCACCTTGTTCCTTAACTGCTATGCAGTAGTTTTTAATGCCCGGTATACGGCCTTCCAATTCAGTCAATTCATGATAGTGAGTGGCAAACAATGTCTTAGCTTTCAAAGTCGGGGTTTGGCAGATATGTTCCACTACAGCATATGCAATGCTGAGACCGTCAAATGTACTCGTACCTCTGCCAATCTCGTCCAATATAAGAAGACTGTTAGGCGTTGCATTGTGCAGGATATTGGCAACCTCGCTCATTTCTACCATGAAAGTGCTTTGACCGGAAGACAGGTCATCCGACGCTCCTACCCTGGTAAATATTCTGTCCACTATGCCTATCTCAGCTTCTTTTGCAGGAACGAAACAGCCTATTTGGGCCATTAGAACTATAAGGGCTACCTGCCGCATGTAAGTGCTTTTGCCGGCCATATTGGGCCCTGTAATTATCATCAAGTGATCTTCCCCGGTACGCAGGTTTGTATGATTGGGAACAAACAAACCATGAGCCATGGTTTTTTCTACTACAGGATGACGCCCGTCTTTAATTATAAGGGCTCCGTCTTCCCGTATTACCGGCCTGGTATAGTTGTTTTCAAATGAAACCCTTGCATAGGAGCACAATACATCCAATGCAGCAAGTATTGCCGCAGTAGATTGAATGCGGCTGATCTGTGTGCCGATATGCTCTCTTATTTCAGTAAAAAGCCTGTATTCCAGCCGAATGCTTTTGTCTTCAGCACCCAGTATTTTGTCTTCTACTTCCTTAAGCTCAGGTGTAATATAACGTTCCGAATTAGCTAAGGTTTGCTTTCTTATATAATAATCAGGAACCAGGTTATAGTAAGATTTTGTAACATCGATATAATAGCCGAACACCTTGTTGAAACCGATTTTCAAATTTTTTATACCGGTTTTATCCCTTTCCTGCTGCTCTAACGCTGCAATCCAGTTCCTGCCTTCAGTCATGGCAAGTCTGTATTGGTCTAATTCTTCATTCCAGCCGGATTTTATCAGATAGCCTTCCTTTAATGATACCGGAGGATCTTCATAAATGGATTGCTCCAAAAGGTTGTATATGTCCTCCAATGTATCTATTTGAGCATAAAATTCAGACAGCATTCTGCTTTTGAACCCTGACAAAAGCTCTTTTACAGCCGGCAATACTTTCAGAGACTCTTTCAAAGAAAGCATGTCACGGGCATTGGCATTGCCATATACTATTCGGCCGCCAAGTCTTTCAAGGTCATATATGTCCTTCAGCAGATCTCTTATCTCATCTGCTTTGAGTGAATTATTCAAAAGCTCATCAACAGCATCAAGGCGATTTTCTATATCTGCCTTGTTAATTAGAGGCTGCTGCACCCATTGCCTTAACAGCCTTCCACCCATCGCCGTACTGGTTTTGTCGAGCAGCCATAAAAGAGATCCTTTTTTATTTTTCCCGCGTATGGTTTCGGTTAGCTCCAGGTTTCTTCTGGCTGTTGCATCCAGCACCATATAGGATTGCTGCAAAAGGGTTTTAATAAAATTAATATGGGTCAGCGCATTTTTTTGCGTTTCTGATAAGTAATACAATAAAGCACCGGCTGCACATATACCATACTCCATATCTTCGCAGCCATAGGCTTCCAGCGATTGTACCTTAAAATGCTCAAGCAATATGCGGTAAGCATTGCTTTTCTGGAATGCCCATTCCTGATATAGAGTTATATATGTTGAAAAACGGCTTCGGATCAAATCTAATAAAGCCGCATCCAAATTAAGAGCTTCATTGATCAAAATTTCACTTGGCTGTATCCTGGCCAGCTCATTCAAAAGCTTGTCATTAACATTGCCGTTGGTAATTTCCGAAACAAAAAATTCACCTGTTGAGACATCTACACCGGATAAACCATAAGCATTGTTGTTTTTATACAACGAAAGCAAGTAGTTGTTGGATTTTTCTTCAAGTATTGAACTTTCTATAACGGTACCCGGTGTTATTACACGGATTACTTCACGGTCCACCAGTCCCTTGGCTTCTTCCGGGTCCTGCATTTGTTCACATATGGCAACCTTGTGCCCTTTTTCTATCAACTTTGCTATATATCCGTCAACCGAGTGATATGGTACCCCGCACATCGGTGCCCGCTCATCCAAACCGCAATCTCTGCCAGTAAGCGTAATTTCCAATTCCTTAGAGGCAAGTATTGCGTCTTCAAAGAACATCTCGTAAAAATCACCAAGCCGAAAAAAAAGAATGGCATCCTTGTACTGCTCTTTTATCAGCAAGTATTGCTGCATCATTGGTGTCAAACCCGCCATAAATACCCTCCTGCCCAGACAATTCCATAACAATTATACCCCGGGCAGCCAAAACCTGCAAGTTATCGGATAATCCGACAAAAACTGCATATTTATATCTTACCTGGAACAGCTTCCATTACAACTGCCGCATCCGCCCTGCTGTCCAAAATGAGCATCTTCGCCTGGCTCCATGCAATAGAACTTCAATAATTGATTTATCTGATAAATCAAATTGTTAAAAGCTGCACCGGCCTGGTAATACTCTGCAATCAACGGGTTAGCTTTCATGTCTTTATCTGCCTTTTCAAGCCTGGCCGCTATATTTTCAATTTCTTCCTTGGTACTGTTTGGATCATTTTGCAGTTTAACAAGGGATTTATGCGTTTCCTTGAATATCCTGGTTAAGCGGCATGCTTCCGGGTCTTCAGCCATTTTCTTTTCTGCTTCCCTGTACCTTATAATTTCACTGGAACGGGCTAATGCTAACCCTAAATCTTTAGCCATTTTTATTATTTCTGTTCTGGATACGGTATCTTTAAGCATCTTTCAATAACTCTCCCACTAATGAAAAGACATGAGCCTCAACAATACGCAAGGTTATAAAACGTCCTATCAGCTCCGGGTCTCCCTTGAAATTAACTGTTTTATTGGTTCCCGTTCTGCCGGTTAAAACATCAGCTTTAGTCTTGCTGGGGCCTTCTACCAATACCTCTACATTTTTGCCCAAGTAAGCCTTATTTTTCTCATGACTGATTGAACTTACCAGTTCATTAAGCCGAGCCAGCCGTTCTTTCTTATCTTCCTGAGGAATTTCATCCTTAATCTTTGCTGCCGGTGTACCCCTTCTGGGAGAATAAATAAATGTAAATGCTGAATCATATCTAACCTTTTCAACAATATCCAGAGTATCTTTAAAATCTTCCTCAGATTCCCCGGGAAATCCTACAATAATATCGGTAGTCAGGGAAATGTCCGGCATTGCTTTTTTAATCTTCTCTACCAATTGCAGATAGTTTTCTCTGGTATATTTACGGTTCATTGCTTTTAATATACGGTTGCTCCCGGACTGAATCGGTAAATGAAGGTGCCTGCATACCTTTTTGCACTCAGCCATTGTTTCTATCAGTTCATCTGACAAATCCTTGGGATGAGATGTTGTAAAACGTATTCTTTCAATGCCGTTTACTCCATTTATATCCCTGAGGAGCTGATGGAACAGATATTGCCGGTCCAGATCCTTGCCATAGGAATTAACATTCTGACCCAGCAGCGTAATTTCCTTGTACCCTTCTTCAGCCAAATCCTGAACTTCCTCCAAAATATCTTCCCGGTGCCGGCTTCTTTCCCGTCCCCGCACATATGGTACGATACAATAGCTGCAAAAATTGTTGCAGCCATACATTATGGTAACCCAGGCACTGACACCTTTTGCCCGCCTGGTAGGAACATGCTCTACAACTGCTCCTTCAGAATCAAGAATCTCTACCACGGTGGTATTGGAATCCAAAGCCTGCAGCAGCAGGCATGGAAAACGGTAAAGGTTATGTGTTCCGAAAATAAGATCAACAAATGGGAAAGAACGCCTGATATAGTCTGATATTTCAGGCTGCTGCATCATGCATCCGCATACGCCGATAATACTGTTCGGATTTGCCTGTTTGTATGCTCTTAAAGCACCTACATTGCCGTAAACTCTCAACTCAGCATTCTCTCTTACGCAGCAGGTATTAAACAATATCAAATCAGCTTCTTGCATCTGGCCTGTTTCAGCATAACCAATCTCATGCAGCATACCTGCCAGCTTTTCAGAATCATGCACATTCATCTGACAGCCATAGGTAACTATGTGGTATTTCAGACCCTTTCCTTCAATGCGTGTTCTTAGTTCAGCTATATATTGTCTTTGTTCCTCCATTTCTTCAGGAGTAACGAGAATTTGCTTTCTTTCTGACATTAGTGCCATCCTTTCATAATAAACACTTCCTAAACCACATCCGGATAAAGCTGTTTAGATCTTGGCAAAATAAGTGTTGCAATAAAATTATTATATCCACAGTGTGCTTTTATTGCAAGTTCTGCAGGAAAAAGGGAATAATCACTCTAGGAGGTGTTCAGCTTGCTTAAGGTCATTATTGCACTTATGAAAATGATATTTTCTTTATACTTCGTAGGGCTGACTGTCATTTGCGGCCTGTTTCTTTCTTTCGTCTATCCAATGTTGATATCAGATCCTGAATTCAAAACGGAATATAAAATAGGCAGAATTGCCGGCTATATATACATAGCCGGAAGCATATTTTTTTTAATAATAACAAAGCTCTTTGGTTAAGCCAAAGAGCTTGTGTTTGTGCGCCCAGCATGGGCGCAATCTAACGGGTGAAAGTCCCGAGTACGGGTTGATAGTGCCAAGTACATAGCCAAGAGCAAGGGTGTCCTCGGTGACGAGGAATCTGAAGGAAGCTGGAGGCAA
>DUSN01000074.1 GCA_012842605.1 Clostridiales bacterium
AAGCCGGATGATGTGCTTGATGTTTGGAAAAGAATAAAATTTGAAGTGTTATGTTAACTATGACTTTTAATGGGTCGAACAGTGGCTTTGGTCACTGATTTAATACAAAATAATTGTACAAGGAGGACAATTTAGAAATAACGGTAGAAATCATAAACCTTGTTCTGATTTGACACCGCCAAGGGCTATAATGACATATGAGATTCCTTTTAATATGTATTACGCTAATAGATCCGGATCCTGGGATAACAAAGGTGTTTCCTTCCTGGACATATCTGCGCCGGGAAAAGCATACGGGGTGGCCTATTTAATCAGCAGAGAACAATTTGACCATATATATAAAGAAGAAAATGGAGGCATCATACCAAAAAACACTTCAACCTGGTACAATAAAATAATTACCTTAGGGAATTTGGATGGAATAGATGTGATGACGTTTACTAACAGTAAGGTTCTTGAAAAAAACCTGCCAAGTAAATGTTACTTGAATGTATTAGCTGAAGGTTTAAGAGAAAACTATCCGCATTTAGACGAAAATGAAATATGGAGTTATTTATTGCCAGAAGGTGTTTGTGTGCTGTAGCATTACTACGTATGTGTCTGCATTTGTTACACAATTAAACTGTTCTTATTAACGGTATTTAATTGGTATTAAACGTCAGAATTGAAAACAATCTGGCGTTTTTTATTTAGTCAGGACTGAACCAAACAACAGATATAGTTTATGGCTGTATAAAATGATATTATAGTTATTATATAAGTTCGCATAGCAGGGGTTGATGCAGTTGTCTATATGGGGGATTTTTATCAGTGCATTTCTGATAGGTTTTTCAGGGGCAGCGATGCCGGGACCAATGCTGGGCGTCGCTATTGACGGAAGCATCAAAAAAGGATTTGCGGCAGGCCCGTTAACAGTCCTTGGACATGGAATTTTAGAATTCCTGTTAATCATAATTATAGCCTTTGGATTAAAAGACTTTTTATCGAATTCTGCCATACTTGGGGTTATCGGAATCCTGGGAGGTGCATTCCTTGCGTGGATGGGATATGATATGATTAAGGCCAGTCTTAAGAAAACAGTTTCCTTAGAAAAACAGGAAGGCAAGAATACAGGAGAAAGAAGCCTTATATTAGCCGGTGCGGCAGTAAGCGCTGCAAACCCTTATTTCATACTATGGTGGGCCACCACCGGGATAGAATCCATCCGGCAGGCTTATATATTGGGGATTGCAGGTATTTTGGCTTTTGCCATAGGCCATATTCTTTCTGATTTATCATGGTACAGCGCAGTATCCTTTGCTTTTTCCAAGGGTAAAAAATTAATGAACGATGCCATATATAGAGGTTTAATACTGATCTTGGGAGTTTTTGTGCTGTTGTTCTCCGTTAAGTTTATTGCAGGAGGATGGCAAATGTTATTTTAGTGTTTGCACGGCATAAAGCATAGAAACTACTAAGAGTATCAGCATATTAGGTTAATCCAAGGTATGCAGAAGAAAAAGGATAGAACAATCATGCACGAGTATATTAAAGCGGGGTATGAAAAATGATCAGTGTCCTGATCGTAGAGGATGACAAGACAATTGCATTGGGGATGGAATATGCATTAAAGCAGGAGGGTTATCAGGTCACCGTTTGTTACAATGCAGCAGAGGCAAAAGAAAAGATTAATAAAGGCTCGTTTGATTTGGCTGTGCTGGACGTTGCCCTGCCTGACGGAGACGGATATGAGCTTTGCAGGCTGATACGCGGGAAGTCTGATATGCCTGTAATCTTTGTTACTGCAATGGATGAGGAAGTCAATGTTGTTATGGGACTCGATATTGGTGCAGATGACTACATAACAAAGCCGTTCAGGGTAAGGGAACTGCTCTCCCGCATACGAAGCGTGCTGCGCAGGTACAATAAGTCCGCAGAGTCCGGCAATGAAATAATACTGAAAAATATAAGGATAAATACTGCTGAGGCCAAGGTATACAAAAACGGAGAGCAGATTTTTCTCACATCACTTGAGTATAAGCTGCTGTTGACATTGGCAAGGTCAGAGGGCAATATACTGACCCGGAACCAGATACTGGAGGGGATATGGGATGCTGCCGGAGAGTTTGTCAATGACAACACTTTGACTGTATACATAAAGAGATTAAGAGAAAAAATCGAAGATGATCCGCAAAACCCGCAGATTATTCAGACTGTGAGAGGTTTTGGGTATCGCATAGGTGGTTGATATGAGTATACTTAAAAATCCGGAAGCAAAACAATTATATATAATGCTTGCACTGCTGACCGCAGTATTTTTATGCCTTGCATTCCTGTTAAGCCGGCTGGAGTTGTATTTGCTTAAGGAAAGTATTGTTGAAAACATATCAGCGGCAATAGGCGCTGCTGCGCAGAAGTATCCGGAAGCAGAGGCAGACATCTTATTGCAGCTGAAAGAAGCAGGCGGGGAAAGCATCAATTTTGGGAAAGACCTTCTGAAAAAATACGGGTATCACTCAGATAATATCCTTACAGAAGTCGGCAGTTTGCAGCGCTTTACTTACATAAACGGGATTTTAACCGTGCTTTTTTCTGCTTCCCTGTGTATGGCATTAGTTATTGTTTTTACTATATTTATGAAAAATCAATACAAGCGGATAAGGGAAGTAACCGAGTATGCCAAATTAGTACAGTCACAGGACTACACCCTGGACATCCGGGACAACAGCGAGGGGGATATAAGCATACTGAAAAATGAAATATACAAGATAACCACTTTGCTGCGGGAGCAGGCTGAAGCCCTTAGAGCAGACAAAATCAAGCTGTCAGATTCCATAGCGGATATTTCTCACCAACTGAAAACGCCGCTTACATCCCTTATAGTTTTGAACGATCTTTTGTCCGGTGATCCGGATCCCCAGACCAGGCAGGAGTTTTTGCACCGGGCTGAGTCCCAGCTTGAACGGATGCAGTGGCTTGTATCATCGCTCCTGAAACTGTCCAAGCTGGAAGCAGGCACAGTTGTCATGAAGAAGGAATTGGTTTCAGCACGTTCATTGATAGAAAAAGCTTTGGAACCGCTTATGGTACAAATAGACAGCAAACAGCTTAATGTTATCATTGGCAATGACTCATGCAATAAAACTCAAAGTGCTGATATGAACGAAATTAACGGTTCCGATCATTGTGCAGTTGACGACGTCAGTTTCACGGGTGATTTCAACTGGACATTGGAAGCAGTCACAAACATCATTAAGAACTGTGTTGAGCATACACCCAATGGAGGGCAGATCTTCATATCATATGACGATAACCCGATTTACACTTCCATAGTAATATCAGATAACGGAAAAGGCATTCATAAAAGTGATCTGCCTTTTATATTTCAGCGTTTTTACAAGGGCAGGAATGCCGGAGATGACAGCGTGGGCATAGGCCTGGCCATGGCTAAAGCCATTATAAATGAGCAGAATGGAGATATTACTGTTGACAGTGAATTAGGCAAAGGCACTGCTTTCTCAATAAAGTTTTATAAATCTTCATAAAATGCCGGCATTTAATTCTATTGTGACTAAATTGTCACCATTGAAGTCACTCCAAAGTCACTTTAGGCTGCTATAATGAAGACCGAAAAGTGAAGCAAAGGAGTAGTGAGTATGGAAATTCTCAGAGTAGAAAACCTTTCTAAGATTTACGGAAAAGGGCAAACACAGGTAAAAGCGCTGGACCAGGTTTCCTTCAGCGTTAAAAAAGGCGAGTTTGTAGCCATAATAGGTGCATCCGGTTCCGGAAAATCTACCTTGATGCATATTTTAGGCGGAGTAGACCGGCCTACCAGCGGCAAGGTCTTCATAGACAATACCGATATATACAGCTTAAATCAAACTAAGCTGGCAATATTCAGGCGAAGGCAGATAGGGCTGATTTATCAGTTTTACAACCTGATACCAATATTGAATGTGGAAGAGAATATAACCCTGCCCCTGCTGCTGGATGAACGCAAGGTGGACAAAGCCCGTCTGAAGGAAATAGTTGACACCTTGGGGCTGTCAGACCGGCTGCATCATCTTCCCAATGAGCTTTCAGGCGGTCAGCAGCAGAGGGTGTCCATAGGCCGTGCATTGATTAACAATCCAGCACTGGTTCTGGCAGATGAGCCCACCGGAAATTTGGACAGTAAAAACTCTAAGGAGATAGTTGAACTTTTAAAGTATTCAAATAAGAGGTATCATCAAACCCTTATAATGATTACCCATAATCATGAAATTGCTCTTCAGGCTGACAGGATATTGACCCTTGACGACGGGCGCATAGTGAAAGATGAGGTGATCCGCTCATGAATGTATTGATGCGGCTGACCTTGCGGAATTTAAAGCTAAACAGGAAGCGTACTATAGTAACCATTATCGGTATCATCCTGTCAGGTGCAATGTTATGCGGTGTGGCAGCTCTTATTGCAAGCTTTCAGGATCTTTTTATTGAGTCTGCCAAGGTAACTGATGGGAATTACCATGCAACATTATATGAAGTGCCGGTTAAAGACATGGGGGTTATACTTAACAATGCAAACACTGAAACCGGTATGCTTACCAGGAATGAAGGGTTTTCAAAGCTGGAAAACGCGGATGAATATATGAAACCATATATCTTAGTCAAGGCATATGATGAAATCGCACTTAAGAACATGCCGGTGCGGTTGACAGAAGGCCGTTTTCCCGTGAAAGAAAATGAAATTGTTGTTTCAGAGCAACTATCATCTCAAAAAACCCTTGGACTGAAGATTGGCCAGGAGATTACATTGCCACTTGGGAACAGGCGGAATAATGGCGAGATACTTGATCAGAATGATGAGTTTCTGGAAACTGAAGAGTTCGAACCGCTGAGAACACAAACCTACATCATTACAGGAATGGTAGAAAGGCCAAGATTTGAGTCATTCGGTACGCCTGCTTATATAGCCATTACCTATCTTGACAAAAACAGCCTTACAGCGGAGGATACAGTTAATATATCCATTCTTTTGGAGAAGCCTAAGAAAATCTATGCGGCTGTGCCAAAAATGGCAGAAGCAGCCGGTGTCAGTGATTATTCCTATAACCGGGAGCTGCTTAGATGGATGGGAATCACTAACAATGGTAACTATTACCGCATGCTGTTGTCTATAGGATCAATAATAATCAGCTTGATAATTATCGGTTCTGTTACGGTTATCTACAATGCATTTGCCATATCCGTCAATGAGCGGAAAAAGCAGTTTGGCATGCTCTCAAGTGTTGGTGCAACAATGAAGCAGATTAAAAAAACTGTATACTTTGAAGGGCTGATTATAGGCTTAATAGGTATACCAATCGGCATACTTTCAGGTATCCTGGGAATAGGAGCAACTATAAGCATAATTAATCCAATTTTGCAGGAGTCTATGATTGATACCGGGGTATCCTTGCGCTTAGTTGTATCTCCTATGGTTATTATCTTTACAGTTGTATTTTCAGCCTTCATTATAATGCTGTCGGCTTACCTTCCTGCCCAAAAAGCTTCACGGGTTTTTCCTATAGAAGCAATACGGCTGACAGCGGATTACCGGATAAAAGGTAAAAAGCTGAGGACTTCAAAACTGACCAGATGGATCTTTGGCTTTGAGGGCGAGCTGGCATTGAAGAATCTGAAACGTAACCGCAAGCGATACAGAACCACTGTATTCTCATTGTTTATAAGCATAGTGCTGTTTGTTTCCTTTTCAGCCTTCATGATGTACGGGTTTGAAAGTTCAGAAATATATTACAGAGACATACCATATGATATTAGTGTATATAAGTTTGCAGATGATTCCGATGATGCCAGGGAATTCTTTGATCAAGTGGCTGCCATGGAAGGTATAAAGGAGTATGTTGTTCCACGGACCCTGCATGTCAATGGCATTGAAAAGGATTTTGATAAGTCAGGCTTTAAGAACTATATCAACCAATATTATCAGAATAGGAATGAAATTACCGAGTATTATGTCAATTTTTCAATCATTACCTTGAACCGGGAAGCCTTTGACAATTATATAAAGAAAATCGGATTAGATCCTTCTGAATTTGAAAGCTCGGAAAAAGTTGAGGCTGTACTCATTAATAAAGATTTGGTTACATTTGAAAAGTATATAACATATGAACCTGCTGATGTCTCTAAGGGAGACGTTTTGAGATTATATGAAAATCAATATGATGAAACCAAAGCTCCGGCCTGGTTTGATTTGGAAATTGCAGCTGTAACTGACCAGTTCCCCTTTGGACTTACCTACAATAATTCCATTAATCTGATTGTATCAGAAGCGGATTTTGAGTCCATACGTTCATTCATGTCGGAAGAAAACCGGCAGGACGGAGATTACAGCCAGATAATGATTAACTCAGATGATCCTGATGCATTGGAGCAAAGCATTAGGGAACTTCATAGCCAGAAGTTTGCAGGCACTATATCTGTTCATAATGCTTTGGCTATGCAAAGGGATATGAATCGGACCAAACTGATTATCTCCATTTTTCTGTACGGCTTTATTACATTAATAACATTAATCGGAGTAACCAATATATTTAATACCATAAATACCAATATAGCTCTGCGCCGCAGGGAGATTGCCATGCTTAAATCCGTTGGGCTTACTCCTGAAGGGTTCAGTAAAATGATGCGGTATGAAAGCATCTTCTATGGCCTTAAGGCTTTGCTTTATGGATTGCCTGTAAGCATACTGGTCAGCTTCTTAATGCACAGGTCCTTTGGAAGTGCGTTTGATTTCGGATTCAGGCTGCCATGGAACAGTATTCTTTACTGTATTATTGGAGTGTTTCTGATAACCTTCATCACCATGGTTCATGCAGGGCGCAAGCTGAAGAATGACAATATTGCCGATACTTTGAAAGCCGAGAATTTATAAAATTAATTTCCAACAATGGCCAAAATAGGTTATACTATCTTTAGGGGTGGTTAAGAAATGTTGGAATTGATGAAAACCAGAAGAAGTATACGGGCATTTCAGGACCGGGAAGTGGAACAGGAAAAGATAGATTCCATTTTAAAAAGCGGGCTTCTGGCACCATCAGGAAGAGCAAGCAGGCCATGGGAATTTATTGTGGTAACAGAAAAAGAAAAGCTGCACCGCCTGGCCTCCTGCCGGGAAAGAAGTTCCCAGTTTCTTGCAGGTGCTCCTGTCGGCATAGTTGTTGCTGCTGACGAAAAAGCCAGCACTACCTGGGTAGAGGATGCATCCATTGCAGCAGCATTCATGCAGTTGATGGTCCATTCGCTGGGATTGGGTTCCTGCTGGATTCATGTAAGGGAGAGGTCCTACAATGACTCCAAATCGTCTGAAGAGTATGTAAGGGAAATACTGAATATACCGGAACATGTCAGGGTTTTATGCATCCTGGCGATTGGTTACCCGGCGGAAGAAAAAGCTGCCCATATGGAAGATAATTTGCTCTATCACAAGATACACTATAATGAATATTAACCTTCATTAAGTTAGTCAGGATGTTTGCAGTTTATTAAATAATCATTGAAATCATAAGGAGGTATCATCATGCTGGTTACGTCCACACCTAATATTGAAGGAAGGCGGATTAAGGAATACAAGGGGCTTGTATTTGGTGAAGTAATTTCTGGCGTAGATTTTATTAAGGACTTTGCTGCAGGTTTAACCAATTTTTTCGGAGGAAGGTCCCGGTCCTATGAAGGCGAACTCATTGAAGCAAGGGAAGCTGCCATACGGGAGATGCAGTCCCGGGCTGCTGCTATGGGTGCCAATGCCGTCGTAGGTGTGGATGTTGATTACGAGGTGCTGGGGCAGGGTGGCAATATGCTCATGGTCACCGCTTCAGGAACAGCTGTGGTGATAGAATAGGACTTCTGTTTATTTTGTACCATTGGAGGCGATAAAGTGAAGGACATTATAATTGTAGGCGGCGGCCTGGCCGGGCTGACGGCAGGAATGTATGCCCAGCGAGGTGGAATGGATACATTGCTTTTTGAAAAAATGTTTACGGGAGGCCAGGCTTCTACTACAAACATGATTGAAAACTATCCCGGTTTTGATGATCCCATCAGCGGCCCGGATTTTGCAATGAAAATAGAAAATCACGCCCGTAAATTCGGTTTGGAAATTCAATATGATGAAATAGTCGATCTTGAACTGGAAGGCAAGATAAAGAAGGTTAAGACAGAAAACAAGGAATATGAATGCAAGGCCTTGATACTGGCCATGGGAGCCGAACCTAAGAAACTGGGCCTGGATAAGGAAGATGAGTTCCGAGGCCGGGGAGTTTCCTACTGTGCCACATGCGACGGGGCTTTTTACAGGGGAAAGGATGTAGTTGTGGTAGGCGGTGGTGATACTGCTGCTGAGGATGCCATGTTCCTCTCCCAGTATGTAAATAAAGTCTACCTGGTGCACAGACGCGACACCTTAAGAGCAACTAAAATCCTGGCTGATCGTGTCATTGCCAACAAAAAGATAGAAAAAATCTGGGATTCGGCAGTAGAAGCCATTCTGGGAGACGATCAGGTTACCGGCATTAGAGTTGTTAACCTGAAAACCGGTGAAAAACGAGAGATAAAAGTTGACGGAATGTTCATTGCCATCGGCGTACGGCCGAACAGCGAGCTAATCAAAGGTAGGGTGAAAATGAGCGAAGCCGGCTATGTACTTACCAATGAGTCAATGCAGACTAATATTCCCGGTGTTTTTGCTGCAGGAGATTTGCGGCACAAGCCATTGCTGCAGCTGGTTACGGCAGCGGCTGACGGTGCAATCGCAGCTTATTCGGCCCAAAGGTATATCATAGAAGAATTTGATGAATGACTGGAGGTTTTATATGGGGCGTCTATTTGGTACTGATGGAGTAAGAGGGCTGGCTAATTCGGAACTTACATGCAAACTTGCATTTGAACTGGGGCAGGCCGGAGCATATGTTCTGACCCTGGCAAAGCATAAACCCAGGATACTTATAGGACGGGACACCCGCATTTCAGGCGATATGCTGGAGGCAGCACTAACGGCGGGCATTTGTTCTGTAGGTGCAGAAGCCGTTATTGTCGGAGTAATCCCAACACCGGCGGTAGCATACCTGACCCGGCACTACGGGGCAGATGCGGGTGTGGTAATTTCTGCATCCCATAATTCCATGGAATACAACGGGATAAAATTCTTTGACAGACAAGGCTATAAGCTTCCGGATGAACTGGAGGAACGCATTGAATCCATAATCCTGGATGGAACTGAAAAAATGCCCGCACCTGTCGGAGTAGAAGTGGGACGCAGGGTTAGGGTCCAGAATGCTGTCAAAGATTATGTCAAATTTTTAAGGAGTACCATCAACACAGACCTGAAAGGATTGAGAATAGTACTTGATTGTGCCAACGGTGCTGCCTATGAAGCCGCACCCATGGTGTTTGAATCCCTTGGGGCAGAAGTTATCACTATTTACAATACGCCGGACGGCACCAACATAAATGACTACTGCGGTTCTACACATCCTGAGAAGCTGCAGAGTCATGTGCTTGAAACAGGAGCCGATGTAGGTTTGGCTTTTGACGGAGATGCAGACAGGCTCATTGCAGTGGATGAACATGGAAACATTGTGGATGGCGACCAGGTTATGCTCATTTGCGGGCTTGATCTGATGTCAAAAGGCAAGCTTAAGGATAATACGATAGTAGGGACTGTTATGAGCAACCTCGGCCTGGATATCGCGCTGAAAAACGCAGGATGCAGGCTGGAAAAAACCAAGGTGGGGGACAGGTATGTCCTGGAACGGATGCTGGAAAAGGGCTATAACCTTGGCGGAGAACAATCGGGCCATATTATATTCTTGGATCATAATACCACAGGAGACGGCATTCTGACTGCATTGCAGCTTCTGTCAGTACTTAAGCAAAGCGGTAAGCAATTATCAGAACTGGCAGGCGGTATGAGGAAATATCCTCAGGTTTTGGTAAATGCAAGGGTTTCAGAGCAGAAAAAGAATAATTATCTTAATGATGAGGTAATTCAGGAGGAAATCAGAAGGATAGAAGCACTGTTTAGTGAGGAAGGCAGGGTGCTTATCCGTACCTCCGGTACCGAGCCGGTTGTGAGAGTTATGATTGAAGGTGCCGATCAGAGGGTTATTGAGAATGAAGCTGTTAAGCTGGCAAAGTTAATCGAGCAAAGGCTTGGTTAAGACATTTATAAACCCGCCTTTTCAAGGCGGGTTATTTACAGCCAAATAATATTTGCATTTTACTATTGAATGTAATGGATTTATGAAGAAACGGATTTTGGTTTGGCAAGGCAGCGAGGACATGTACCCTTGAAGTATACATTCTTTTCCCGGATGTCAAAGCCATCCAGGCTGCTGGGGCTTAAAACATCGGTATCAATATCAAATTCATAGATGGTATGGCACTGCTCGCACTTAAAGTGGCCATGATTGGTGATGTCCACGTCATATCGCAGTTCATTCCCGTCTATCGTAACTACCCTTACAATATTGGCCCGGATGAAAAGGTCAAGAGTATTATATACAGTTGTTTTGGATAAAGTAGGTATTTCCTTTACCAATGACTGGTAAATATCATCTACTGTAGGGTGAGTCGGATGGGAGGCCAGGTACTCAAAGACCTTTAGCCTGGGAAAGGAAGGCTTAATATCGTTTCTCAATAAATATTTCTTAATTTCATTTATCGAAATCGACATAATCCCGCCATCCTTTCCAAAATTCGATTCCAGAAAATGTTAATTCCCTTGCTTGTATTATACTATATTTTAAAGAAAATACAAGCATACTTTTCGACAAAATGGATATAAGCTTAACCTTAAGCTTGCTTATTTTAAGGAGGTTGGTGCAGTGGCACAAAGGGCATTCAGGAATTTCTACTGGGGTTTCTTATTTGTAATGATAGATTTCAGGATAAATGGATTTGACATACTGCCGGATTTAATTGGATATGCCTTCTTCGTGGCTGGTTTGAATTTGTTGCTTGAACGCAATAACCACTTTTCTCAGGCCAGAACTTTCAACATTATCATGCTGATCTTATCCATATTTTCCATATATGAAAGGCCGGCTGAAAACACGGGCGGATTCAATATTCACATTGACTTTATTGGCCTTTTAACAGGAATTGCAGCTCTTATATTCAGCTTGCTGGCGATGTACCACTTGTTTATGGGGATAAAACAGCTGGCGGAAGAATATGATGCCAGTGATATCTCAGCAGAATCTGAACAGCGATGGAAACAGTTTTTATACCTGCAGCTTGCCGGCTTTGGAGTATTCCTGTTAATCCTTCTGCCGCCTTTGGCATTAGTTTATTTAATAGTGATGCTTGTAATTTCCATTGCACTAACAGTTAAGTTTATGGGTTTCATGACCAGATGCGGCAATAGATTTAGTGAAATATAAAAAAAACGAAGGTTACGGCAATGTGTAAATTTGTAACCTTCGTAATGCAATATAGGGGGTTTAATTGTATTATGTCCAGTTTTTCGTAAAATATAACGAAAGACTGGACTTTTTTAGTTATTCTTTATTTTTATATGTTAATATAAGGACAAAAAATGAAAGAAAAATTGTCTGACATTTCACAATCAATTTTAACAACACAGTGACCAAATCTGCAAATGGCATTGGATCGTGCTTATAAAGCCGAATACTGGCTTGGATAAGCTGTTACAACATTGACAATCATACAGCTCTTCGGAAAAATTATGCACAAAAAATTAACTATACTTGCAATTATCAGTCAATTCTGATATCATGAAAACAGGAAAAGGATGTAGAAAAGGAGGGAGTAAAATGATTCAGGCTATTTTATATTTAGCCATAGGAGCAGCAGGCATAGCAGCTGTTCTATTATTGGCATTAGTTTTGAATCGAAGCAAGTCTTATCACAGTTATATGGTGAGGCAATGCAATGCGGGTGATGAAGAATATGACCGGATCTATTTGGGAAAGTAAGATAATTGACAATAGTTAAGCCATAGGCTGAGACATCAACGGCCTATGGCTTTTTTGCCAATACTGATTATCGAATTTTCTCAGGCTTGGGATATTTGTAACCGAATGTATCCACTTTTATGGATTTAATGATCACATCATCCAAAGGTCTGTCATAATCATCTGTACTCACTCTTGATATATCCATTACTATATCCATTCCTTCGATCACTTTGCCGAATGCGGCATAATCACCATCCAATCCGGGCTGATCTGAAACCATAATAAAGAACTGACTGCCGGCAGAGTCATAGTCGTACATTGTCCGCGCCATTGAAATAACGCCTTTTTCATGAAGAAGGTTGTTTTCAAAGCCGTTATTTGTGAATTCTCCCTTTATGCTGTAGCCTGGCCCGCCTGATCCATTTCCGTTGGGATCGCCGCCCTGAATCATAAAGCCGTCAATAATTCTGTGGAATTTAAGTCCATTGTAAAAATCACTGTTTGCAAGATGAATAAAATTGTTAACGGTATTAGGTGCAATATCAGGATACAATTCTATTTTTACCGTACCCCAATCCTGAATTTCCATGGTTGCAACTGGATTACGTTCCGGTTTAGTTTCCTTGCGTCGAACAAGGCTGCAGCCTGCAGTAAAAACGAGAGAAAAGACTAATATGAATACCAGGATACTGCTTTTTTTATTCATACACTTCCTCCATCCTTAAAAGCATTTCTGCTTTATAATGAAACAATCATGGATGCATAGTTTGTCTCACTTATTTATAAAAAGTCTACCATAGAAGGAATAATTCAGCAATATGTAATGATTTTCCACTTTTATGTTAGACAATTATGAGGTAAGGTTAGTATAATAATGTTGACCAGTAAATTTACAAACGCAGACCAAGGGCATTTTACAAAAGGGAGGAATTTTGATGAGTTTTCTGGATGTAGCCAAGAAAAGATGTTCGGTGCGAAACTATCTGCCGAAAGATGTAGAGGAAGAAAAGCTGCTTAAGGTGCTGGAAGCCGCAAGAGTAGCGCCTTCAGCCTGCAATCTTCAGCCCTGGCAAATCATAGTAGTCAGGGACTTCCAGTTAAAACTTGAGCTGTATGAATCTTATCCGAGGGAGTGGTTTGCAAAGGCACCTGTAATTTTAGTTGTATGCGTAGATCACAGCCAGTCCTGGAAAAGGTTTGACGGAAAGGATTATGGTGATGTTGATGCCACTATTGCAGCAGATCACATGACACTGGCTGCTGCGGATCTTGGCCTTGGAACATGCTGGATAGGTGCATTTGATGCAAATAAATGCCGCAAGGCATTGGATCTTCCAGGCCACATGGAACCTATTGCAATGCTGCCTTTGGGATACCCGGCTAAAACTGATTCCCCGGACAGACATGAAACAAGAAGAAAAAGCCTTGATGAAATTATCAGATGGGAATAAATTGCATTGATGATTTTATGCAATCTTCCTGGAAGAATAGTAATAAGTATGATAATTAACATATTATAAGGCAGAAGGCTTAATGGAAAGTGTCAGCATAAAGATGGAGGAACCTGTTGAAGTAAATGGAAGTTAAATATGTACTGCAAATATCTGATATGCTGATTGTAATATAGGAGAGGTAGAATAATATGGAGACAGTAATACCTAATGCGGACAAAAAAATACCAACCCGGGAGGCTGCCTGGGAGCTGCTTACGAGATACAATCAAAGCGAAAGCCTTATTAAGCATGCCCTTGCAGTGGAAGCGGTAATGAGGTATTTTGCGCAGGAATTAGGACATGACCCGGAGTTTTGGGGAATTGTTGGATTATTGCATGATGTTGACTATGAGAGATATCCGGAAGAGCATTGCAAAAAGGCAAGAGAAATCCTTGAGGGGGAAAACTGGCCTGAAGTGGTGATCCATGCTGTTCAAAGCCATGGATACGGCATTTGCGTAGATGTGGAACCTGCTCATGAGATGGAGAAGGTATTGTATACCATTGATGAGCTGACCGGATTAGTAAACGCAACCGTCCTGATGCGGCCTGATAAAAAAATCCAAGGGCTTGAGGTTAAATCCGTAAAGAAAAAGTTTAAACAGAAAAGCTTTGCAGCAGGCGTAAACCGCCAGGTTATAGAAGATGGTGCTGCAATGCTGGGTATGGAGTTGGATGATATTATTTATAAAACCATTAAAGGCATGGAAAGCGTTGCTGCAGAAATTGGCCTGTAATATGCCTGCAGAGCGGGATACAAGCTTTCTTCCAGAAAATAAGCATTGTATTTTCAGCCCCAAAATGTTATTATACAATCTCTACGTATGCTAATAAGATAGGTTTGTGGGTTTGGGGGTTTTTCTGTGAAGGATCATGAACTGCTTGAACTCGAAAGCAGGAAATCATTCGATTTTTTTTGGAATGAAACCAATACAGATATAAACAGCAAAGGATACGGCTTGATCAGGGACAGGGCCCATGGTGTCCATGATAGTTCTAACAGCAGTTGTAATGGCAGGCTTAGTGGACAGATGGGTTGTGTTTTGTGTACTGATATATGCAGCATTGCCTCTGTCGGATTTGGTTTGTCCGCCCTGCCGATTGGCGTAGAACGGGGCTGGATAAGCAGAAAAGAGGGCTTTGAACGTGCTGCCCGTACGCTGAATACGCTGCTTCATCATGCTGATCAAGTCAATGGCTTTTTCTATCATTTTCTTTGCATGAAAACAGCAAAGAGGGCACGAAAAAGCGAAGTGTCTATAATAGATACTGCCATTTTGCTGTGCGGGTCTATTGTTGCAGGCGAGTATTTCGGCGGAAGCGTATGGGAAACAGCTCAGCTGCTTTACGAGAGAACAGCATGGAATTGGTATCGGGACGATCGAAATAACAGGTTTTACATGGGATATATACCGGAGCAGGGTTTCTCTGGCTGGTGGGACTTCTATGCAGAACAGTTAATGACATATATTTTAGGTGCAGGATCTCCGACCTATCCTGTGCCGGGGAATATGTTTTATGACTTTGCCTGTTATTCAACCAATGATGATAAAAAGGGATTTGTATACTCATGGTTTGGTTCCCTGTTTACTCATCAGTTTTCCCATGCCTGGGTAGATTTTCGAGGCAAAAAGGACCTGCGTGGTGTTGACTGGTGGGAGAACTCAGTACGCGCTTCTCTGGAGAATCGCGCATACTGTATAAGGATGTCAAAAACATTTAAGACACTCCACGAAAAGTCATGGGGCTTGACTCCCTGTGACGGACCTTTCGGCTATCAAGGCAGGTATGGTTCAGAACCATCTGCCCTGTTGAATCGCATGCATATTGTGGATGGCACAGTGCCGCCGGCAGGTGCAGCAGGCTCCATTGTATTTACACCCAATGAGAGCCTGGAAGCAATGGAATATTACTATAATAATCACCCAAAGCTTTGGGGACGCTATGGATTTGTAGACGCATATAATGTGGATGTGTTGCCTAACTGGTATGCAAGTGACGTCATAGGAATTAACAAGGGGATTACCCTGCTGATGATTGAGAATTTCCGAACCGGGCTTATATGGGATTTGTTCATGAAAAACAGATGGGTCAAAAAGGGAATTAATGCCGTGGGGCTTGAAGATTATGTTTCCAAGGCAGATATTGCATAGCTATTATTTTTGCTTAAATTCCTCCTATGCGGTATAAGATGATACCTGCAGAACATTATACTATATATTGTTTATTTTAACTTTCAGCAAAAGACTATGTGCTGAATTGTGCCTGCATGGGAGTGAAGAAGTTGATTGACATATATAAGAAGATTGATGAACATCTCATGAATGATCATCGGCCTTCTGAGTTTCTGAACCGTTTGCTGTATGAGAATTCCTTAGACCAGTATCCCTTTTCTATGTTAAGCAGCTTAGTTAAGGTAGAACAGTCGCCGGTGCACCATCCGGAAGGGAATGTCTGGAATCATACAATGCTTGTCCTGGACATAGCCGCTCAAAGGAAAAAGCTAAGCAGAGACTCAAGGGTTTTTATGTGGTCTGCTTTGCTGCATGATCTGGGCAAAGCTCCTGCTACAAAGATCAGGAAAGGTAAGATCACTGCCTATGACCATGATAAAATGGGTGCGGAACTCGCCAGGCGCTTCCTCAATGAATTCAATGAGGATTCGGATTTTATATCAAAAGTAACTGCCATGGTGCGCTGGCATATGCAGATTCTGTTTGTGGTTAAAGATCTGCCTTTTGCAAATATAAAGGAAATGCTGGAGCAGGTTCCTCCTGAGGAAATAGCCCTGCTGGGTTATTGCGACAGAATGGGCCGGGGAGAGTTAACAGAAGAAAAAGAGAGAGCAGAAGAAGAGAATATCAGGATATTCATTGAGAAATGCCGGCAGGTCCTGGACAACACCGGTAACCCCCGATAATTAAGCATTGATTAGTGCAGAACAATTGTAAGTTGATGTATACTGGCAAATCAAGTAAAATAATATATATTATTAGGAATTTTATGCATAGGGGGTAAAAATATGCTGGACAGGAATCAGCTTACAGACATGGGCAAATGGGCAGGCTTTTTAGGAATCATCAGCATTATAGGAGGCGTAATCAGCTGCATTTCTATTATAGGAATCATCCCGGGAATCATAAGCATTATTCTTGGACTGAAGCTCAGGGATGTTAAAAGATTTTCAGATGATGCGGCAAATAGTCCGGATGAAATGACGCAGGCCGGAAGGCTCAACTTAATGGTTTCAGATCTGGGTGCTTATTTCAAAATTCAGGGGATTATAATCATCATCGCGCTAGTACTTGCAGTCATAGGTATTATTGTTTCATTACTCTGGCTGCCGTACTTTTTCTCTAATCTTTTCAACAATTACTATTACTACTAAGCTTAATTACTTATTCTATTTTATAAAGTTCTTATATTTAAAACCGGTACAAAATTGAGCCGGCTTCTTATATTCATAAAAAAAATCCAGGCAAGGCTGCCCGGATTTTTTTATTCTTTATACACTACCTTGTTTTTTTCTGCAAATCGTTTCAAAACATCTTTGATCCAGGAGAAGTCGTCTTTAATTACCCCTTTTTCAATAATATATGGCCTGGGTTCTCCACTTACTAAAATTTCAATACGCTCTACCGGCTTTTCCATGAACAAGATTTTCTTCTTTCTCAGGGTATTTTGGATGGAGACAATTTTGCTGGAAGAATATCTCCTCCAATGGTTTTCACCTATCAGGTTCAATGAAAGCTCTCCCAGATCCGCATTAAACTGTTTTACATACTGTTCCGACAATTAAATCATCCCCCTTAGATATTATTACTCCCGTAGGGGTGATACTGTGAAAGTATGCTGTTGGAAATCTTGCGCTAACTGAAAGCAGAATTAATAGAGCATATTACATGTGAGTTCAAGTTACCCAAAACGAGAGCTCAATGTTATTATAACATACAAATCTTGTAAAATAAAGCATATCCAAGTTTTATTAATAATTTTCTTACATTTCTTGCTTATATTAGTTCCGGGATAGCAGAGACAGTTAATTTCCAGTCTTTTTCCTTGCCTGTCCTTGAAGGTTTTAATTCCTTCATAGTAAAATAAGGAATAGATTATGACTGTTAAAACCAGTATGCGGAGATATTATAGTATATAAAGCCAAAAATGCTGGCAGAACATGTGCATGGAATTTAAAGGAGGCACCTAATAAAATGGATTATGCAATAAGGAACATCAAATTGGCTCCCGAAGGAAGGTCAAGAATAAACTGGGTAAAACTTTACATGCCCCTGCTTAATTCGTTGGAAAAGGAGTTTATTAAAGAAAAGCCATTTAAAGGCAAGAGAATCACTGTATCAGTTCACCTGGAGGCCAAAACCGCCTACCTGGCTCTGGTATTGGCAGCCGGCGGTGCAGAGGTTGCAGTCACCGGAAGCAACCCATTGTCTACCCAGGATGCAATAGCTGCCGCCCTGGTTGAGGAAGGGCTGAGAGTATATGCATGGTACGGTGCTACGAGCGAGGAGTATCAGACTCATTTAAACCAGGCCCTTGACTTCGGCCCCCATATAATTATTGATGACGGAGGGGACCTGGTTCAGATGCTTCACTCCAGCCGCACTGATTTGATAAGAGGCATTATAGGAGGATGTGAAGAAACTACAACAGGTGTGATGCGGCTGCGGGCGAGGGAAAGGGAAGGCAAGCTGGACTTTCCCATGATATCGGTGAACGATGCATATTGCAAGTATCTTTTTGACAATCGATATGGCACCGGGCAGTCGGTATGGGACGGTATCATGCGCACCACCAATTTGATCGTAGCCGGGAAGAATGTGGTAGTGGCAGGCTATGGCTGGTGCGGCAAGGGAGTGGCAATGAAAGCCAAGGGTCTTGGTGCCAATGTCATTGTCACCGAGGTAGACCCGATTAAGGCTATAGAAGCGGTAATGGACGGTTTCCGGGTTATGACAATGGATGAGGCAGCAGCAATTGGGGATATATTTATTACAGTAACAGGATGCCTGAAAGTTATACGCAAGGAGCACTTCAAGAAGATGAAAAACGGTGTTCTGCTGGCTAATGCAGGTCATTTTGACGTAGAGGTATGGCTGCCGGATCTGGAGGAGATTTGCGTCGATAAAAAACCAATGCGGCAGAATATAATGGGCTATGTCATGGAAGACGGAAGAGTTTTAAATCTGCTGGCTGAGGGGAGATTGGTCAACCTGGCATCCGGTGACGGGCATCCTGCTGAAATCATGGATATGAGCTTTGCCCTGCAGGCGTTAAGCGCCAGGTATGTCTTGGAAAATCAAGGATCGCTGAAAAATAAAGTCTATCCTGTTCCTGAGGAAATTGACTCCAGGGTAGCCCATATGAAACTGTCGGCAATGGGCATTCAGATAGACCGGCTGACCGAAGAACAGGACAAGTATTTAAAAGGATATTAATTTTAACCTGGTTGATGGCATTCTTGCATAATTAATAAAACGCATCATATCTTTTTTATGATATGACGGCGGGTTTGGAGGATGTATATGAGAACACTGATTAAAAATGTCGAGATAGTAACCATGGATTCTGATAATCATTATTATCCCAGCGGTGTAATCCTATTTAGCGGTGATACCATTGAATATGTAGGCATAGAGCAAAACCTCCCTGCCAATCTAAACGAAAACACTGAAAAAGTAAAAGAAATAGACGGCAGGGGAATGCTGGCATTACCCGGCTTTGTTAATGCCCATACCCACAGCGCCATGACCATTTTTCGCGGATATGCCGACAATCTGCCTTTGTGGGAATGGCTGACCACGAGAATATGGCCCCTTGAAGAAAAACTGCAGCCAGGATATACCTACTGGCTTTCTATGCTGGCAGCGGCAGAGATGATATCTGCAGGTGTAACTGCGTTTTCGGATATGTACATGTTTATGACTGACACAGCCAAGGCTGTTGAGGACAGCGGCATGCGGGCAGTCCTGGCAAGGGGCCTGATGGGACCGGACGATCAGAGTGAGCAGCGCCACAAGGAAGTGGAGGAATTGGCTGAGTGGCGGTATAGAGCTGAAGGCAGAATACACATGATGATTAGTCCCCATGCTGTATATACATGCTCTCCGGAGTATCTTAAAACCTGCAGGAAGTTAGCTGAGAAGTATCAGACAGGAATACATATCCATATGTCCGAGACAGCCAAGGAAGTGGCTGACTGTGTCAGGGAATACGGAAAAACACCGGTTCGGCATTTATATGACCTGGGCATTTTTGAACTGCCGGTTGCTGCTGCTCATTGTGTACACCTGACGGACGATGATATGGACTTAATGGCGGAAAATCATGTAAAAGCAATTCATTGTCCTTCCAGCAATATGAAGCTTGCCAGCGGCTTTGCGCCTGTTGACAAGATGATTGAGCGCGGAATCACTGTTGCCTTAGGTTCAGACGGTGCAGCCAGCAGCAATAACCTAAGCATATTTAAGGAAATGTCACTGGCGTCGCTTATAGCAAAAGGGTATACAGGCAATGCAACCGCACTGTCGGCTGAAACTGCCGTTAAGATGGCTACCATAATGGGTGCAAAGGCTCTCATGCTGCAGGATGAAATAGGAAGCCTGGAGCCGGGCAAGAAAGCTGATATTCAGTTGATTGACATGAGCGGTCCTCATTATTATCCTAAGGAAGATCCTCTTGTACACCTGGTTTACAGCGGTTATTCCGGTGATGTGGATACTGTTATTATTAACGGCAAAATTGTCATGGAGCACAGAAAATTGACTACCATAGATCTGGAGCAGGTGTATCGTGAGGTTGACAATGTAGCCAGGAAAATAAAATAAAGGAAGTGTATGCAGTTATTAATACTATGTTATAAGGTTTTTAATAATAAAACAAATATTCTGTAAACTTTTTGAAATATTTAAAGGTTATAATAACATCAGGAAAAATAACAAGAACGAAGGAGGAATCAACGATGAATGTATTCTACAAATCAGAAATTGGCCGTGGGATTGCTGTAGCCCTGATTTCAGCCGGCATAACCATCTTAGCCATATTACCGTTGTTCCTCATGGAGTTCCTGCATTCCTTGTAATTTAACGGTATTATATGGCATTTATCATAAAACGCCGTTACATAAGAGGAAAGCCGTATCTTGCGATACGGCTTTGTTACTTTTTAAGGAACAAACACATGGTTCCCTATCACCGTTGCGTTATCTGCGGATATCCTTTTGCGCATCCATCTTGAGGTTGCTGTTCTGGGATTCATATAGAACAGGCAGCCTTTCGTTGGATCCTTTCCCAATATGGCATCGGCTGCAGCCAGGTAAGCTTCATGGTCCGGCTTTAAGTTAATCTGGCCGTCATCAACACAGGTAAAAGCCCCTGGCTGGTATATTACTTCCTTAATAGTATTGGGAAAGTGGGGTGATTTAACTCGGTTTAATACAACAGCTGCAACAGCAACCTTACCGATATAATCCTCCCCTCTGGCTTCACCGTAAACTACATGAGCCAGCAAATGGATATCCTGTGCCTTTCAACCGGTGGCAAGGGAGAGTTCTCTGACCAATTGTTCTACTGCCTGATCCTCTGCGGTTTTGTCTTCAGCATATGCCAATGCCGGACAAATGCTGCAAATAAGGATAAGGCAGATAGACAATAGTCTTTTCATAATTTTATCCCTCCTCAAAAATATTATTGTCAAAAAAACAAATGATATGACTGGCAAAAATTTATAAAAAAAGAAGGGCTTTATATGGCCCTTCATTGCACGTAGGTACTATTTTTCTTCTCCGAACAGGCGTGAACCGCCTTTCCCAAACAGAAGCATTATAAAGAAAAATAGAAGTATTAAGGTAAATATACTATTACTTCCTCCGAAAGTTTGACTGTCACTGCCAAAGCCTTTTACATCATCCATGGACACACCTCATTTCACCGTTTATTATAGGGTGTAAAAAGTGGCTGTATTTTTATATACATAGTATTGTATGATGCTCCACAGGCTTTGGTGAATGTATGGCAGCTATTTTAGCAAAGCTTCTCCAACCTTGTATATATCACCGGCTCCCATCGTGATTATCAGGTCGCCGGGTTCCGAATGGCTGCGAACATAATCTGCAATTTTATCAAACTCAGGCATATACATGCATTCCAAACCCTTTTTGGATATGGAATCTGCCAGCATGCCCGAACTAATATCTCCTGTGTTTTTCTCCCTGGCGGCATATATATCTGCCAGTATCAAGAAGTCTACTCCGTCAAATGCTTCGGTAAATTCATTGAAAAGCTTTTTAGTTCTTGTGTAGGTATGGGGCTGATATATGCACCAGATCCGTTTGTGGGGATAATTGAGGGCCGCTGTAATTGTAGCCTTTATTTCTGTCGGATGATGAGCGTAATCATCTACTATTGTAGCCTGGTTGGTGGTTTTGCCTTTCACCTCAAACCTGCGGTGGGTGCCGCCAAAATGCAGCAGAGCATCCTTAATTTTTTCAGAAGGTACGCCCATGGTATCACATGCAGCAATGGATGCCAAAGCATTGTAAACATTATGCTTTCCAGGTATTTTTAAGGTGAATTCCCCTAATATTCTCGTTTTATTTTCTACAAGGAAAGAGGCACAGCCTGCGCTGTCATAGGTAATATCCTTTGCCATCCAATCCGCAGGTTCGTTAATGCCATAGGAAATAGTCTGGCAGTGCACTTCATTCATCAGCCTGGCTACCAGGGGATCATCACTGCAGCCTATTACATAGCCTGATGCCGGTACTAATTTTGCGTATTCAACAAATGAAGAGTAAATCTGATTGATATCCTTGAAGTAGTCCAGGTGGTCACTGTCAATGTTTAGTATAATAGCCATGTAGGGATGAAATTTTAAGAAACTGTCCATGTATTCGCAAGCTTCGGTTATGAAATACTCACTGTGACCGGTACGAACATTGCCGCCTATCTCGTCCAGTTCTCCGCCCACCAAAATTGTTGGATCCAAACCTGCCTGGTTCATTATAATGGACAGCATTGAGGTTGTGGTGGTCTTGCCGTGGGAACCGGACACGCCAATGGCAAACCGGAAGGTTTCCATGATCTGTCCAAGTAAAGTAGCCCTGTCCATGCAGGGTATATTCCTGCTTGCAGCCTCCATAAGCTCAGGGTTGTCATTCTTTACTGCCGCAGTATACACTACCAAATCTGCACCTTCTATATTACGGGCACTGTGCCCCTGATATATTATTGCTCCATTGTTTTCCAGGCGTTTGGTCAGCCTTGATTGCTGTAAATCCGAACCGGATACCTTATAGCCTTTTTCAAGCAATATCTCCGCCAGGCCGCTCATGCTGATGCCGCCTATGCCAACAAAATGGACATGTTTGCCTGCAAAATCCCGAATATGTACTTTGCCCATTAGGCTCACTCCTTAATGAATATGGAAAATCTATAATAAAACTAACTTGCCTGTATTTGGAAACTAATAAACACATACTATGCCTATTATCCATAGTCTTTATTATATCCATGGACAGCTTATTTTATCAACATAAAAATACAAATCTTATATTTTTCCAGTTGACTTTGGTATCAGCTTGTCTTATAATAATGAATTGTCACACGGAGTTGAATATGGAGGAGTTCCCGAGTGGCCAAAGGGGGCAGACTGTAAATCTGTTAGCACAGCTTTCGGTGGTTCGAATCCACCCTCCTCCACCAAATCCCTTGATCAGTCAAGGGATTTTTTGTTTTAAGCTTTTTGTTTTAAATCAGCTGCGCTGCTTGAATGTGATAAAATGTTTATCATTTTCAGTATTAAAAAATGCCGGCCTCCTATTGAGAAACAACCGACATTCTGTTTAATTTAAGTTTGCATAGTCCTTTCTATATCAGGCTTTTAAGATAAACAGCCAAATCATCCGGTTTTATAAGCTTAATCACCGAATAGTCCCTGGACAGGTGTTCCATGATTTTTGGAGTTTTGTCTGTTGATCCCATATCCAGCAGAACTATTTGCAGCAGCTTTTCCTCAGTAGAATCCAGCCCTGCCTTTAAAATAAATCCGCGAACTATACCTTCAATGGCTTCTTCCTGATTGCGCGCTGAAATTATCAGGGTGTAGGCACCTTGTCTCCTTCTTCTGAACAAATCTATCGTTGCATAAACACGCAGGATAAAATAGAAGAAACCAAAAATGGCAAATATCCATAAAGGGATAGCTATGTAGGTATCAATGTACATAAACATCCTCCTTGTCCAGCACCCATATTCAGAGCAAACTGCAATCAATCACATCCCAGAAATCACTTTATGATTACCTTTGCTATGTTATATGGTATGCTGGCAAGGAGCGGCAGGTGACTATTTTATTTTGCAAAAGCCTGCCGGCGAAGCTCTTCAGCCTTGTCAGT
Organism: Clostridiales bacterium; assembly: GCA_012842605.1. GTDB lineage: Bacteria > Bacillota > Clostridia > Caldicoprobacterales > DTU083 > DUSN01. The sequence continues at coordinate 23,841 of DUSN01000074.1, forward strand.
CTTCTCCCATGGCAGATCAAGATCACTGCGGCCAAAATGGCCGTAAGCTGCTACCTGCTTGTAAATAGGACGTCTTAAATCCAAGGTCCTTATTATGGAAGCAGGACGAAGATCAAAATTCTTTTTAACCAGTTCTGTTATCTCCCCATCAGGAATTTTCCCGGTGCCGAATGTATCAACTAATATTGATACCGGTTTTGCCACCCCTATGGCATATGCCAGTTCTATTTCGCATTTGTCTGCAAGGCCTGCTGCTACAATATTCTTTGCTACATAACGTGCTGCATAAGCTCCTGACCGGTCCACTTTTGTCGGGTCCTTTCCTGAGAAAGCACCGCCCCCATGCCTTGCATATCCGCCATAGGTATCTACAATGATTTTTCTGCCGGTAAGGCCGGAATCTCCCTGAGGGCCGCCTACAACAAACCTGCCGGTGGGATTGATGTAGTATTTTGTGTTTTCATCAAGCAGCCTTGCCGGAACAACCTTTTTTATAACCAGTTCAATCATGTCCTTTTCTACAGTATCGCGGTCCACTTCCGGGCTGTGCTGTGTGGAGAGAACTATAGTATCAACTCTGATTGGGATATCATTTTCATACTCGACGGTCACCTGAGCTTTGCCGTCCGGCCTCAGATAATCCAGTATGCCCTGCTTCCTTACAGCAGCTAACTGCCTGACTATTTTATGTGCCAAAGTTATGGGCATGGGCATATATTCAGGTGTCTCATTGCAGGCAAAACCAAACATCATCCCCTGGTCACCGGCGCCTATTTCAGCATCTTCGTCATTTTCCAGCCCCATTTTCTTCTCCAGTGCCTTGTTCACTCCCAAAGCAATGTCGGGAGATTGTTCATCTATGGATGTCAGTACAGCACAGGTATCGGCATCAAAGCCGTATTTTGCCCGGGTATAGCCAATTTCTTCAACAGTCTGGCGTACGATTTTTGGAATATCTACATAGCAATTAGTGGTTATTTCGCCAATAACAAGGACCATTCCGGTGGTAACCGCTGTTTCACATGCTACCCTGCCGTTGGGATCTTGTTCTAATATAGCATCTAATATTGCATCTGAAATCTGATCGCAGATTTTATCCGGATGTCCTTCAGTTACAGATTCTGAAGTAAATAACTTACGACTCATACAATTCCTCCTGGTGTATTGGGTAATCTTGCAGCCCAATTATTATATAACTGATAAACGGATACCTTCCAGCAAAAAGAAAAACAAATAAGCATCCTGTCGGGAAAATTGAGATATAGAAAAATCCATTTAAAACTCGGACAGATTTATTATGTGCAGCTATGCTTATTTTTACGGATGACAGAACTGCTGTAAATTGCATAAAAAAATCCATCCGAAAGATGGGTTCTTCTAATGATCCTCATCTTCCAAGATATAAAATATCTTGTGGGAATTGGCACCTGACTTGAATTCAAGCGGTTGCCGGGTTTCATCGGGCCCATCCCTCCACCTCTCTGGATAAGGTATCAATATTTTTGTTGTCAAGATATTATATCATATATGATGAATATGTCAAATATGGAGACTTATTGGCGGTAAATTCCTGCTTTTTCTCATTTAGTAAATATATCAAAGATTTCCAATAATTGTTGACGGAAAAAGAGTGAATCTATATAATCAAATTGATAGGTATTGGATGAGATGCACTTGTTAAATTCAGTTCAGTTAATCATCTAAATGTATCGTCATCATATTCCGGTCAGAATATTTGTGCTCAAATCTATACTGTAATAGACAGCTTAATGGATAGTGCTCAATAAGAATAATATTGCAGCTGCTCGCTAACCGGGTTATTCATATCTTGTTTGTCTAAGAGTCAGTTTGTGGGGGTTGAGTAAAATGGGATTTATAAAACTGGATTTTACCGTCAATGCACCGGTTGAACATGTTTGGAACTTCGGACTGCAGGCTGACAAGATCCCCGAATGGCAGTTTGATGTTGCTGCGGTAAAGGGAATCAGTGGTCCGATTGACCGTAAGGGAATCAAATACATTTTGGTCTATAAAAAAGCAGGAATTCTTTTGAACAGTCCGGTGGAAGTATCCCGTTTTGAACAGGAAAACCTGACTGTAGAAACAAGCGGTCAAACACCTTTGGGAGGTTACTTCAAATCGCGCACAACGATGCGGCGAATCAATGAACAAATGACTCATGTCGACTGGGTAATGGATTATAAACTGCCAGGCTGGGTTTTTGGAGTCTTGATGGACAAACTGTTATTTGAATGGGCATTTAGAAAAACGGTTCAAAAATACAACAAAAACTTCAAGATGATTGCAGAAGAAACATTTCTTCAAAGGCAAGACAGAGGTTTCTAAGCTTCGGGTACTTTATATTAGGAAGGTCAATATATGAATATTATTTCATATGGTTCAAGCTGTACCGGCAGTTCCGGTGTAAATGGCGATATATTTTATATTTCACCTGATAATAAGGTGTTTATTTTAGCTGATGGTGCTTCAGGCGCAGGAGATACTGGAAAAGTCTTAATGGGAAAAATCTGTATTGAGACTGCTAAAAGTTTTGATTATGCGACTTCCAGTCTTGAGGCTAAGGAATATGCAGATAAATTAATTTGGAAAATTAATAAGTGTTTAATTGAAGTCTCACCAGGAATATAAGAAACTTGTTTTCGGAACAATTGACATTGCAGTTTTTGATAACGGAATATTAACAATCACTACTGTTGGTGATTCTCCGGTATTTTATTTTGATGGAATTCAAGTTAAAAGAGTAGCCAAAAGCAAAAAGAAATATGAATGGATGATAGATGAAGGATACATAACAAGCGAACAATATGAAGGTTATATTAAAAATATGCATTATATGATGTGGTCATGTTTTGACTGCTTTATTCCTGATGTTGTTCCGAATTATATAATTGAACAATATGAAGTGAAGCCAAACAATGCTCTTGTTATGTGCAGCGATGGAATGTCAGACTGGATATCGAAGGATAAAATTTTTGATACTCTAAATAAATACGGACTGAAAGATGGAATTGATATCTTGGTATCCGAATCAAGGAAACTTGCTATCAATGCTCACAACTATTTCGACGATATAACTGTAATTGCAATGAAATGGATCGAATAAAATTAAGTATTGTAATCAAATCTCTAATATTGTAAAATATATCCAAGCTCCTGCAGTTTTTACAAGAATTGGCTCATTTGTAACAATTAATTAAATTCATCAATTTTTTTGCTAAATTCAAGTAAGATGTCATAAGTTTACGGTTTACTCAGAAATATTTAGAATAATTCAACCAAAACAACAGAGATTTATAATTAACATAATTAGCATGTTTATGTAACGTTAAAATGATACTATCAAAATTTCTTAGGGGGGAAAATAATGAAGAGTGAACAAATAAGTGCAATAATTAAGAAATTAAAATCAAATTTAAAGCAATTTAGTGAAATAGACAAATTTTCAGATAAACCTGGTATTTATGCTATTGGTTTTACTGGAAATAAATTCCCATTGGAATCAGCTAGGACAAAAGTTAAACCAGGAGAAATTGTTTATATTGGGAAAACGGAAAAAAGCCAATTATCTCGTGATGTTAATACGCATTTTAAAAGTGGAAAATCAGGAAGCTCAACCTTACGAAGGACTATTGGGGCAATTTTATTGAATCAATTGCAACTTAATCCGGTACCAAGAAGTCATACAGAAAAGAGTGACAAAAAATTTATAAATTATAAATTTGATATAGAAAGTGAAGAAAAAATAACAAGTTGGATGAAAGATAATTTGTCATTAGCATTCTGTGAATTTGATGGAAATACTTATGACTTAACAGATGTTGAATCAAGAATTATAAAAACATTAAAGCCAATTTTGAACTTAAGTAAAAACGAATCAAACCCTTGGTATCAAGAGATTCGTATTTTACGAGATAGATGTGTGGAATTAGCTAAGAAATCTGTAGTAACTAAGTATTGCAATAAGATTTTATAAAGAAAATTAAGGAAAACATGCATAACATTTGATCAAAGGTCCACGGTGCAGTCTTAGGGTAATATATGCTACATTTCTCCGTATAGGTCCAAAGTTCTATCAATGGCATTGCTCTTGAGTTCAGCTTAGGATCCCCAAATATAAAATAAATATTAGACCACATCCTTCACTAACAAGTATAATGTAACATTAACTAAAACATGGAATTGCAATCTTAATGTCTGAATCAAAGGATCACTTTGTTTCAGGCAAAAAAGGGGGGATCAACCATGGGATGTTTGTCCGACAACTTAAAGGAAAACCTCTACATTATGAGTAGATTCATGCACTTAGGTTATGCAAAATGGGGCGACCTTATTGCCCGGTTGGAGAATTTTGAAGCTAAGAATCTAAATGAATTGGAAGACGAACTGCTATGGACATTCCTCTTAGGGTGCGGCTATGCTGCTTCAGGAGCAGACGGGGTGCAGTCGTTGTCTGAGCTTCTGACAGGTGAAAAAGTTAGTATAAAACCCGATCATAGAATATGGCTTGAGGTGCTGCCCGTTCTTCCACGAGGGAGTGAAGGCAATACACATATTTAATCCCAGAGGAAGAAAATCACGACTCTACCAGTATAAATTAGAAGAATACAGCAGTAATGCAGGCATGATTTTATGTGATATACAGGATTGTGCACTGCGTGAGAATAAAAGCTATTCTGGCTGGAAATATCCCACTGATCTAGTGCAGCGCATAAACTGCTTAAAATTGAACTGGATAGCTTTGAGCAATTGTTTGAGAATTTGCTGCCATCGGTATTGAAAGAAGATTTAAGCTGTTTCTGGAATAAATACCGTAAAAAAGGTTAAGCATTTTGGTGGAGGAGAAAATGAAAATAGCCAGAGTATTTATAAATACATCAATAATTATTGTATGCCTGATTAAGTCTATATAATGGTGTAAAAAGAAGTTGAGCCAAAGCTCACACCTCGGTTAAAATATAAGTTGCCCAACAAATACCAAACCGAGGAGGATGAACCATGGCTCAGTTTAATATTACAATA
>DUSN01000075.1 GCA_012842605.1 Clostridiales bacterium
CATACGGTACACTTTTTGAACTTCCTGCAGCAGGTAAGTCTGAACTCCTTTAACACCTTTAATCTTCAATATATCGTGCGGATTGATGGATCCTTCGGTCAGTTCATCGCCGGCCTCCACATTCTGTCCGTCAGTTACTTTTATGCGGGAACCATAAGGTATCAGGTAAGTCCGGGATTCGCCTTCGGAATCATTGGTTATGATAACCTCGCGCTTTTTCTTCTGCTCATTAATGGTAACGCGCCCGGATATTTCGGATATAATGGCAAGTCCCTTGGGCTTCCTTGCTTCAAACAGCTCTTCAACCCTGGGAAGACCCTGGGTAATATCGTCTCCTGCTACGCCGCCTGTATGGAAGGTTCTCATGGTCAGCTGAGTACCCGGCTCACCAATGGACTGAGCTGCAATAATTCCTACGGCTTCACCGATGTTCACCGGATCACCTGTTGCCAGGTTGCTGCCATAGCATTTAGCGCAAACCCCATGCTCCTCACGGCATGTAAGCACTGAGCGGATATGGCATTTATCAATTCCGGCATCTATAATCTTTTGACCAATTGCCGGTGTAATAAGCTCGTTTTCACCTATTATTATCTCGCCTGTTTCAGGATGAACAACCGGTTCAGCAGTATAACGCCCTATGATGCGGTCAGCGAAAGGCTCTATTGCCTCGTCACCTTCTCTGATTTCACTGACCCAGATGCCTCTGATCTTTTCGCCTGTGCCTGCAAAGCAATCATCGGACCTGATAATAACATCCTGGCTGACATCCACCAGACGCCGCGTCAGATAACCGGAGTCAGCTGTACGCAAAGCTGTGTCGGCCAAACCTTTCCGGGCACCGTGAGTGGAAATGAAGAACTCCAGAACCGTCAAACCTTCACGGAAGTTGGCTCGAATGGGCAGTTCAATAATCTTACCTGACGGGTTAGCCATAAGACCGCGCATGCCTGCCAGCTGACGTATCTGGTTGATACTTCCGCGGGCACCGGAGATAGCCATCATATTAACCGGATTGAACTGATCCCAGGCCTGGCGCAATGCCTTGGTAACCGCATCAGTTGTCTCGTTCCAGGTGTCAATAACCCTTTCATAGCGCTCATCGTCTGAAATCAGGCCTCTGCGATACTGCCGGTGTATCTTTTGAACTTCTTCGTCTGCTTTTGCCAGCAGCTCTTTCTTTTCCTTCGGTACAATCATATCAGATACACTGACTGTGAGAGCGCCCTTGGTAGAGTAATGGAATCCCAGTTCCTTTATTTTATCCAGAACAATTGATGTCTCGGTAGGGCCATACTGATAATAGCATTTGTCTACTATCTTCTGGAGCATGTTTTTATCAACTGTTACATCTATTTCAAGATCGAACATCTCATCCGGGTTGTTTCGATCCTTGAACCCTAGGTTCTGAGGAATTGCTTCATTAAATATAACCCGTCCGGCGGTAACATTAATCAGACGAGTAACCTTTTCACCGTTAATTTCTTTTGCAACCCTCATTTTAACCATGGCATGCAGGTCAATAACACCTTCATTGTATGCCATAATTATCTCGTCTGCGTTTGCAAATATCTTGCCTTCACCTTTTACGCCATGTTTTTCAATTGTCAGGTAATAACTTCCCAGTATCATGTCCTGAGTGGGAGTTACTACCGGGCGTCCGTCCTGGGGCTTCAAAATATTGTTGGCAGCCAGCATAAGGAACCTGGCTTCTGCCTGAGCTTCCACAGACAAGGGAACATGTACGGCCATCTGGTCACCGTCAAAGTCGGCATTATATGCCGGGCATACCAGCGGGTGCAGCTTTAAAGCACGCCCTTCAACCAGCACAGGTTCAAAGGCCTGAATACCCAAACGGTGAAGGGTAGGTGCACGGTTAAGTAGCACTGGGTGCTCCTTGATAACCTCTTCCACCACATCCCAAACCTCGGGTCTGACTCTTTCCACCATGCGCTTTGCACTCTTTATGTTGTGTGCCAGACCTTTTTCTACCAGGCGTTTCATAACAAAGGGCTTAAACAGCTCTAAAGCCATTTCCTTGGGCAGACCGCACTGATACATTTTAAGTTCAGGCCCGACAACAATAACCGAACGGCCGGAATAGTCAACACGCTTTCCAAGCAGGTTCTGACGGAATCGTCCCTGCTTTCCCTTCAGCATATCGCTTAAGGATTTAAGGGGCCGGTTTCCGGGACCGGTTACCGGACGTCCTCTTCTGCCGTTATCAATTAAGGCATCTACTGCCTCCTGCAGCATGCGTTTTTCATTTCGTACAATTATGTCCGGTGCTCCCAGATCCAGCAGTCTCTTAAGACGATTGTTTCTATTTATGATTCTGCGGTACAAGTCATTCAAATCAGAGGTGGCAAACCTTCCGCCGTCCAGCTGAACCATGGGGCGCAGTTCCGGAGGGATGACAGGAATGACATCCATAATCATATGCTCCGGCTTGTTGCCGGATTTCTTGAAGGCTTCCACAACCTCCAGCCGCTTGACTATGCGGACCCGCTTCTGACCGGTGGAGTCCTTCAGTTCATTTCTAAGCTCCCGGGAAAGCGCATCCAGGTCAATTTCCTGAAGCAGCTCCTTGATAGCCTCGGCTCCCATCCCGCAGCGGAATGAGTCTCCATACTTTTCATAGTACTCCCGGTATTCCTTTTCGTTAAGCAGCTGCTTTTTTGCCAGGGGGGTTTCACCGGGATCAATTACTATATATGAAGCAAAATATAAGATTTTTTCCAGTGAACGGGGGGACATATCCAAAAGCAGTCCCATACGGCTGGGGATTCCCTTGAAATACCAGATATGGGATACAGGTGCAGCCAGTTCTATATGACCCATCCGCTCACGGCGGACTTTGGAGCGGGTAACCTCTACTCCGCATCTGTCACAAATTATTCCTTTATATCGTACTCTCTTGTATTTACCGCAATGGCACTCCCAGTCCTTTTGGGGGCCAAAGATTTTTTCACAGAACAAACCGTCCTTTTCGGGCTTAAGGGTTCGATAATTGATGGTTTCAGGCTTTTTCACTTCGCCGCGAGACCATTCCCGGATCTTGTCCGGAGAAGCCAGACCAATTTGTATGGCATCTAAATTATTCAGCTCGAACAAGGGCTACCTCTCCCTTCCAACATTTATATTTCATCATCCAGGTCCAGATCATCCAGCAAATCATCCGTATCATCATCACTGTCTTCATCATCATCTAAACCGGGAATTGCTGCAATATTATCAAGGTCAAAATCAAGATCATCGTCTTCAAATTCATCACTTTCATCTATCTGTTCCTGCTCTTCTCTGCCTTCAATGTTAATGTCAAGATCATCAATATCATCATCAATGACTTCCTTAATGACAATTTCTTCATTTTGGTCACTTAAAACCTTGACATCCAATGCCAGGCTCTGCAATTCCTTGATCAGAACCTTGAAGGCCTCAGGAGCACCAGGTTCAGGGATGTTTTCGCCCTTAACAATGGCTTCGTAGGTCTTAACCCTGCCTACCACGTCATCCGACTTGACAGTCAGGATTTCCTGCAGGGTATGAGCTGCACCGTATGCCTCCAGCGCCCAAACCTCCATTTCGCCAAAGCGCTGGCCGCCAAACTGGGCCTTGCCTCCTAATGGCTGCTGGGTAACCAGTGAGTACGGGCCGGTGGAACGGGCATGAATCTTGTCATCAACCAGGTGAGCCAGCTTAAGGAAATACATATAACCAACAGTTACCGGGCTGTCAAAAGGCTCACCTGTGCGGCCGTCATAAATGATCATCTTACCGTCACGGTTCAGGTTCGCCATTTCAAGGGTATCCATAATATCTATTTCCGATGCACCATCAAAAACAGGTGTTGCAATATGCCAGCCCAGTGCTTTGGCCGCAAGCCCCAGATGGGCTTCCAAAACCTGTCCTATATTCATACGGGAAGGAACGCCTAACGGGTTCAGACAAATTTCAAGCGGTGTGCCATCCGGCAGGAACGGCATATCCTCTTCCGGCAGCACCCTGGAAATAACGCCCTTATTTCCGTGACGCCCTGCCATTTTGTCGCCTACGGATATTTTTCTTTTTTGTGCTACATATACTCGCACCAATTGGTTGACACCGGGAGGAAGTTCATCTCCGTTCTCCCGGGTGAATACCTTGACATCTACCACGATTCCGCTTTCGCCGTGGGGTACCTTAAGTGAAGTATCTCTGACTTCACGGGCTTTTTCACCAAAAATTGCGCGAAGCAGACGTTCTTCGGCAGTTAATTCGGTTTCGCCCTTTGGTGTGACTTTACCAACCAAAATATCTCCAGCCCTTACTTCTGCACCAATCCGGATTATTCCTCTCTCGTCAAGGTCTTTAAGGGCTTCTTCACCTACATTGGGTATATCCCTGGTAATTTCTTCAGGTCCCAGTTTTGTATCCCTGGCTTCTGATTCATATTCCTCTATATGAATAGATGTGAAGATATCATCTTTCACCAGCTTCTCGCTGATCAGGATAGCGTCTTCGTAATTGTAGCCTTCCCAGGTCATGAAACCTATCAGCACATTCCGCCCAAGTGCTATCTCTCCTTCGTCAGTGGAAGGACCGTCTGCGATTGTCTGACCTTTTGCAACTATCTCGCCTTCGGATACAATAGGTCTTTGATTGATGCAGGTACCCTGATTGGAACGCTTGAACTTCAGCAGCTTATATCGGTACTCTTTACCATCGTCGCCTTGAATTATAATAAGATCAGCGGCTACCTTCTTTACAACACCGGATTCCTTGGCCAGTACTACTACACCGGAATCCTTTGCAGCCTTGTATTCCATGCCGGTGCCTATTATAGGAGCTTCAGGCCTTATAAGAGGAACCGCCTGACGCTGCATGTTGGATCCCATAAGGGCTCTGTTAGCGTCATCGTTCTCCAGGAACGGAATCATAGCCGTTGCGACTGATACCAGCTGCTTCGGAGAAACGTCCATGAAATCAACTTCTTCTCTGGGCACCTCCAAAATTTCCTCACGGAGTCTTACCATAACCCGTTCATCAACAAAATGGCCTTCTTCGTCCAGGGGTTCGTTACCCTGGGCAATGATATATTCATCTTCCTCATCGGCAGTCAAATATACAATTTCATCAGTTACTACATGTCTCACGGGATCTACCTTTCGATAGGGTGCCTCAATAAAGCCGTATTCATTGATCCTTGCATATGTGCTCAAAGAACCAATAAGGCCTATGTTGGGACCTTCAGGTGTCTCGATCGGACACATACGGCTGTAGTGGGAATAGTGAACGTCACGCACCTCAAAGCCCGCTCTCTCACGGCTTAATCCGCCGGGACCCAGGGCACTCAGCCTTCTTTTATGGGTTAGCTCAGCCAACGGATTGGTCTGATCCATGAATTGGGAAAGCTGGCTGCTGCCAAAGAATTCCTTTATAGCAGCCGTGACAGGCCGTATATTTATAAGGGCCTGAGGAGTGACCACATCTATGTCCTGAATGGTCATCCTTTCCTTAATTACTCTCTCCATTCTGGACAGTCCGATACGGAACTGGTTCTGCAAAAGCTCGCCCACAGAACGCAGTCTTCTGTTGCCCAGATGATCGATATCATCAATGTGTCCTATACCATCAACCAAATGCAGATTATAACTGATGGAAGCCACAATATCATCTACAAGAATATGCTTTGGAATCAACTCATCGATTGATTCTTTAATAACAGCTTTTAACTCATCGTCACTTAAGCCGCGATCAAGAATGGCTTTTAGGGTGGGATAATGCACCTTCTCGTTTATGCCTGCCTCTTTGGGATCAAAATTTAAATATCCGGAAGCATCTACAAAGTTGTTGCCCAGAATCTTGACAACCTTTCCGCTGTCAAGCTGAATAAATACTTCGTTGATCCCGGCGTTTTGTATAGTCTCTGCCTTTTCACGGGTAAGCTTTTCCCCGGCTTCTGCCAGGATTTCACCCGACGACGGATCAATTATGCGCTCTGCCGTCCGGCGTCCCGTTATCCTTGCAGACAAGGCAAGCTTCTTATTGAATTTATAACGGCCGACACGGGCCAGATCATATCTCTTAGGATCAAAAAATAAGGAACGCAAAAGCTGTCTGGCGCTGTCCACTGTAGGAGGCTCGCCAGGTCTCAGACGCTTGTATATTTCTAGTAAGCCTTCTTCCACAGAATTGGTATTGTCACTGTCTATGGTTGCAAGAAGACGTTCATCTTCACCAAGAAGTTCCTTAATCTGGGCATCTGTTCCATAACCAAGAGCCCGCAGCAAAACAGTGACGTTTATTTTTCTGGTGCGGTCTACACGGACATAGACTACATCGTTTGAGTCAGTTTCGTATTCCAGCCATGCACCGCGGTTGGGTATAAGAGTTGCTGAGAACAATTTTTTCCCAGACTTATCGATTTGCTCTGCATAGTAAACGCCTGGGGAACGAACCAATTGGCTGACTATGACACGTTCCGCTCCATTAATAATAAAGGTGCCCTGGTCGGTCATGATGGGGAAATCACCCATAAAGACCTCCTGCTCCTTTACTTCTCCGGTTTCCCGGTTAATTAACCTTACACGCACCTTAAGCGGCTTGGAGTAGGTAACGTCCCTTTCCTTGCACTCTTCCACAGAGTACTTGGGGTTATCATCCAAATAATAATCCACGAATTCCAGTACAAGATTTTCGGTGTAATCAGTAATAGGGGATATATCATCGAAAACCTCCTGGAGCCCTTTTTCGAGAAACCATTTGTACGAGTTCTTCTGGACCTCAATGAGGTTGGGCATATCCAAAACCTCATCGATTTTAGAATAGCTCATTCTGGTTCTCTTGCCTAATTGCACTGGATGCAACATGCACATCTCACCCCTTAAGTAAACTTAAACCTTGCACATCCATGTATCTTTAACAAAAATGGAAAATATAAGTAAATAGGCATTAATATATATTATACCCTTGCATTTTATCCCTTATTCAGTGTAGAATATGGATAGACATATATGAATCCGTCATCAGCTTTCCGACGGATTATGATCATAGATGTTTAGGCAAAGATATAATAAAATATGGTTGTACATGAAACTATTAATGCAATTTACAATCTTAACATAGATTTGTAATATTGTCAACGATGGTTTTTTGTTTTTTCAACACTATAAAAGAAAGGAGCTCTGCAATTGAGAGCTCCTTATTTGTTTATTTTTGTCAGACAGCCGGATTACTTAATTTCAATCTTGGCTCCAACTTCTGCAAACTTAGCCTTAATGGATTCGGCTTCTTCCTTGGAAACGCCTTCCTTAACAGGCTTTGGAGCGCCTTCAACCAGGTCCTTGGCTTCCTTGAGACCCAGACCGGTTACTTCACGGACAACCTTGATAACCTTGATCTTCTCTGCTCCAACATCAGTCAGAACTGCATCGAATTCTGTCTTTTCTTCCTCAGCAGGAGCTGCAGCAGCAGCGCCGGCAGCAGGAGCAGCAGCAACTGCTACGGGAGCAGCAGCGCTAACACCAAATTCCTCTTCCAGAGCCTTTACCAGTTCGGCAAGCTCCAATACTGTCATATTCTTTATAGCATCCATAATTTCTTGTTTATTCATTTTTAAATCCTCCTATTTTTATTATTTTATAATATTAATCAAGCTTCTTTTGCTTCCTTTATCGCATTTAATGCGTAAAGCAGGGAACGTATAGTACCGCCCAGTACTGTAACCAGCCCCGATATAGGTGCATTCATGCTGCCCAGCATCTTGGCGATGAGTTCCTCTCTCGAGGGCAGATCGGCCAATGCCTTAATTCCGTCTACATCGATAACCTTGCCTTCCACCACACCTGCTTTGAATTCCATCTTCTTCAGCTTCTTCATGCTTTCAGTCAAAACCTTGGCAGGTGCTACCGGGTCTTTTACTCCAAATGCAATGGCTGTAGGTCCTTTAAGGAACGGGATCAATCCATCCAAACCTACTTCCTTGGCTGCGATTTCAGTCAGAGTGTTTTTATACACCTTGTAATCTACGCCGCTGTTGCGAAATTCTTTTCTCAGCTGTGTAACTTCTTCTACCGTTAATCCCCTGTAGTCAATAAGGATTGCACTGCTGTATCCGGTAAGTTTTTCTTTTATCTCAGCTACAACTTGTGCTTTTTCTTCTCTGGCAGACATTCTCCACAGACCTCCTTTCCCTCGTGTTAATTCATTGGGCCTTGCTTATCACAGAAAGGACGTATCAATCTAAAAAGCCCTCTTACCAAAAGGCAAGAGGGCAGTATTTTCTAATACATTCCCTTACCTCGGCAGGCAAAATTAAGCTTTGAAAGCACCTGCTGTCTACGATAAGACCATGCTCCAATTATATTCAAATTTCGTTTGGCAGTATACTACAATCCCTTAAGATTGTCAAGCATCAATTTAACTCATGATGCTGCTGCCTAAAATTTAGCTGCATTCAGCCGGATACCAGGTCCCATTGTACTGGATATAACCACACTGCGCAGATATGTTCCCTTAGCAGCAGCCGGCTTAGCCTTGATAATGGCATCCATAAGCGTATGCAGGTTTTCCAGCAGTTTTTGAGTACCAAAGGATTTTTTGCCGATAGGTACGTGGATGATAGCGGTCTTGTCCAGCCTGTACTCCACTTTACCGGCTTTAATATCCTGAATTGCCCTGGCTACATCCATGGTAACGGTTCCGGATTTTGGATTTGGCATTAAGCCTTTTGGTCCAAGTATACGTCCGAGACGTCCAACCAGTCCCATCATATCGGGTGTGGCAACGCAAACATCAAATCCAAACCAGTTTTCATTCTGGATCTTAGCAATCATATCTTCAGCGCCTACAAAATCAGCACCGGCCTCTTCGGCTTCTTTTGCCTTTTCTCCCTTGGCAATAACCAGCACCTTGACGGTTTTGCCTGTTCCATGGGGCAGTACTACTGCTCCGCGGACCTGCTGGTCAGCATGACGGGGATCTACGCCCAGTCTAATAGAAACTTCAATTGTTTCATCAAATTTTGCTCTTGCAGTCTTCTGCACAAGCTCCAGTGCTTCTTCCGGATCGTACAGCCTGCTGCGGTCAACAAGCTTGGCACTTTCCAGATAGTTCTTTCCTCGCTTCATTATAACATTCCTCCTTGTGGTCATAGCGGTCAACTTTATAGTTTTCCTGCCACTTATTTATTATCTGATTATGTCCGGTAAAATCCCTTATTCTTCAACTGTGATACCCATGCTTCGGGCTGTTCCAGCTATCATGCTCATAGCTGCCTCTAAGCTGGCTGCATTGAGATCAGGCATTTTTGTTTCAGCAATTTCCTGTACCTGCTTTTTGGTCAGCTTAGCTACCTTATTTACATTTGGCCTGTCAGATGCCTTTTCAATACCGGCTGCCTTTTTAATCAAAACGGCTGCAGGCGGCGTCTTGGTAATAAATGTAAAGGATCGATCCTGGTATACAGTAATAACAACAGGAATTATCAACCCTGCCTGCTTGGCTGTTCTCTCATTGAACTCCTTGCAGAAGCCCATGATATTTACGCCATGCTGTCCGAGAGCCGGGCCTACTGGCGGTGCAGGTGTTGCTTTTCCTGCCGGAATCTGCAGCTTAACATATCCAGTAATCTTCTTTGCCATTGTGCACACCTCCTTATATGGTTACGTGATCTATATCTTTTGAATTTGGTGATATTCCAGTTCGACAGGAGTATCCCTTCCAAACATGGAAACCAATACTTTGACCTTTTGCTTGTCGGGATAAATTTCTTCGATGGAACCAATAAAATTCTCCAGAGGTCCTGAAATAACACGAACATTATCTCCAACCTCTGCATCCAGCTGAATCGGAATATTCTCCACACCCATAGCACGGACTTCATCATCGGTCAGCGGTATAGGTTTGGATCCCGGGCCAACAAAGCCGGTAACACCCCGGGTATTGCGTATGATGTACCAGGACTCATCGGTCATGATCATTTTAATCAGGACATAGCCTGGGAAGATCTTACGCATAACGGCTTTTTTGCGCCCATTCTTCTCTTCAAGCTGTTCTTCCATCGGAACTTTGACTTCAAATATCAGATCGTGCAGGTTACGGTTTTCAACTGTCTTTTCAAGGTTGGCCTTCACCTTATTCTCGTATCCTGAATAAGTATGAATGACATACCATTTTGCATTTTCTTTCTCAGACATAAACCAAGGGTCCAGGCTTTCCCCTTGACCCCCCTCCTTCTTTAAGTAATCAAATCAAGAAGTGATCCTAAGCCTAAATCAATGATGCCCACGACAACAGCAAAGATCAGAATAAAGGCCAGCACCACAATAGTGGTATTAATCAGTTCCTTGCGGCTTGGCCAGGTAACCTTCTTTAATTCGGAAATAACACCCCTAAAATACTTTTTGATATCTGGCCGCTTTTTGTCTTTTACAACCGGTTTTTTAGAGGTTTCCTTTTCTTTCGCCATATTGTCACATCCTTATCCTGATCTCACAGATTATCTTGTTTCTCTGTGGAGGGTGTGTGCCTTACAAAACTTGCAGTATTTCTTCAGCTCAATTCTATCAGGATCATTCTTTTTATTCTTCATGGTGTTGTAGTTACGCTGTTTGCATTCCGTACAAGCCATGGTAACTTTTACTCTCATTGTTCACACCTCACTTAACGTCCGGAATCTCTTGGCAGGTAAATTAAATTTGGCGCCAGGCTGAATAATTATAATAATACTAATATAATTTACCATACCACAAAAGCTGTGTCAATAATACATATTTCAAAAAATAAGCAAGGGGAAATAACCCCTTACTTACTTTTTGCTTATACATAGCTCTGCACAATAGTCAAAGACTTTTTATTCTGACCAGTGCATTATTCGATAATGGAGGTAACAACGCCCGCTCCAACTGTTCTGCCGCCTTCACGAATAGCGAAGCGCAGTCCTTCTTCAATAGCGATGGGGGTAATCAGCTTTATGGTCATGCGGATGTTGTCTCCG
>DUSN01000076.1 GCA_012842605.1 Clostridiales bacterium
ACTTGGCGGGAGACCGCCCGGGAGAGTAGGTCGCTGCCGGAACTTATATTCCTCAGTAGCTCAATGGCAGAGCACTCGGCTGTTAACCGAGGGGTTACTGGTTCGAGTCCAGTCTGGGGAGCCATAATAGCCTGATAGTCGCAAGATTATCAGGTTAATTTTTTATTTATAAAGCCAACAATAACAATTTACTCATCTCTTGTCGAAAATCATGTGAATAATTAGCTGTGCTTATCCTGAGTTAGTGGGTCAATCCAACCGCCTTGAACTTCTATTGTATCATTAGATGGATACGAACAAAGCACCCAGTCCGTAAAGTTTAAAAACCTGAGATTTTTGGATTTTCTATGTTTGCAAAAAGTATATCAATTATATAAATTAATATAATTATTTTTATAATATATTTACTAATAATATATTGATATTAATAGAGATAAATTATATAATAATACTTAATTAAATTAATTAAAAAACAAGGGGGTTTTAAAATGTTAACCGCAAAAAGGGCAGCATCACTTCTGTTAGTAATGCTATTGATCTTCTCCTTGGTTTCGTGCGGGGGTAATCCTCACGGCACGACAGACAAAAATCAGCAAAACGGAAAAGATGAAAACAAATACACTGGACCCATGACTTTGGAAGAAGTACCCGAACCTCTGAAGGATCCTTATGAAAAATATGATCCTGCGATTGATGTTACTACTATACACGGAGGAGCAGACGGTGCTTTCTGGTTCCCGGAAGGTGATTCCATTGACAACAACATTTATACCAGAACATGGAGTGAAAGATTAGGCATAAACTATAGCTTTCTATGGACATGTCCCGGATCGCAATACTCCGAAAAAATGAACATTATGCTGACATCCGGTGAAATTCCCGATGTAATGTCTGTTGACAGGACAACATTTGAAAAACTTTATAAAGCCGGTATGCTTGAGGACTTAACTGTACCGCTTATTGAATACGCCAGTACATATACGAGAAAATATCTGACCGGTGATTATAAACCATTGCTTGATGCGGTTACAAAAGACGGTAAATATTATGGTATTCCCAACGGCTTTACATACCATGATATGGGAGACATGATATGGCTTCGCAAAGACTGGCTTGATAAGCTGAACCTGGAAATACCCGAAACCATTGAAGAGCTTGAAAAAATCATGGAAGCATTTGTAACACAGGATCCTGACGGAAACGGCCAAGATGATACATATGCTATTGCACTGAACGCTGCAAGCATGCAGCCTTATGAATGGGGTTTGAATAATTCATTCTTCCACATGTTTAACTCATATCCCAATATATGGTATAAAAACCAGAAGGGAAATATCGAGCACGGCATGTTTGGCGAGGAGAGCAGGGAAAGAACCCGCCAAGCGCTTGCAAAAGCAAGAGAATACTATAACAAAGGGTATATCTTCAAGGATTTTGCAACTATGGACTTCAATATGAGAAATGAAGATATATTCAATGGTAAGTCAGGTATTGTGTTTGGTGACCTTTGGGGTGCATATTGGCCCTTAATCCTGCATAAGGATGTAGATCCTAATGCTGACTGGATTCCTATTCCGACAGCAGCAGGTTTGGACGAGCCAGCAAAAATGGGCACAAATGCTGCTTCAATCAACAATATATTGGTTGTAAGAAAAGGGTTTGAGCATCCGGAGGCATTGGTTAAGATGAGCAACCTGTACCATGACTTGAATAACAACCCTGAAACAATGGAATTTGCAGAATACAATACCTGGCCGTCTGACAGCAATCAGATTTTCCTGGCCTATCCGCTGCTGATATACAACCCTTCCTTTAACTATGAAGGGTATCAGCTGATAACAGAAGCTAAAAAGAAAGGCAGTGCTGAAGGCTTATGTGAAGCATATAAAATGTTCTATGATCAGGCTGTAGATTACGAGGCAAATGGCACACCGGGCGGATGGCCTCCCTACAGATCATATTTCAGCGAACAGTCTTCATTGGCAATCGTTGATACCTATATACGTGAAAAGAGACTGGTCTTCAACGAGTATACAGCAGAGCCTACCGATTTTATGATCGAGAATGAGCCTACAGTTAAAAAGCTATATGACCAGATGCTGGTTAATGTAATAATGGGCATACAGGATATTTCAGCCTATGATGAATTTATAAAGCAATGGGATGAAATATTCGGGAATACTGCAACTAAAGAGGTAAATGACTGGTTTAAAGCCAATGGCTCGAAGAGCGTCCAGGACAACTTCAAGTAATAAAGATAAAAAAGCGGGAGCGTTTTATCCGCTCCCGCAATAATATAAACAACTTATACTGCTTAAGTTTACTTTGGCTTGATGCCTCTGGTTTTTATAGGTATTAAGTGAATAATAGGAGGTTGTACGATTTGAACAGTATAAAAACATCAAGCCGATTCAAAAGGGAATGGCCGCTTTATGCTATGATTTCCGTACCAGCATTGTTGGTTCTTATATATTATTACGGGCCGATGTTTGGAGTTGTTATGGCCTTTCAAAAGTTTGAGCCGGCGCTTGGATTTCTAAGATCAAAGTTTGTTGGTCTAGGTAATTTTGAAAGACTTTTTAAATTGCCGGATATTTGGGAAGTCGTAAGAAATACCCTGTTCATAGCCTCGATGAAAATAATAGTTGAGACCATTGCTGCAATACTGGTTGCAATATTGCTTAATGAAATTCAACGGAAAAAATTTAAAAGGACCGTACAAACAATAATATATGCACCTTATTTTCTATCATGGGTTATTTTAGGCGGAATATTCAGAGATATTTTAGCTGCAGACGGACTTGTAAACAATTTGCTGACAGCTGTTGGAATGGAATCATATAATTTTCTTGGTCAGCCAAAAACATTTCCCTGGGTTTTGATTCTGACTGAAACCTGGCAGCTTACCGGTTTTAATGCTATAGTATATCTTGCGGCTATAGCAAATATAGATCCAAATCTTTATGAAGCAGCCGCCATAGACGGAGCAGGAAGACTAAAACAGACATGGTATGTAACCATACCTGGTATGAGTTCCTATATAGTAGTAATGCTGATCTTGAATCTTGGCTATATTCTAAACGCAGGTCTTGATCAGATATTAATGCTCTACAGCTCGGTAGTCTATTCAACAGGTGATGTTATTGATACCTGGGTTTACAGAGCGGGGCTTCAAAATGCACAGTATTCCCTGGCCAGTGCAGTCGGATTGCTAAGATCTATAGTAAGCTTAATAATGGTTGCGGGATCGTATTATATAGCATATAAGAAATTCGACTACAGGGTCTTTTAGAAAGGGGGCTTATATTGTGATAGACAATACGCTATCCAGACGGGTGTTCAATGTAATAAACATAGTATTTTTTCTGCTTTACTGCCTTATATGTCTGGTACCGATTATTCATATATTTTCTGTTTCATTAAGCTCCAGCGCTTCTGTCAGTGCCGGAAGAGTATCATTGCTGCCAGTGGATTTTACATTAAAGTCTTATGACTATGTTCTGAAGAAGGACGAATTCTGGAAAGCGCTTAGCATATCGGTTATAAGAGTTATAATCGGTGTAGTTGTCAATATGCTGATGACTATTTTAGCAGCTTTTCCGCTTTCTAAAACAACCAAGGAATTTAAAGCAAAGAATTTCTTTGTCTGGTTTTTTGTGTTTACTTTGCTGTTCAGCGGAGGTATGATACCCACCTACATGATAGTCCGCTATACGGGACTGCTGGACAGCATATGGGCTCTGGTTCTTCCGGGAGCAGTACCTGTTTTCAATGTTATATTGCTGATGAACTTTTTCAGAGCCGTACCCAAGGAGTTGGAAGAATCTGCGTTTATTGACGGAGCAGGTTACTTCAGAATTATGTGGCAGATATTCCTGCCTGTGTCATTGCCTGCATTAGCTACTTTAACTGTATTTACCATGGTAAGTCACTGGAATTCATGGTTTGACGGCATGATCTATATGAACGATGCAAGAAATTATCCTTTGCAAACTTACCTGCAGGCTATTTTGGTTTCTCCGAATACAAAGCTTATGACAAAAGCTCAGGCTGAGCTCTTAAGGCTGATATCTGACAGGACCTTGAAAGCAGCTCAGGTCTTTATTGCAGCTATACCAATATTGCTTGTTTATCCATTCCTGCAAAGATATTTTGTATCAGGATTGACATTAGGTAGTGTAAAAGGATAATATATGATATTATTTAAATTATTTTAATTAAAAAATTAGCTATACTTGCAGTAAATTTTTAGCTGTTTTAATATTAGCGGCCAACAATTGAGGAGGTATATTCAAATGAAGGGACTTCGAGCCAAAATTGAAGTGCTGACGCAGGAAGAAATAATGATGATCCATAAAGCCGCACTGCGGATTCTTGAGCAAACCGGCATGAGCATGCCCAACAGGGAATGTTTAAGAAGGTGTGAAAAGGTTGGAGCGGTTGTAGATTATGAAAAAGAAATTATGAGAATTCCGGCTTCAGTCATGGAAGCTCTGCTTTCAGATTTTAAGAAGAATAATCCAATGGATTCTGATCCATTACAGAGAGAACCAGTTAAAGGACATATATCAACACAGGTATTCATAGTAGACTATAAAACCAAACAGCGTAGATACGGATTGGCTGATGACTTGCTGAAAGGCATTGCGCTGGTCCAGCACCTTGACAATATTGCAAGCTGCAATGCCGTTTGCGTTCCGTCAGATGTTGACAGCAGGGTTACAGATCTTTATACCTATCTGCAGTTGTACAAGTACTCGAAAAAAGCCGGAGGCACATATATACTGACACCTGAAACTGCTCAGTATATTCTTGACATGGCAGACTGCATGGGCAGGAAGGAATATTACCTTTTTGAAAGCGTAAGCCCGCTTCGTTTTAGAAAAGAAGCGCTGGAAATGGGCCTTATATTTGCTGACAGGGGGCATGGCTTGTCTATAGCTCCGATGGTAATGGGCGGCAGTACCGGGCCTGTGACCATAGCAGGAGTTATGACTTTGCTGACAGCGGAGATATTGGGGAGCTTGTTCTCCTGCTATGCATTGACAGGTAGCTTCCCTGGATTTTACGGTCATGGAAGCCACTCAACAGATCCCAGTACACTATTGTGCTCCTTTGGTTCGCCCAACCAGGCATTGATTGGTATAGCCTCAGCTCAGATTGGTGAATTTTACGGCATGTATGCAGGCTCAAATTCAGCATTGTCTGATGCTTTGCAATTGGACTTCCAATGTGGCTTTGAAAAAGCTTCAAGCATGATATTCTCATGTCTGGCCGGCACCGTAAGCATAGGCTGCCAGGGAATTGCAGGCGCGGATCAGGGTTTCTCCTTTGAACAGCTGGTAATCGATAATGAATGGCTGGATGCATACAGACATATTGTAAGCGGGTTTGAGGTTAATGAGGATACCATTGCTGAAGAACTGATAAATACTGTCGGTATTGGCGGAAACTTTATAGCAGAAGAGCATACTGTCAGATATCTGCGCCAGAGCTGGTGGAATTCAAAGCTGTTTGCACGCAACGATTGGGATGCATGGAAGACAGGCGGCTTTGTAGATTTGGATGCCAGGGCGCATGAAAAGGTGGAAGCTTTGACAGCCGGTTACAAGAAAATGGAACCTGTTATTCCTCCTGAAAAGGTTGAGGAACTGGAGAAAATCGCTGAAAAAGGTATTATGAAGATAACTAAATAAATTTTTAGTGCTATATGAACTGTTATTTTACTGCTGCCTTACCTCTACATCAGTGAATTAAGCCTGGTTTTAGAAAAATTCGACAATCATATGGGGGTAACATGGACAAGAATAAGGTTGAACAACTAATTGGCAAATTAGAAAACATACAGGGCATGAAAGCAAGTATATCAGCTGTGGCAGGGTTCGACGGCTTTATAGATATAATTACAAGACCTATAGCATCGGGATGCAGTGCAACAGTCAAAAGCTATTATAACGATATTTCCGAGTTTGCTTCCTTTATATCCCAAAGGGCCGGCAGCAGTTCTTCCATTGAGTTGGTTGAGCTCAGCCGCAAAATAGGCGGCAATGCTCCCATTTTTGCCAATGCGCTGGGCAGGCTTGGAGTTTTCACAACTTGTATCGGTGCTTTTGGTTACCCTGAACAGGAACTGATCTTTGAGGATATTTCTGAAAACTGCAATATTATATCAGTTGCAAAGCCAGGAACCTGCACTGCTTTGGAATTTAATGACGGCAAAATAATGCTGGCTTCCAATGGCGAAATCAATACAATGAATTGGGAGATGATCGTACAACGTGCGGGACTGGACAGGATCAGAACAGTTTTTGGAAAATCCCAGTTGATTGGTTTGTTTAACTGGAGCGAGACACCAATGGCTGATGACATTTGGAACGGTATACTAACCGACATATTGCCCTTCGTCGGAAAGGATAAGCGCATACTCTTTGATTTTTCAGACTGTGCCAGGAGAAATAAAAATGAGATTTTTAATATGCTCAATATTGTCTCGCGCTTTGGTCAAAAAGTTTCAACAACTGTCAGCATGAATGAGAATGAGGCTATAGCTGCTCTCGAAGCCCTGGGTATTTTGGGAAGCGGACAACTTGAGGAGAGCGGAGAAATCTTAAGGCAAAGATTATCTGCAGAGCATATTATATGGCATTTTTCTGATTCTACAATTGCATTTTCAAAGGATGGCATGCACAGGTTTGGTATTTACAAGATAAAGTATCCGCTTTTAACAACCGGTGCCGGGGACAATTTCAATGCAGGGCTTGGTTTTGGTTTGCTGTCTGGCCTTAGCCTGGATGACGCTGTAATTACAGCCTCCATGACAGCAAGCTATTATGTAGCCAACGGAAGCAGTCCGGTTATCAGCGAATTAATTGCATTTATGGGGAATTGCATTCCTTTTATATAATTAGAATGAAATTAGAAAGGATGAGACAAATGAGGAAACCTAAAATAGTTTTTATCGGTGCAGGCAGCATGTCCTTCGGCAGTTCAATGTTCAGGGATGTATTTACTTGCCCGGATCTGGCTGGAGCAACCTTTTCCCTGGTAGATATCGACGAAGAGAATCTTGAGAGAATGTACAACCTGGCCTTGAAACTAAACGAAGTAACGAGACTGGGCTTAAAAATCGATGCAACCAGAAACCGCCGTGATGTAATGGCCGGAGCAGATTTTGTAATAACCAGCATAGCAATTGAACGCTGCGACCTGTGGAAACAGGATTTTAACGTGCCGAAGAAATACGGCATAAGGCATTGCCTGGGAGAAAACGGCGGTCCCGGAGCGTTGTTCTTTACATTGAGGACAATTCCCCAAATTATGGATATAGTCCGTGATATTGAAGAATTGTGCCCCAATGCTTATTATCTGAACTTCTCCAACCCGGAAACCAGGATAGTACTTGCAGTAAGCAAATATTCAAAAGTCAAGACAATGGGTCTCTGCCACGGTATTTTCATGGGCCGGGGAGCTGTTGCGGAAATACTGGGCCGCGAATATGATTCCATTGAAGTATTTGGCGCAGGCATGAATCATTTCCAATGGCTGCTGTCTATCAGAGACAAGGAAACCGGCGAGGACCTTTATCCTGAGTTCAGGGAAAAGGAAAAGAGTTTCAGGCCTGATTTTATGCCATACTCAAGAAAAATGTACAGGGCTTTTGGATTATGGCCTACATGCTCTGATGATCACCTTGGCGAGTATCAGGCATATGGCTGGGAAGCCGGAGAGCATGGTTATGACTTTGAGTGGGATGCCAGGGACAGGATAAGGCTGAAGGAAGAAATTGCCGGGCTTATCAGCGGTGAGTTGGATGCAAAGGCTTGGCTCACCCCTTCAGGTGAACAGGCTGTAAACGTTATGACAAGCATATTCTTCAACAAGAGAAGGTTTATAGAATCAGGTATTGTGTATAATGACGGAGTTATCACAAACCTGCCAAATGACATTGCAGTTGAAGTGCCTGTAATCACTGACGCAAACGGCATTCATAAGGTGCATATCGGAGACATGCCCCTTGCAATTAAAAACTTAATGAACATGCAGGTAGGTCCCCAGCAGCTTTCAGTGGAAGCCGCAATGCGGGGTTCAAAGGAAATAGCTCTCCAGGCATTGCTGTGTGATCCGGTTATTAACAGCTATGAAGCAGCCGTTAAACTGCTTGATGAGCTTTGGGAGATAAATAAACCCTATATTAGACCTGTTTTATAGGAGCAAACCTGGGGGTTAGCATGAAAAACTAAAAGCGGCAGGTTCTGTCTCTTTTAGTTTTTCTTTTTATTATTTTGCTGACAAATTTTTATAAGCACTATTACTATTGTCGTTTGCTTTAAACCAGCAACAGGAGGCAAAAAGAATGATAAAGGATTTTACATTGCATAATCAAATGGTCGAAAAACTGTGGGATGACTTTTACAAAGGCAATCCTGAAAGAGTACCGGTTATTGTCGGCGTTTCCAGCCGTTATATATTGCGTGACGAATTTGCAAGATCACGGGGCATAACATTTGAAGAGTATCACAACAATCCGGAAGCAATGCTTACAGTCCAGCTTGAGCTTGAGCGTTTCAGAAAATTCGAGATAGATGATGATACAAGAAAGGGAGTACCGGAAGAAGGCTGGTCTGTCTTTGTGGATTTTCAAAACGTTTATGAGGCCGCATGGTTTGGAGCCGAGGTTGTTTTTCCAAAGGATAATGTTCCGGATACCGTACCCTTTTTAGATGACAGCAGTAAATATAAATTTGTAGAACAGCCTATTCCCGATCCTTTTTCAGGCATAATGGGTCATGCCAGAAAATGTATTGAATATTTCAAAAAACAGGCTGAGAAAATGGATTTTATGGGAGCGCCCGTTACAAGATTCGAAGGCTGCCCTCTTTGGACCGACGGACCGTTTACGATAGCCTGTGAGTTGCGCGGTGCTGAAAATTTCTGTATTGATTTGGCAGTTGAGCCGGACTATGCTGAACGATTGCTTGATTATATTACTGACGCTACAATAACCCGCATAAAGGCATGGAGGAAGTATTTAGGCCTCCCTGCCAAAATACCGGGTTCAGGATTTGCTGATGATATGATTCAGCTGTTGTCGGTTGATATGGTACGGAAATATTTGCTGCCCAGATATAAAAGATTAGTTAATGAGCTGTCCACGCCAGGCACACCGATAGGCATACATCTTTGCGGAGATGCTACAAGGTTTATGCCCATGCTTAGAGATGAACTGAACGCAATGCATTTCGATACGGGATTCCCCGTTGACTTTGCTGCATTTTCCAAAGAAATCGGTCCGGATGTAGTTTGGCAGGGCGGGCCTCATGTTGGGCTTTTATTGGGCGGGAAGCCGGAAGATATCAGAAAGGAAACTAAGCGTATATTGGAAGCTGTCATGCCGAATACTAAAAAATTCATTCTGCGTGACGGTAATGACATAGCACCTCATACACCACTTGAAAATATTCAGGCAATGGTTGATGCAGGCCGTGAATTTGGCGTATTTAAATAAGAGGTTTATCATATGCTGCCATGTTTTATCCATTGTTGAATAAAAAAGGATTTTGATATTTCATATCGAATTTATTAGCTGTGGATAAATATAATCCATAACCGCATATATATTTGAAATTTTTATAGCGAATGGAGAGTGTATCTGTGAATCGTTCATATTCTGCCTCGGATATACGTGCCCGAAACTTTCGCCTGGTTTTTGACTTAGCGCGTAAAAACGGTGAAGTGTTAAGGCCGGATATATCAACCCTTACCGGCATGACGCCGCCTACAGTTATGAAGGTAGTTCAATCATTCTTAGGCAGGAATATATTGCAAAATGCCGGAGAGGCAGATACTTCACTGGGCAGGAAACCCACCAGGCTTGTCTTTAACCCCAATGCTGCATATGCCATTGGTATTCTTTTTGAGGGAGATGAACTCAGGGCAGGCCTGGTTAACTTGGCAGGTGAAATAATTAAAAAAACAAAGTTGTCAATGGTTTATACCTTTTCCAACGATTCACTCAGTATTATCACAGATATAATCAAAAACCTAACTAACAGCTGCAAAACACCCATACTGGGCATTGGGCTGGGGGTGCCCGGTGTTGTCAACACGAAATTGAAGACTATATCCTTTGCACCGCTCATTGGGATTACCTGTCCTATGGACTGTACGGAGCTTTGCAAAAGCATAGAGGAAGTCAGCGGTCTTCCTGTAATAATGGAAAATGACGTTAATCTTGCAGCTGTGGGTGAGTTCTCCATTCGCAAGCTTAGTGAGAATGATGATTTATTATATATATCCATTGGCACAGGTGTCGGCGCAGGTATTATTCTAAACGGGCGATTGCGCAGGGGAGCAAGATATTTGGCGGGTGAACTGGGCTATGCCATAATAAATGCAAGCTACAGAGTTGATAGGAGCAGCCCGGGATGGCTTGAGAGCCAAATAGGACAGGTAGCTCTGAAAAAGAAGTTTAACTGGCAGGGCTATGGCAAAGATAAAAAGATCCCTGAGGGACTGGTCAGCTATCTGGCAGAGAATTTAGCACCACCGGTAGCAAATCTTGCTACACAACTGGATATTATGAGTATAGTAATCGGAGGTATGGCTGCGGATACCTTAGGTGAGGGACTGCGCAGGGAAATGCAGGAAAGAATAGATAAACTGTCCCTTGATTCTGCAAGCGTCAGCCTGCCGGCATGCTCAGATCCAGGTGTCACCGGAGCTGCCATGGTTGCAATAGAGAGCAATATTGATGAATGGTTGTGTTCCAGGTAAGAGTTCCGACGCTATATTCTGCTTTTATGAAGGAAAATGAAACATAAATAATTCGCAGGTGCCTGCAAATGATTGACTTCAGCAAATGGGAAGATGCATATATTTAATTAAATTAAGTAATTATATAAGATTGTCTTAATTAGATTTGCAATATAGGAGTATAGACAATGGATTATCAAATAGATGCAGTATGCGTATTCTGGTAAAATAAGTGATAAAGCTAAAAATCTTAATATCTTTCTAAATTCTTCTAATTATGATAAAGTATAATATAGGGGACAAACCCAATGTATAAAATACATACTTGAAAGGGGTATTTATATGGCAGATGATATTCTTAACAGATTTAAAGAAGATCAGACAGGGCAAAAAGAAATTGACACCAGCAAAAAATTAAGAGTTGGGATTATTGGAACAGGTTGGATTGCAGAAGCTCATATTATTAACTACATGAAAATGCCTGATGTTGAAATTGTGGCAGGTGCTGATCTGATTCCGGGCAAAGCAGAAGCATTTTTCAAAAGATTTGGCCTGCAAGACGTTAAATGCTTTGAAAGCCATACTGATATGCTGAATTCAGTTGAACTGGATGCAGTAAGCGTTTGCACTTATAATGCCACCCATGCAGAATGCACTATTGATGCATTGAATAAGGGAGTCAATGTACTGCTGGAAAAACCAATGTGCGTTACTTTGGAGGAAGCAGTCGAAATAATTCGAGCAGAAAAGAAAAGCGGCAAGGTATTGTCCATCGGATTCCAGCCGAGATTTGATCCCAATATGAAAAAAATAAAAGAAATCGTAGAATCCGGAGTACTGGGCCAGGTTTATTATATCCAGACAGGCGGTGGCAGAAGAAGAGGAATTCCTACGCCTTATGGAACATCCTTTATTGAAAAGGATAAGGGAGCTATAGGAGCGGTTGGTGACATTGGATGCTATTCTCTTGATATGGTTTTAAATGCTATTGGTTATCCCAAGCCTCTGACAGTAACAGGGTACACCTCTGACTTTTTTGGAAAGAGGCCGGATTACTATAAAAATCATCCTGAATATGCCGAAGTATTTGGTGTAGACGACTTTGCAGCTGCATTTGTACGTCTTGAAGGCGGAATTATTTTAGATTTCCGCATTGCCTGGGCAATGAACATTGATACTCCCGGAGACACCATTATACTTGGAACAAAGGGAGGACTGCGCATACCCTCCACCGAATGCTGGAACGGAACAGTAGGCGGTGCAATGAAGATTTACCATGAGGTAGCAGGCAGCCAGGTAGAAACTGAAATTCCGATCATTGAAAGCGATATTGATTTGTTTGAAGCCAAAATTCGTTCCTTCCTGGATGCTATAAAGGAAGGCACACCGGCACCCGTACCTTCCAGCCAGATTTTATACAACCAGGCTATTATAGATGGTATAGTCAAATCTGCAAAAGCAGGCAGGGAGATAGAGATAAATATTCCTGAAATATGATTGTAAAAGCTTATTGCTGATTGAGTATTTATACCGGAAAAATTTAAAACTGCAGGCAGCGTTTATGAATGCCTGCAGTTTTTTGTTTTAATTACTGCTTAAACATGTGAACAATGATAAAATTAACCAATTCAGCATACAATATGAGAAGTTTGTGATATAATATTTGCTGAGCTCATGGAGGGACATATGAGACGCCGTTCAGTTGGTACAGCCCGGATTCTGATGCTAAAACGCAGGAGTTTTAAGCAAAGACGCAGGTCAGAGATTGTCTTTTTCCTGCTTTTAGTTATCTTTATAACTGTACTTTTAAATCTTGATTATAACCCAAAGGAAAAAGGGATTGATGATATTCCCAGGGGAAGGAATGAAAGCGTGAAAAAAAACCACGGCTGGAATTTGGTACTGGTTAACAGCAAGAATCCTTTGCCCAGCAATTATTCAGTAAATTTGGAAACAGTTCAAAACAATCACCAGGTCGACTCAAGAATAGCTGAATATGTAAGGAATATGATTAACGATGCCGAACACGACGGTGTTCAGCTGCTGATTTGTTCCTCCTACCGGTCAGTTGCCAGGCAGCAGGAGTTGTTTGATCAGCAGGTTGATAAATACATAAGTGCAGGCAAATCCTACGATGAAGCATTGGCCGAGACTGTATTCGGTTTAGCTATGCCAGGGCATAGTGAGCATAACACAGGTTTAGCTTTGGATATTGTTACACCGGATTATCAGATTCTTGACTCAGGTTTTGAAAATACGAAAGCCTTCGAATGGCTGGATAAAAATGCCCATAAATATGGTTTTATACTCCGCTATCCGAAGGATAAGACTGATATAACAGGAATAAAATATGAGCCATGGCATTACAGGTATGTCGGTTCAGAGCATGCAGCAGCAATAAAAGAAAAAGGATTTTGTCTGGAAGAATACCTGGAACAATTACAATAAATCAATGTTTTAATTTTGCTATCTGAATTCCGGGGGATTGATAGTGCTGCAAAAGCACTGAAAAAATACATAGAAAGCAGGTGTATCAAGTGAGTGTAAACAATGTTAAGGGAGCATATGTGTGGCTTGTCCCCGACTGTTATTATCCTTCCATCAGCAGTCCGGGTCATTATGTCAGTCATGAGTCAATCTGTGTTTTAAATGTTGGCAAGCAGGATGCAAACATCCAGTTGACCTTGTATTTTGAGGACAGGGAACCGATGCGAAACTTCAAGGCAGTATGCAAGGCAGAAAGAACTAATCACATTAGGCTGGACAAAATAAAAGGGGAAGATGGCAGGACAATTCCTCAGGATGTTCCGTATGCTATTATGTTAGAGAGCGATCAACCTGTTGTAGTGCAATACAGCAGGCTTGATACCACGCAGGCCGAAATGAGTTTGATGACAACCATGGCTCATCCGCTAACCTGAAATATAACATATATCTGAATAAATAAATATTAATAGCATTACATAAGCCTGATAGTTAAAAGATTATCAGGCTTGTTTATTTTTTTTATGTTATAAATGAAAATTGAAGTGCATATATTCATCCTAGACCTGTACACATTGTGAAATGTATGGGTCAGGAGGAATGTGTATGGATCAAGCAAAAGCATATATCGAGTATAAAGACTTTATAAAGATACTAAGAAAGAGAATATTAGTTATCATTTTGATTGTGATAGCTATCCTTGCAATAGCTGTCATATACCGGACACAATTGTCAAAGCCGTCTTATGAAGCACGTGTCAGTTTGATTATTGGAAGTGTAATAAATAATGAAAAAACGCAGTTCCAGATAGATAATGTCAAAGAAACGAAGGAATACATGCAGACATATATTATGATCTTAAAAACTAATGTTGTTGCAGAACGGACTATAGAACGCCTGGGTTTAAATATGTCTGTTAAGGAATTTAAGAAACATATTCAGGCTGAGCATACATCCGGCACTCAATTTATGGAGATTAAGGTCAGGTGGGACAGCCCTGATATGGCGTTTTCCGTTCTTGAGAACATTACTGAGATTTTTTCTGAGGAAGCAATTCGGATTTATCCCTCCTATTCAATTAAAACCCTGGAAATGGTTGGCCCATATCAATATGAAGTACTCAGCGACAGCTTTTTTTACACTGTAAGCATAATCTGTGGTGCTATTACAGCTTTATTCGTTGTGCTTGTAATTGAATTGTTTGACAGCACCATTAAAAACGAAGAGGATATAGAAAATCAGCTGAATGTCCCGGTTATAGGCACTATACCGAAGTTCAGGAAATCAGACTTTAATATAGACAATATCATTAGAGACAATAAATATTGTTCATTGGATTCATTTCGCACTATCAGAACCTACTTGCTTTATATTTCAAAAAAATCCGGAATTAAGGCAATTGTTATTACCAGTGCCAGAGCGCAGGAGGGAAAATCTTCGACTGCGGCAATGCTGGCAATTGTCCTGGCACAAAGCGGTAAAAAGACCTTGCTGATGGACTGTGACCTTCGAAGCCCTAGCCTTCACAGCATCTTTGCTACACCACAGGTAGGTTTGTCCAATTATCTATCAGGAGAAGAAAGTGCCCTTGAGGATATTGTTTATGAAAGCATAACAGCTAATTTATTTGTGCTGCCTGCCGGCACCAACGCAATAAACCCGGTCGAATTAATATCGTCTGATGCAATGAAAAACTTGATAAACAGCCTGAAAGAGGAATTTGATTATATTATTCTGGATACTCCGCCTGTAGGGATGTTTACCGAAGCGCAGGTTCTGTCGCAATTCACTGATGGATACCTGATAGTTGTTTCATCAAATGAGTCAGAAAAAGCACTTGCCAGGAAGGCAGTCAAGCTGCTTAGATATGCTGAAGCTAATATCATCGGAGCATTGCTCAATAAGGTACCGGACTCAAAACTATACAGGAAATACGGCTACTACTATGGATAACATGACTTTCATGCTTTTCACAGAGTTACTTGTTCTATCGAAAAAATATACAAATTACAGGAAAGGGCATGTTATATATGAAAACTTATCTTTTTGTAAAAAGAGCCATGGATATATTTTTCGCATTGTTTCTATTGCTGGTTGCTTCACCAATCATGCTTGCAGTCGCTGTTGCCATCAAATTGGAATCTGACGGGCCTGTTATTTTTACTCAGCCGCGATGCGGAAAGAACGGGGCAATATTTAATGTATACAAATTCAGGACAATGATTTGTGAAACTGAAAGGAATGGAGTGCCTCTGAGGGATTCTGAAAGAGTGACACGGGTAGGCAGATTCTTGAGAAAAACAAGCATAGATGAATTACCCCAGCTTTTTAACATATTGCGCGGTGAAATGAGTTTTATAGGGCCCAGGCCGCTGCTGACCAATTACCTGCCTTATTACACTGATGTGGAAATGAAGAGGCACAGCGTACTGCCTGGAATTACCGGATGGGCTCAGGTTAACGGGCGGAACTCCATCAGCTGGGAAGCGAAATTTAAGTATGACCTGGAATATGTCGACAAAGTATCCTTCAAACTTGACTTGCTTATAGGAATGTTAACTATTTATAAGATTTTAACCATGGCAGATATAGAGAGAGTCCACATTATAGATTTTGATATCGAGAGAAGAAGTGCGGGCAATATTTAATTTGTGAGGATAGCAGGTGATTTTTGTGAAGGTATTATATGCAACAACAATATCCAATGCCATAAATGACTTTTTAATCCCTCATATAGAGCAGCTGGTCCGCATGGGTCATAAGGTGGATGTTGCTTGCAATATAGTGCGAAAGATTAATCCAAAATTGCAAGAGCTGGGAGTACGGGTATATAATTTTCCATTCCGAAGAACACCGTTTCATAAGGACAATTTTATTGCTGCCCAAAATATCAAAAAGCTTATACATACTGAATGCTACGACATTATTCATACGCATACTCCTGTAGCCTCTTTTTTTATAAGGGCAGCCTGCAGAAATATGCCTGATTTATCTGTATTGTATACTGCTCACGGGTTTCACTTCTACAAGGGAGCACCTATTATTAACCAAGTGTTACTCTATGGAATGGAAAGGCTGGCTGCAAGGTGGACTGATGGTTTGATCACTGTTAATAATGAGGACTATATATCAGCCTCAAAAATGAGGCTCCGCAGGAACAGCGCCGTCTATCTGATACATGGCATAGGCGTGGATTTGTCGAAGTTTACTCTGCAAAATGAAGAAGATAAATTGAAGATACGAAAGGAATTTGGTTTCAGTGAAAAAGACTTTATATTGTTCTTTGCAGCAGAGCTAAACTATAACAAGCATCAGGACCTGCTCATCCGCGTGGTGAAAAGACTGAAAGAGCGCGGCATTAATGTTATTCTTCTTCTGGCTGGAGAAGGAAACAAAAGCGAGGATTATAAAAGGCTGGTACTGGAATTGAATCTTGAAGAAAATATTATTTTTCTGGGGTATAGGCATGATGTGCCCAGGCTGATAAGGATGGCTGATATAGCTGTATCATCCTCCAGACGGGAGGGACTGCCTGTAAATGTAATGGAAGCAATGGCTACCGGGCTGCCTTTAGTCGTAACAAATTGCAGGGGAAACCGGGACCTTGTGGAGAATGGAAAGAACGGTTATGTGGTGGGAATCAATGATGTAGAAGGCTTTGCAAAGGCTGTAGAGGAGCTGTATAAACCAGGAGAGTTAAGAAAGGAGCTGGGAATGAAGGGATATTTATTTATACAAGAGTTTGCCCTTGAGAAAGTGCTTTGCGAAATGAGGGAAATCTATGCAAGGTATTGGAATGAAGCTGATTTAGACAGCAGCAAGAGCTGCTGTTATAATAGTGATTTGCAGCCTGAAGCCTGTAAGGCGCAAGAAATATAACGAGTATTAATTAAGGTGATAGCTATGCAGCAGGAAAAAGGCGTTTTCGTGTTAAGCCTGGATACAGAGCTTGCATGGGGCAGTTTTGATTTGGAGCTTTATGAGAAGCTGAAGAATGATTTTGAAAATACTCGTTATTGCATAGCACGGCTCATTGAATTATTGTGTAAATATAAAATTAAAGCGACTTTTGCGTTGGTAGGGCATTTAATGCTGGATAGATGCAGTGAAAAAAACGGTATTAGGCATAAGGAAATTATAAGGCCAAAATTTTCATGGTACAATAAGGATTGGTTTTCAGAAGACCCCTCATCAAGCATCCAGGAAGCTCCTCACTGGTACGGCACGGACATACTTATGCAGATCAGAGAAGCCCAGCCTAAGCATGAAATTGCATGCCACAGTTTCTGTCATATTATATACGGTGACCCCGGATGTTCTGAAGAATGTGCAGAATCTGACATAGCGGCGGCTGTGGAAACAGCAAAAATTCATGGTATAAATTTAACAACATTTATTTTTCCAAGAAACTCAGAAGGGCACAAGGCTTTACTGAAAAAATACGGTTTTATTGCTTATCGCGGGAATGGGAATGAATGGTACAGCACCTTTAAAAATAATAAGCTTAAGAAAATATGCCACTTTGTAGATGAAATGTTAAGCATCAGCCCGAAAACATCAAAACTTCAGGCAGATGAATATGGTTTATACAATACTACCGGCAATATGCTTTATCTTTCACGGCAAGGCATTCGTAAAATTATACCAATATCAAGCCGCATACGCAAGGCAAAAAAGGGTATAAGACGTGCTATTGAGAGAGGCGAAGTATTTCATATGTGGTTTCATCCGTTCAACCTTGCCTCAGACCCTGAGGGACTGTTAAAAGGATTGGAAAAGATATTTGCATATGTACGTATGAAGATAGACAGCGGACAGTTAATAAATTATACGATAAATGAGCTGTGTGAAAAACAAAGCGGGGCGGTGGCTGTAAATGTCGGAATACTCAATGAAAACCGGGGAGTCACATCCCAAGCCTGATAAATTTATATATTTTTCTTCCGTGCTGTTGGCTGCCTTCCTCAATCAGGCAAATTCCCTGGCAGGAATCAATTTTTCATTATCTGATATAGTATGTTTGTTTTTATCAGCCTATTTAATAATCAAAAAACAGCTTAAGCTTCTGTGGATGCCCACTTTGTTTTTTCTCCTTGTAGTAATTTTTACACTGTTTACTTCTCTTTTTTATGTTCCTGTAAAATACTTGTACCAGCCGGATATTTGCGAGGTGCTTATCAACTCTTTCAAGCTGATTGTGGTATTTTTTTATTTTTTCCTGGGCAGCAGCCTGTCATTCCATAATGTGGACTATGCTGTTGCTAAATGGTATTCCGTTGTTTCATTCTTAATTGGCCTGACCGGTGTTGCTTTTATTATGTTTAGAATAAATCTGTTTTCAGACACGCTATTGTATGCAGGTTCACGTCTGAGAGGAATGATGAATGACCCTAATTACTTTGCTGTAATTCAAGTTACCGCTTTAGCTTATTTTACAAGAGACACCCGACTTAAGAAAGCAATCAGGGCTGGAATTTCCATTGTTCTTATTTTATCTGTATTGGCATCTGGTTCAAAGACAGGCCTGATTACTTTACTATGCTACCTTTTATTCAGAACAACAGAAATATTGTTTAAGAGAAAAATAGAAGTAGGAACGTTAATTGCAGCGCTGCTGATAATGCTGTTTTGTTTTGTGCTGTTATTCAGCATAAACGGTATAATTGAAAAATCCATGTTGTATCTTTCTTCAAAAATACCCTCATTAGATAGAATCTATATGATTTTTAAAGACTTCAGAAGTGCAGTTTCAGACATGGGTTCCGATCGAGACGAAACGTGGAAAACAGCCTTTTATATAATACAGCAGTCACCTGTCCTGGGAATTGGTGTAGGAATATATTCCGGCTTAGCAGAAATGATGTATGGCACAAGTGCAATCGCACACAATACCTACCTGCAGCTGATGAGTGAATGGGGAGTCGTGCTGGCCATGATGGCCTTTACTTACATATTCCATATAATAGGCAAGGCTTTAATCAAAAAAAATGAATACTCCCGTACTATGATAATTATAAGGGATATTTTAATTATTTTTTTAATAGGGTCATTAGCCATATCATTCAACAATGCCAGAATGTTCTGGATGTTTTTAGGCCTGCTGTCTTCCGGCACAAGGCGGGCTGTTTCCTCTGCTATGGAGTCAGAAGACCTAACTACTATGTAAAACAGCCGGATATAAATGAACTGACTAGTCAGCCGCTGCACAATAAATATTAAAATCATCTTGACAAAACTCGCATATTACTTTAGACTAAATACAAATTAATATAGTCCTTTAACACAGTCCCGTGAGGCTGAGAAGGAAGCGAAACCTGCTGAAATGAGCTGCGGTTCATTTTTATCAGGTTATTCAAGTGTACTCGTGTACCCTCTTGCCTAACGGCAGGAGGGTTTTTTGATGCCTGAATTAAGTTAAGTGCTTCCTGTTGTTATCAAAAAGCTTTCATCTTGCCTCGGGAAATCATAAGAAAGGGAGGATGAGCGCAATGAAACACTTATTAACAACTTCAGATTTGTCCATCATGGAAATCAAACGCATCCTTATAGAAGCTCAGCTGTTTGCCGAAGGAATGGATTGGCGGCCGGCAAAACCCGTTATGGTTTCCAACTTGTTTTTTGAACCAAGCACCAGAACAAGAAGCAGTTTTGAAATGGCACAAAGAAAAATGGGCCTTCAGGTTATTCCGTTTGAAGCAGAAAAATCCAGCATCCTGAAGGGTGAAACACTCTATGATACGGTTCGCACCATGGAAGCAATCGGACTTGATGCGGTGGTTATCCGCCATCCTAAGGACCGCTATTTTGAAGATTTAATAGGCAGAGTGCGCATATCCATTATTAATGCAGGAGACGGATGCGGGCACCATCCTACACAATCCTTGCTGGATCTAATGACAATACACCAGGAGTTTGGTGATTTTCGAGGTTTGAAAGTTGCAATAATCGGAGACATAAGGCACAGCCGTGTTGCCAGATCAAATGCAGATGCGTTGACCCGCTTAGGTGCAAAGGTGGTCTTTTCAGGCCCTGAAAAATGGTTCGACAATGAAACGGCGGCTGCCGGAAATGTAGAACCAATTGACCATGCTGTATCTACAGCCGATGTTGTTATGCTGCTTCGAATACAGCATGAGCGCCATGGCCTTGGTGATGAGGAAAACATAGCAGATTACCATGAAAAATACGGTTTAACGGAAAAAAGGGAATCGATGATGAAAAAGCACAGCATTATCATGCATCCGGCACCGGTTAACCGTGGAGTGGAAATTGCCGATTCCCTTGTAGAATGCAAGCGGTCGAGAATTTTCAAGCAAATGGAAAACGGCGTGTATGTACGGATGGCAGTCATGAAACATGTGCTGGAGGCTTCAGTGGGAGGTATGGATTATGTCGTTCGTCATCAAAGATGGTCGGTTGCTAACTGACAACGGCTCTGTCATCATGGCTGACTTGTTTATTGAAAATGGGATAATAGAAGTTATTGCTGAAAATATAGAGATAGATGCGGAGAAAGTAATAGATGCATCAGGCTTACTGGTCTCTCCCGGATTCATAGATCTTCATGTCCATCTCAGGGAGCCCGGCGGTGAAGAGAAGGAGACCATCGCCACCGGAACCATGGCAGCTGCCAGGGGTGGATTTACAACAATAGCTGCCATGCCAAATACAAAACCGGTAATTGATTCTGTTGAGCATTTGGAATGGTTAAGAAACCGTATAAAAGAAACCGCTGCCGTGCGTGTGTTTCCTTATGCTGCTATTACTGAAGAGGAATCAGGACAGCAGCTGACAGATTTTCAGGAACTGAGTAAAGCAGGTGCTATTGCATTTACTGATGACGGGCATGGTGTTCAAAGTGCTGATGTAATGTTAAAAGCCATGAAAAAGGCGGCGAAGTTGAATAAAATAATTGCAGCTCATTGCGAAGACAATACTTTGATTAACAATGGCTGTGTTCATGAAGGAAAATTTGCGCAGTCTCATTCATTAAAAGGCATCCCGTCTGCCTGCGAATCGGTGCATGTTGCCCGTGACGCATTACTGGCAGAAGCTGCAGGATGCCATTATCATGTATGCCATATAAGCACAAAGGAATCAGTAAGGGTGGTTAGGGAAGCAAAGAAAGCGGGCATCAAAATTACGTCAGAGGTTACCCCACACCACCTTATTCTTTGTGATGATGATATTCCGGGTAATGATGCCAATTATAAAATGAACCCGCCCCTAAGGAGCAAAGCAGACCGTGAAGCTTTACTGGAAGGTCTGCTGGATGGAACAATTGACGTTATTGCCACTGATCATGCTCCCCATACGCCGGAGGAGAAAAGCAAGGGAATGGTATCGGCACCATTCGGAATTATAGGTCTTGAAACGGCATTTTCTCTGTTATATACGCAGTTTGTTGAAACCGGAACAATAACGCTTAAAAAATTAATTGATTTGATGTCAGTAAAACCTGCCGAGATATTTGGACTTCCATTTGGAAAACTTAAGTCGGGGTCAGCTGCCGACCTAATTTTGATTGATTTGCAGCATGAAAAGACCATT
The DNA here is from genome assembly GCA_012842605.1 of Clostridiales bacterium. Taxonomy (GTDB): domain Bacteria; phylum Bacillota; class Clostridia; order Caldicoprobacterales; family DTU083; genus DUSN01. The sequence goes on from DUSN01000076.1 coordinate 21,787, forward strand.
GATCCGGACAGCTTTTTATCAAAGGGAAGGAATACACCCTTTGCAGGCTGGAAGTGCAAAGGCTGGCCGGTCATGACAATGGTTAATGGAAAAATAGTTTGGATGGAACAGCATATGCAAGGGAGAGTGGGATTTTATGCCTAAACGGAATGATTTAAAAAACATCCTGGTAATTGGATCAGGTCCTATTGTAATTGGACAGGCTGCAGAATTCGATTATGCAGGAACACAAGCTTGCATGGCTCTGAAAGAAGAGGGATACCGGGTTATACTGGTCAATTCAAACCCTGCAACAATAATGACTGATACTGGAATAGCTGATACCGTATATATTGAACCATTGACAGCAGAATTCGTTTCCCATATCATTCGCAAGGAACGTCCCCATGCGCTGCTTCCCACACTGGGAGGGCAGACCGGTTTGAACCTGGCGGTTGAACTGTCTGAAACCGGGATATTGGCGGAGCTTGGCGTAGAACTGCTGGGCACAAGACTGTCCGCAATTCAAAAGGCTGAAGACCGCGAGTTGTTCCGGAACCTAATGAATGAGCTCAATGAGCCTGTACCGGAAAGCACTATTGTGCGCAGCCTGGATGAGGCTTATCAATTTGTTGAAAAAGTTGGCTATCCGATTATAGTCCGACCTGCTTATACCCTGGGAGGTACGGGGGGCGGAACCTGCTTCAATGAAAATGACCTTGTGGAAATAGTATCCGGTGGTCTTAAAATAAGTCCGGTATCACAGTGCTTGCTGGAAAAAAGCATTGCCGGCTTGAAAGAAATTGAATTTGAAGTTATTCGTGATGCCAATGATGGTGCAATAATTGTATGTGATATGGAAAATGTTGATCCTGTAGGAATTCATACTGGTGATTCAATAGTTGTAGCCCCAAGTCAGACCTTAACTGAAAAGGAGCTGCAAATGCTGCGTAATGTAGCGCTGAAAATTGTAAAGGCATTGGAAATTGAAGGTGCCTGCAATGTACAGATAGCACTGGATTCATGCAGCGGTGATTACTATGTAATCGAGGTAAACCCACGGGTCAGCCGTTCATCTGCATTGGCATCAAAAGCAACTGGCTGCCCGATAGCAAAGCTGGCATCCAAGATTGCTGTTGGTTTGACTCTTGATGAAATAATAAACCCGGCAACAGGGAAGAGCTACCTTAGTTATAAGCCCAATACGGATTATATTGTAACTAAAATGCCCCGATGGCCCTTTGATAAATTTGAGTCGGCAAACCGTCTGCTTGGCACACAAATGAAATCAACCGGCGAAACAATGGCAATAGGCCGTACCTTTGAAGAATCTTTGCTTAAGGCCATTCGCTCACTGGAAGCAAAAATTTATCATTTGGAGCTAAAGGATGGTGAACAGCTTACAGATCAACTAATAGAAAAGCGTATCCGCAAAGCAGGAGATGAACGTATCTTTTATATAGCAGAAGCATTAAGACGGGGTATTTCAGCAGAGTCCATCCATAATTGGTCGCGTATTGATCCATTCTTTATTAGTAAATTGAAAGATATCGTCCAATATACAGACATTGTAAAGACAAAGCCATTTGACTGTGAGGCTGGGAAAAAAGCCAAGGAAATGGGTTTTTCCGACAAAGCATTGGCTGCCTGCTGGAATACTTCGGAATTGCAAATATATAACTGGAGAAAGCAGAATGGCATAATGCCTGTATTTAAAACAGTAAATGGCGGTACCGATGGAGTCAATACGGCAACCCCGTACTATTACAGCACCTATGCTGAAGGAGAAAATCAATCCCTTGCAACAAAGCGGAAGAGTGTAATTGTATTAGGGTCAGGTCCTATTAGAATAGGTCAGGGTATAGAATTTGACTATGCAACTGTCCATTGCGTGCGGGCAATTCAGGAAAGGGGCTATGAAGCAATTATCATAAATAATAATCCTGAAACTGTTTCCACTGACTACAGCATATCGGACAAGCTGTATTTTGAACCTCTGACCATTGAAGATGTTATGCACATTGTCGATTTGGAAAAGCCGGAGGGTGTCATAGTCCAATTCGGCGGGCAGACTGCAATCAACCTTGCCGGGCAGCTGGTGGAAAGAGGAGTCAGGATACTGGGCACGTCCCTGGAGCACCTGGACCAGACTGAGGATCGTGATCTGTTTGAACAAGCCCTGCGCACCTTAGGCATACCTCAGCCGGAGGGAAGAACTGCATTGACGGTAGAGGAGGCAGTAGAGGTTGCAAAAGACATTGGCTACCCGGTTCTGGTGCGTCCCTCCTATGTCCTTGGCGGCAGGGCCATGGAAATTGTCCATAATGAACCGGAATTAATCCATTATATGAAAAGTGCTGTTAAAGTCAACACAGACCCGGTATTAATCGACCGGTACATTACCGGCAAAGAATTGGAGGTAGATGCTGTTACTGATGGGAAGGATGTATTGATTCCGGGCATCATGGAACACATTGAACGGGCAGGTATACATTCGGGAGATTCCATCGCAGTATACCCGCCCCATGGAATCTCAGATACCGTAAGAGAAAGAATAACGGAGTATACCGAAAAACTGGCGAAGGGTTTGGGTATCATAGGCCTTCTAAATATTCAGTTTGTCGCTGCAGGCGATGATGTATATGTTATAGAAGTAAACCCGCGTTCCAGCAGGACAGTACCATTTCTGAGCAAAATTACAAATATTCCCATGGCCAATATTGCAACAAAGGTAATATTGGGACAAACTCTAAAAGAACTCGGGTATAGTTCCCGTCTTATCCCTGAGAGCAGATGGGTTTATGTTAAGGTGCCTGTTTTCTCCTTTGAGAAACTGCGTAAAGTGGATGTCACCCTGGGACCTGAAATGAAATCCACCGGTGAGGTTATGGGAAGGGATAAAACATTTGATAAGGCTTTGTATAAGGGCTTTACAGCAGCCGGGATGAAAATTCACAGCCATGGGACAGTCTTGCTGACAATTGCAGACAAGGATAAAGCAGAAGCCTTGCAATTGGCAAAGCGCTTTTATGCAATCGGATATAAACTGCTGGCAACCAGTGGGACTGCTGATTTCTTAAGTTCCAAGGGTGTGCCGGTCAGAGTTGTCAACAAGATTGACAGCAATGGGTCCAATATTCTTGATGTAATTCATAAAGGCGAAGTTCAGCTGGTCATAAATACCTTTACCAGAGGAAAACAGCCGGAACGAGACGGTTTCAAAATACGCCGGGCGGCAGTAGAGAACAGAGTCCCATGCTTAACCTCACTGGATACTGCTGAGGCAATCTTAAGAGTAATAGAATCAATGGCTTTCTCAATGGAAGCTATGGAATCCGCTGCGGATACAGCGAAGGTGGTGTTAACATGATTCAAAAAGAAATGTGTACAATAACAAATCATCAGCAGATTGCCTCAAATATATTTGAAATGACTCTGCAGGGAGATATTGTACTTTTAATGGATGAGCCGGGGCAATTTGTACACTTGAAGGTGTCAGAGGGCATTGATCCTTTGTTAAGAAGACCCATCAGCATTTCATCCGTCAATAAGGAAAGCAGACAGTTTACTATAATATACCGCGTACAGGGCAGGGGCACTGCCTTGCTTTCAAAAAAAAGAACAGGTGATGTGGTGGATGTATTAGGACCGCTGGGGAACGGCTTTCCTTTGGATGAGACAGGTCCGAATGAAACGGCACTGCTGGTTGGGGGAGGAATAGGCATTCCTCCCTTGTATGAGTTGTCCTGCCGGCTTGTTTCCAAAGGTATTAAGGTTGTTCATGTACTGGGTTTTGCATCCAAGGATGCTGTGTTTTATGAGGAGAAGTTTATGAAATTGGGAACAACCTATATTGCCACAGCAGACGGCAGCTATGGCAGAAAAGGGCTTGTAACCGATGTAATTGAAACTGAGGGAATCAGCTTTGATACGCTTTATGCCTGCGGCCCGATACCTATGCTGAAGGCACTTGAGGACAAGTTTCCGGACAAAAAAGTATTTATATCGATGGAGGAACGGATGTGCTGCGGTATTGGCGCTTGTTATGCGTGTGTTTGCCATACAAAATTTGATAAAGAAGGATCCTCATATAAGAAGGTATGCTCAGATGGTCCGGTCTTCCGGGCAGGGGAGGTAATTTTATGAACCGGCTGCAGGTAGAGCTGCCGGGGCTTTCGCTTAAAAACCCGATTATGCCGGCATCGGGATGCTTCGGCTTTGGAAGGGAATACAGCAGATTGTATGACTTAAATATACTTGGGGCAATTATGATCAAGGCAACAACTCCAAAGCCCCGCCTCGGAAACCCATTGCCAAGAGTGGCGGAAACGGAAGCAGGGATGCTGAATTCAATTGGACTGCAAAATCCCGGTTTGGATAAGGTAATGGAGGAAGAGCTGCCCTGGCTGGAGAAGCATTGTTCTGTTCCCATTATTGCAAATGTAGCCGGATTTTCTGAAGAAGACTATGTTGAGGTAGCAGGGAAAATCTCGACAGCACCCAATGTCCGTGCCATTGAACTTAATATTTCCTGCCCCAATGTAAAGACAGGGGGCATAGCATTCGGAACACAGCCTGAAGTGGCGCATAATCTTATCCGGAAGGTGAAGAAGGTTTCCCGGGTTCCTGTCTATGTTAAACTGTCGCCGAATGTAACCAATATCGTTGATATTGCCAAGGCTGTGGAGGCTGGCGGTGCTGACGGGTTAACCATGATAAATACATTGATTGGCATGAAGCTTGATTTGAAAACAGCAAAACCCATCCTTGCCAATAAAACTGGAGGGCTGTCAGGGCCTGCTATCAAGCCGGTAGCTATAAGAATGATTTATGAAGTAAGCCAGCAGGTATCAATTCCCATTATCGGAATGGGAGGTATCTGCTGTGCTGAAGATGTTATTGAATTCTTATATGCCGGTGCCAGTGCCGTTGCCATAGGAAGTGCCAATTTCGCCGATCCTTATATTTGTCCTTCAATAATTGACAGGCTGCCCGGTTTGCTGGATGAACTGGGATTCAATCATATAACGGAATGTATCGGAAGGAGCTGGAAAACTCAATGAAAGGACCCATAATAATTGCCCTGGATTTTCCATCCGGGCAGGAAGTACAAAGGTTTCTTCAGCTGTTTAACAATGAACCCTTGTTTTTAAAGATTGGTATGGAGCTGTATTACCAGGAAGGGCCTGCTATAATAGCCCTGCTGAAAGAACAAAACCATAAGGTTTTTCTTGACCTGAAGCTGCATGACATTCCTAATACGGTTAACAGGGCTATGAAAGGGCTGGCCAGGCTTGATATTGATATGGTAAATGTTCATGCTGCCGGCGGCAGAGAAATGATGAAGGCAGCATTAGAAGGACTGGAAGCCGGTACGGGAAACGGGAGAGAACGCCCAAAATGCATCGCTGTCACACAGCTTACCAGCACTTCTCAGGAGCAAATGCAGAAAGAACAGTTGATACCTGTAACAATAGAGGAATCAGTTATTCATTATGCGGCACTGGCTCAGGAAGCCGGGCTGGACGGAGTGGTTTGTTCCACCTTGGAAGCAGGTACAATCCGGGAAAGGTTTGGCCCCTATTTTCTGACGGTTACACCGGGAATCCGGCTTAGTTCAAATGATGCTCAGGATCAAAAACGCATTGCCACACCGGAAAGAGCAAGGGCTTTGGGTGTATCGGCAATTGTGGTAGGCAGGCCTGTTACACAGGCAAAGGATCCGGTGGAGAGCTATTACATGATAAAACAAGCCTGGGAGGGTGAATTGAGATGAAAAAAAATATAGCTGAAAGACTGCTGGAAATTGGTGCGGTAACGCTAAGACCTGACAAACCGTTTATATGGGCATCTGGTTTGCGGTCGCCTATTTATTGTGACAACAGGCAGACATTATCCTATCCTGACCTGAGGAGGGAAATTGCGCAAGGACTGAAAGAGCTGATTATTATGCACTACCCCAGTGTGGAGCTTATTGCGGGTACAGCTACTGCCGGCATTCCTCATGCAGCATGGGTAAGCGATATAATGAACCTGCCTATGTGCTATGTCCGGTCTAAGCCTAAGGATCACGGCACAGGAAATCAAATTGAGGGCAAGGTTTCTACGGGACAAAAGGTTGTGGTGGTAGAGGACCTGATTTCAACAGGAGGCAGCGTCATTGCGACAGTTGAGGCTTTGAGGGAAGCAGGCTGCAAGGTGCTGGGTGTTGTGTCCATTTTCACATATCAGCTTCCCAAGGGAGCGGAGATGTTAAATAAAGCTTGTATCACTGCATACTCACTGACTGATTTTTCAACTCTGGCTGAGGTCGCAAAACAAAAAGGCATAATAAAGGAAGAAGATGAAGCCGTACTGGCCGCCTGGAGGAGAAATCCTGAGGAATGGGGAAAATAACTGGGCCTGTTATTGATGCATTCTCTTTTACCCCTTTATTTGCTTTAACTGGTGCAGCGGGTGCAGCAGAGCTGTCACATTTTTTATATAAATAAATAAGAAATTCGAAAGAATTCAAAAAGAGACTGTCTCAGTCAATAAACAATTATTATAATTTCTACTATGCCGGTTTTCAGCGGGCTTTGTTATTTTGATTCATGCAGAAGTAAATTCCCCAGGGATGCTGTATGTTATATTTCCAGACAATGCAGGAACCACTTCAAAACCTCAGGAACAGGCGGTTAAATTGTCTGTACAATTGCATAATTATGTAGTATAATATGCATATTTATAGGATTCGTAGAATATGCGGATGAGGAGGATAATGATGGGAGTTGAAATGGGAAGGCTGCAGACTGTTGTTGCCATGACACTGTATATTTCTGCAGTAATTGTTATTGGATTATATTATGCAAAACGTGCAAATGAAAGCAGTGCCAACTATCTTATAGGCGGCAGATCATTAGGCCCATGGGTAACTGCAATGGCAGCAGAGGCATCTGATATGAGCGGATGGCTCTTAATGGGCCTGCCGGGTGTTGCATACTGGTTCGGATTGAGTGATGCAATTTGGACTGCTATCGGCCTGTTAATAGGTACATATTTAAACTGGCTGTTTGTTGCAAAAAGGCTGCGAGTTTATTCACATGCAAATAATTCAATAACAATTCCTGATTTTATCAGTAACAGATTCAGAGAAAAGAATAAAATAATTCTTACAATTGCAGCTTTGTTTATTCTGGTATTTTTCAGTGTATATGCTGCAAGCTGTTTTGTAACAGTCGGGAAGCTCTTCAGCACTCTTTTCAATGTTAAATATGTTTATATGATGATTGCCGGTGCTCTGTTTGTAGTATTGTATACTTTTATAGGCGGATTTCTTGCAGAAAGCGCATCGGACTTCATGCAGGGAATTATCATGATATTTGCTTTGACGATTGTAGCAGTTATTGGCACGGCTTCTGCAGGAGGGATATCTGCTGTAATAAAAAATGCTCAGAGCATACCTGGGTTTTTAGAGTTCTTCGGCATCGCACAGCCTGTTGTAGCAGATGGTGTTCAGCAAATAGGGGAAAACGGCAGGCCTTTATTTGGTGAAGCAGGCAGATATGGACTTCTGACTGTAATTTCTACACTTTCCTGGGGATTGGGTTACTTTGGAATGCCCCATATTTTGATTAAATTCATGGCTATTAAAGATCCGGAAGAACTGAGCAGGTCCAGAAAGATTGGTACCATTTGGTGTGCCATATCCCTATTTGCAGCGGTAGCCATTGGTATAACAGGAAGAATATTATATCCGAGTGCCTTCCTTACCCGAAGCGATTCAGAAAAGATTTTCATACTGCTGTCAACCAATTTCCTGGTTCCTTTTATAGCAGGCATTGTTTTGGCAGGTATTTTAGCTGCAACAATCAGCTCTTCTGATTCCTATCTGTTATTGGCAGCATCCTCGTTTTCCAAGAACATCTATCAAGGGATTTTAAAAAAGGAAGCTTCGGACAAAGAGATATTACTTACATCAAGAATTACACTGATCATTATATCTGTTATTGCCATGCTTATAGCGCTGGACGAAAACAGCGTAATTTTTAAGGTTGTGTCTTTTGCATGGGCCGGATTTGGTGCTACCTTTGGCCCGGTTATTCTGTTTTCACTCTTCTGGAAAAGGGTAACAAGACCCGGTGCAATTGCCGGTATGATCACAGGGGGCAGTATGGTTTTTATCTGGAATTTACTGCTAAGCCGCCTGGGAGGCATCTTTGCAATATATGAGCTGCTGCCGGCTTTTGCAGCATCATGTATTGCAATCGTCGTTGTTTCATTGTTATCGAAAGAACCGTCAATGGAGATTCAGAATGAATTTGAATCTGTAATAGCACTGACAGAACAGAAATGATATATTCTTCTTGGCTTTTTGATTAAAGGAAGCAGCTGGACACTTTTCTCTTGTTGAAGCAGGAGTAGTGGTGCGCTTCTTTTTTATAAATAAAGCATTCCATCAGGATGCCGTAAGACGTCCGGATGAAATGCTTTTAAAATTATTCATTAAGTTGGTTTATAACTTCAATGACTCGTTCGCTATAATTCGTCCGCCGGCAAAGCCTTCATATTCGTCAAGGAACCACTCAGCAGTTTTAGTCATGCAGACTCCGATTTCGTCTCCCTTATAACTTAAGGTGACTGTCAAATTTCCTAAGTAGCAATCAATAATATAACAGCGGATAACAAGCTTGTTTTCCTCAGTCCAGCGCGCTGCTGCCATGCATTTGTACATCCTGCCGCCGGGAGTTCCGATTGTATCACCATAGTAATTGGTTTGGGGGAATAAACCTTGTACATAATTCTCCAGGCCAAAGCTGATATGCTTTTCTCCTTCTTTTGTTACATATACCAGCTGGCCTGTATTATCGTTTAAAATTATACCGATCTTCTCTAATCCCATCGGGTTAGAATTTAAGGCATAAAGGCGTCTGTTGATTTTCTCTGCAAAGGGAGAGCTGCTCTGGCCGATAATTGGATTCACAACCTTAAGGCTGCAGAGCAGTTCCTCCAGCTGCCTGGCTGAAGTTTCGTCTTCTGGCAGAGAACCGGGCTGGAGATGTTCTATTATTTCACTCCATAAAAGCTCAAAAATACCTGCATAAACCTGTGCAGATCCTTGTGTATCACCGGTACATATAAAAATGAAATCTTCCCTGGGCACACAAATAACAAGCTGCATTCCCATGCCAACGAAGGCATAGGCACCGTCCTTTAACATCCATATCTGATATCCATAGCCATTGCCATGCAGATAATCTCTGTGACCGGTGGGGGCATTGTCAATTTGCCTGGAGGTGGCTGCCTTAACATACTCCTCAGAGATATACTGCCTGCCGCCTATATTGCCATTGTTCATATATAGAACTGCCAGTATTGCCAGGTCTCTTGTGGTACACATCACCCCGCTGCCGCCCCATGAATGACCTTCAGGTGCTTTAATGCACCAGGCATTTTCGCTGAAACCAAGTTCTCTGAGCACTTTGTCCTTCAGGTATTCCAAAAAGGGCTTTCCTGTTACACGCTCAATCAGCACATCAAGCACATAAGTACCGGATGTATCATAGCTGAATATTGTACCAGGCGGATGACTTGGCTCGGTATTGAAAAAAGTCCATGCCCAATCTTTATCATCAGGCTTGTAGGTTGGGACAGTATGAGGTGTTGCCATTATGAGCAGATCGCGTATTCGCATATCCAGTATATAAGGATGCGGTGTTTCAGGAAGCTTATCCTGAAAATAATCACATACATGATCATCCAGTGAAATTCTACCTTCATCCGCAAGCAATCCAATGGCGGTACTTGTAAAGGTTTTGCTTACAGAGTACACGCGGTGCAGTTCATTTTGAGTAAAGGGTGCATAGTAGCCTTCTGCAACTATATTTCCTCTTCGCATCATTAGTATACTGTGCAGCATTACACCGTTAGCCTCTGCTTTTTTAAGAAACCGGATTATGTGCTTCGATGAGATGCCCATGTGTTCCGGCTGTGCTTTAGTGAAAAGATTTACTTTCATATATATGACCCCTTTGGATTTTATTACCTTGTATTATATCATAAAATATTTTATTATGATATTTGGGGTTAAGCACTTATAGTCATAGGTATACAACAATAATCCTTTGATCCAGGTGATGCTTCCAAGGATTATAGTAAATTAAGCAGAGGTAATTGTTATGAGAAAGATAGGTATTGGTATTTATGGATCTAACGGTCATCAGATATCACCAGACATGCTGGATGGAGACAAGGCTGTTTTAGTAGGGGTATGTGACTATTCCACAGAAAACTAAGCCCGGATGTAATTGTCTATAACAGTTTTGAGGAAATGCTTGAAAACGATGATATACATCTGGTTTCTATCTGCTCAGGGATGAGATGCAGGCAGGGTGATGATATCATAAAGGCATTGAAAGCTCATAAGCATGTATATGCGGAAAAGCCCTGCGTAATGGATGTAGAGCAGCTGGATGCCATACTGAAAAACTGACTGATGAAAAAGGCCTGATTTTTTGTGAGATGGCAAACACCATCTATGACAGACCATATAACAAGGCCAGGGAGATAGTGGAGAGCAGCATGCTGGGTGAGATTATCCAGGTGTTTGCACAAAAATCCTATCCTTATCATGATGGAAGACCCCAGAGTGAAGATGTGGACGGTGGCCTCATCATGCAATGTGCGATTTACGGCATACGGTTTACAGAGCATATAGCAGGGCAAAGGGTTATAAGTGTGGAAGCAATTGAGACATCACTTGGAAACCCCAAAAAGGATGGCTCATTAAGAATGGCGGCTGCAATAAACATGAAATTGGAATCCGGCGGAATCGCCATTGTTATTGCAAATTATCTAAATCAGCCAAGCACCAGGGTATGGGGTAACGAAGAGCTTAGGATATTTGGGACGAATGGATTCTTGAAAACTAATATTTACGATAATACAATGGAAGTATATACAAAAAATACTAAAGAAGTATATGAAAGCAAACAGCAGCGCAGCTTGTTTGAGATATTGATTGATTGTATTGCATCCGGAAAACCTCTTCCAATACATCCCTATGAACTGACTCATCCCACCAGGATGGCAATACTCGCGAAAAAGTCAGCAATATAACAACTATTTATTGTTTTCCAAAAAATTCTTCTTCGACCATCGCACATAAAGCATGGTATACGGGCAAATGGTATTCTTGTACTCTATATGTCTCTGTAGATGGAACATCTATAAGGACATCACATATCTCTTTCAGCTTTCCTCCGTTTTGTCCGGTAAAGCCTATGACTTTCATGCCGAGTGTCTTTGCAATTTTTGCAGCATTGACTACATTTTTGGAATTGCCTGATGTAGACATAGCTATAAGCACATCTCCGCTCTTTCCATACCCCAAAACTTGCTGAGCAAAAATCATATCAGGATCAACGTCGTTTACGAATGCTGTCAGCAGGGCAGTATGACTCACTAAGGAAATGGCAGGAAGGGCTCCTTGCAGGCCTTGATAAAAATAATCTCCTTCCCCGTGATAAAGGGATTCTATCTTTTCATAATACTCATTTGTAATTGGGCGGCTGAGTTTAAATCCCTTCATCAGCTCTCCTACAATATGTTCACAATCGGCAGCACTGCCCCCGTTGCCGCAAGCTAGAACCTTTCCATCATTTTTGTAGCACTCTTTTAGAACTGTAAATGCTTTTATTATTTTATCTTCATATGGTTTTAAATCGGGATAATTAACAAATAAGTTGTCAACTATACTCATTATACTTTCTCTCATGATACCAATACCTCTTTCTAGTGCGATCTCAAAGTATCAATAGACTTTATGCAGCTTATTTTGTATATCTAAAATATGGGTTAATAATACCTTTATCCTTGCAAACTGAGCTATACCACCTCCGCTTCAAAAGCCTTCAAAGGAACCTGACTTATACCATATCCTACAGGACCAAAGCTATATATTCTCATATGCCAACTTCTCCTACCATATCATTTATTCCTGTTTACAGCCTGCTGTCAAGCTTCATACTTGTTTCGAATGTGAGGAATATTACGTTACTATAGCCCCTGTCCGCTCCAAATCTCCATTCAGCAAGTGCACATGCATTGACTGCATTTTGAAGCCTTGTTTTTATTCCAACTCTATTTTCAAAATACTTATTCATATAGATCAGGTTTAGCATTTAGTCATGTCCATTTACAGTTTGAGTAAACATACTTTTATATCATATATATATTTTATTGCCTTCACCTGGTTTGCCTATAATGGCAGCACATTTTGTTCCTCCGATACCTATGTCTATTAAATATTTCACATCTTATCTTCTATTATTTCTATCGTATGATTATATGCTGCATTACTCTCTTAGGTTTACCTGAGTAATAAGCTTTGTGCAATCTGTTATTTGGATTTTAATCTGTTATAAAGCAATATTATTCGAATATACCATAATTACCTGAATCAATAAAGGATTGTAAAACAAGCATTGCACCACCAATCAATGAACCATGCTCTAGATCGGATAAAAGCAAATCTGTTTTATGTATATCCTTGGTAACTGTACGATCATGCAAGTATTCTTTAATTGGCTCAAGTAAATGTTTGCCAGCGCTGGCAATATCACTTCCAATAAAAATAGCTTCCGGCTCCAGAACATTGATTAGTGAAACAAATACATTACCTAGATATACCGCTATTTTACGAATTATATTCATGCAAACAGGATCCTCTATTTTCAAGCCATTTAGAATATCATCCCAGCGAAGTAGACGGCGGCTTCGAATGATATTCAGATAGGAAGATAGAACCCCTAGTTCTGTATAGTTATTTACATGACGCATTATCTGTGGTATTGTTGCATATATTTCTATACAGCCATTATTTCCGCACTCACACTTTGGCCCGTCCATATTGATAGAAATATGCCCGATTTCACTTCCGAAACCGCCTTTCCCCCTGTACAGATCATCTTCTATTATTATTCCTGCACCAATTCCTTCGTCCACTACTACATAAATAAAATTATGATATTGTCTTCCTTTACCATAGTTCTTTTCTGCCAGGGCATAAGCGTTGGCATTATTATCTACAAATACAGGAAGCTTGAATTCATTCTCTAGAATCTGTTTGATGGGAATATTCAGCCACCCCCAAAAGTTTGGAGGTGATAGAATTACACCTTTGTAAATGTCAAGAGGTCCAGGAGCAACCACACCTATACCAGCTATTCTTTTTGCCTTTGACTGACATAATATGTTGTTTATAGATTCCTTTAACCGCTTTAAAATGTGATCCAACGTGTCATTATCTGTAAACCAATATTGTTCCCTTGTTATAATACGGCCAGTGAAGTCCACAAGTGCTGCTGTATATTTTTTTCTGGTCCAGTCTACTGCAATGGCATGACAACCATCAGCATTCAACTCTAGAATAATAGGCCGTCTTCCACTGTCAGTTACAGAAACTCCAGTTTCAACAATGAGTTCCATGCTCAGCAGTTCATTGACAATAGGTGTAATACCACCTCTGCTGAGTCCTGTTCTTTTAGATAGCTCTGCCCGGGAAATGCCACCTTCATCTTTTATTATGTTAAGTATCAAAGCTCGGTTTTTTTGCTTCATAACGTTTGAATTATTGCCTAAGTATTTTTGCATGTTAGACACCTGCGATTTTCCATAATATTCTTTATGACACAATCTTAAACGATTTACACATTTTTTTAAAGAAGTAAATAAATATATTTTTGAAAATTAACTATATATGTTCTTTTCTAAATAGGATTGGAAAAAGATGGAATTAATTTAGACATTACTTATCTCAGAATATATAATTTATTCAAATTACAAATTTGATATTTTTTTCACTTAATTGACAAAAATTATTTTTGATTGATGATGGCTAATAATCCTACAAAAGGACGGAAAATCAGTTTTTTATATTAATTAACAAGTTATATCTTGACAAATACAGCGCAAGGTATATAATTAAATCAAATTACAAATTCGTGAATTATAAATGTAGATCTTGTTAAATATTGTAGTATGAAACCACATTTGAAATAGGTTTGACTATAACAGGGATTTAATATTACTTTATATTTCATTATATTCAGATATATGGGATCCTTATAGCTTTTTGCAAAGAAAAGTATTACTTTTTCCAAAAGGTATTGCTTTGAAGGATTCAAAGACATTCTTATTGATGGGTAATTCTGCTCGCGTTTGCAATACAATTTGGTAACACAGTGGAAGGTAATTTTGTAAATATCTTAATGACACGAAGACTGCAGCCTACCTGTGTCATGAAAAAATTTCTCAATAAGAAGACGATAATGCTATATATTGCGTTTACCATGTTTTTTCGGGTGGTATGGTTCCCAGTTATATTCTTATAATTTAACTTGGTATGGTTAACACAAGAAGGGTTATGATTATACCAGGTGCTGTTAGTATATGGAATCTTGTTGTTATGGAAAGGGTATATCTGCAGACTAATATCCATTTTTCAGTAATATTTTACTAAGGGAATAATGGTAGGAGCACTCAAAAAGTAGTTTTCAATTACTATATTTAATATTAGGGGGTTAATATAGTGGCAAGAGAAGTAAAACTACTAAATAAAAATTGGCTGTTTCATATAGGAGAGATTGAAGAACGGTTACTTCCCAATTATGGTGGATATGAATGGGATCCTGTTACTGTTCCTCATACATGGAACGATATAGATACATTTGTTCCTACCAGAGGATACTACAGAGGTATTGGGTGGTATAAAAGGTATCTTGAAATTGATGAAAGTATGATGGGTAAAGCCCTGCTGCTTGAGTTTGAAGGCGTTTACGGCAGTGCTGAAATATGGATTAATGGTGTATATAAAGGCCGTTTCCTGGCTGGTTATACAGGATGTCTTGTAGATATAACCAAAGATATTAGAGTAGGTTTTGATAATTTACTTGCAGTAAGAGTTGATAATAGGCATAGTGAGGAAATATTACCGGCAAGGGTTGAACCGGATTACTATTTGTATGGCGGTATCTACAGAGAAGTCAAGCTAATTGTAGCAAATAAAACTCATATTGCATGGAGAGGTGTCAGAATAAAAACAGATGAAATAAATGGTAATATGGCAGTAATCAGCGCTGAAGCAGATTTTGTTAAAGAAAGAAAAGTAAAATGCAAGCTGGACATGGTTATTTACGACATGAATGATGCTGTAATTGCAGCACAGGAATGTACACTAAAGGATAATACTACCTTTGTGTCTCAATGTATTATAAATGATGTGAATCTATGGAGCCCGGATAACCCATATCTTTATAGAGCCGAATTCAGACTAACTGATAAATTGGGACAGATACTAGATTTTATTGATGTAAATTTTGGTGTTAGAGAATTTGAGTTTCATCCAGAAAAGGGTTTTTATCTTAATGGCAAACCTCTGAAGTTAAATGGACTTAACAGACATCAATGCTTTCCGGGACTGGGTAATGCATTACCAATTTCTCTTCAATATGAAGACGCAAGATTAATTAAAGAAATGGGAGCTAATATAGTAAGAAATTCCCACTACCCACATCACCCTTCATTTTTGGATGCATGTGACAGATTGGGATTGCTGGTGTATACCGAAATAGCTACCTGGCAGACTATTGGGGAAGAAAAATTCTTTAACAGTGCAAAGCAAATGATGAAAGAAATGATACAAAGAGATTACAATCATCCATCAATTATTATATGGGGCATGATGAACGAAGGTCGATCCAGAGAACTGTTTTTACAGTTGCATGAAATAGCCCATAATATGGATCCGGATAGAATGACTTCCTATTGCGAAAATAAGCTTGATGAAGGTAAAGAGATAGGGACTGTAACAATTCCGGATGTATTAAGTGTTAATTATCAGCTGGAAATTCTGGATGAATTCCATAAAAAGCATCCGAATTACTGTTTGTTTATTGGTGAGTATACCAACAGTACAATACCCAGAAAAGATCCGGATAAGCTTAAAGAACAAGTATATAGAATTGCTAATGATTATGAGTTTATAGAAGAAAGAGATTATATATCCGGGGGGACTCTCTGGTCAATGCATGATTTTGGTACAGATTATGAGTGGTCCTGGCCCGTTCAGACTTCTGGTGTAATGGATATGTATAGAATACCCAAGTACTCATATTATTACATGAAAAGTTGCTGGAGAAAAGACCCAATTGTTTTTATAGCCGGACACTGGACAATGCATGGTAAGGAAGGCAAGGATGTCGAAGTATTAGTTATTAGTAATTGTGATGAGGTAGAATTATTCATAAATGGAGTATCTCAAGGTAAAAAGACTGCAAAGAGAATATTTAAATTCAATGTAAAATATGAGCCAGGAACAATAAAGGCAGTTGCTAGTAAAGATGGACAAAATGTTGAGGCGGTATTACAGACTGCTGGTAAACCGGAGTATATAAAAATCGAAGCTAATAAAAAGGAAATTCCGGCAGATGGAAATGAAGTATCAATAATAACAGCTACAGTTACTGATAAATCAGGTGTATTAGTACCTGATGCAGATTGGAAAATTTATCTGAATTGTGAAGGTGATAGTGGTAAATTATGCGGTCTTGGTGGAGAGAACATTATACATACAAAGATGGGGATAGGACGAATCGCATTTAAGGCCGGCACAAAGAAAGGTATTGTAGAGATAAAAGGAGAAGCTAATGGGATAACAAGCAACATATGTAAAATTAATATGATTTAACATATTTTAATGCATTATTGAGATTGCTTCTCTTCTCACTTAATATTCCCGACTGCTTTATGCAGGCCAGTGATACGAGGAGTATTACATCTATACTCAAACTATGCAAATTCCAATTACTATACATTGACAATAAAGCAAAGAGGAGATTTACTATGGATAGCAATGAGACTTCAAGGAATATAAGAACAAGATGGTTTTCAGAAGCCAAGATAGGCTTGTTTGTTCATTGGGGATTGTATTCAATACTTGGCCGTGGCGAATGGGCAATGAATAATGAAAGAATACCAAAAGATGAGTATAACAAGTTGGCAGATATATTCAATCCTGATAGTTTTAATGTCAATACCTGGGTTAGTCTGGCAAAGGAAGCAGGAGCCAAATATATGGTAATGACTGCTAAGCATCATGATGGGTTTGCATTATTCAACAGCAAATTCGATGATTTCAATAGTTATAAAACTGCAGCTAGACGGGATTTTATAGGTGAATATGTGGATGCCTGCAGAAAAGCAGGTTTGAAAATTGGAATATACTATTCGTGGATGGATTGGCAATTTTTGGGTTATTTTGCCAGAGAAAAATATAAGGATAGTTTAAAGGAAATGACAGAAAAAGCAAAATGTCAAATAGAAGAATTGATGACTAATTATGGGGATATAGACATTTTATGGTATGACGGTATAGGATTCAGGGATCCTCTTGATAAGGATACTCTTGAAAAAATATGGAATACCAGGGAGATAAACAAAAATGTTAGAAAGCTTCAACCTAATATACTCATAAACGATCGTTCTACGACAAAAGAAGATTTTGACACACCGGAAGGATATATAATCCCGTCAGCACCTGGCCGACTTTGGGAATCATGTATGACAATAGGAGGAGCATGGGGCTATGCAGCTAACAGTATTGATATGAAGCCGGTAGCTCTGCTCATTCAGAACCTGATAACTGTAGCGGCATATGAAGGGAATCTGCTATTAAATATTGGTCCTAAAGGTGATGGTAGTGTTGATGAAGAGGAAGCAAGAAAACTTAAGGAGATAGGAAAGTGGTTAAGCATTAATGGAGAAGCTATCTATGGGTGCAAAAGAGCGCCATTTACTTCGAGCCATTTAGGCTTAGTTACAGTAAAGGATAATTATGCTTATATCCATGTATCGAGCTGGCCTGGTAAGCAAGCATGCCTTGCTGGTGTAGGTACTGAAGCTGTATCAGCCAGAATTCTGGGAACAGATATAGAAGTTGGTGTTGCTAATAAACCCAATGGCAGACTTATTATAACAGGATTGCCAGAGAAAGCTCCTTTTAAATATCATACCGTAATAAAAGTCGAGTTTATAGACAATCCTACAGGCCATACAGAAATATTTTAAACTTCTATAGAGAATCCGGCAGATTAATGTAAAAACTTTAAAATATTAAAATACAGAGGGGATTAAGATGGACAAAGTAAATGTTATAAATTATCGAGCTCCTTTAAGAAATACGTATAATGCTATAAAAAATGGAAAGTTGACAATAGGATTTATAGGAGGTTCTATAACAGATCCAAGAAATGGGTATAATTGGCCGGAGTTTATTATTAGATGGTTTGTAGATAAATATCCCAATGTTAGAATAGTAGAAGAAAATGCTGCAATTGGAGCTACCGGCAGTGAACTTGCTGTTTTTAGGGCTGAGAAGGACCTAATAGATAGGCATTGTGATCTGGTATTTATAGAGTTTGCTGTTAATGATGCAGGTGTTCCAAAAGAGAAAAGGATGAGGGCAAGAGAAGGTCTTATAAGGAAACTATTAAAAGACAAAGATAGGGATTTAGTATTTGTATACACGTTCTGGCAGGGTATGTATGAAGAAATGCTTGCAGGGCAAGTACCCGAGTCTATTAAGGATTTTGAAGAACTGGCAAGGTATTACGATATTGGATCTGTATGGGTAGGTCAGTATGCTTTAAATGAAGTTAAAGCAGGGAGAGTCAGATGGGAAGAGTGGCTTCCTGATGGATTGCATCCACAGCTGTATGGGAGCAGTATATATGCCAGCCCTGTTATAAACTACCTGGAAAATGAGTTGATAAACAAAGTATATGATTTTACGGTGACTGACGAAAAAAGAATAAATAAGAAACCACTTAATATCAAAAACTGGGAAAATACAGAGTTTATACTATTTGACGATGTTATTTTGTCGGGGCCATGGTACATTAGACGATGGCCAAACCTAAAATGGATTGACCAGGTATTAGAGACATTTTCAATTGATGCAAAGTTAAAATTTTCTTTCATTGGTAGAGGTCTTGTTCTGGGATTTGATTTTGGAAGCACATCTGCAGAATTCAAATATTGTCTGGATGGAGGAGAATGGATTGACAGTGAACGGGATAGAGATGCATCTTGGCCCAAAGAAGGAAATTTTTATGCTATGTGTATTAAGGATGATATGGAAATGGGTATGCATGAGTTTGAACTTAAAGTTGTCCATGGGAATAGACCTGGATGCTGCGGTGTAAATTTCAGAATAGCTTTTATTGGTGTTATTAAGTAGTGTAATAATCAATTAACTAATATATAAGGGGTTGTGGAAATGACAAAAAGAGAAATTGTTATAGCAACCATTAAGCATAGGAAAACAGGTAAGGTTCCTTATGGAAAAAATACATTATATAAAAGAAAACACAGACTGTTATATTTTAGTTTTAATATATGGATCCCATTTTGAAAAGGCATGTTTTGCCAGGGGGATGGAGAACTCTCTGGTTGATCATGTTTTCAATAAAAAGTTTGTCAGGAAACTGATAGATAATATTATAAGGAAAAAATGATTGCCCCAGGCGAAATGTTGGAATATGATTTGATAAAGAAGACAGGTAAGGATATATGGATACATTCTTGTGGAAATATTCAAGAAATTATACCTGATTTAATTCAGATGGGAGTAGATGTTCTTAATCCAGTTCAGCCTGAAAGTAATGAACATTAAAACTGAAAAAAATTATGGAAATAACATTACTTTTTGGGGCGGTATTAGTACACAGTTGACTTTGCCTTACGGAACACCTCAACAGGTTAAAGATGAGGTGAAATCAGTTATTGAAGCAATGAGTGCAGGTGGTGGATATATATCATCGCCTGCTCAGGATATTCAGGGGGATGTTCCTGCTGAGAATATTCTAGCCCTATTGGAAGAGATCATGAAATACGGATGAAATTAACTTTACTGCTTCTGCTAACTACTTTGATGAATATACAGCTCAGCTTAATTATAAAGGAAGGATGAGTAGAATTATGTCGTTTCAGGATGGAATGTCTGCGATTAATCTGGAAATGCCTGCACGGGTACCCAGAACGGAGTATTCTGCAGATTGGCATTGGGATCTTGTTAAGAGGGTAACTGGGATAGAGGTTAATGTGTTTAGCACCCCCAAGGTACAGGATCAGGCACGAAAGGCTTTTATGAAGGAATGGAATTATGACTTCATATGGTGCACATCTATAGGAGGTACTATTTTCGGTGATCTAAGAACCAATATGGGACATGCGATATATGCTTCAGAAGGGGTTGACTACAACAGCAACATATATTGCCCATTCAAAGATCCTGAGGAGGTTCTGCGTTTTGACCCATGGGAGGCATATGGCAAAAGAGACCATCAACAGCTGGTAAGGGATTTTGAGAACTACTATCGTACCAATGTTGAGTTCTATCCTGATGCTGTGAATATGACTGGTGTATATGTTACCTGTATATCAGGCCTTATTGATATTTTCGGCTGGGAGATGCTGCTATTGGCTGCTGGCAGTGATCCGGAAGCCTTCGGTAAGCTGACAGAGCGATATGTTTCATGGGTTCAGCAATATTATGATGCACTGGGTGATGCTGATGTCCCTGTAGTTATGGTTCATGATGATATTGTATGGACATCAGGACCGATTTTTCATCCAGACTGGTATCGGAAATATGTATTCCCTAATTATAAAAAGCTGTTTGTTCCACTGTTAGACAGTGGTAAAAAAATTATATTTACCTCAGACGGCACTTATACCATGTTTATTGATGATATAGCTGACTGCGGAGTTCATGGGTTTGTTATGGAGCCTACAACAGACATGGCCTATATAGCAGAAAAATATGGTAAAACCCATGTGTTTATTGGGAATGCCGATACCCGTATTCTATTAAACGGTACAAGGGAGGATATATATCAAGAAGTATTACGCTGTATGCAAATAGGTAAAAATTGCCCTGGATATTTCATGGCTGTAGGTAATCATATACCCCCAAATACTCCTGTGGAAAATGCACTTTATTACAATGAGGTTTACGAAAAATTAAGTAGGCGATAACTTGCACTATAACAAGGTGCACACTCTGGTACTGCAAGCAATTCTATAAATAAGCTGAAGTAATTTCCACGGATTAAACATGACAGTAGAAGCCCTGTAAAGTAAAATTTGGACATTGAAAACCTTAAAAAACTATTATCGAAATATACAGGAAGTGGTATTAGTGAAAATAAGTTCTAAAGACAGGGAGATCATCAGAAACCTGGCAATGAAGTATCGTGATGTGGCACTTATGGATATTCATAGAGATACAATTGAAGATTGGAAAAAGCTTAACTCTCTGAAACCGACAAGGCCAATGATAATGATTGATCAGATTCCCTGGCATGAGATGAATGTAAATGACGAGCTGACTCTTTTATGTGAGAATGAATTTTTAAGAAGTTTCGAATTTGGAATACGAACGACTCTGTATAAGTGGAAGTATTTTCCTTGTGATATGGTCATTAGTCCATTTTTTCAGATTCCAAAGGTATACACAGAAACTGGTATTGGAATATCAACAAGAATAAGTCAAAATGATATATTGCATAGTGAAGCAATGACACATACCTACGAAGAT
The DNA here is from genome assembly GCA_012842605.1 of Clostridiales bacterium. Lineage (GTDB taxonomy): Bacteria > Bacillota > Clostridia > Caldicoprobacterales > DTU083 > DUSN01. The sequence continues at coordinate 43,403 of DUSN01000076.1, forward strand.
CAGATTAAGGATGAGGAAGATCTAGAGAAATTACATTTTTCTGAAATAAAATATGATGCACAAGCCACAGCCAGGAGAAAAGCTTTTATGGAGGATTTGATCGGTGATATTTTACCTGTAAAACTGTCAGGTATAAGTATTTGGGCTGCTGTATGGGATAGAATTGTATTCTGGCGTGGAGTAACACCGGTCCTTTATGATTTGATAGACAGGCCGGATTTCATTCATAAAATGATGGAGAAAATTATTAGTATTGAAATGAACTCTCTTGATCAGTATGAGGAGCAAAACCTGTTGGATTATGAGCAAGGCACAATACATTGCTCAGGAGCGTACACATATGAGCTTCCTGCAAGCGGTTTTAATGAAAACAAAATCAGGGCACGAGACTGCTGGGTTGCAGGAGCTGCTCAGATCTTTTCTGAGGTATCTCCAGCCATGCATGATGAGTTTGAAATACAATATATGAAACCCTATTATGAGCGGTTTGGTTTGGTATATTATGGCTGCTGCGAGCCTCTGCATAATAAAATTGATATCATTCGAAAGATAAACAATGTACGTCTGATATCTATCAGCCCTTGGGCTGATGTGAATATTGCAGCTGAGAACATGGGAAGAGATTATGTGATGGTCCGCAAATCTAATCCCTCGTACCTTGCAATGAACTCCTTTGATGCACGTCTTGTAGCCGACGAAACAGAAGAAACTTTGAAGGCTTGCATCTCTAATGGAACACCTTGTGAGTTTGTACTAAAGGACATTACAACTGTACGAAATGAGCCTGATCGCTTAGCAAAATGGTATGAAGTAGTAAAAGCGACCATAGAGAATTTTTGATATTCAAATAAAGCAACTATAAAATAAATAGGAGATGGGATGCTGCGATGAAATCTAAAGAGCGTGTTATAAGGGCAATTCAATACAAAGAAGTGGATAGGGTTCCGGTTGGGCTCTTTGGGACCTATACAAGTTATGAAGAACGTATGGCTAGATATATTGGTACCAATAGCATTGAGCAGATGTATAGAATCTTGGGCATTGATGTCTGGCATGCTAAGACTAGCATGAGATATACCGGTGAAATGGATCTGCACAAAATGTTAGAAATGAATCCGCATCCCTTTGCTGAAGTTTCAAGTATAGACGAGGTTGAAGAGTGGCAGTTTCCCAGTATAGAATTTTATGATGCGACAGAACTTAAAAAGGAACTTGAAGAGCATCAGGAATTTGCTGTATGTGGAGGTATAAACTCTGCAATATTTCACTACTACCTTGATATGTGTGGCCAAGAAAATGCCCTGATTTTATTAAAAACACAGCCAGATATAGCAAAGGCAATAATTAGAAAAATTACTGATTTCTGGGTTGACTACTTAAAGAAAGTATTGGATGCATGCAGCGGGCTCATAGACATCATAGAGAATTGCAATGATTTTGGAACTCAACGGAGTATGTTTATCAGCCCGGATGATTTTCGGGAATTCTTCAAGCCTGAGTTAGGCAGGCTGTATAAAACTGCAAAGGAGTATGGCGTGTTTTATATGCAGCACTCATGTGGCGCAATAGGACCAATTATACAAGATTTTATTGAAATGGGCGCTGATATTTTAAATCCCATACAGGTGTTAGCAAATGGCATGGAAATAGAAGGACTCGTTCAGAAGTATAAGGGAAAGATAACCTTTTATGGTGGTATAGATACCCAAAATTTACTTCCTAAAGGTCCGGAAAGTCGTATTAGAGCTGAAGTGCGCAGGCTGACGGGATACTTTGGCTTTAACGGAGGACTAATTTTATCAAGTTCACAGGGATTGATGGAGGATATTCCAATTCCTCATGCTATTGCCATGCTACAAGAAAATTTGCAAATAGCGCAGTGACTGAGGTGTAGAATGATGAGACCATAGTTCTGGCGGTCGAACAAAAATGGTTCTTAAGCTCAGAAAAAAGGATTACCATATATACAAAGCAGTTGCTGCTCTATTACTTAGAATAATTTCTTATTATACATCTGCTAAGTTTATATTAGATGCAGGTGCTATTGCTTTTAAGTGAAAAGGCATTACAAATATTATTGTATGAGAGGGATCAAAATGAATCTAATACACAGAGTGCCTGACTTTGATAATATACTTGCTGTTTTGAATTGTGAAGTGCCAAAGCGGCATACTTTGTTTGAGTTTTTTATGAATGATAACTTGTATCGTGAGGTGACTGGTAGAACACCTTCTTATAATGATAATCTGGATGTACTGAAGTATCATATAGATGCTTTTGCTGCTTGTGGTTATGACTATGCACCGGTGTGGGGTAAAATGTCTTTTAAGCAAGCAGCACGCAAAAAAAAGGAAACTATATCCCTGAATGAAGGAAGTGTCATTTACGATAGAGAAACCTTTGAAAATTATGAATGGCCGGACCCTTCATTAGATGACTATTCTTATCTTGAGCAAATCCGGAGTTATCTTCCTGGTAATATGAAATTGATGATTGTAGGTCCTAACGGTTTGCTGGAAAATGCAATTAGTTTGGTAGGTTATGAAAGGTTATGTATCATGATTTATGAGGATGAGAATCTGGTAATAGATATATTTAACAAAATAGGCTCTATACTGCTTAAATATTATGATATAACTGCTCAGTATGACAGTGTGGGCATTGTTATGTCAAATGATGATTGGGGATTTAAAACACAAACAATGCTATCACCGCAGCAATTAAGGAAATATGTATTTCCTTGGCATAAGAAAATAGTACAGACAGCTCATAAATACGGAAAACCCGCGGTACTGCATTCCTGTGGATATGCTGATGAAATTATGAACGATATTATATATGATATGGGATATGATGGGAAACACTCATTTGAGGACAGTATACGAAGCATAGAGGATAGTTATGAGAAATGGGGCGGAAAAATCGCTCTTCTGGGAGGTGTAGATGTAGATTTTCTTATTCGTTCATCGGTTGAGGATATAACACGCAGATCCAGAAATTTACTGGAAATGGCAAAGTATGCTGGAGGTTATGCTTTAGGATCAGGGAACAGTATACCCGATTATGTTCCTATGGAAAAATACTTTGCTATGACTGCAGCTGTCCTGGACTGACTTTAATTGTGTTGGAAAGCTGATCTCGGGATTGATATAGGCCGTGTATTATTTGCAGCAATTATTTTGTTATGTGAAGGAGAGAGAAAAATGGCAAAAATTACAGCGAAAACCATACATACCAGTGGAATTCCTCTTGGAGGACTCGGCACAGGATTTAAGCTTACAACATAGGATTGATAAGGAACTTGTGCTGAAGGCAGATAACCTGATTAGAGTTGAAAAAGGTCAAACCTTAATAGTTGAGTGTGAGTAATGAACAATCAACTATAAATTTATATTAGTCTTTCTGTTTCTCTCCTTTTCGATACAAAATTGGAGGACATCCATAGTATTTTATGAACTCCCGGGTAAAATGAAATGGGCTTGAATAGCCTAGATTGCTGCTGATTTCATTGATGGTCATATTTGTATTCCTAAGCAAAGCCTCAGCAGCTTGCATTTTAAGCTGTATATAATACCTCTTTGGAGTAGTATTATAAATAGATTTAAAGAGTTTGCAGAAGTACTTGCTGCAAAAACCAGATTTCTTTGCTAATTGCTCTATACTAATATTGCTATTTAGATGATTTTGTAAATATTGTGCTGCCTCACGAATCTCCTTTTCATAAGGCATATTATTAAACGAGGAATATCCTGAGTTTTTCAACCATTGATACAATAAAACAGACATTTTGGCACAAGCAAGATGCTGTGATATAAGGTCGTCATCCCTGAGAAGAGCCATGCACTCATGTACCTGATCCTCTTCGTCTTCTAGTATAGGTGTTTGTATTAGCATATTGTATGGTAAATTCGGAGTAGCTGTTGTATAGAATTCAAACCACCAAAAATCCCAGGAGTTATTGCTGCAAAAATACCTTCTAATACGTTTTCTTTCAAGAAGAAGGAGTGTGCACGACTCGGCCTTCAGTACATTATTGTCGTATTGAATGGTACCTTGTCCTTTTATCGTTCGTATCAAAATACTTTCCTGAGTAATGGCAGATCCTTTATAAATATCATATGAGGAGTCTGCTTTAACTACCCATATTGCTTTTAATGAGATAGAGGATACTGTAGATGTTTTTGCGATTGAAAATTCGTTAACCATACTTTTATTATAATCCAATATATCAAGAATGTATATGACTAATTGTTAAAAAATGTTTGCTGTTGCGTGTGTCAGTTAGGTAATCCGCGCAACCTTATTCATCGAATTGCTTTGCAAATTACATAAAATTACTTTAACTTTTAAATGAAATAGTTAGATTGATTAACATATATATTTACAAAATAATCATTATATTGTATAATTAATTTGATGATATAACATATATAAAGGAAACACAAATATAGCATTATGTACTGTAATAAAACGCTTCTTATGGAAAAATGACATAAATACCAATACTGCATAGTGTTCATACCAAAGAATAGATGTAGAGTAATGTTACAGAGCTGAATTTAAACCCCATTTGAAATGGTGGCCAATGACTTAAGGATTTGAGAGGGGAATAGATGTGGCGATATCAGACAATAAGTATGATAACAGTTTCAAAAGGAGATCTAAAAAATTAAAATGGAGATTGATAGCAGAAAACTATGAGTTATATCTGTTTTTAGTGCCTGCTTTATTATACATAATAATTTTCCATTACATTCCCATATATGGAATTCAATTAGCATTTAAAAAATATATGCCCCTGCATGGTATATGGGGAAGTCCATGGGTAGGATTTCAACAGTTTGAAATGTTATTTAACAGTCCTTCTTTCTGGCGTCTTATACGTAATACTGTTTGGCTTAGTTTATACAGTTTAATCGCCGGGTTCCCCTTACCAATTATACTTGCTTTATTACTGCAACATTTACCCAATGCTTTATTCAAAAAGATTGTACAAATGATATCATATGCACCTCACTTTATTTCAGTAGTTGTGATTGTGGGAATGATTAATGTGCTTTTGGCACCAAATAGTGGTGTAATAAACCATCTACTAGCAATATTGGGATTTGAAAGAATATATTTTATGGCTAAACCTGAGTTTTTTCCATCAATTTATGTTTGGTCAGGAATATGGCAGAGATTAGGCTTTGGAAGCATTATATATATGGCAGCACTGAGTGGAATAAGCCAACAAGTGCATGAAGCTGCAATAGTAGACGGAGCAAATAAACTTCAGAGGATCTGGTATATTGACATACCTGGAATCATTCCTACAGCAATAATTCTTCTGATATTAAATGCAGGAAATATTATGTCTGTGGGTTTCGAGAAGGTATTATTGATGCAAAACCCTTTAAATATGAGTACAGCAGAGGTAATTTCCACCTATGTATACAAGGTAGGGCTGCAAGGCGGGCGTTTTGAATTTGGAACAGCTGTTGGTCTTTTCAATTCACTAGTAAATGCTTTCTTGTTAGTTCTGGTTAATCAAATTGCCCGCAGTTATAGTGAAAATACATTATTATAACATTTTTATAAAAGAGGGTTGATATAGTGAGAGCGATAGGCAAAACCAAGGGAGATGTAATTTTTGATATTATAAACTATGTTATTCTTTCAATTTTACTATTAGTACTTGTATATCCTATATATTTTATTGTTATTGCATCTTTAAGTGACCCTCATGCCATTTATCGCGGTGAAGTCATATATAAAATAGCTGGTTTTAACATTGATGGGTATACAAGAATATTACACACACCTCAGATATGGATAGGATATAGGAATTCTTTATTATACATGACAGTCGGTACATTAGTTAACTTGTTCATTACTATACCAGCAGCTTATTCTCTGTCTAGAAAAGATCTGATAGGGAAAAATATCATAATGGGTATTTTTGTTTTTACTATGTTTTTTGGAGGAGGACTAATTCCAACCTTTATTTTAATTAGGGATTTAAACCTTTATAATACGCCGTGGATTATGATTATTATGGGAGGCCTCAATGTTTACAATATGATTGTCTCTCGAACGTTTTTTCAGGTAAACATACCAAATGAGCTTCTTGAAGCGGCAAAAATAGACGGCTCAACAAATACATACTTCTTCCTGAGGATTGTAATACCCCTCTCAAAAGCAATTATTGCAGTTATGGCACTTTACTATGGCGTAGGACACTGGAATAACTTTTTCACTGGTCTTATTTACTTGAAAGATAAAGAGCTTTATCCTTTACAAGTGGTTTTGAGGGATATATTAACGCAAAATCAGGTATTGGCAGATATGATGAGTGGTGATGAATCATTTATAGAACAGCAGAAAATAGCTGATTCGATTAAGTATGGTGTGATTATTGTGGCTTGTATACCTATGCTGATTCTTTATCCATTTGTGCAGCGATATTTTGTAAAAGGTGTAATGATAGGAGCAATTAAGGGATGATGATAGTATATAAGTAATATTTGTTATACAAAAGGCTATGCCTTTGTATATAAAAAATACTAAAGGGGTTGAACAATTATGAAAAAGCTCGTCAGTTTGCTACTAGTGTTGATGCTTGTATTGTCTCTGTTTTTAGTTGGATGTAGCGGAAGTAAAGTGGATAACTCCCAGGGAAGCGATGAAACTAAAGAACCAGGAACTGCCACAACATCTCCAGACCAGTCTGCTGATGAAGAGCCAGATCAAACTACAGAAAGAGAAATGCTTGGTAATATGTATCTTGAAGGTTTTCCAATTGTTAAAGAAAAAGTAACAATCAGAATTGCAGCAGTCGATCACTGGTCATCACCTGATTACAACACAAAAAAAGTTATTCAGGATTATGAAGAGAAAACCAATATCCATGTTGAATGGGACCAGATTCCGGGTAGTGAAGCTGATATTAAGGTAAACCTTATGTTTGCAACCAGGGATTTGCCAGATGCTATATTTGCTTTGCCTGTTTCAGATTTGGCTGAAAAGATCGATCAAGGCTTTATTATACCTTTGGATGAACTGATAGAAAAATATGCACCTAATATCAAAAAAGCATATGAACAGCATCCTAAGGCAAAGCAATTAGTAACTTACAGTGATGGACGTATGTACCGATTGGCAGCGATTGACTACACACAAGACCCATCAATTGAGGAAAACTTCCAAATCAACAAAAAGTGGTTAGAAACCTTAAATTTGGAGGTTCCTACTACCACGGAAGAATTATATACTGTCTTAAAGGCTTTTAAGGATAATGCTCATGTGTTGCATCCACAAGGCAATATTATACCATTGACTGTTGTATGGGGACACAATGTTGAGGGTGCTCGGTCTATGTTTGGTGCTTGGGGAACTGCTACAGCTCATGATTTGTTCTTTGTAAAGGACGGTAAAAATATAATAGTTTCAACAATGGAACCAGGCTATAAAGATGCAGTTAAGTTCTTTCATCGACTGTATAGTGAAGGATTGCTTGATGAAGAATGTTTTACCCATGATGTTAATGTTCACAGAGCAAAAACAAACGAAGAACCATTCAGAGTCGGTGCTTGGACATCGTGGGGAGGCTGGAATGCAGTGGGTAGTGTAGAAAAAGCTAAAGAGCATTATACACAGATACCTGTATTAAAAGGTCCTGAAGGCAAACAGGGATGGTTTATTAATAATTATGCAGCATTTGCTCAACAAAATAACTTTATAACATCTGGTTCGAAAAATCCGGAGATAGTTATTCGCTGGATTGACGGACTCTATGATCCTGAAGAAGCTATCTTATGGGATCGCGGGCCTATGGGAATTAACCTAGATAGAAATGCAGAAGGTAAGATTCAATTATTACCTACACCTGAAGATATGGGATATGGACAGTTTAGAATAAAAGAAACGTTTGTGTTCCCACCAAAAGCATTAACTAAGGATTGGATTGAGAAAAATTATGTACGTTCAGAAAATGATGCATATAAAGCACAGTTAAATGATATGTATAGGCCTTATGCCAACATGGAGAGATTGGGATTTTTCCCATATACTTTAGAACAGCAAGAAGCACTTTCAAATTATTCCACATATATAACTGAGTTGCACCAATTTTCTATAAGCAAAGAGGCAGAATGGATCATTAATGGAAATATAGATGATGAGTATGATTGGTATTTGGAGGAAATTAGAAAAATGTATGTAGAGGAGATAAAATCTATCCATCAGGAAGCACTTGATGCATTTAATTCACGGCAATAAGGCTATAATCTCTACATATATCAGATTGCAGATGGCAGTAGTATGATGCATACTGCCATCTGCGCTAGTATTATTTGTTTATAGGGAATGTAGGTTAACATTCTTTGCATAGAATAGAAAGAGGTTATGGCTTATGGCAAATAAACCCAATGTACTCTTGATCACTGCAGATCAAATGCAACGAAAAGCACTTAGTGTATATGGAAATCGGGTTATTAAAACTCCAAATCTCCATAATTTAGCAATTGATGGTGTCGTAATGGATCATCATATTATACAAAACCCTGTTTGTTCCCCATCAAGAGCTACAATTTTAACAGGGCGATATCCCAGAAACCATGGACTTAGGGAAAATGGATGCAATATGCGGCCTGGAGAACATACTTTAGCATCAATTTTAAAGAAAGAAGGGTATCACACAGGTGCCATAGGAAAAATGCATTTAACACCACAGTTACCTGTATATTATGATGATGAGAATTGGCCGGAGGATGACTTTGGTTTTATGACAAAACACCTAACCTGTGACAATAAAAGTGGAGAGTATTTGGAGTGGTTGAAGGAAAATGATATCCGATGGTATGAATATGTAAGAAAACAGGGTGAGGATAAAATTGCAGAGGACATAGCGGAGTTTAATGAACGTTCTAATGAACTGCCTCCGCAGGTTAAAGAGAACCTGATTCCTGTTGAACTTCATCAAACAACATGGATTGCTGATCATACTATTGAACTGATTAAAAAATGTGAAGGAAATCCCTTCTTTATATGGTGTTCTTTTGTTGATCCTCATCATCCTTTTGATCCACCTGAGCCGTATGCGTCTATGTATGATATAGATAAAATACCTATACCCCCAAGAAAAGACGGGGAGATGGGGGATAAACCGCCTCACTTTAATGAGATGTTAACAGGTAAAAGCGTTGGCAATGAAAAATATGACTTGGCTAATTTGACAGATGAGGCATATAAAACCATTATCGCTAAGTACTATGGAATGATAACGTTCATTGACGATCAGATTGGACGTATATTGAATTACCTGAAAAAGTGTGGTGAATATGATAATACAATAATTATTTTTACAGCCGATCATGGTGAACTAATGGGAGATCATCGTTTGCTCTTCAAGGGACCTTTCCATTATGATTCACTAATTCGTGTTCCTATGATTATGAAGTATGGAACCCGCATAGGTGGTGGAAGTCGTGTAAATGGTATTACTCAGCATACAGATATTCTGCCTACTATTTTGCAGTTAACAGGAATCCCCGTTCCGGAGGGTGTGCAGGGTAGGTCAATGCTGAATGTGATAAATGGTGAGCCTGGATATGACTTTGCTCTTATTGAACATAATAGTGGAGATTGGGGATTGAATATTAAAACAATACGTTCTAAGGAATGGAGACTTACATATTATGCCAACCAGGATTTTGGAGAGCTATATGATCTAAGAAAAGATGCTGATGAATTTATAAACTTGTGGGATAATCCTGACTATACTGACATCAAAAACGCTTTAATAAGAAAGCTTCTTGATAAAGTATTATCAACAGAAGATACCCTTCCGATAAGAAGTGCAAGATATTAGGAAAGAGGAGAAAAAAGCAAAATGATGACAAGCAAGGAAAGAATAGAAGCCACACTCTTTCAGAAAGAAAAGGACAGAATGCCCTTTTGGCCTAAGTTTGGGGCAGATTATATATTATGCTTGAAAGGTAAATTTAAAGGGATGAGCATAATGGATTTACACAGGTATGTCGGGTCAGACCCTATGATCCATATTAATGTATACCATGCTGCTGAAGAAAATCCCAGGGTTCGGGTAAAGCATAATTGCACAAATAACACTCGTGAAACAGTATATGAGACACCGGATGGTACTTTGATAAGACGGGACGTGTTCAGTAAAGATACACAAACTTGGCATCCTGATGTATATCCAATTCATGACCTGGAAAGTCTAAAAGCTGCTCGTTATCTGTATGAAGGTATAGAATATCATATAGATAAATTTCAAATAGCGAATATAAATTTGATGGAGCAGAATTTGTCAGAAAAGGAATGGTTCTATACTACACTGGGTAGAACCCCTGTAATGGACTTGGTGGAGTATATGATGGGTATAGAGAATTTTTCGTATATCATGTATGACCATCCAATTGAGCTGAATGAGTTAATTGAGATAATGCAGGACAGCTATCTGAAAAGATGGAAAATAAACCTTGAGAATACAAGAATTGAAAATATTGTGGCAGGAGAAGATACATCAACAACACTTATTAGCCCAACTATATTTGAAAAATACTGTCTTCCCCACTTAAGACAATATGGAGAAATGATATCCGGACAATTCGGTAAGAATTTTATTGTTCATATGTGCGGAAAAATAAAGGCATTAATGCCTTTAATTGATAAAATACCGGCAATTGCTATCGAAGCTGTTTCAACACCTCCAGTAGGGGATGTAACTATAAAGGAAGCGTTAGAGGGTATGCCATCAAAAACGGTGTGCGGAGGGAGTAATGCAAGTATTTGGAATAAGCCATATTATGAAGCTGCAAGAATTATCCTTGAAGATATTCAAGCTGCGGGCGATGTAAGTAGATTATATTTAAGCTCTGGAGGGACTATGCCTATTGAAGCGGATCCGGAAAATGTAAAAATGGTTTGGGAAACTGTTTTGAAGGAAATGCATAAGGCATAAATATCTTAATTTAGGGGAGATTTCTATGGATTATGCAAGTAAAATAATTAATAGAATAAATTGGATACCAATTCCAAATGAAGGATGGAATATTGAAGCTGCTACGGAAGGAAATGAAGATGTACTTTTTCTAAATGGTACTTGGGAATTTACTATTCGAGATAGGGATAAAAAAGCTGGATGGTACAGTATTGATGAACAGATTCGTTATGCATGGGATGAGAATGAAAAAAAGCTGTTACCGTTACTTGATTATCAACAGGATAGTTTTGAGAGTGATTTTTATCTATTTCAACCTGCATATAAAGAATGGAATTATATTATTGTTCCATCTAACTGGGAACGGGAAGCGTTTTCTAAACATGTATTTGCTCATTGCAGTTTAATCCATGATGATGTGGTAGGATACTATCGGCGCTTTTTTGAGGTGCCGGAAAGTTGGGATAGCGGAAGAATAATACTTCAGGCTGAAGGGATTTCTGTTTCAGCTGAAGTGTATATCAATGAAAAAAGAGTGGGATATCACGATGGTGGATTTGTGCCATTCCAAATGGATGTTACAGAATTCATTGAAAAAGGAAAAATTAACCTTATTGCTATTCGTGTAGTAAAAGGTGATATTTCTACAGTGCATGACAGTTCAGGTCAGTGGATGATGGGAGGGATATATAAGGATATTTTTCTTTTCCATGTGCCGGAAACACATATTTGTGATTTTGAGGTTAAAACAGATTATGATTTTTTAACAGGCATTGGAGTGGCGGATATTTCTATTAAAATAAATCAGCAAGTAGAGAATGATAATTGGCAAATACAGACTATCCTTTATGCTTATGATACAGATGAGATTCTTTATGAATATGAATCATCTTTAATAGCAGGAGCTAATAGCCATAAATGCCATCATGTGTTTAAAGATATTCTTCCATGGAGTATGGAAGAACCTAATCTTTACAGGCTGGAATGTGTTTTATTAAGGGAAGGGACAGTAATCGAGCGTGTTAGAGAGGAAATTGGCTTTCGACGATTTTCAGCTGATGGTGCTGTTTTCCTTTTAAATGGAAAGCATATTACTATCCGTGGTGTTACAAGACATGATAATCTTGAGGTTAGGGGATATGCCCTAACAGTAGGTGATATGATTAAAGATATAATGTTAATGAAAGAGGCTAATATTGATGGCGTGCGTTCTCATCCCTATCCTTTTGATAGCAGATTTGTAAAACTTTGTGCTCGCTATGGCTTGCTGGTTGCAGTAGAATACTGCCTGTGTGGCTATAACTCATGGGGTAATCAATGGACATTATCAGAAGAAGAAACATATCCATTACCTGAAGAAAGCTTTGATCAAAACTACCGCAAGTTATTTAATGAACGTTATCATTATTTTGCTCCTCGGATATATGGGAGATATAAGAATATGACAGCTATATTTGCATGGGGACTGGCTAATGAGAGTGGTTTTTGCGAAATATTTATCCCGGTTGCCCGGTTTTTATATGAAACAGATAAAACGCGCTTTATTTACGCAGCAGGTGAAAGAGATTGCGCGGACTTTCATTATCATAAAGAACCATGGTATAGTACAATTATGAATAATTACATTACAGCTGATTCACAACATTATCCGGAATCCATTCCCCCTGACCAGATAAGTAATACTTTGCCTAGATGGTCTTCAAAGCCTAGACCTATGTTCTATACTGAAGCAGGGCATCCGTTTAGTAACCGTGAGAACTTTGTTATAGATCCAGGTTTTATAGGAGAACCATATGGACGATGTATAAAAAAAGCAGTAGAAGCATTTTTTAGCTGCGATAATGTGGGCGGATACTTTATATTTGAATGGTGTGATCAAGGAGCTATGCAAAAGGGAGATCCTGCATCCTCAGTTAGTTTCCTGAATGAATGGCGTGGTTATATATCATATAATCAAAATGTTAAAGGGATAGTGGGGCCGAACCGTGAGCTGAAGCCAGCATACTATCATATAAAGAAGGCATTTGCACGTATAGATATAGAATGTCTTGATGTTGTTAATGAAAAACTCATTTTAGATGTTAAAAACAATTATACATGGCTCAATTTAAGCAATTTTCGTATTGATGTGACTGCTACGAATGGGATTGTCCCTGCATGCCTGCCTATATCCATAAAAGCAGATATTAAACCAGGGTCAAGTAAAAGAATAGAGGTTGCAGTTCCAGTATCAAAAGAAATACGCTGCTATAAGATTGAAGTTATAGATGAACGATATGGGATTTGCATACAGGAACGCCATTTCTGGTTGCAACCAAAGCCATGGAGGGGAGAGATAGTTCAGTTTAACCCTGCACGACCCATATCAAATCAAGAAGGTATTTTAAGAGGTTTTAAAATTAATAATAATTCGCTGGATTTTATTCAATCATTGGATTTAACTTTAGGTGCAAAACCTGGATCAGATAAAAATCTATATCTGGGGATGGGGCATTTAGACAACTTACCAGGTGATGTGGAAAAATTTTATCATGATTTTTCCATTCAAAGCTGCAAACTAGTTGATTTTTCCATCCAAAATGAAATTATCTGTGCTAAAAAAGAATACTACCTTGAAAGCGGTATAATCGCTTGTGATTTTCACATTTATCCAGATAACAAAGGTACGATTCGAATTGAGCAAAATATAAGCTATAATGGAGAACCAGTCCCTGTAATACAGCTTGGTATGAAATTCTCTGTTTCTTCATACTATCGGAAAGTGGCATGGTTACGTAATGGCTTATGGAATGAGTATCCGGATAAGCACCCAGATCGTCTGTTTGGAGAGATAGATTTGGAAATGGACGAATTTCCCACAGTAAATCCTTTCCGTTACCCTTCTTTTTCTGAAGCCTTTTCAATCAGAAATGTAAGGGAAGTTATTATAAGTGGACAGCTTGTTCCATCATTATATGCAAAAGCACTTAATGATGGGCAAAAGCTGTTAGTCATAAGCATGCCTAGTCATAGAAGAGATATTTATCTGGTATTGGAGTCATATGGAACATTACCATATTCTGAATTCTCTTTTAATACTCGTGCACGCGAAGATTGTGGTGCTACTAAGTTTACTATCAGAGAAGCATATCAGGGTATAAAAAGAATAGAACCAGGGACAAAAGTGAAAAACAATTGGGAAATAGGAATATTACTATAGTATATTATAAAATGGATTTCATTTGCATGTATATGGAGTTGACATCAGCCTTATTATAATGTGTATTGATGAGAAGGGTTTAGCATTGCAAGTATCTTTGACAGTGAGAAGATTGGATAAAGTAGGGAGGTTATATAATTATCAGATGAAATTGTACAAGGTGTTTACAACTGAACTGATGAAAGAATTATGTTAAACCCTCTTATCCATTAGTTCTAGAAAAGCTGTTACGGTTTAAAGATTTCAAACTTGGCTCAATGCTGAAATGGAGCCCCATATCGCCAGATAGGGATTGTGGAATCTTGGGCTTTATCTGGCGAAGATAGTGATTGACCCAGACATCAAACATTGAGATTCCCATTAGCTTGAATGTAAAATCTGCTACACTCATAGGCTCTGAACTGCCTATCAAATTTACCAGAGCAAACAATATAATCAAGCTTTCTTTGCCTGCCAGGGAGGGTAGAGCTCCGGGTTGTGATGTATTTGTACTGAGTTATCTTGAGCTGACCAGATGCCATTAAATGGACGATTTATTTTTACTAGATGTAAAAATCATCATATAATAGTTATTTAAAGTAATACTATTGTTCAAAACTCCAGCATTCTTTTACGATAATGCATGTAATTTTCAAAGCTGGTTTCCTCTGGTACGCCATGATCACAACAAGGAATATACCCTCCGCGCTTTTTCATAAAGGGCATGATCCGATCAACTTCACGGTCAATAGCTTCCTTGCTTGAAGCGAGTATACGTTTGTCAATTCCTCCCCTGATTAGCAGTTCTGGATAATCCTTTGCGATCTGTACAACATCGCAGCCTGAGGCAACCTCAAAAGGGCTCATATAGTCCATCCCAATCTCTTTATATAGGTCTATTACAGGCACTGCATTACCATCTGTATCTATTTGAATATGGAGCTTGCGGCTTTTATCTTTTTGGCGTTTTTTCACATTGCTTATGAGCTGCTGGTAATAAGGAAATAAGAATTCCCGTATCATATTAGGAGCAATTAACGGACCATGATTGTAGCAAATATCCTCTGCTAAGAATATTTCATCAAAGGTAACATATTGCTGATGTCTCTTAGTCACCTCATCAGCCAGCTCAAACCATGTTCTCATGCATTCATGGATAAGCTTCGGATCGTCATAAAACATATACAGGAGTTCGACTGGCCCGATTAAGCTGCGAAGATACATGTAACCACCAATAATATGCTGTACAATAAACATGCCTGATTCAGCACATTCTACAGCAACCTTCATACGTTCATTGAGATCTGAATATCTTCTTGAATCACTTGGATCAAGTCTCCATTTGCAGTTTTCTTCCCAGGTCTTCATGTCTTTTACGGGGTGTTCCAGGTATTCCGGCATAAAGCCATTACGCCGCCCTTTAAAGTATAAGACATGCCGGCCGGCAATATCGCGGACTAGTTCATAATCTCCCTTATCCTCTAATATCTCGACGTCGAACGAGGGTGAAAAGGGTGCCTCACACCATCCAAGCTGTCCAAGCGAGTGGGTCCCTGGTTCATCATAACCGAATAAATCATAAAAATCAGTTGAGTCGTTAATATGACCTTCTCTCTTCCACCTATCTAAGATGGGCAGGCCAAATTCCATCTGAAAAATCGGTGCGTCAGGCTTCATCTGATAAAAGTCTCTCATCTTGGCAATTCCAATATTTCTTTTTTGTTTTAACCTGTCTATGCTTGAATTATTAGCTTTATTCATGAAGATTCCCCTTATCAGTATATATTTTAAATGCATTTGGTATGTGATAACTCTAATTACTGCAGATTTAATTATCGACTATTATATAGCAGTTGTGCAGACAAAACATATAAACAATTTGGAACTAAACATATACATTATGGACATCCTTAATTGTTGATTCTGATTAGAATGTAAGATTCTACATTTCATAATACTATAAAATATTTTTCTATTGACAATATTAAGATTTATGCATATAATAAGATAGTCTAACAAATATAATTCAACAAGCAGGCCCATTCTTAGAAAAGAGGTTTATAATGTATATTATGAATGTGTTTAATTCAGAGCCGGCCTTAGTACTAAAAGACTTAAAAAAGCACAAGTATAAGGGTATTAATACTGAATGAAAAGAGTTAATACTACGCGAATCTTGCACGAGCGTTTTCTCTGAATGTATCATTCTCTGAGCAAATGCAAACATAAAAACTGATTAATATAAAATGGTATGTACCAGCATAATTATAAATAAACATATGTTCGTATCAGCAAAGCCAAGAATTTGCCATATATAAAGGAATAAACATTATAAAAACGGTTTATTACAGAGTTGTCATGATATTTTTTGCCTTAAATAATTAGAGAAAATAACAAACTTGAATAACTGTTTAATGGATAGGAAGGAGGTATAACATGGAGTTCACTTCTGAAAGAGTATTTGAGCGTAAGCTAAAAGCAGTGGAGAATGCAATTTATAGTGATGTGCTGATTCTTTCCAAATGGCAGAAAAAGCAGGGTTATTATACATCACCAGGTGAATATACAGACTGTGGGCAATGGGAGGAGTTTACTTTAGGTGATCGATGGTCTTGCAAGGACGGAACAACTTGTTGGTTCAAAACAACTATTGAAATACCAGAAGCTTATAACGGTAAATATGTTGTACTGGAGTTGGAGTTTGGAGGTGAAGCTCTTGTCCGAATCAACGGTGCTATTCAGTCAGCTCTCACATCCTACCTGGCAGAAAATGAAGCAGCCAGGACACGGGTAGTGCTTCCGCATATTCCATCGGCAGGAGAACGCTTTGATATTGAAGTGGAAGCCGGTATGAACTATATGGAGTTCGCAAGATATCGCCTTGAAGGCCGAACATCTGTTGAGTATCAGTTTCGCCGCGCTTTGCTTGCTGTGGTGGATCAAAATGTGGAGCAATATTATTTTGATATAAAAACTGCATATGATGCCATGATGGCTTTAAAGAGCCCGATTGAAAAGCTGACTGCTGCCAATGTCAGATTGCCTTTTGAGATGACAAGAATACTGGAAAGCTTCACAAAGGATTCCTATATTTATCAGAAGATCCGTGATGCTGTTCTTCACTCTCTAACCAGAATTGATGCAGATATGGGGCTGGAAGCTTTGGTAAAATCCATTCCCGCTGCAGCAGAAACTCTACGGGAAAAGCTGGCTCAAATACCTCACTCTCCTCATGCCCTAATCAAATTTGTAGGACAGGCTCATATAGACACAGCCTGGCTTTGGCCGATAAAGGAAACGATTCGTAAATGTGGAAAGACAATTGCAAATGTCCTTGATCTAATGGAAAGATATGAGGATTTTATATTTGCCTTCAGTCAGCCCCAGTTGTTTGAATACACAAAGGATTATTATCCGGAGCTATATGAAAGAGTTAAGCAGAAGGTGAAAAGCGGTCAGTTCGAATTGGTTGGCAATACGTGGGTGGAAATGGATACCAATATTCCATCTGGCGAAAGTCTGGTTCGCCAACTGCTTTATGGAAGAGCCTTTTTCCAAAAAGAGTTCGGAAAGGTTTCCAGGGTGTTTTGGATGCCTGATGTTTTTGGATACAGCTGGGCATTGCCTCAGATTATCAAGCGTTCCGGTATGGAGTATTTTTTCACATCCAAGCTGATCAACAATGATACCAATAACTTTCCCTACTCATTGTTTATGTGGCAGGGGATAGACGGAACACGGATATTATCATATGTACAACGTCTGAATTATAATGGCAGATATAACCCGGAAACCGTTGAGACAATCTACAACCGGTTTGATCAGAAGAACCTGACTGATAATCTGCTGATGACTTTCGGCTATGGGGACGGAGGCGGCGGACCAACCTACCAGATGCTTGAAACAGGACGCAGGCTCAAATCATTCCCGGGGCTGCAGAAAACGGAGATGAACACCTCTGTTTCCTTCTTTGATGCAGTTGACCCTATAAAGGATCAGCTTCCTGTCTGGAACAATGAGATGTATTATGAATTCCACAGGGGTACATATACATCCCAGGCACGCATAAAAAAGAACAACAGGAAGGCAGAACTGGGTATGAGGCATGCGGAAATGCTTGCGGCTGTTGCAAAAGACATGTATGGTGCGGATTATCCTTATGAGGATATTTTAAAAGCATACAAGTTGATTTTGACAAACCAGTTCCATGATATTATTCCGGGCTCATCCATACATGATGTATATATAGACAGTGAAAAGGACTATAAGTATGTATTTGATATCATCAAGAAAATCGAGGAAGATGCTGTGGAGCATCTGACAACACCAGCTCAATGGGACAAAGTAGTTGTATTTAACAGCTTGTCCTGGGACAGAACCGGTTATGTAAGAGTTCCTCTGCCTGCAGGTTTGCCGGATGCGGCAGTTGTCAATGCTCAAGGGAATCCGGTTCCTTCAGTATGCAGAGATGGCTGGCTGGAATTTGAAGCATGGGCTCCTGCTCTGGGTGCAGCCTCTTATTGCATTGCAAAAAGAGGCGTACATGCTGAATCAAATATATTCGTTGGGAAAGACAGAATGGAAAATGACTTCTATATTATTCATCTGGATGATAACGGGAACCTGACAAGCATATATGATAAGAGGAACAACTGCGAGGTTTTGGAGCAGGGTCGTGCATCCAATCTATTGCAGATTTTCGAAGACAAGCCTTATTGTGAAACTGCCTGGAATATTGATTTGGAGTATCAGAATAAATGCTGGAACTTAGCGGAAGGGACAGTAGAAGTACTCGAGCAATCATCATTAAAGGGCATTATCAGGGTAACAAGGAAGTTCAATCTTTCTACCATAATTCAGGATATTACGATTTATCGTTCCATACCCAGGATTGATTTTTGCACAAGGGTAGACTGGAATGAAACCGAAAAGATGCTGAAAGCAGCATTCCATGTAAATGTATTATCCAGTAAAGCTGTTTATGAAATACAATTTGGTTCCATTGAACGTCCTACCCATTGGAATACCTCATATGACAAGGCAAAATTCGAGGTATGCGGGCATAAGTGGGCGGATCTCTCCGAAGGCGGGTATGGTGTAAGCCTTTTGAATGATTGCAAATATGGATACGATATTAAGGATAATTGTATGCGCATTACGCTGCTTCGTTCACCTGTTGATCCCGATCCGGAAGCAGACAAAGGCATTCATGAAATGTGCTATTCTTTACTGCCTCATGCCGGAGATCACCGGCAGGGCAGAACGGTAAAAGCCGGTTATGAGCTGAATGTCCCATTAAAGGCAGTTATGGGGCGCTGTGTTGCAAGAGATGGTTCTTATGCTGAAATTTCACGGGACAATGTCATTATAGATACCATTAAATGCGCAGAGGACGGCAGGGGAATGATCATGCGTGTGTATGAATCTGAAGGTATCAGGGGAAAAACCGCTATAAAGCTTTCATTCACGGCAGCGGAAGTTTTTGAATGCAATCTCATGGAAGAGGACGAAAAGCTGATTTGCCGGAATACCAGCTCATTTGAGTTTTTCATTAAACCTTATGAAATAAAAACCTTCAGGATTTTCAGGGTGCAAGATTGATGCAGAAAAATCTTTTATTTTTACAAATGTTATATAATCCGTATATGGACTATAATATGGTTATTTCCTATACTAAGGCTCGAAGAATTGTCGCTATATTTAACTTAATGCGGAGGTCTATATGCAGCAAAGAGACATAGTTCAGATAAATATAAGCAAGAAATTACTGCTGGAAATATTAGATAAAATTAAAACCACCCGTATAGGTATTGTAGGGGATGGATGCCTGGACATTTACTGGGATGCTGATATGCGCTTAAGTGAGTTGTCCAGGGAAACTCCGCATTTTCCTCTGCCGGTGGTGTCGGAGCGTATTTATCCCGGCGCCGGAGGTAATGTTGCAGCTAATGTTAAAAGCCTGCAGGCTGGCAGCACATATTTTCTTTCATATATTGGAAAGGATTGGCGCGGAGAAAAGCTGTATACAATCCTGGATGAACTGGGGATATGTTCAGAATTTGTGCTGGCAGACGATAATTGGATAACACCTGCTTACTGCAAACCTGTAAGAAAGGGATATTCAGATATCAGGTATGAAGATCCCAGAATAGATTTTGAAAACCGTGCAGCGCTCAGCATTGAACAGGAGACATATTTTATCCGAAACCTGATTGCCTTGTCTGAAGAGGTGGATGTATTAATTGTTTGTGACCAGTTCAGTTACGGTGTTGTCGGAGATAGAGTGCGTACTGTATTGGAGGAGTTGGCTGACCAGGGCAAGATTATTGTAGCTGACAGCCGGTCAAGAATCGGTTTGTTCCGAAATGTAATTATCAAGCCCAATGAGCTTGAAGCCCATATGGCTGTATACAATGAACAGGTTTCGGATGATATGAGCCCTGACAGTCTCGCTAATACTGCGGTCAGGCTGTATGAACGAAATAATGCACCTGTTGTCATAACAATGGGCAGCAAAGGTTCATTGTGGTATTCAGGTGATCAGGTTTACTGGGCTAAAAGCATCCCGGTAGAACCTCCGATTGATATTGTTGGAGCAGGAGATACATTTCTTGCAGCATTCTCCTGTGCATACGGAGCGGGGTTTTCAGGTCCGGATTGTATAGCTTTTGCAAACCTTGCTTCTTCTGTTGTGATCCAAAAAATTGGAATGACCGGAACTGCGTCTCCTGAAGAAATAAAAGAGCAAGCTGATAAAATGCTGTTTTGCAAGGGTGATTCTTTATGAAACGCTTGGATTTAACCCGTACCCGTACATACTCCGTCATGAAAAGGCGCAATCTGGTAACCATTGAGAACATGGCAAGACCGGGAATAGATAAAGTACCGGATTGGACGAATCCCGAAATGGATGAACTGGTGGATCGTATTATTGAAGCCAGAAAAAACAACCGGCCGGTTGTGCTCTTTATGGGTGCACATGTTATAAAATGCGGCTTATCACGTTATGTTATTGAGTTAATGCAAAAAGGCATACTTACTCATATAGCAAGTAATGGTGCAGGCAGTATTCACGACTTTGAACTGGCTTACCTTGGAGGGACATCCGAACACGTTCCTACCGCAATTGAGGATGGCTCCTTTGGAATGTGGGAGGAAACCGGTGCCTGGATGAATGAAGCGATTCAGCAGGGGTTTGCATTGGGCTTGGGAATGGGTGAAAGTCTTGCTCGTTATGTTGATAACAGCCTGAGCCGTTTTCCGTATGCTCAGGACTGTATTTTTTACAGAGCATATAAAAATGGTGTTCCTGCTACTTACCATATAACCATAGGAACAGATATAATTCACCAGCATCCATCAGCGAACTTTGCCGCCTTGGGGGGAACTAGCGGTGCTGATTTTGCCATTTTATGCTACAGCATATCACAGCTGGAGGGCGGTGTGTTTTTGAATGTTGGTTCCGCAGTAACCGGTGCCGAGGTTTTTCTTAAGGCATTGTCCATTGGACGGAACCAGGGTTATACAATTGAGAAAATTACAACTGCAAATTTTGATATTATACCCCTGGGAGATTACCGCTCTAAAGTTTCTGACGATCATTTTCATTATTATTACCGCCCGCGCAAAAATGTTATAAACAGACCTACCAGCCTGGGAGGCAGGGGGTTTTACATACAGGGCAACCATAAGGATACCATACCCAACCTTTATGAAAAAATAGTGAGCAGAATGGGGTAATAACCAATGGACATCAGTTACATAAACAATGACTGTAAAGCAGCAGGGTGCAACTGCCCTGCAATTGAAGTGCTGAAAGAATTATCAGTGGGACAGCTTGTTCTGCAAGCGGTCATTTTCGACTTTGACGGAACCATTTCCACTCTGCGGCAGGGCTGGGAGGGGATTATGGAACCTCTTATGATAGAAATGATTGTTGGTGAAAAACCACCGACGCAGCAGCTGATTGAGGGAGTAAGAAGATATATAGATGAATCCGCCGGGATTCAAACTATTTTTCAGATGCAGTGGCTGGAAAAGGAGGTTCGAAGACGCGGGCTGAATAAAAGGATACACGATGCCTGGTGGTATAAGGACGAGTATAACAGAAGGCTGCTAAATATGGTAAAAACAAGAGTTGAGATGCTGGAACGCGGATGGAGAAGTCCTGAAGATTTCATGATAAAGGGAGCAGAGCAATTCATCCGAAGTCTTCGCGAGAGAGGATTGGATTTATATTTAGCCAGTGGAACAGACCACTGGGATGTGGTGCGGGAAGTAAATGCATTAGGTCTTAGTGAATTTTTTACTCAGATTATGGGAGCTCCTGAAAGAAGAGTTCACTGTTCCAAAGAAGCAGTTATGAGGCTGTTGATTGAAACTAAGGGGTTAACGGGGAAAGAACTCCTGGTTGTAGGAGATGGGAAGGTAGAGATAGCTCTTGGTGTTGAAGTAGGTGCTGTTACTCTGGGGGTTGCCTCTGATGAAGTTAAAAGGGAGGGGCTTAATCCAGTTAAGAGAAAACGTCTGATTCAGGCTGGGGCTCATATGATTATCCGGGATTTTTCCTGCAGCCGGGAAATTCTGAATTTATTGTTTTAGTGCTTTGAAATACAGGAGCAAATCGGTTAAGATTATATTTAGCGGCCATGGAGAATAACATGGAAATGATGGGTGTGAACCATATATTTAAGCTATACAGCCAAGTATGGAAATGAAGGTGTCTAAAATGCAAAAATTCTTAGGCAATAATTCCAATATAATGAAGCAAAAAAACCGGGCTTTGATACTTAATATGATTAAGGATGAGAGTGGCATTTCCCGTGCTGAGCTGTCCAAGCGGACTGGTCTCAGCAGAGGAGGTATTACACCGATTATCAATGAGCTGCTAAGCATGGGACTCATTGTGGAAACAGGAGTTTCTGTAACTGACAGCGGAAGGCGGCCTATTACATTGGAACTGAATGCTTCCGGCTGTCATGCAATTGCAGTAGACTGGACCAGAAAAAATTATACAGCTGCTATAGTGGACTTTACCGGCCGTATTGTTACCAGGGAACAATATTGGTTTGTAGAAAATGACACTTTGGATCATATTTTAAATCGCTTAAAGGAAACTATAGGAAACCTGCTGTATCAATCAAAGGCTAAAAGAATGGCGGGTATTGGGGTAGTTGCTCCCGGCCCGCTTGATATTTACACCGGCGTTATTCTTTCACCTTCTAACTTCTGGGGATGGCTGAATATTCCCATCAAGCAGATATTGGAGGATACATTTCATCTTCCTGTATTCCTGGATAACAATGCGAACGCCTATGCTTTAGCGGAAAAGAACTATGGCAGGGGAAGAGAATATCATAATTTTATTTATATGGTAGTTGATGAAGGAATTGGTGCCGGGATTATCATAGATGACAGGCTTTACAGGGGAAAAGGCGGTTTCGGAAGTGAAATCGGGCATATTTCCATCAACATGGATGGGCCGAAATGCGAATGCGGAAACAACGGCTGTATAGAGGTGTATGCTACCATACCTCAAATAATGCGTCATGTAAACAACTATGCAGAACTGGGAATGCCTTCCTCTTATCTGACAGGCATCAGAAGCCATCGGCTGATTAACTGGAATGATATACTGTATGGCCTGCAAATAGGGGATTCAGTTTGCTTGAATATTATCCGTAAGGAAGCAGTATATCTGGGCAATATTCTTGTTACCCTTACCAATGTGTTTGAGCCGGAAGCAATTTTTATCGGCAGTGATATTGCAAGTGCCGGTAAGCATTTACTTGATCCAATTAAGGAGTACTTGCATGATCGTACAGTTACCAAGAAAATACATAAGACTGATTTGTTTTTATCCAATCTGGAGCATGCTTCATTGATTGGCGGTGCGATGCTTGTTATCCAAAACTTCATTGATAGAGGCAGCTATGACATGATATAACCATTTGATTAGTGTTGATTTTACGGAATACATGGTATATACTCATAATATAATAATTAATTAATCTAATTAATATAATTTTTAATTTTGTTTTATCTTAACATGAATGATATAGTCTGTAAAATATGTAGTATTTCAATGTTCTCAAGGTGTTTGTACGGGCATGAATGATCTGAACTAACTGTATATCAGGCCCGTTCAATGATTTCTAACTTAGGAGGAAGTAAAATGAATACTGTAATATTTTCAAATTATGAGGAGATGTGCAAAAAAATAGCACAGGAAATAGCAGAAGTTGTTAAAGCAAAACCCAATGCTTTGCTTTGCCTTGCTGCAGGCCATACATCATTGGGTGTGTTTGATGAAATGGTCGCATTAGCCAGGGATGGGGCTGTATTCTTTGATAGATGCATATTTGTCGGCTTGGATGAGTGGGCCGGCAAGGGTATCGGTGATGATGGAAGCTGCATAGGGTTTATGAAAGCTAATTTATTTGACAGACTTGGCATTAAAGATGAAAATATTGTCTTTTTTAACGGCAACGGAGATCTGTCAGCTGAATGCAGCAGGGTAGACAAGTTTATTGAAAATAACGGACCAATCGATTATATAATGCTTGGGATAGGCATGAACGGTCACTTGGGGCTGAATGAGCCGGGAACTTCCTTTGACCTGTATTCTCATGTTGTGGAACTGGATGAAACTACTAAGACCGTTGGACAAAAATACTTCAGCCAACACACTCAATTGTCCGGGGGAATTACCATGGGAATGCTGCATTTCAGGGATGCAAAGCGCGTTGTGTTAATGGCCAATGGCAGCAAAAAAGCAGAAATTATCAAAAAACTATGGGAAAGTGAACCGAATGAAGCAGTGCCGGCAAGTTATCTGAAGAAGCTGAATCATGCCTCATTATACCTGGACAGTGACGCTGCTTCTTTAATCAGTAAATAATTCGGAAATTACAAGAAAAAAGCATAATGAGGTGCACTTTTATGTGCACCTCAAGTTGTTTAAACATTACTGTAATTATTCATGAGTGTTATAAGTAATAAGTGACATTAATCATGTGTCAGTTTTTCAATTGTCTTCACAAGGGCGTCAGCTTCATCCTGTGTATTGGTCCATGTCAGCAAATAGAGGCCTTTGGATGAAAGGTTTTCCATGATTAAAGGAATTTCGTCGGGAGTAACATGCAGTATCAGGCCCTTGCCTGCCTTTTGAATTTTCTTCAATACCGGTATATAGTGTATGGGACCGGGCTGGCCTGCAACATTTGTCCACTGTATTGCATTTATGCCTTTGACTGACAAAATGCAGTCCAGGTGCTTTATCTGCTCCTCCCCGTCCAAATGATACAATGCATAGTCAAGCCACTGGGACTGGGTTTCAAGCTCATAAAGCACCATATCATCAAAGAGTTTGGGAGATATCATTACTGATAAATCGCATTGCAGCTGTCCAAGACGGCCGGGCGCCCAGGTGCCCAGCCAGCCAACCGAGCTGCCGTTATCGTTGTTCGCTAACACTATATCATATATTTCAGTATACACCTTTTCCCAAATCTCCTGGACTTTCCGCAGGCCCTTTTTTACCTCATCAGGCCTTTCCAGCATATCCATCAGCAGATTTTCAGGGCCGCGAAGATGGGAGAGTACATCAAGATCTCCTACTGCATCGGGCATGGATACTATAAAATCACCTTGTGCTGCTTCCGCATATTGCTTTGCAAGGCTTATGGTTTTTTGGTAAAGAAAGCTGTCAGGATCAAAAGATAAATCATCATAGTCTTCCAAATCGGAATCAAACCAGATTGTATTTTCAAATCTTATACGCACATTCTTAAAATACCCTGCATGCCCGGCGGGCCCTAAATCATGTATCAGGATAGGCAGTGAATCGCCCCCATAATATGTGTTGGCAAACCAACTTAGGTTCCGTTCCAGTATTAAATCACCATCAGTCCACCACCTGCGTCTCTCAGGTTCATTATCCGGGAGAGGGAAACCACAGAATTTGCCGCCGTCTCGAAGAGCTGTAACAGAGCAAAGGCAGCGATCCACCAGCTCGCAGTTCCAAAAAGCCGAGTGCCGCTCCTTTCGTTTATCCCAATCGTCTAAGTACTTCATTAATGTACCCCCATAGCAGTAAAAATAGAATTAAGGCATTATTTATCAAGAATAAAGTCCACAGACAATGTATCTTCTGCATTTGGCCCGATCATGGCTGTAAAGCGGCCGGCCTCAGAGTCAAATTTTCCATCCAGCCTTGTAAACTTAAGCATATCCTCTGTAATGTCAAAGGTTACTTTACGTGCTTCTCCCGGCTGCAATTCAATGCGTTCAAAGCCTTTCAGTTCCTTAACCGGTCTGGATCGGCTTCCGGTGATATCCCTTATATAAAGCTGAACGGTTTCCACCCCTGCACGGGACCCGGTGTTTTTTACAACAGCTGAAACCCTTATAACACTATCTGGAGTCAGCATGTTATTATCCAGCTTAATGTCAGCATATTCAAATGTTGTATATGTAAGCCCGTAGCCAAATGGGAAGAGGGGCTTGTTGGGTATATCAAGAAACGCTGAACAGAACCTGTTCTCAATGGTATCAACAAGCTTAGGCCGTCCTGTATTAAGGTGATTGTAGTATACGGGGATCTGCCCTACTGTATATGGGAAGCTCATGGTAAGGCGGCCTGAAGGAGCCTTTTTGCCTAAAAGTACGCTTGCTATGGCATTGCCGCCTTCGGTTCCGGGGAACCATGCTTCCAGTACGGCTGCCGAATGCTCAACTATTGGACGCAGATCAAGGGGCCGGCCATTAAACAAAACAACTATAACTTTCTTGCCTGTTGAGTAAAGGGCATCCAACAATTCCTGCTGCCTGCCCGGCAATGTCAGGAAAGCGCGGCTGCCAGCTTCGCCGCTCATGCCGGCATGCTCACCTAAGGCTGCTATAATAACATCACATTTTTCTGCCAACCTGACTGCATCGGCGATATCCTGATCAGTTCCTTCTTCTATATCACAGCCTTTTGCTATGAATAATGAATCTGCTGGGAGAATTGCCTCTAGACCTTCTTTTATTGAAACTGCCTCTTCATCACGCCCTTCACAGGACCAGCCGCCCAGTATGCTGCGTGATTCTGCAAATGGGCCTATCAGAGCAATTTTCTTATTTGCTGCATCAAGGGGCAGGATATCATCATCATTTTTCAGCAATACCAGGGACTGAACTGCTGTCTCATAAGCCAGTTCACGATGTTCTTTGCATAGAATAATTTCCTTTTCTTTTTCCGTATCAGCATAGCGGTATGGATTTTCGAAAAGGCCCAGCTTAACTTTCAGCTCCAGTATACGCTCCACAGCCTCGTCTATTAAGGCTTCATCCAATAACCCTTCTTCAACAAGCTTTTCTCCCCAGTTAAGATATGTGCTTGTCATCATTTCAATATTTGTTCCTGCAGTAATTGACTTAAGTACTGCCTCTTTGCCATCCTCTGCTACACCGTGGGCTATTATTTCTTTAACTGCTCCCCAATCGGAAATTACGACTCCGTTAAATCCCCATTCATTGCGGAGAACTTCACGGAGCAGCCATGTATTTGCTGTAGAGGGCACACCATCCAGTGTATTGAAAGATGTCATTACCATATCACAGCCTGCATCTACGGCTGCTTTATAGGCAGGCAGATACTGATCTCTCAGTGTGTAATTGCTTAGTTCCACAGTATTGTAATCCCGCCCTGCTTCAGCCCCGCCATATCCTGCAAAGTGCTTTACACAAGCAGCTAATGTATAGGGCACATCATAGCTGCTGCCTTGATATGCTTTTACAAAAGCCTTTGCAAACAAGCTGTTCAGATATGGATCTTCACCCGTTGTTTCCATAACACGCCCCCAGCGCGGGTCTCTTACCATATCCACCATGGGCGAAAAATTAACATGTACTCCTGCAACTGAAGCCTCCTTTGCAGCAGCAGCCATGGCCTGTTCAACCAGCTCAGGATCCCATGTACATCCTAATGCAAGCGGGATAGGGAATATTGTCCGGTAGCCGTGTATTACATCTGCCATAAAAAGCAGAGGTATGGCAAGACGGCTTTTTTCCATGTGTCTTTTCTGAATACGGGTGGTTTGACTGGCTCCTGTCGTACCTAATACTGATCCTAACAGCAGAATGTCATCTTCAGATATATTCATTTCAGAAATAGGACCTGTAACAGCTGAAGACTCAGAAAAATAGAAACCATCCAGCTGGGTCATCTGACCAAGCTTTTCACGCAGTGTCATTTTCTTTATCAATTCTTTTACATCTACCATTATTGCACACCTTTCTATAGTGAAATAAATTAATATACCTATTACATCCTAAGCGGGAATAGACAACTGTATGTGATGTTCTATACCTAACCAAGAGATTTTTCAGCTTTTTGATAGATTTTTTCAAGCTCCTTGCATTTGTCTTCATCCAATTTCCAGCTGTGCTTCTTATTCATGAGATCCCGGGCCATATCATGTGCTTTTTCTTCCTCAAAGGGAAACTGCTCCTTTAAATATGAACCAAAGGTATTTCTGTTGAAAAAATGCGGATACCACTGGTAACGTTTATAATTGCTGAGTGTCCTATCGGATCCGAGATAGCCGGACTTTATCCCTTCCTGCACTTCTTCAAGCAAATTGCCTTCAAATTCATCTATTGGCAGTCCGTCAACAATATGCTGTACATGTTCTAGCATTTCAAGATCAATTAGCAGCTGTACCGGTGAAAACAATTCGTCCATTCCGAGGGTGCCGGAGCAGCCGAATATCTGCGCACCTCTAAGGGCACCTGCCATTGTCAGCGAGGCCTTTTCTACACATGCCTGCATGCCGGAATGAACAGCATTGGTGTGAATATCTGTAGACCAGACAGCTTTGCACTCACCTCCGCCCAATCTGGCCGCAATATCCATGTTCAGCCACTCCAATATAAGCTTTTCAGGCGTGCCGAAAGGCATGCTCATTGCATGGAAGTCAAAGGTAAAGAGATTTGCACTGAAAGAAGTAGGCACTCCTGTCAGTTCTTCAAATACAATGGCTCCTCCGGCTGTCTCTGCTGTTGTTTGTGCATATGCTGCAACTAAATTCAGCGGAGTATTGGCACCAAAAGAGGGCATAGAACCTACCCAGGCAGATGACAGCCTGTGGCTGTTTGCATAAGCTATGTCCAATGACTCACCCGCGATCGTTAATGGTGAAGCTACATAAATGGGCAGGCCAGTCATTGGTCTTCCTACAGCCTCGCAAGCCTCAAATTGATACTGTGCAATTTTTGTGGAAACAGGTTCCATGGAGTGATAGTTTTCACACCAGATAAATGAATTAATGACATGTCTGAAAAACTGCAAATCCGGGTGTACATCCGTTGGATGGCCTGGACAATTTGGCTGCAGGCCTGTCCAGATTTTGCTTGCATTATTGACAAACCTGCCCATTGCTGCATTTGATTCTGTTGTAATTGCTTCAAAGCCTCTGCCATCAATTTTTTCATATGTATGGGAGTAAGCGCTTGTATATGTAACAAATGGCCTGATTTTCTCGCTGACCTCAATATCTACGGAATAACGTTCTATTTGCTCAAATAACCTTTTTTTATCTATTAAAACGTATTCACCGTTTATACGAAAGCCTTTTTCTTTTAACTTATCCCGTAAATCCTTTCTGGGTACCCTGACACCAATATTTTCAAGAATTGAAGCAGCTCCTTCACGAATTTGAGCTATTTGACTGTCAGAAAAGCTTACCATATATACCAGCCCCTGTCTAATTTAACGTTTCACTATTTAATTATATATGATTATAGCTTTTTTCCATGTTAAACACAATATATTTTATAGTAATATTTTGCTTTACTAATAATATAACGAGTTAAAATAGTAATAATGTATAAAATAAATGAAATATATTTATAAATTATTGTTGACTAAATATATAAAAGCTATTATTATAAAATCGAATGAAACGTTAAAGTAAAAATAGGTGATGAGCTTTTGATTACCATTAGAGATATTGCCAATGAAGCAGGAGTTTCAATGGCTACAGTATCTTATGTACTGAATGATAAAGGCAATATCAGCGAAGAAACACGCAAAAGGGTACTGGATGTTGCTGAACGGTTAGGCTATAGACCTTCTGGTGCTGCCAGGAGTTTGAAAACCAGAAAGACAGGTAATATTGGTGTTTACCTGCCGGGGTTTGCAGGACCTGTATTTGGCGAGATTTTGCAGGCTTTGCATGATGCGGTATTTCCTCTTGGTTTTGAAATTATAGCCTGTTCAACACAGCAATCTGATCGTTTGCTGGTGGAACGCCATGTGGATGGCGCTATTATTCTTAACTCATTTATTACAGACGATACTATCGAGCAAATACAAAGCGCGGACTACCCTGTTGTTGTAATGGAACGTATCGTTAAAATGCCTCATGTTTCCTGTGTAGTTGCAGATAACTGCAAGGGGAGCTATATGGCAGTAAAGCATCTATTGGATATCGGCCGAAAAAACATAGCGTTAATAGTCGGTAACCCCGAAAGCCATGAAAACAGTCAGAGGCTTGAGGGAGCGAAAAAAGCTTTTCAGGAAGCCGGCATTGATATCTCAACTGTACCCATAGTGCATGGTGCTTTCAGTGAAGAGATTGGTGTATATGCCATGACTTCGATTTTACAAAGCTATAAGGATGTAGACGGAGTTTTTTGCTTCAATGATGAGATGGCAATAGGTGCGATAAAAGCTGCAATGAGGGCAGGGAAATCAGTACCCGGAGATATTGCTGTAATTGGTTTTGATGACATTTATATAGGCAGCTGTATAAATCCTGCTTTATCTACAATTCGGGTAGACAAATGGAGCTGGGGTCACCTTGCAGCAACCACTTTGGTAGATATGATTAACAATGGCAGCCCGGGGCGGTTGATTACATTGCCGACAAAGCTGATAGTTCGTCAGAGTACAGCTGATCCTGTATTTGGCTACAGCAACAATAAGTAAAAGCAAATTGCTGGGTATAGTAAATAAAAGCACATTATGATATACAAATATCAGCATATATAAAATCTAATAACATCAATACGGTTTCAAGCGGCTTAACAGCTGCATGAAGCAAATAAATACTTTATAACTAGGGGGAATAGAAGTGAAAAAAAGATTGTTCCTTAGTATTGTGTTTTTGTTAATCGTTTCACTATTGCTGACAGCCTGCGCTGCACCAGCTGACAACGGAAACACGACCGACAAGCCCAAGTCTACTGAGAATGTTAAAGATCCGGAAGATCCTAAAGAGGTTGAAAAAGATCCGGTAGTTATCAAATGGGCTACTTGGGAAAACAGAGTAATGGCAGAAGAACTGGCTGCAAAATTCAACGAGGCAAACCCTGACATCAAAGTTGAAGTTTCGTATGCAGGATGGTTTGGAAACGATGTCCTGACTCAGTGGGCTGCCTCCGGACAAATGCCTGATGTATTTGCAGTTGAGAATCCGTTCTTAGGCATTCAGAATGGCTGGTTTTATGACCTGAAACCTTTCCTTGATAAGGAAGCTGACCCGAAGTTCTATGACAATTTCATAGCGACGGGTACATACAAAGGAAAGGTTGTCATGCTGCCCAGCTACATTTATCTGCATGGAATGTTGGTTAACTTATCCCTGCTGAAAGCCAACAATATACCTATTCCTGATTATGGCTGGACCCTTGATGATTACAAAAATATAGTCATTTCCTTAACAAAAGACAAGATGATTGGAACTAACTCCATCACTGAATTACCCAAGCATATACCTGCACAAATGAATGACAATATCTTGTATGGCTGCTGGGACGGAGAAAAGTATGTCCTTGGTGATGAGTGGATATTTGCTGTAAACTTTACCAAAGAATTGCATGATGCCAATATAGCAGCATACCAGACAGAAGAAGGCCTCCAGAATCCCTGGGATCTGCCGGAGGGAGCAGAACGGGATGCTGCATTTGAAGCCATTAAGAATGCATACAGGGAAAGATTCGGCGAAGATGAAGCATACAATGTTTGGATGAAAGGAAATTGCGCAATATGGATGGACTTCTCCTGGGGCCTGGGCTTTGAAGGCTGGGAAATGTACAGCGGCTTTGAATGGGATTATTACCCCTTCCCGGTTGTAGAAGCAGGAGATACCTCAAGACCCGGTATCGTATGTGACTCCCTGGCTATGCTGGCTAATACCGCTCATCCGGAAGAAGCATACAGGTTTATTAAGTATATATCCTTTGATCCTAAATCTTTTGATGACAGAGTAGAAATTATTGACAACTACGATAAGGAAGAAGCCAAAAAGAAATATCCTGACTTAACAGAAGATTTGTTCCCTGATTTCTTCACATTCAGCCATATCCCGGCAATAAACGATCAGGGTGTCAGAGACAGATGGTGTGAATACACCAATGCCAAGCCTGGTACAGAATATATGCTGAACAATCTGGGCACAGGCTATATCGATGGCTTCAAGTATGTACCTGACTTTGACACAGCTTACCACAAGACCATAGAAAAAGCCATGATAGAGCAGATCTGGACCGGACAGAAGACTGCTGCTGACCTGGCAAAAGAGCTTGAAGAGAAAGCAAACCAGATTACTCAGGAAGCTATTGCATTGATGGGTGACTAATAACAAATATAACAGCATATTTTTTAGGTATATTAGGTGCATAATGCTTTATGCACCTAATATACCTGTTATATAATAAAACTGCACATATTGATTCTTGAATGTCTCCTGGACTATAAAATTTTCGCAAATTTCCTCATTTAATCTCCTTGAAGGGATTGAAAAAGTTGAAAAGATTGACTGCAAATGTTCTTAGCATAGTACTAGTAACTGCCATAATTTTCAGTTTTGGCATAAATACAGCAAATGCCGAGATTGTTGAACAAGACTACTATTATATGTTGTCTAATACAGACGTTAGTTTAGCTAAAGAAGGGGAAACCGTCATTAACCCTTCCGAATACAGCGCTGGTGAAAGTACTGGCATTGAGCTGCGTTCTGAGGCGGAAAGCCATGGATACGGAGATAAAGTGATATATATGTCTCCAAATGCAGCTGTTACCTTTAATGTTAATGTTCCCCAAACCGGGTTTTACCATATAATAATGGATTATTTTATGCCCGATGCCGTAATGGACAACCTTAGCATTTCCTTAAAGATTAATAATGAATATCAGTATTATGAATGCAGAAATATCAAACTTCCTGCAGTATGGAAGGACTCTACCAAAGAATATAGACAGGATGAATTTGGAAACGATATATTTCCGTCACCTGAAAGAGTATTCAGGTGGCAGAAGGCTGCTTTAAATACTTCAAAATACAATTTATCTGCACCACTTGTTTTTAAGTTCAATGAAGGCTTAAATACAATAAAAATAGAGAATAATCAGGTCCCGGCTATACTGGGTAAAATAGTCATTTCACCCGAAATAAACATTTTACCCTATGCACAATATAAAGAAATGCATGCGGACAAACCTGTTATAGATAAAGCTCTGCATATCATTGAAGGAGAGGACTATTCAGAAAAGTCCGAGTCATACATCAGGGGCGAAAAAAGCAATGACCATAATGTTTGGCCATATGATGTGTCCCGGAAACAAATCAATTATTTAGATCCGGAAACCTGGTACAAACCAGGTGAATCAGTAACCTATACCTTTGATATTGAAGAAGACGGACTTTATAATTTACATATCAAATACAGGCAATCAGAGAAAAAAGATCTGCCTGTATTTAAGCGTATCTATATTGACGGTGAAGTTTTATTTAAAGAGTTATTAAATTATCCTTTTGTGTATACAGGCGAAAGATATAAGAATGAAACTTTGACTGTTGATAATGAAAAAGTATATATATTTCTGAACAAGGGTACTCATACCCTTACTTTGGAATCAACTGCTTCACCATATTTTGAATCAAATGAAAACCTGCTTGATGTAATAGATATGATTAATGATATAGCTTTGCAGATAAAGCTGGTCACCGGAGGCAAAGTAGATAAGGAGAGAGACTGGGACATTATTCAGTATGTTCCTTCATTAAGCGATGATCTGCTTAAATGTGCAGATATTATGACTCGGGAGTATGAAAAGCTGTCGGACATCTCACAAAAATCTGACAGCTATGTATTGTCAAGTTTGAAAATAGGGGTAGATATGCTGAAAGAGTACGCCTCCAATCCGGATAAGGCGGTAAACAATTTGGACCGGCTGTATCTGGGAGGTGATTCAGTAGCACAGCAGATAGCTGCTATACTTCCGGAATTGCTGTACCAGCCTATAGCTGTTGACCGCATATATGTTTCCGGGGATAAAGAAGAGCTTCCTTCCCCTATGAGCAATATCTTCACCTCTATAGCTGAGAGTGCAAAAAAATTCTTCTTGTCCTTTTCTTCCAACAGGGACATAAATCAAAATGTTGAGAAAGATAAACTGAATGTATGGGTAATTTGTTCCATACCTCATATGGAAGTATTAAGGGAATTGACTCAGAGCAGCTTCGTACAAAAAACGGGCATTGAAGCAAACCTGTCAATAATGACTGATGAGCAGAAGCTGCTCCTGGCAAATTCTGCAGGAAGGGCACCTGATGTGGTTTTAGCAGGCTCCTCCTATCGTCCATTTGACTTTGCACTCAGAGGCGCACTTTATGATTTAAGAGAATTTGACGACTTTGGCAAATTTATAAGCAATTTTCCATCTGAAATGTTTGTTCCCTTTGTTATAGGCGACAGCTGCTATGCAGTGCCTGAAACTGTTAATTTCTACCTGCTTTATTACAGGAAAGACATACTTGAAAAACTCAAACTGGAAGTCCCTGACACCTGGGATGATGTGGTTGAAATGCTTCCTGCTTTATCGCGTTATGGCATGAGTTTTAATACTCTTATTGCGAATGTAGGTGCTACTAAGCATTTTGGAGCCACCGTTCCCTTTATTCAGCAGTTTGGCGGGGAAGTATATCTGCCCGACGGTTCTGGTGTTGCCTTTGGCAATCCCAATACTCTCAAGGCATTTACATTTATGACTGATTTATATACAAAATACAGCCTGCCTGAGAATATCTCCAATTTTTACAATAATTTCAGATATGGTGTAACTCCAATAGGTGTGTCCGACTTAAATACCTATATACTGCTTAAGAATGCTGCACCTGAAATAGCTGAGCAGTGGGGAATAGCACCCAGTGTCGGAGTGGCTGACGAACAAGGCAATGTACTCAGATATCAGCCCTCAGTCAGTACATCCTGCTTTATAATGAACAGCTCAAAACGTCCTGATGAAGGCTGGGAGTACATAAAATGGTGGATGAGCACAGAAACCCAGGTATCCTATGCCAATGAACTGCAATTAAGGTTCGGCCCTGAATATATCTGGAATTCAGCTAATTTAGAGGCTTTTGCCCAGGCTTCTGTGATAGACTGGAATGATAAAGAGGTCATAATGGAACAACTGCGCCATACTAAGGAAATACCAAGGAATCCGGCATATTTTGCAGTAGAACGTGAACTGTCAAATGCATGGAATAAGGTTGTTTTTAACGGCGTTTCCCCCAGAATAGCCATTGACCAGGCTATTACCCTTTCCGACAGGGAAATCAGAAAGAAACTGAAAGAGTTCGGATATATGGACAGTAAAGGAAACCTGATCAAGCCTTTTGAAACAATAACAGCTGAGAAAATTGACGGATGGAAGGAGTGAATCAAATGCAGAGCAGAAATATTGATAAGCGGTTCAGCGATTTTGCTGCACCAATAATGCTTGCTCCATATGGTGTCCTTTTCATTGTCTTTATTGCAGTACCGGTATTAATAGCTATTATTTTGTCATTTACCTACTTTAACACAGTGAAGAGCCCGGAATTAGTAGGACTGGACAATTATGTAGCAATTTTGACACAGGACGAGGTATTCCTGAAATATGTTCTGCCCAATACCATTAAGTTTTCAATTATGGTCGGTCCGGTAGGATACATACTTCAGTTTTTGCTTGCCTGGGCCTTGGCACAGATACCGAAAACTGCAAGAACAATATTTGCATTAATATTTTACTCTCCATCCATGACTTCGGGAGTAGCTATGGCTGTTATTTGGAAGGTTATTTTTTCAGGTGATCAATTCGGTTATATTAACAATCTGCTTCTTAGTATGAATCTTATTGAGAAACCCATTCAGTGGCTGCAAAGCCCGGAATATCTTATGAATATCATGATTATAGTTACCCTCTGGGGGAGCATGGGAATTGGTTTTCTTGCCATGCTGGGAGGCATATTGAATATAGATCCCGAGCTTTATGAAGCGGCTTATATAGACGGTGTTAAAAACCGTTTTCAGGAGATTATATACATTACCATTCCGTCTGTAAAGCCACAAATGATGTTCGGTGCAGTCATGGCTATAGTTAATACATTCAGCACGGGAGCAATCGGAGTTCAGCTGACGGACTCAAATCCTACTCCTCAGTATTCCGGTCAGTTAATGCTGAATCATATTGAAGATTATGGTTTTCTCAGATATGACATGGGCTATGCAGCGGCATTGTCAACCTTGCTGCTGCTGCTGATTTATTGCTTCTCAAAGCTGGCTAACAAGCTGTTTGCAAGTAAAGATTGAGGGAGAGAAGGATACTATGAGATATCAAGGCACAAAAATTAACCCAACGCGGTATGACAGAAGCCAGTTGAAGTTTTTTATTATACTGTCCGTTCTTGGAGTTTTCATGGTATTGCCTATTATATATATAATATCAACTGCTTTTAAGCCCATGGAGGAGTTGTTTGCCTACCCCCCCAGATTTTTTGTCAGAAAACCCACCTTTGACAATTTCAGAAAGCTTTTTGAAGTTGTTCAATCATCCGGTATACCCCTTTCCAGGTATATTTTTAACTCAATTATGTCATCATTGACAATGGTTCTTACATCAGTCGTTATATCTTCGATGGCTGCCTACATCCTGTCAAAGAAGAAGTTCAGAACAAAGAATCTTCTCTTTGAAATAAATACACTGGCTCTCATGTTTGTTCCTGCAGCCGTTCAGATACCAAGATATCTTATTATTGAGAAGTTAGGGCTGATAGACACCTTTGCGGCTTTGGTATTACCGCTTCTTGCAATGCCCGTTAATGTATTTTTAATAAAGCAGTTTATAGACCAGGTGCCTAATTCATTGATTGAATCGGCATATATGGATGGTGCCAATGACTTTTTTGTCTTATTTAAAATTGTAATGCCCATAATAATGCCGGCTTTGGTTACTGTTGCAATATTGGCTTTTCAAACATCATGGAATACTCCTGATCCGTCATCTTACTATATAAATGATGATGCAAAAAAGACATTTGCTTTTTTTATGTCAGCAATAACCACACGGATTTCGGGCAATACAGTACAGGGCCAGGGCATTGCATCCGCAGCGTCGCTTATATTGTTCATACCTAATATAGTCATATATATCATAATGCAAAACAAGGTAATAAATACAATGGCCTACTCAGGCATTAAGTAGGGGGGTGTATGCATTTTGAAAAGGTTTGTTTCTGTCCTGTCAGCAGTCATAACAGTATTTCTGCTTTTGAGTTCAGCAGCATATGCATCAGGCAATACGCAGTCAACAAGCTACACATATACCTACTCAATTAACGGCAAAGTGGAAATATCTCAGGATGCATACCTGCCTTCTGCTGTATATCTTGATTTAGGGCTTTCTGACCCAAGGGATCTATATATTGCCGGTGAAGAATTATTTATAGCAGACAAGGGCAATAAGCGCATATTGGTTGTCAATCTGGCAGATGAATCAGTACGCACAGTAGGTGAGGGCACACTTAACCAGCCTACAGGTGTTTCTGCAGACAATGACGGCAGAATATATGTTGCTGATTATGGTAATGGTGAAGCATACAGGTTTGACAAGGATGGCAATCTGGAATTCACATTCAAAAAACCGGAAACCCCTAATTTTGGAAAAAATGAAGGCTTTAAGCCGACCAAAATTACTCATGCTGATGACGGCGGAGTATACATAGTAAGCGAAGGTACCACAGCAGGCATTATTCACATGAACGGTACCGGGGATTTTTTGGGTTATTTTGCTTCCAATGAAGTTAGTGTAAATATATTTGAAAAGCTGCAGGACTTTTTCCTCACAGCAGAGCAGAAAAAATCATTCTTAAAAAGGACACCACCGTCATTCGGCAATATATTCCGCGGTCCTGACGGACTGATATATACCATAAACAAGGGAAACAATGTCAATATAAAGAAGCACAGCATAAACGGTTTAAACATGTTTGCCAGCAAGAAGTTCAATATTCCGCTGTTTGATCCGGCAGATATATTTGTCACTGGGGATGGACGAATTTATGTACTTCAGGGTGACGGCCGCATATTCGAGTTTACAAATGATGCTGACCTGATATGCATGTTTGGCGGAAATTCAAATAAGACAGACAGGGTGGGCCTGTTCGAGGTGCCTGCAGGCATAGCTGTCGACAACTCCGATAATATATATGTTCTTGACAGTCAGAAGGGTGCGATACAGGTATTTGAGCCTACACCTATTCAATCAGATATTCATAAGGCACTGATTGATTACAATAACGGACGATACTCTGAAAGCAAAAAGCTGTTCAGTGAGGTTCTTGTTTATAACAGCTCTTCATTCCTTGCCCATCTGTATATGGGCAGGCTCTATATGCAGGAAACGGAATACGAGATGGCTATAAAGCATTTCAGGATATCAAAGGTTAAACCTGAATATTCAACTGCATATTGGGAGATCCGCAATATCTGGCTGCAGGAGAATATGGCTGCAATACTGATGATTTTAATCTTAGCTGCTGTTTTTATATATGTGATTAAGCTTATTGACAGAAAAAAAGGGATTTTTGATCCGATACGCAGGAAAAAGGATGAATTATTAAAAAGCAGGCTTATGTTTGATATTGCAAATGTAAAGTATGCGATGTTTCATCCTATTGACAATGCCTATGATGTAAAGGTTAATACAAGAGGTTCCGTTATTGCGGCTTCGATTATATATGTATTGGTATTCATACTGCTTGTGCTCAAGCAGGTTGGAAGCGGCTTTATTTTCTCTGTGGATATTATGAGGTATTCCATTATCTATACGCTATTAGGTTTCGTTGTTATAGTCGGGCTGTTGATTATGTCCAATTACCTGGTAAGTTCGCTGCATGACGGAAACGGCACGGTAAGATCCCTGTATATCGGCATAGCATACAGCTTTTCACCGGCACTTTTGATAATGCCGTTCGTTATATTGATTTCCAACTTTGCAACCATGAATGAGGCATTCTTTATTGCAGCTACAGACACCTTTATAATATCATGGTGCGCTGTCAACGCTGTGTTAACCATCATGGAGCTTCATGAATATGACTTTATGCCTACAGTAGGCAATCTGCTGATGACGCTTTTCCTGATGATTGTTATTATTTTAGCCGCATCCATGTTATATCTGTTTGTGAAACAGATATGGGACTTTGTCTATGAATTAATCACGGAGGTGCTGCTGCGTGCCAAAGCATAAATGTAAATTCATTATAATAACTACAGCCATTATTATCAGCTGCATATTCTGTATTTCAGCATTCAGCCAGAACACAGCAATAACAGCTGACAGCACATTGCTTAAGGCAAGGACCCAATTGACGAACTCACGGATCCCTGCGGCTGATTTGACAGGCACTGCCCAAGGTGATGAAATTCTGTCTGAAGATGAACTCATAGCACGTAATGACAACTTCGAGCTGTATGTTAATCCTGTAAATCTGATACTAAAGCTTAAGGATCTGTCCAATGGATATGTATGGTCCAGTGCTCCCAAAGAGGATATGATGGATTCATTGAACGATGAATGGAGGAAAATTGCCACTTCTCTTGCTATTATAGAATATTTCAATGCTTCCGGTTCTGTAAGCCGCTCCAGCCTTAAATACGGAAGCGAAAACAAGCCTAAGATAACAAAGACTGAAAATGGTTTCTCTGCTCAAATTAGCTTCTCGGATGCCGGAATAGAACTTACTGTGAATGTTGAATTAAAGGATTATGGCATCAACATTTCAATACCGGACGAGAGTATCGTTCAAACGGGCAAGAATACTCTCCATAAGCTTTATGTAATGCCCTTTTTTGGAGCCGTCAGGGGCAGCGAAACACCCGGTTATGTGCTTATTCCTGATGGCAGCGGTGCTTTGATAAGATTCAGCCGTCCGAGATCTTATATCTCCACTTACTCCGAAAGGGTTTACGGTTATGATCTTGGTATGACGAGGCTGACGCCAAAATCTGCGACTGTAAGCCAAACCGATAAAATGAGACTGAGCATGCCGGTATTTGGCATTTCACATGGCAGCAGGCAGAATGCTTTTCTTGCTGTAACCGAAAGCGGCGATGAGTACATGAACATAATTGTTAATCCGGCTGGCTCCACCGTAGATTTTACCTGGAGCTGCGCTAGCTTTGTATACAGGGATCAATATGTTCAGCCCACTACCAAAGCAGGCAGCGGTTTTACTACCATGCAGCCTCATACAAACCCTGTAAATCTTTCTATGGACTATATATTTTTATCAGGAGAAGATGCTGACTATGTCGGCATGGCAAAGGCGTATAGAGCCAGGCTGCGGAATGCAGGGATGCTGAACGATTTGGCTGATGACAGCTCGCCTATTAAGCTTAAAGTGGAAGCCTTAATGGCTGAGCCGGCCAAAGGTCTTATCGGCAGCAGGCTTGTAACCATGACCAGGATATCAGATATTGAAAAATGGATAGATGAACTGGAAGCATCAGGTGTTGCCAATCTTTCAGTAGTTCTCTGGGGATATGAAAAAGGCGGCGCAAGCGGTCACAAGCTGGACTCTGTAAGGCTGGAATCCGCAATTGGAACAAAGAATCAGCTTAAAGCCCTGAAGAATAAATTATCATCCCGCGGCAATGAGCTTATATTAAGAAAAGAGATTCAAAGAGGATATGAAAGGCAGGTGGACAGGAGTCTGCTGTCCTATCATATAGACGGTGGTGTTATAAGTCAAACAGATGCATCAAAGCTCATGTTTAACACATTATACTACCAGAATATAAGGAAAATGCAGAGCACCCTTGACTTGTTTGCAAGGAACAAAGATGTAATGGAAAATCTGGCCTTGACGGGAATACCTGCAAATTTATTCTCTGATTTCAGACGCAATAACGAGATTTACAGAAATGAGGCTAAAGACAGAATTATAAAGCTTCTGGAAACAGCCGGCGGAGAGTTTAACAAATTAGCCCTCTA
This sequence comes from Clostridiales bacterium, assembly GCA_012842605.1. GTDB lineage: Bacteria > Bacillota > Clostridia > Caldicoprobacterales > DTU083 > DUSN01. The sequence goes on from DUSN01000076.1 coordinate 84,833, forward strand.
TGATCCCAATGTCTATGCTCTTAAATATGCAGATGCTGTATACGACATACCTATGCAGCATTCGCAATTTGCCTTTGAGACTGATACAGTGCCCTTTGTTCAAATAGTTTTAAGCGGCAGTATTGAGTACTATGCACCTCCTTTGAACTTTGGCACAAATAATATCGATGATATATTAAGGCTAATAGACTACGGTGCATATCCTTCTTATGTATTGACTGAGGAGTATTCCAGTGAACTGGCTGCTACAAACCTTAATTATATATACTCCTCGCAATACAGTGACTGGAAGGATAAGATAGCCGGCACCTATAAGTATATTAACAGTATTTTATCCCAGGTTAAAGGAAAGTCCATTGTAAAACGGTTAGTTCCGGAAGATGGTAAAGTTATAGTTGAATATGAGGGTGGTACCACCATAGCTGTAAATTATACCGACACTGACTGGAACTATGAAAATGAGAAAGTACCTGCAAAGTCAGCCATAATAGTTAGGTAGGTGTGATGAACATGGTCAGTAAGTTAAAACTAAGAAGCAGAAAGCAATGGCTGGGAGTTTTGTTTGTTTTTCCATGGATTGCGGGATTCTTGATCTTTACCCTGTATCCTTTGGTTACCACCATAATATACAGCTTTAGTACAGTAAGGTTTAAACTGGAAGGAGTTTCAATTACCTATGAAAACGTAAAGAACTTTACCGATGTGCTTTTTAAGGATCCTGAGTTTAAACTGGCATTGCCTAAGTACCTTGTTCAGATATTTTACTTTGTACCCATGGTTCTGGTATTTTCCATCCTGCTTTCGCTGCTGCTGAACAACAATCTGAAAGGCCGCAGTTTTTTCAGGGCATTGTTTTTCCTGCCGGTAATTATTATCAGCGGACCTGTTGTTGAAAATCTTCAGACTATGGGCGCTGCAAGCCTTCAAGGGCTTGGGAGCTTTCCGGTTTACAGGTTTATACACGAATCTATACCGGATTTTATAGCAGCTCCTGTTTTATATGTTTTTGATAATGCTATCATGATTTTGTGGTATACAGGAGTCCAGACACTAATATTCCTGTCTGCAATGCAAAAAATAGACAGGAGCATCTATGAGGCTTCAATGGTTGATGGTGCTTCCAGCTGGCAGCTATTTTGGAAGATTATCATTCCAACCATTAAACCATTTATTTTCCTGAATTCCATATATACAATCGTAGATGTTTCCATGTCTACCATGAACCCAATTATCATAGAAATTAAGAATGCCATGTTTAATATCAAGAAGGGGTTTGGCTTTGCAGCTGCAGCCTCCTGGATATATTTCTTTATAATATTGCTTACTGTCCTGATTTCCTATTTCTTATTCGGCAGAGAAAGAAAATAGCCGGCAGGCCGCATAAATTTCCAAGAAGGGTGAATATGTCATGGTGAATATTAATATTAAAAATTTAAGGAGAGTCAGGAGATTTGCTGTAACCAGGCAGCATTTGAAGGGTTCAATGGCAAATTTGCTTCTGTATATAATGATGACAGCTGTCGGCTTTGTATTCTTATACCCGATATTGGTTATGACAGCTGAAAGCACCAAGGATGTATATGACCTTGTAAACCCCCTTGTAAGATGGTTTCCTACTAAGATATACATAGCCAACTTTACACGGGCTTGGGTAGTATTAGGCGGATTTAAGACACTGTTATCATCAGGCGGATACATGCTGCTGGTTGCAATATGCCAGACAATTTCTTCAGCTGTAATAGGCTATGGTTTTGCGAAGTTTGACTTTAAACTCAAAAATGCATTGTTTATGCTGATGGTTTGCACATTTATCATACCTGATCAGGTAACCTTCATGCCTAATTATCTGATGTTTAAGTCATTTGGCATGCTAAAGACTATAATGCCATTTTTACTGCCCGCTCTGCTTGGGCAGGGGATTAAGAATGTTATTTTTATTTTGATTTATTGTCAATTCTTCAAGATGATACCCAAGGCATTGGATGAAGCGGCAGAAATAGACGGAGCAGGATTTTTAAGAATCTTTGCCGGTATCAATCTGCCCTTAGCTATGCCAGCTACAGTTGTTGTATTCATCTTTTCATTTGTTTGGCATTGGAATGAAACCTACCTGACTGATCTATATTTTGAAGATGCCATAAGAACATTCCCGCTGGCACTTTCCAAGTTTACCGAATACTTCCAGAAGCTTTTTCCTGTTGAAGACTTTGCAAATCCCATGCTAAGGATGAATGAGGGTGTCCGCATGGCCGGTACCTTGCTGTGCATCCTGCCGCTAGTAATTATGTATTTGCTTGTAGAACCCAAATTAGTTGAGAGCCTGGATCGTGCAGGCATAACCGGCGAGTAGGAGGAAGTTGACCGTGATTGAAGTTAAAGGCAAACGTATAATTATAAACGGTAAACCTGTAATCATAATGAGCGGTGAAATTCATTATTTCAGGCTCGACCGCAGTGAATGGCAGGATCGAATAAATAAGCTGAAAGCAGCAGGATGCAACGCAGTTGCTACATACGTCCCTTGGTTATGTCATGAGCCGGCGGACGGGCAGATTGATCTTAACGGCAGCACACGCCCGGAACTGGATTTGGAAGGCTTTATCAGGCTTTGTGAGGAAAATAATCTTTACATCATACTTAGGCCGGGTCCCTTTATAATGGCAGAGATGAAAAATGAGGGAATCCCATACTGGGTATATGAGAAACACCCTGAAATAATACCTAAAACCTGGGATGGAAAATGCATTACCACTCAAACGGTTGACTACCTGGCACCCGGCTTCTTGCAAGAGGTATACAAGTGGTATCAGGCAGTCATGTCTCTGATTGCAAAACATATTTATACCAATGGAGGCAAGGTTATAGGCGTACAGCTTGACAATGAAATAGGCATGCTTTCGTGGGTAAGCAATTCTCCTGACCTGACAGAGTATGTTTTGAAGGATTTTTCGCTCTGGCTGAAAGACAAGTATGCAATAGAAGAGCTCAGCAGCCGGTATCCTTTTGATTTGAATAATTTTGAGGTATTTTGCAAAAAAGTAAGATCACCTGAAGAAAGTTATGCTGTCAGTCTTATCCATGACCTGGGTTACTATATGAGAAACAGGTATGCCAGCTATGTTGATACACTTAAGTCTTATGCAGAGGAGTTTGGAGTAAAGGGCGTACCGTTCTTTATCAATATTCACGGTACCGGCTGGGGACGTGGATTTACTTATCCTATCGGCATAAGTCAATTATATGAAAGCTATGCCTATAAGGAAGGCTTTATTTCAGGCTCGGATATTTATCTTGGTGACTTAACCATGAATAATTTTCAGGACCTGTATTTGATTAATGCATTTACTGACTGCGTAAATTCCCCTGATCAGCCGCTGACATGCCTGGAGTTTGAATGCGGTGACGGCAATTATGGCTGCACCCTGGGAGGCCGGTATGACCCGTCTGCTGCAGATTTTAAGACCAGAATGTGTATAGCACAGGGCAATAAATTAATAAACTATTATCTTCTTGCCGGAGGAACAAACTATATACTGCCCCAAAAGCCCAATGACGGCAACAACAGGATTGCATTTACCGGGCAGCGCCACGGATTTGCCGCCCCAATCAGCCCGGAAGGGGAGCTTAATTATACATACCCGCGCATGGCCAGGGCTATAAAGGCAGTAATTGCTGTTTCAGAAAAGTTAGCTGATATGGATGAGGAGCATGATGATGTCTCTTTTGCCTTCATACCTGACTATTATATGACTGAATACCACTATCCAGAAAGCCCGAGTTCAAGGAATTTTGTCCAGAATCTTGAGCAGCGCCGTACGGGGAATGTATGGGAGATTGTTGCACGCGCCATGCTTAATGCTAATTTCAGGTTTGGTGCTGTAGATATTCAAAACAGGGAGTTGGATTCTAAGGACCTGCCATGCCTGGTAATTCCTTCAGCAGCATATATGAGCAGGGATATCCAGGGAAAATTGGCTCACTATATAGAATCGGGCGGCAATGTTCTTATCTATGGTGAGCTGCCTGTATATGATATGGAAGGGAATACCTGCACAATACTGGCTGATAAAATCGGTGCAGTGCCCGTAAACTTCCATAGAGCCAGTAAAAATTACTTTTTATCGGTATATGCAGATGGCTGGGCAGCACCTCGTCCTGAAATACGTGCAGAGTATGCTCATACCTATGAGCTGAGCAGCGGTGAAGCAATAATGCGCGTTGCCGGAACCGATGAAATTTGCGGGTTTGAAGCAAAAGCAGGAAAAGGCAGGGCAATTGTACTGGGCTCCAATTATAGTTGCGATATACAGCTGTTCAAGGCTATTCTGGAAAGGCTGGGTGCAAAACCGGGCTTATATCAGGACTGCCCTTTCTATGGTGTATTTATGACATCATCGGCCAATAAATACGGGGAAAGGTTTATTCATCTTCTAAATCTCGACGGGTTTGAAAAAGAAATAAATATATTTGAATATGACAAACCCTTATTTGACGGCCGCAAAATAACACTGCAGCCAAAAGAAGGTGTTATGCTGCCTGTAAATATAGACTGCGGTGATTATAAGATTGTATATTCCACAGCAGAAATTGCCCAAATTGGCGCTAACTATTTAGAGCTTCGACTGACCCAAAAGAATGATGTTATATGCTTAGAAACTGAAAAAGAGCTGATTCCATGTGATGAGTTAAAGGTTGAAAAGTTAAATGGCAGAGCCTATATAACATCCTTGAAAAATGCTAAAGTTGATGATCGCTTGACAATATACTTTAGATAGTTACTCCTTCAAAAACTACCAATGAAATGCAAAAAAATATGTATAAGCCATATTATTTAAGCATAACTATAGAGCAAAATGGACAAACAAAAATGGCTTAGAGCATAGCTGCAAGCATTTCATTGGCAGGTGTATTTTTGGATGAAGCATTTTCATGTCGTGAATCTGCTAAAGCAGATTGCCAATGTCCCGGATTCGGCATCGGGCATTAGTATTCTTGAATATAATTCACTTGAGGAATGTGAAAGCAAGGTGCGGGAACTATACAATACAGTTCCTGCGAATCCTTTCTTCACATATGAATGGTTATATCTTTGGAAGAAATATTTTGCTCCAAAAGCCAAAGTAAAAGTGCTGGTTATCCAGGATAATGGCAAAACTATTGGCTTTCTTCCGCTTGTATATAGAAATATCCCTTTATTATTCACAACCGTATTCCAATTCATGGGCACATACAAAAGCAATTACCTATGCATACCTGCAGCAGAATGCAGCAAAAGGAAAGTATATGATGAGGTTTTTCGCTATTTCAAAGCATACAGAAGGGGAGCAATTCTTCAGATAGAAGGTGTCAACGATTCCACTACGGATTATTCGATTCTGGTTGAAAAACAGGATGCTCATAAACTTGTAAAAGGATATCGTTTTTTTCAATTCTCATGTCCATATATCAATTTGGAAGGCAGTTGGGATGAGCTTTTCAAAAAACACTACAGTAAAAGTAAAAGACGCTCGAGACTTAATGGATTTGAAGAAAAACTTGAATATACGGGCAAGGTGCAGTTTATCCGCATTTGCGACGAAAAATCCTACGCTGCATACGGGGATCTGCTGGAACAGACTTTTGCAATACATCGCCTGAGATTCCGAAATGAATGGAACAGCAGCAGGTATAGTGAGGATGCTTATTCCGGATTTTACAGGGAGTTATTCCGGGAGTATGCAAGGATGGGTCTTTTGGATATGTCACTTATCTGCATTGATGGTATAGTTGTTTCTTTTTCATTAGCTTTCAGGCAGGGGAAAACCCTGATCGGATACATACCTGGTTTTTACATCCCATTTAAGTGCTTTTCATTGGGGCATGTACATTTGATGAAGCTTTTCCGACATTTATTGAACGAAAATGATATTTCCTGCTTTGATTTATCATTGGGAAACCAGGAATACAAGGAAAGGTGGGCGGACGGTCATACCTATAACTATTCTTTCTTGTTCCGCTTCGGTAATAATCCGTTTACATTGGCTTCAGCCTTTTTTATGAAGCAGCTGATGGAGTTTAGAGCTGCTGCGAGAAAACGGGGCTGGAATGAAAAGGTTAAGTGGCTGCTGGCAAGGATTAGAAAAATCAAGACAGAAAAGTCCTTCCTTGACGAGGAGGGTTTTCTGGTTGATTGCTCTGAAAAACCAATTTCCTGGACATCTGAAAAGGAATATACACTGAAAGAGTTGCTGTTAATGCCTTTGTGCATACAGACATTTGTTCTTAAGCAAATATATGGGGGCAAAAAAATAAGTTTTCTTTATCAGGGGTCAAACCTTGCAGGAATCAAAGCTGTTGATGATCAAGAGGAAATTATATATCAATACATACAAGGAAAAATCAGAAGAGAGAAAATGAACGATAGAAGAACAAGGCATTTTCGCATTAAGCATGAATATAAAGAGCGTCCGGCATAATTTTTGTCAGAAAGGTGACAGTCAATGACACCGAAGGTATCAATTCTAATGGGTATTTATAATTGTGAAAAAACATTGAGACATGCCCTTGATTCAATTATAAGGCAAACATATAAAAACTGGGAGGTCATTATATGTGATGACGGCTCACATGACAAATCCTATGAAATTGCCATGGAGTATGCTGCAAAAGATAATCGTTTCATTGTGATCAGAAATCCGGAAAATTTAGGCCTGGCAGTCTCTTTAAACAGGTGCCTGCAAATTGCAAAAGGAGAATATATCATGAGGCAGGACGGCGATGATCTCATGGAGGTTTCCAGGATTGAAAAGCAGGTTCAGTATATGGGAAATAACAACTGCGATGTATGCGGAACAGGTGCTTTTGTGTTTGATGAAACAGGCATATGGGGGCTGCGCATGCCGGATATAAATCCAGAAAAAGAAATCATGGCAAAGGGCGTCCCTGTAATTCACGCAACAGTAATCATGAAGAAAAATACATTAACCGGTGTAAATGGTTACTCGGAAACCAAATTGACAAGACAAAGGCTGGAGGATTATGACCTGTGGACTAAGCTCTTTGAAAAGGGGTGTATTTTCCACAATTTAAATGAGCCGCTTTATTATTATAGAATTGATAAAAATTCCTATCAGCGCAGAAAAAGGAAGTTCAGGCTGGCTGAAGGCAGGTTGAGGCTTAAAGCTTGCAGGAGGCTGGGCCTGCCTTTTTGGATGAGAATATATGCTCTTAAGCCTCTTATTTTAATGCTGATGCCCTCAGTATTAGTTCAAAAACTAAATATAAGGAGACTGACAAATAGACTGAAAAGCTCTGCCTATAATAATTTTACCCTTAATATTAGCAATTTACTGCACATATAGGGCTATAAGAGCTGCCTGTAATAGAAGCATAAATTAGATTAAGTAAATCAAATATGCATATATGCCAATAAGAATTCATAATTCTATACAGATAGCATTTGACTGAGAAGGTAGGGAAAAGACATATGAAAAGCTTGAATGACATTGTTCACCCTAAATCTATCAGCAAAGGCAGCAGATTTCAAAAGATTATGAAGAGATATTGGCAGCTTTATGTATTATTGCTACCGGCTTTTCTGTATTTTTTATATTTCATTATTTACCGATGTATGGTGTTCAGATTGCCTTTAGAAATTTTGTAGCTACCAAAGGATTTTGGAATAGTCAATGGGTTGGTCTTAGCCACTTCATTCGTTTTTTTAAATCATATTATTTCTGGACTTTGATTCGAAATACTGTTGCAATAAGTGTATATAGTTTAGTGCTCGGTTTTCCGCTGCCCATTATCCTGGCACTTGCTCTCAATGAGATTAAGAACGGGAAGTTCAAAAAGATTACACAGACTGTTACATATGCTCCATACTTCATTTCTGTTGTTGTCATGTGCGGTATGATCATTGCATTTCTTTCACCTACTACGGGAATAGTCAATAAAATGCTTGGATTATTTGGTATAGAGCCCATTGCTTTTTTATCAAACAGCAGCATGTTCCGGTCTATATATGTCCTAAGCGGCGTCTGGCAGAATACAGGCTGGGGAAGCATTATCTACCTTGCCGCTCTGTCAGGTGTCAGCATGGAACTGCATGAAGCTGCCATTGTTGAGGGGGCCAGCCGATTGCAGCGAATCATACATATTAATATACCGCATATTGTACCCACAATGACGATATTGCTGATATTGTCAGCCGGTGGCATTATGTCCGTTGGACATGAAAAGATACTGCTGCTGCAAAATGCATTAAATGGAGAAACATCGGAAGTTATTTCGACATATGTATACAAAGTCGGCTTGGTAAATGCGCAGTATAGTTTCTCAACAGCTGTAGGACTGTTTAATTCTGTTGTAAATTTAATACTATTGGCCATCGTTAATCTGTTCGCAGCAAAAGTGGGGGAGACGTCATTATGGTAAAGGTATCAAAAGAAATCAACCGGAAAAATCGGTCAGGGTCGATAATTCGTGAAACTACAGGCGACAAGGTTTTGCTGGCATTTGCATACTGTTTTCTATGGTTTGCTCTGATAATTACGCTCTATCCGCTGATTTATGTCGTCAGCGCTTCCATAAGCGATCCTGTATACGTAAACTCCGGACAGATGTGGCTTATACCGAAAGGAATTACATTCGAGGGATATAAGCGTTTACTGGATAATAATGAAATATGGATAGGTTATCGGAATACAATCATCTACACTATAGGTGGTACTCTTGTAAGTCTTTTCATTACACTTACCTGCGGATATGCACTCTCGAAGAAAGTGCTTCCCGGAAAGGGAGCGTTCATGGTTTATCTGTTGATCACAATGTTCTTTAGCGGTGGTTTAATACCGTCATTTATCTGGATCAAGCGTTTTAACATGTTGGATACCATTTGGGCAGTTATTATTCCCGGCGCTGCATCTGTATGGAATATCATCATTACCAGGACCTACATACAGACAAGCATTCCCGCTGAGCTTGAGGAGGCGGCAGTAATTGACGGCTGCAGTACTTTTCATACATTCCTGAGAATTATATTGCCTTTGTCTGCGCCAATTATTGCTGTCATGGCTCTGTTTGCCGGTGTCGGCAGATGGAATAGCTACTTTCAGGAAATGATCTATTTGACTTCTCGTACGAAGTTTCCCCTGCAAGTATTCTTGCGTGAGCAGCTGATTGTTGCACAGATGATGCAGAACGCTTCCAAAGACGGCGTCATTTCCGGTGAGGCAGCTATCACAATGGCTGAACAGGCAAAAATTGCTGATATTATCAAGTATGCAATAATGATTGTAGCCACCCTGCCTATAATTATTGTTTATCCATTGCTGCAGAGATTCTTTGTAAAAGGAATTATGATAGGATCAGTGAAAGGTTGAGTTTATACATCTTAAGATTCACAAATCCATCATATAACTCCATATATGGCTATTTCTTATGTAATCAGAGATATATCAGTAAATGTCACTCATATAGTTTTTAGTGGAGTAAATTTGTAACGAGACCTGTTAACCACTGTCACACAATGGAGATTTAAAGATATTGATTATAAAAAATACGAGAGAAGGAGGGATTTTTAACAAAACACAGGAAAGGAGGGATATATGGAGCTATATGGAGCTGTATTAAAAAGTGTATTAAACACTTCCAGTCACCATATGGATGCTTAGCTGTCTCCAAAAATATCAAAAAGAAAGAAGGAAAGAAAGATGAGAAGAAGACTCACACTATGTCTTATAATACTGATGGTTATGGTTATTGTTTTGTCTGGTTGTAAATCGCAAGAAACAAATAAGCCTGAAGCAACCGCCACTCCCGCTCCCAGTGCCAGAGAAACAGCTGCACCTGAGGAGACGGAGCCTTCCGGCAGCGAAATGCTTGAGGCCGATCCAAATGTATATGCAACAGGCATGCCAATAGTAAAGGACAAAATCACTGTCTCTATTATGGGGGCAAAACACCCAATTCATGGTGAATGGTCAAATATGGTCTTCTTCAAGATTATGGAGGAGAAAACCAATATTGCCTTTACGTACAACACGCCTGCATGGGAGTTGTTTACCGAGCAGAAAAATCTTGCATTCACAACTGGTTCATATCCTGAAGTATTCTTTGGTGCAATGCTGACACCGAAAGAAGAAGTAACCTATGGTTCTCAAGGTATCCTGCTGCCGCTGGAAGAGTATATTGACAAGTATTGCCCGAATATTGTGGCAATGTTCGAGCAAAATCCCGGGCTTAGAGCTTCCATTACTGCACCGGATGGTCATATTTATTCTCTGCCTAACTATACGACAGCACCACTTGCAATGGCTGCACAACCCAATTGGGTTAACTATGAGTGGATGAAGGCTTTAGGTATTGAAGAGTCAGATCTGCCGACAACACTTGACGGGTTGTATGAACTGCTGGTGCGTTTCAAGACCGAGGATCCAAACGGCAACGGACAGGCGGATGAAATTCCTTACACATTCAGTGACAAGGTTGGCGATGGTCTGTTCAACAACTTCCTTCCGCCGTTTGGCATCCCCTCAAAGAGAGCCTTTGTTACCAGTGACGGTGTTGTAAAATATGGATTCCTGGAACCCAACTTCATCCACTTTCTTGAGTTTGTAAACAGATTATGGGAAGAAAAACTCATCGACCAGGACTCTTTTGCTCAGGACTGGAGTGCTAAGACCGGTAAGAGCCAGTCAAATCTGGTTGGTATGACAGTTGAAGCCGTTCCTGACACAGCTTTCGGTATTCCGGAACCGGAAGAGGCTGTAAAATATCCGATGATGCCTGCATGGGGAACCCAGTACAGCCCGCAGGCTACATTGCGCACCACAGGTCTTGCGACCGGAACATTTGCAATCACAGATAAGTGCAAGAATGTGGAAGCTATGATGCGCTGGGTTGATTACCTCTATTCCGAAGAAGGTTCTCTGCTGATTCATTACGGACCGGAGGGTAATCTGTACAGAGTACTGCCAGACGGTATGTTTGAGTACATCATTCCCACTGATGGACGCGGTGTTGAGGAAAAGCGCGGCGGGGAGATCACACCTGACTGCGGTTTGCCGCTGCCTAAGTGGGTACGCCCGCAAACCGAGACCAACTGGAACAGTGTATTGCAGCAGCAGCGTGCTGCTCAAGTGGATAAGAAACTGTGGCCATACGCTGTACTGCCTATGCCCAACCTGTTCTTCACTTTGGAAGAACAGGAGCAGCTGGATATAATAACAATCGATCTTTACAAGTATGAAGATGAGAATGCCGTGAAGTTTATCACAGGTGAACTGCCGCTCTCAGAATGGAGTAAATTCACTGATCAGCTGAAGAAGATGGGTGTTGAAGAACTCATCAGGATCACTCAGGCTGCTTATGACCGCTGGAAGGCTGCTCAGTAAAATCTAACTTATACAAAGGAACCGGCTGATTTGCCGGTTCCTTTATATTATAATATTTGCATTGACCCATGTACGGTGGAAGCGAAGCTGTACATTTACTTACAATGTACCTGAAAAACTTAGCGCTGTGGATGTTCGTTTAAGGCCGTTCCCTAAGTATTTAAACAGTAAAAGTGCCGGTGAGCTGGAAGTAGAAACTTGTACAAACGCATCGTGGATCTGGCTAAGAGGTCTTAAATCCGGAAAAGGGGAAGTTCGTATAGATATATGAAGTTGGATAATTAAGATCTGGGTCACGGCACTATCTATGTAATCTGATGATATAACTGAAGGGAAACTGCTTCTTAACAGAGGGGTTTATCAGCATGCTTTTTATCTTTGCTATGAATACATCTCTCAATGTATCGACAGTTTCAATCCTAGCAAGAGCTATTGCAGCAGCATACAGCATCACTCCGAAACATACAGACAGAATGAGTGATAAATTTTGACTGAATATGGTTTTAAGGATTTCAAAGCATAGTTTTGCTGATAGCCCCATTCCTGTTGACACAGCTAAAATCTTCAAAAATGTAGCAGCAGATTTTCCGGCAACCATTATACCAATTTTCTTTCTTAAGCTTATGTACAGCAATATCATAGCAAGAATTGCAGAAATGCTGGACGAAAGAGCTAATCCGCCTATGCCAAGATACCTGGATAGAAGAATATTTAGCAGGATATTGGCAATAACACTGATAATGGAGCTCATTACCGGAGTCTTTACATCCTTCAGTGAATAGAGTGCTTTTACAAATATAGACCGGATGCCAAAAGCTGTCAGGCCTAATGAGTAGAAGAACAGAGATTCTGATGTCATGGAAACTGCTTGTGCATCAAATGCACCCCTGTGATAAAGCAATTCGATGATTGGTTTCGAAAATATCATCATCCCGATTGTCGAGGGAATAACTAATAGGCAGATACAGTCAATGGCAGCAGAAATAGTTTTTCGAAAGCTATCCATTTGACCTTCTGCAGCCATTTTGGAGATATTCGGGTATAGAACCGTAACAATTGATAAAACAAAAACATCCTTTAGAAAGCTGATCAGCTTTTGAGCATAACTCAGGGTAGTAATGCCGCCTACGGCAATATGGCTTGCTATAGTTTTTTCAACAATTTGATTGATTTGTTGGGAAGACGAGCTGATAATCAGCGGAAGCATTATAAAAATCATTCTTTTTAAGTAGATATCCTTAAAATCTAATACAATCTGGTATTGGTACTGTCTGCGAACTGATAAAAGAAGTAGTATAGCTGTATGCAGCATGAATGACAATACACTGCCAATGGACAGTACCATACTATCCGTTTTGAAGCTGATAATAATGAATACTATTAACAAAAAGTTAACCGGCAATGACGTTAACCCGGATGCAGAGAAATTGCCGTTTTGGTGAAGGAAAGCCTCAAAAATGTAGAAGGTGCCGATAAAGTATATTCCTATTATGTTTATTCTGGTGAATGTAATTGCTAATTCCATAGTTTGCCGGTTGAAACCTGAAGCAAACAGCAGGACCACTTTTTCTGTAAATATCAGCACTATCAGGACAAGAACAGAGCAGCAGATCAGGGTAAGATTGATCAGGTTGTTGGTAAATTTTACTCCCCTGTCAACTCCATGGTCCTTCACAATTTCGTTGTACATCGGGATATATCCGGATGCCATGCTTGTGCCTATTACACCGAAGACTACCATAGGGATAGCTAAGGATACCAGATAAGCATCGGATATATCAGAAGCTCCGTAATAGTAGGATAAAACTATGTCCTTTGCGAATGCGGCTAATTTGGATATTATGATTGCGATCATTAAGACAAATATATTCTTTTTCATCTTTATCCCCTTTACACCTTGCCTATGGGATGAATTTCAGCTGTATTGCAGGCTATTTGAAGTATTTTTGAAACCACGGATGAAATGTCATTTTTAGCCGTATCAATTGAGATATATTGAAAAGCTTTTTAGGACAGTTCAATCAGCCTTTTATAAAACCTCAATATTTCATTTCTGCTAATTTCTGAAATATGAATTTCCATTTTTCAGCGATTCTCCTTTCTTCCTTCCTGCTTTTATTAGCCCATCTTTCTATATATTGATTCAATAAAGCAAGATACAGATAATCAAATCTATGCTCCGGTTCATATTGAAATCCAAATATTTGAAAGATGCTGCTGAGTATCTCATCAAGCTCTCCGCTTAAGTATTTTTCTGCATAAGTATAGTTTTGTCTAATAAAGCACTCATTCAGCAATAAATAGAAAATATCATAGTAAAACATATACGGTCGGGTCTTTTCCCAGTCAATATAGTATATTTTTTCATGCCCGCTTTTATCTATCAAAATATTTGATGACCACAAGTCGCCGTGCAGTTCTACAAATGGTATCTTCTCTGTAATGGCTGTAACACTTATGTTGCCTAATATGTAACATACCAAATGGCTGTCCCTGCTTATCGTCTGAAGTATGTCTTCCAGGCTTTTTTGCAGATAGGCATTGCTTTCTTTGCACTGTTTCAAATAAACAATATCTCTTTGAAAAACATCTGCCATTACATTCATGTAGTCAGTATGGGTCCACTCATTGACTTCTTTGGCAGGAATAAATCTTTCTATTATAAGCAGTTCATTTTTATTGCATGCCATTATATCGGGAATAGGAAAGTAAGGCTTAAACTGCTTATAATGCCTGATTTTTCTATCATATGCTTGTATATCGGGGAAAAGAAGCAGAATCTCATTATTTTGCAGGTTAAATATCTTATGCTCTTTTCTGTCAGTCCCAATTTGAAATAATGTTCCTTGAAAGTATGGCTTTTTACCTGGTGACGGCGCAGCAATAAAGACCGGCTGGAAGCACAAAAATTTAATTATATAGTTCGCTAACTTCCGAAACCACGATCTTGACATTGTGATTTTAGCATAGTTGTTTTTTAGCAGCATGGAAGCATTCACATCGTTTTTGTGATAGAGAAAACTTAGAGAATCATCAAAAACGTACTCACCCGGGAGCAAATACTTTGAATACATTTGAGGGACGCATCTTTTCCTTTTAATATTTCCAATGAATAGCTTAATTCTGTTTATCATGTTATTATCTACCTGCCTGTTCTGCTGCAAAACCGGTATTTTTCAGTACCTGGCGGATTTTGTGAACCAGATAGGCTGCAATGTATATTATTGAAGGACGTTTTGTGCGCAAAATAAGAAGCAATATCCGGTATATTCTGTTGTTAAATTGATAGGGGAAATTTCCTTCCCTTTGCACAAGGCTTTGCAGGAACATCATTTTTTCTTTGTAAGTCAGGCTGCATCCATTACGGAAAAGATCAAATATGCAGGAGTATGTGTTTTTAAATCTTATATGGTCTGCAGAACATTTTATGACGGAATAATAAGGATCATATTTGATTTTTTCCTGCAGCCAGTCATTTACATAACTGAGCATATTGTATTTAGCCGGATTAAATCTGTGGTCAAGAGATTCACCACGTATTGTGTAGTGATAAAAGCAACGATCCGTTATATGCAAGGACTCAATTTCAAAAATAACATGATAATTAAACAGAACGTCTTCAGCCAGGTTCAGCTGTTCTTCAAAGCATATATTGAGTCTTTTCAAAATACTTGCTTTATAAAATTTGTTCCATATCGGGTGCATTCTTCCGTCTTCTATCATCCGTGCTGCTAAAGGCATCAGTTGTTCCTTGCTGTAGTAGGATTGACTGGGGCTGCATATCCTGATTGTTTCGTTTTTTGAATTATATTCCATGCAATAGCCAAAGACAATAACATCAAAATCATATGTTTTCTGTACATTAACAAGAGTTTCAACAGCATTGCTTTCTATCCGGTCATCGCTGTCCACAAACATTATATATGTGCCTGTGCTGACATCAAGACCGGCATTTCTGGCAGAGGATACACCACCATTATACTTGTGCAAAACCATAATTCTGCTGTCATCCTCAGCATGCCTGCTGCAAATCTCCGGTGAGCTGTCGGTTGATCCATCATTGACAAGGATTATTTGTATGTTTTTATAGGTTTGATTTCTTATGCTTGTAAGGCAGGTATCTATAAAAGACTCGGTATTATATACCGGAACGATGATGCTTACCAAAGGGTCTTCCACACAGCTTCACCTCAGTCTATGAGCTAAAGATTACGGGAGTTGCCTTACTCACTATGCCTGCCTGATGACTTCTTCAATAATTGCCTGTCTGACAGTATTAAAAACGCGGTCAAACTTATCAGGTGATGAAGTATCGTCTACAGAATTATTTATTGTAAAACAAAGGAATCGGCTGTCTGCAATATAGTTTTTTATGCTGTCTACTTTAACCTGAAAATCATCTAATGCTTTCATTCTTCCTTTTTTGCTTAAGTGCCTCAGCAGAATGGGCCAGCCTTCAGACCTTTTGTCCAGTCTTTCAAAATTAACTTCTGTTGCAGATTCCACAAAAATAAATATTTTTACAAAGTCCTGGTATTGTATATATTTTATGCTGTTTATGGTCTTCTCATATTTATGGAGGAAATCATAAGGGATTTTATCAGAAGCACTGCTGATAAATATTTCGGATGCGTGGAAAATACCTTCATCCAGAATGAAAATTGGTTTGCAGTGCCTGTTCAGTTTTTTTATTCTCCGCATTATTCTATACAAGTTGATTATTCCAAGATAGTATATAATTTTTCTAATGCTTTTCATAAACCCGATGCCGGAAAACAATATGGATATCAGTAACTTAAGCACAGGCATACTGAATAAGCAGCGTATTCGTTCAATTATTCTGATGCCCTTGTTTAGTATTTTTGATCTTGTTAAGCCCATTGCTTTCCAAAGGTCCGATGCGCTGTAGATTATTGTATTGTTTAAGAGAGGCTCCTGTGCTAAAAATTTAACCAGCAATTCACTGATATAAGTTTTCCCGGAACCGGAAACAGCTATAAACTCAATAATTATTTCACTCACCTGCTTGTTTGATAAATTCAGTAAGCATTTTGGCTGCCGGATTCCAGCCGTTCTCATTCAGCAATTTTTGTCATCATGCACATCTTATTTTTTGTACCCAGCCAATTGATATCACCCCAATTAAGCCGTTTCTTAATTTCAATTTATGCTTAAATGGACAAGAATATCCATATTATGTATTATGTTATTTCCTTTTTATCTTTCTTATAAATTAAAATATATCTTTCTAATGAGTTAAACACTGCTTTAGGCTTTTTGCACGCTTATGCAGTATATAACGGCAAAAACCTTATAAAAAAGGAGCCGGCTCAAATAACATACTTCCTTGAGACAGCTCCTAAACAATTATCTAAAATGACTGTACTTATAGATTCTTATTTTTATGTTCGTTTATGGACCAATAAAAGACGAATTAATAATTTCTAACCATTTCCATAACGGTCTGTTCCCACTCAAAAATATTCTGTGGTCTCCTGTGGCATGAGCTTATATCCTTTAGCACGATATCGCAAGAGCAATTGTTTCTTTTGCAGGCATCAAGAATCCTGCCGATTTCTTTACGCAGGCTCTCTTTATTCAGCATGGGCACTGCTACTGAAGACGGATTGGGTTTGGACGCAAGAACATATTTTTTGCCTATTGCTTCAGCTGCTATATCAACATCAGCCCAGGGGGTTATGGAGATCTTTCGCAGGTTAGGTATTTTTGCAACCATATCAATTTTCTTGTCCAGTGGCTCACAGCATCCATAGTATGACAGACCGCACTGGCCTATGGTTTCTATCATGTAATTAATGTCAAACTCCTCATGCATTTGCTTTGACACCGAGCCGAATATTTGAGCAGCACCTCTGCCCCAGATGTTTTTCCTGGTAACTTTTTCACCGTCAAATTCTTTGCCCGGCAAATCATCAGTATGAATAGCAGTGCAATGCAGGTTGTAAGTATTGGTATCCAGCAAATCCAAATCTTCCAGCTGTTTTATATAGGACAGGCTTATATCAGTAAACTTTCTGATAGTCTTGTGCATAAATTCAGGTCTTTCTATTAAATCCATCAGTAGATTGGTAACGCCTCTGTACCTGGAAATCTGATCCCATGATGTATTTCCATAAAAACCAACACCTGCAAGTTTAACAGGCAGGATGTCTCCAAATATTTCACCAACCAAATTATAACGTCTCAGAGTTTCTTCTTCATCGTATGTGATAACAGGTTCATGCACCTTTTCCAGGTCTTCTTCAGATGACAGTATGTCGTTGTATTTATGTGATACTATATGATTTTCCTTGTCTGTAACCACAATTTCTTCATCTATGGTAATGCCGATGCCGGTTGAATTTATTATCTTATGAACAGGGAAAAAAGGAGGTACGATCATGTCTGCCGGCATGTATTTATTCATATATATATTAGTACGGAAAAACCATTCTACTGAGCGCAAATAAGGATCAGTACATTGCAATGTTAATTCATCATTAATATTCATCTCATTCCAGGGCAGCTCATCAATCAGCACAACAGGCCTGATCATCTTCAGGTCGTTTACTGCCTTATGCAGTTTTATGTTCTCAAAGTTCCTACTGCTGTAAGCAATTTCAGAATAACTATACGCAAGTTTTCTTAGTATTTTTGCATCATTCATAATAAAATACGCACCCCTTGTAATGTTGATGTGGATATTATACATCTTAGGAACTATATATGACAATAATCATAATTTTAGTCCGTCAATGGTGCCGGCACGGATGGACTGCTTAAGTGTATGGGGCTGATATGCCAGTTGCTGCACGTATGTATTTGCGGGAATAGGAACGGATTATATAAAGCGTTTTAAACATCTTAATATGAAGCTGACAAGAGGAGAACTATAGCTTTTCGTAGAACTAAATGTATTGTATACTTAAAAATGCAAGGCAGATTTTGCCTTGTGTTTGAGGAGGGAAAAACGATGAAGATAAAAGAAATGAAATTATATAAGGTACCGCCGCGATGGCTTTTTTTGAAGGTAACCACTGATGACGGCATAACCGGCTGGGGGGAACCAATTGTTGAGGGCAAAGCGGATACCGTTGCTGCTGCCGTTGAGGAGATGAGCGACTACCTCATAGGAAAAGAAGCCGGCAACATTGAAGATATATGGCAGGTACTATACCGTGGCGGATTTTACCGTGGAGGGCCTGTTTTAACCAGCGCTATTTCAGGCATAGAGCAAGCTCTTTGGGATATAAAGGGCAAGAAATTAGGTGTACCGGTGTATGAGCTGCTGGGCGGAGCAGTGCGCGATAAGCTTCAGGTTTATTGCTGGATTGGCGGAGACAAACCATCCAACGTAGTTGCTGATGCCAAAGCAAAGATAGCTGCCGGGTATACTGCTCTTAAAATGAATGCTACTGATCAAATGAACTGGATTGATTCATTTGAAAAAATTGACAGGGCAGTGGAAAGGCTGGCAGCTATACGGGAAGAAATAGGGTATGGTGTGGATATTGGCATAGACTTTCATGGAAGGGTGCATAAGACCATGGCCAGGATCCTGGCTAAGGAACTTGAGCCATATAAACCCATGTTTATAGAAGAACCGGTGCTTTCAGAGAATAACGAAGCTCTGAAGGAATTACGTCAACATATATCTATACCAATCGCTACAGGTGAGAGAATGTATACCCGCTGGGACTTCAAAGGAATCCTTCAGGACGGAGCTGTGGACATAATACAGCCGGATCTGAGCCATGCAGGGGGAATCTGGGAAACCAGGAAGATTGCTGCAATGGCTGAAGCTTATGATGTGGCAGTAGCGCCTCACTGTCCATTAGGTCCAATTGCACTGGCAGCCTGCTTCCAGCTGGATTTCTGCACCCCTAATGCTTTTATTCAGGAACAAAGCCTGGGAATCCACTACAATATGGGCTCAGATCTGCTGGATTATCTGGCCGACCCCGGTGTTTTTGCTTACGAGAACGGTTACGTTAAACGTCTGACTGCTCCGGGCCTGGGCATTGAAATAAATGAAGAAAAAGTTATTGAGATGTCAAAAACAGGTCATCGGTGGAGGAACCCGGTATGGCGTACAAGTGAAGGAGTGGTAACAGAATGGTAGCCAAAATTTTTCAAAAGCTTGGTGAATGCAAGCTTGTCTCCATTGTACGGGGAATTCAGGAAGATAAGATTGTACCAGCGGCAGAAGCGCTGTACAATGGCGGAATCCGTGCTATAGAAGTAACACTGAATACTCCGGGAGCTCTACGCATGATTGAGGTTGTCAAGGCTTCCTTTGGAGACAGAATGATAGTCGGAGCAGGAACCGTACTGGATTCCGAAACTGCAGCAAGCGCTATTCGATCAGGTGCAGATTTTATTCTTTCTCCTACTTTGTCATTAAAGGTTATTGAAACCTGCTGCAGGTACAGCAAACTGGCAGTTCCCGGTGTTTTAACTCCTACTGAGATATTGACGGCATGGGAAGCAGGAGCGCAGCTTGTAAAAGTTTTTCCTGCAAGGGTATTCGGGCCGGAATACATAAAAGATATCAAAGGCCCCCTGCCTCAGGTTGAAATTATGCCGGTGGGCGGTGTTTCACTGAACAATGCAGCAGATTTCATGAAATGCGGGGCATACGCACTGGGCATTGGAACGGCATTGGCGAACCCGGTTTGGGTAAATCAGGGGGACTTTCAAAAGGTAACTCAAGCTGCTGCTGACTTTGTGCGTCAGGCAAATTCCTGTTCTGCTTATTAGCAATTTCTTATTGTAAACGATATGATAATTAGGATATATATTCGTTTGAACTGAGATTGCTGGAGAATAAAGAGATGGAAAAACAAAAAATAACCATATGGTCAAAACGCAGCTGCCTGGTGGTTATAATAATAATCATGTCTCTTGCTGTTGTTCCTGGCTGGACTTTTATAAAAAAAGGAGTACTGTCCGGAGGATATAAGGCCTTGCCTGCTACAGCATATATTTTGCTGCTGCCTGCTGCGTATTTTATGTCAGTCTTTGTTCACGAGCTGGGCCATTTTATTTCGTTTATCAAAAACGGCATAAAGGTTCGTGCCTTATTTCTTTCAATTTTTCTATTTAATCGGGAGGAAAATAATTGGAGGCTGAAAATATGTCCTAATAGTGTTACACTTCTTGGCGGAGCAGCAATACCCGATGTGAGCGCAGTAAAGGACAAAGAGGAATTTGAACATTTGCGCAGTGCCTATGCCCGTGTAATAGCTGCCGGACCGACTGCAGCAATTGCTTTTTATATAATTGTGCAATTAGTCGCTTTCCCAATTTTTCTGCAGCAGGAAAATGTTTTTCTTCAGTTGTTTTTCAGCGTTATATCATTATATATGTCTGTTATTACAGTCTTCTTGCTGTTAATCAGCATGGCTGATGCGGAAACCATAATAGGTGATATTCCTGCCCTGCATTTGTGCCAGGCCAATCCTTCCTTTGCTGCAATGCAAATGTATCAATATTCGGCTTTATCGTCCAATCCTGATGAAGTCAGAAGAAACAGCCATTATCTCAGAGAGATGATTTTGAAGGATATTGAAAAAATGCTGTATAGGAAGGATATTGGTGTAGTTGCACTCAATAGCCTGGATATTTTCATAATGGAATACCTAACCGGAGACAGCGATAATATTCCCCAAGTAATAATGGATTATATCTCCATGCTGATGTACTCACCGGCCATGCGTAAAAAAATACCCCACTCGGAAGTGGGGACTTATCTTTGGTTTCACGTTGTCATTTTGCTAAGTTCAATGGAAGCATCCAGAGAAAAAGCCCTGGAGGAATATGACTTCCTTGTTAATAATATTGATCTTAAAGACCCAATGAACAGTTATTTAATGCGGCAAGCCCAGCATGCGCTTGGCCTGGCCGACCATTCCGACTACCTGAGCAATCGCAGCAATATACGCGCTTCATCAGCCCATGGCATGTGGAAATACTTTGAAGGATACTATTCTCAGGAGATTAAGCTCAACCGGTTCATACTCAGCAGTATCCCATGCAAGGACCATTGCTTTATTTGAAAGCAAAGACCGTCCGGCTTGTTTAATTGCCTGCCGTTTTTTATTTAAGTTTAAAGGCAGTTTCTATATCGTCTATTTCTTTTTCGCTGATGGCAACCAAGCTGCCCAGGGTTCTGGCAGAAAGTATGGCTTTGGCGCTATATTCGGCTACCTCAAGGCGGTCATACGCATTCAGCAGGGAATTCCCCGTTACTATAATACAATCATTTTCAACAATGAGTATGGGTGTAGAAG
Organism: Clostridiales bacterium; assembly: GCA_012842605.1. GTDB lineage: Bacteria > Bacillota > Clostridia > Caldicoprobacterales > DTU083 > DUSN01. The sequence goes on from DUSN01000076.1 coordinate 106,500, forward strand.
CTGAAAATGACTCGGCTGTCATTTCAGGCTGCATGAAGGTGGAGCCAAAGGGCACCTTTTTTATATTCCGCAGCTGAATGTAGCTCTCGGGGATAATTTTTGTTTCAAACTGGGCTTCTGTTACCGCAAAGGCCATAATATTCGGCGGGTGCGCTATAATGACGGAATTAATGTCAGGGTGCCTGTCATAAATAGCCTGATGCAGTTTAACCGAGCGGCTGGGATGCTTGCCCGATTCCTTCCAGCCGTTTTGAATGCGGACAATATCAGAGATATCCATATATTTTCTGTCTATGCCGTAAGGTGTAATCAGGAAGGAGTTGTCCTTCAGTCTCTGAGAGAATGTACCTTGAGTACTGGTAAACAGAGACTGCTCATATGCCCTGCTAATGAAACTGCACATATTGCGGCGTGCTTCTTTTTCTTCACTGGAGAAGGTTTGAGGAATGAACTCGTCCATCACTACATTAAGTTTATGTTTTGACATGTCCAGCTGCCTGTCGGAGAGCTCAACAGGTTCAGACAGCTGCCTGGCTTCTATTTCCAGCCTGGCGGTAAAATCCAGTGTTTCAAAAGCCATAAATGCCTGGAACAAATCACTGCTGCCGACAACTGCACCGTGATTCTCAAGGATGACTATGTCACACCCTTCCTGGAACTTGTCTGCAATGTTTTTTCCTAATTCCTTGCTGCCCGGTATAGCATATTCAGCCATTCCTATTTTGCCGCAGGTAAAGTAAGCACTTGGAGTCAGGCGGGTGCTGGGTATTTTGCGGACTATGCTGAAGGCAATCAAGGCCGGGGGATGGGCATGAATAATCGCTCGTATATCCGGCCGTCTCTGATAAATCATCTCATGGAAGGGAAGTTCCACAGAGGGGGTATGTATACCGATTATCTCCCCGTTTGCTTTTACCCTTATCATGTCTTTCCTGGTAAGGGAGCCTTTATCAATTCCGCTGGGTGTGATCCAGATATCTCCATTGTCGTCCAGTATTGACAGGTTGCCTCCGGACGTAGTTGTCATACCATACCGGTAGATACGCTCCATAATGGTAACCAGCTGGTCTGCAGGATGCATAAGATTAAAATTTTGCATTTTAAGCCCCCCTGTTAAATTAGAAGTAAAATTTACTTTTCAAGTTACAAAAATGCTTTGGATTGCTGTTATCCTATAATGTTTTACATTATTTTCGATTTACGTACTCAGCCCATTTTTGCTCCAACTGAGGATCGGATAAAGTATTCATAATATATTGAGCAAACTCGGCACCGGTTGCACCGTTGCTGCGTCCTGTAATTGCTACTGCCTTTTCGTACTGTCCGCAGATATCCAATGCTTTCTGAAGCTTTGCTGCTTTTTCCCTGTAACCAATATGCTCAAGCAGCATTGCTGCAGCTCTTATAATACTGCTCGGATCTGCATATTGAGCACGGCCTTCTTCCACCATTCTTGGTGCTGAACCGTGGATAGCCTCAAACATTGCGTAGCGCTTGCCTATATTTGCGCTGCCTGCAGTGCCTACTCCTCCCTGGAATTCCGCTGCTTCATCGGTAAGAATGTCTCCATACAGATTTGGCAGCACCATTACCTTAAATTGGGTGCGGCGTTTAGGATCTACCAGTTTGGCTGTCATGATATCAATATACCAGTCATCCCACTCTACTTCAGGGTATTCCTTAGCTACCTGCTTGGCTACCTCCAGGAATTTGCCGTCAGTGGTCTTTACGACGTTGGCTTTGGTTACAACGGTTACTTTGTTAATTTTATTCTTGCTGGCGTAGTCAAAGGCAGCCTTTATAATCCGGTAAGAACCTTCCTGTGTGGTAACTGTGAAATCCAGGGCAAGATCTTCATTTACATGGATGCCGTTGCTGCCTAAAGCATATGCGCCTTCTGTATTTTCACGGAAAAATGTCCAGTCAATGCCTTGCTCAGGCACTTTAACCGGCCTTACATTGGCAAATAAGTCAAGTTCTTTCCGCATAGCAACATTGGCACTTTCGATATTAGGCCATGGATCACCGGCTCTGGGAGTGGTGGTCGGGCCTTTCAGAATTACATGGCATTGCTTCAGTTCTTCAAGCACATCGTCTGGTATGGCTTTTCCATGCTTTGCTCTGTTTTCTATAGTAAGTCCGTCAATGACGCGAAAAACAGCCTTGCCGCTTTTTACCTCGTCCTGCAATAGGAATTCCAGTATTTTTTGAGCCTGGGCAGTTATAAACGGGCCTATGCCGTCTCCTCCTACAATGCTGATAATGATTGGATGCAAATTATCATAATTAATAAAATCCTGGGTTTCTTTCATTTTTTCAATCCTGGCAAACTGGGACTCCAGCAGCTTGCCCAAATGTTCCTTAGCTCTTTCAATTAAATCTCTCTGGTTCATTATTTGCCCTCCGTTTCCTGTTATGTTTTGCTTATGCAAATTTAACCTGATTTCTTGAATATTATATAACAAGGAATATTATTTTACAAACGATGCAATAGAGTTCATTGCCTGTGCCAAGCAAACAAATTGTAAGCTCTTCTGGTATGGCTGAAATTGTCCGGCAGTTTTACAGGTATTTGAAATTATAAATAATCCCCCGCCACCATGTCTATACGGTGGCGGGGGATTAAAAAGACAGCTTCCTATTATTCAACGATTTTTCATCTTATTGCGGCTGATACATTCCTTTTTTCTTCATGTAATTGAAGATTCCTTCGCCATGCTGCTGTTCTTCTTTTTGAATATGGTAAAGTGCCTGGCGCGCATTTGTATCAACAAATTCAAACACCGCAGTATTATAAGCATTTGAAACATACTTCTCTGTCATGAGCATATCATTGCACAAATCCGCATCACATGCATTTGTCATACCGGCTTGCTGATTCTGCAGGTTTTGCTGTTGGTTCTGCTGCTGGCTTTGCTGCTGATTCTGCTGCATATTCGGCACCTGTCCGCTTAACATTTGATTGATTGTATTCAGATGATTCTGTTCCTGCTGGGCAAAGTTCTGGAACATTTGCTTCAGCTCCGGATCTTTAGCCTGACTGGCATAATTATTGTACTTTTTTATACAGATTTCTTCATGGTTTTTTTGATCTTGCAGCAAGCTTCTTTCTTTTTGTGTTAATGTCATTTTCATGCACCTCCGGTTTTAGTTTGTTATTAAGCCCAAAAAATATACCTGGACAGTATCTTCTTTCATACGGCAAATAAGAATTGGCTGAATAATTCCCGGCATTTTTTCCTTGAAATAAATCCATTATCCTATATAATAGTCTTTAGTGGCATTCTAATCCTTACATTGCATATCTAGTGAATCTGAAGGTGATTATATAATGAGCAAATTTAAGGTTGGGCTGGTTGGCTGCGGCGCTATATCTCCAATGCATCTGGATGCTTTGAAATCCCTGGATATGGTAGAATTAGCGGCTGTCTGCGATATCCGGGAGGAAAGGGCAAAGGCTGCTGCACAGCAGTATAATTGCAGGTATTACACTGATTTTAATGAAATGCTGGAAGATGCATCGCTGGATGCTGTACATATCTGCACTCCTCATTATCTGCACCCTGTTATGGCAGTCCAGGCTGCTGAAAGAAAAGTCAATGTATTAACTGAGAAACCTATGTCTGTTTCACTCGAACAAGCTGATGAAATGATAAAGGCATGCAAAGACAATAATGTAACACTCGGGGTTATTTTCCAGAACCGTTATAATGCAGGTTCGGCACTGATCAAGAAAACATTGGATTCAGGTGAACTGGGGCGTATCCTGTCAGGCCGGCTTAATGTCTATTGGAACCGCTCCGATGAATACTACAGCAGCAGTGACTGGAAGGGTACATGGGACAAGGAAGGCGGCGGAGTATTAATAAACCAGGCCATCCATACCATGGATCTTTTAAGATGGTTTGTGGATTCACCCATTGAGTATGTGGATGCCAATATCAGCAACCGTGCTCATCCCAATATAGAAGTGGAAGACTGTGCAGAGGGTGTTATCAGGTATAAGAACGGTGTGACTACAATCTTTCATGCTCTGAATTACTATACCTACGATGCGCCTATAGAGATAGAGATCCATTGTGAAAAAGGGCTGGTAAGATTAGTATCGGACAAAGCTGTCATAAGATTCTGTGACGGCAGGGAACTTACAGTTGACCGGGATCCGGCAGATCAGGCTAATACAGTTGGCAAGGATTATTGGGGCATTAGCCATAGAAGACAAATTGAAGATTACTATAAATCTCTTATGAATGGTGAAAAGCCTTTCATTGACGGAGAAGAAGCCCGTAAGACCCAGGCTATGATTTGTGCTGTATATCAATCGGGTAAGGAAAGACGTAAGGTATACCTTTATAATGATATAAAATAGGATAAAAAAAAAGCTCAGCAGAAAGGAGAATTATTATGAAGCCCTTCAAAATAGGTGTTTTGGTGGATTCCTTCCGCCTGGGAATTGTAGAAGGCATTAAAAAAGCAGCCGAAGTAGGAGCCCAAGGTATTCAGATTTATGCTACAAGCGGCGAAATGGCGCCTGAGAATCTGAGTACAGCAAGAAGAAAAGAGATCCTGGACATTATAAAGTCCAACGGATTAGTTGTCTCAGCACTTTGCGGTGATCTGGGCGGTCATGGTTTTGCGATTGCAAAAGACAATCCTGCCAGGATAGAGAAGTCCAAGAGAATAATGGACCTGGCCAAGGACCTGGAGACCAACGTAGTAACCACACATATCGGAGTTATACCTGCCGACCCCAATCATGACCGTTTCAAGGTATTGCAGGATGCCTGCAATGAACTTGGCGAATACGGAGATGAAGTAGGGGCTTATTTTGCAATAGAAACCGGTCCTGAAAAGGCTGTTGTGCTGAAAGCTTTCCTTGACAGCCTGAATAGCAGGGGAGTCAGGGTAAATATGGATCCGGCTAACCTTGTCATGGTAACTGATGATGACCCGGTTAAAGCGGTATATACACTAAAGGATTATATAGTACATACCCATGCCAAGGATGGTATATTAAAGAAGAAGACAGATCCTGAAAGGATATACAATTTCTTTGCAGAGGGCGGCATTGAGGATATACGCATGGAGGATTATTTCCTGGAGACACCCCTCGGCGAAGGCGCCGTGGATTTTCCCAATTACTTAAAAGCTCTTGAAGAAGTTGGTTTTGCCGGTTTTCTGACAATTGAAAGAGAAGTAGGGGCCCAGCCTGAGAAAGATATAAGATTGGCCGTGGATTTTCTGAAGAATTTACTTAAATAACCAGAATGCAATAAATGCAGATAATCATGCAGGTACATGGGAAGCCTGGGAAAGGCTTCCTTATATTATAGAATTGTAGGTAAGAAGTTATATAAAAGAGATAGTTTTGATTTAAAAGCTAAAATCCGGACTAGTTCCGGATTTTTCTTTGTGCGCCCAGCATGGGCGCAATCTAACGGGTGAAAGTCCCGAGTACGGGTTGATAGTGCCAAGTACATAGCCAAGAGCAAGGGTGTCCTCGGTGACGAGGAATCTGAAGGAAGCTGGAGG
>DUSN01000106.1 GCA_012842605.1 Clostridiales bacterium
CAATCCACCGTACGTTGCTTACGAATCCTTCGAGGACGTAGATTATGGTGTGAAGGCTTTTGAACCTCTTCAGGCAATATTTCATGAAGATCCGATTATGGTTTTCCAAGATATTTTGGAGTATGCCGCGTCCCATTTGCTCAGTAAAGGCAGAGTAGTACTGGAAATAGACAGTTATCTGGAGAAAGACTTGAAAATTCTTGCTTCTTCCATGGGGTTTTCTTGTAACATTATGAAGGATCTTTCACAATTCGATCGGATTTGCATCATGTCCCGAAGTTCGTGACGTTTTGTACGTTATACGCCCATTGAAGGCTTTGTTCATCACTGTGCTACAATAGGCGCAGATGTGTGGGGTAAGAAGCGGATGGTTAACTAAAGGACATCTTAGTGCCCTCGTAGATTACCTAATGAATGGCGCCTCTACAAGGAGGGTTACACATGAAAGTCAAGTTTGTGGTAATGTTATTAGGGGTTTGCCTATGTCTTGGGTGTTTGCCCGCTTTCGCCGCGGTGGAAGAATTACAGTTGTTTCCATTAGATTTCCAGTCTCAACCTGATCCCTATCACATCGAGACACCCGAACAGAATGCAATTCAGCAAGAACGTATGGCTGAATATGAAACGTGGCTTGCTACCCAGCAAGATAAGACACTTCTTTCTGACACCCCAAGGGAAAATAACGGTTTTCACACAATGGCTGTAGAAGACTATCAGATTGCAATCCCTTTGAGGAGACAAGAAAGAAACTACTGGTGCGGTCCAGCTTCAGCCCAGGAACTTCTTGACTACGATTGGGGGTATACTGGAGCAACAAGCAAGTATTCGCAAAGTTTTCTTGCTGATGCGATCGGTACGACGTCCAGCTCAGGCTCATATGTATATAAAATTCGCAATGCACTTAATGCCTACAAAAAGGCTGAGACTTCCCCGTGGGCCTGGAGAACAATTGAGGAGGACCCCAATCCAGTGGAAACACAGAATGAAGCACTAACAATCTATAATACGACAAAACAGGATGCACTTAGTGGGAAAGGAATTATTTATCGCACTCGCTCCGATCCTTTCGGCAAAACGTACAAAACTGATGTGTGGGGCATCAGGTACGGCTTGGTGGCGTATGTTAATCCAGACGGTTATGGTTCCTATGAGGCGTATCACTACATTGTTGGTTATAGGGCTGCAACCCAAGCTAACGGAATGCACGGAACTGGCTACCTTGATTCTTTCGATGCTCAGCTCCCGTATGGTAATCCATATGGACGTCATTTTACCAGCTCAAGGAACATTGCTGCATGTACAAAGGCAAATGATGAAGGATATATCATATACTAAGGGGAATTGTGTCTTGACAAGAACATGCAAGTCCGTAAAAGTCCTGTTGGCCATAGGTATTTTATCTAGCCTTGCGATCAGTTTATGTGCGTGCAGCGTTTCTCAAAATATGGAGGTTCCCGAGAACCTTCCTGACTACATGAAAAGTGTTTACAAAGATATCGCAAAACAAGGGATAAAAATTGTTTACGAGCCAGAGGTAATGGAACCCATACCGAAGCCAACAAAAGCGTATGAAATAACCGTGCAGCGTAACATTCCAGAAAACTGGGTGGTAGGGGAGCTCGACTGGCATGGACCAGGCGTTATACTCGGTTTGTATGGGAATTACTTGCTGGAGGCGGACAGTAAGAAGGTTGCAACCGGCGGTTATCTCCTTGACAAGGAGATTTACAAATTATACAGAAAAAAGAGTAGCAATTCAGGAACAGCATCGGATATACTAACAAATTCTGACTACACTTTAGTGGAAGAACTTGACAAAGCTCCA